>JBPOHD010000120.1:0-26939 GCA_052035955.1 Pseudomonadota bacterium
CGCAACCTGCGCTACCTGATCATCGAGACCGCCTTCTCCAACCGCGAGAAGAAGCTGGCGGCGGCCTCGAAACACCTTTGCCCGAGCATGCTGGCCGAGGAATTGACCCAGTTGCAGCGCGATCCCGAGATCTTCATCACCCACCTCAAGCCAGGCCAGATCGAGTTGACAATGCAGGAGATCGAAGACTGCATCGGCGAATTCCGGCCACGCATGCTGCAGAACAACCAGGTGTTCGATCTGTGACCCCGGACTCCGTCAGCGTCGAATTCCTTTCTCGCCTCCAGCCCATCCGCGAACTGGGCGGGGAACGCTTGAAGGAACTGAGCAGACTCTGCTACCGTGAGGAAGTCGCGCGCGGCCTGGATCCCTTCCGGGTCCGGACTTGGGCCGGCCAGGCGGTCTACCTGGCGAAAGGCGAGATGAGGGTACAGTTCACGGACGGCAGTTCCTCCGTGCTGGTCGGTGGTACGGGGGACGCATTGAATCCCCTGGGCAAGGGAGCCCAGGCGATCGAAGGGGCCAAGGCCATCACCGACGTTGAACTGGTCCGTTTCGACGAGGACATGCTGGACATCATGCTGACCTGGGACCAGCTTGCGGCGCCGGCCGCGAGTCTCCCGAAGCAGAAGAAGGAAACGAAGGCCTTCGACGCCGATTCCACGGACTGGCGAAGCATGTCCGGACTCTTCGCCGCCCGCAGCCTGACGCAGGGTGCATTTGCGGCCTTGCCGCCGGCCCACATCGAGACCCTGCTGGGACGCTTCGAGCGTGTCGCCGTGCGGCGCGGGGAGGCCGTCATCCGGCAGGGCGGCATCGGCGACTACTACTACCTGATCGAGAACGGACGCGCCCTCGTGACGCGCGAAGTGGCCGGCGCGACCGTCGAATTGGCGGAACTGAAGACGGGCGATGCGTTTGGCGAGGAGGCCCTCGTGTCCGAAGGACCAAGAAACGCCACCGTCACCATGCGTACCGACGGCAGCCTGCTCAGACTGCGCAAGGAGGATTTCGTCGAACTCCTGCGCGAGCCCCTGCTGCAGGGGCTCACGTGGGAGGAAGCGCAAGGCCACGTCGCGTCGGGTGCCCGGTGGGTGGACGTCCGGTATCCCGCGGAATTCCAGCTGGACGGGTTGGAGGGTGCCATCAACCTCCCCCTGAACGAGTTGCGCCAGGCCATCGGCGGCCTGCCTGCGAACCAGGAGTACATCGTCTATTGCCAGAGTGGCAGACGCAGTTCGGCAGCCGCCTTCCTGCTTTCCCAGAAGGCCTTGCGGGCGTCCGTGCTCAAAGGCGGCCTGCGGTTGCGTCCCGGAGGCTGATCGCCATGAGCGCCGTCCTCAGCACACCCCAGGACGCCGGCGGATTGTCCGATGTCGGCAGCCGGCTGACCTTCTTCAAGAACCTCCAGACCGTCACGAACAAGATCCATGCGACCTCGAACATCGACGAGATCATGCTGGAGCTTTCCCAGGACATCTGCACGCTGTTCAATGCGGACCGGCTGACCATCTACGCCATCGGCGAGGACAAGGCATCGATCGTCTCCAAGGTCAAGACCGGCCTGAACTCCTTCAAGGACCTCCGGTTGCCCATCACCGACCAGAGTGTCGCCGGCTATGCGGCCCTGTCGAGGCGGATCGTCAATGTGCGGGACGTCTATGACGAGACCGAGCTCAAGGCCATCCACCCGAGCCTGCGTTTCCTCCAGGAAGTGGACAAGCGGACCGGGTACCGGACCAAGCAGATGCTGGTCGGTCCGATCGCGGACCAGCCCTCGGGCGAACTGCTCGGCGTCGTCCAGATCATCAACAACAAGGCGGGGATGCCCTTCGCCACCGTTGCGGAGGAGGGCATCAAGGGCCTGTGCGAAACCCTGGCCATCGCCTTCACCCAGCGCAACAAGCCGGTACATGTCGTCAAGTCCAAGTACGACTACCTGGTTGCCGATGCCGTCCTTTCCGCCCAGGAACTCGAATTGGCGACGCGCTCGGCGCGTCGCAAGAACCAGGATGTCGAGGAGGTTCTGCTGACGGAGTTCCAGGTCAAGCTGCCGACCCTCGGCGCTGCCCTCTCGAAGTTCTTCGGCGTCCCCTACGAGCCATTCCGATCGGACCGGGTCAAGCCCATCGACCTCCTGAAGAACCTCAAGCGTGACTACCTGGAACAGAACCAGTGGATACCGATCGAGGACACCAGCGAGGGCCTGATCGTCCTGACCATGGATCCCGAGCAGGTCAAGGGTTCGCGCGTCGTCAATAACGTCTTCCCGAAGAGCAAGCCGGCCTACCGGGTCACCACCATCAGCGAATTCCGCCAGACGCTTGACCAGTTCTTCGGTGCCAAGGCCTTCGTGGACGACACTTCGGTCGGGGAACTCCTTTCCGGGATGGACGAGGGCGTCGAGGACGAGGTGGCGGAAGACGTTTCCGCCGCTGCCGACAACGAGCTCGTCAAGCTGGTGAACAAGATCATCACCGATGCCTACCAGCAGGGGGCCTCGGACATCCATATCGAACCCGCGCCCGGCAAGGAGCGCACCCTCGTCCGTTTCCGCAAGGACGGTTCGCTGCAGAAATACATCGAGATTCCGGCCAGTTTCCGCAATGCCATCGTCGCCCGCGTCAAGATCATGTGCGACCTGGATATCTCGGAGAAGCGCAAGCCCCAGGACGGGAAGATCAAGTTCAAGCGCTTCGGGCCCCTCGACATCGAACTGCGGGTGGCGACCATACCCTCGGCCGGCGGCGTCGAGGATATCGTCATGCGGATCCTCGCCGCCGGAGAGCCCATCCCGCTGGACAAGCTCGGCGTGTTGCCGGACAGCCTGGAGAAACTGAAGACCGCGGTCTCCAAACCCTACGGCCTGTTCTTCGTCTGCGGCCCGACCGGCTCCGGCAAGACCACCACCCTGCATTCGGTCCTCGGCTTCCTGAACACGCCCGACACCAAGATCTGGACGGCCGAGGATCCGGTGGAAATCACCCAGAAGGGCCTGCGCCAGGTCCAGGTGAACAAGAAGGCGGGGCTCGATTTCGCCAGCGTGATGAAGTCCTTCCTGCGGGCCGATCCGGACATCATCATGGTCGGTGAAATGCGCGACGCGGAGACCACCGGCATCGGCATCGAGGCCTCGCTGACCGGCCACCTGGTGTTCGCCACCCTGCACACCAACAGTGCGCCGGAATCCATCATCCGCCTGCTCGACATGGGGATGGACCCCTTCAACTTCGCCGACGCCTTGCTCGGCATCCTGGCCCAGCGCCTGGCCAAGCGTCTGTGCAAGTGCAAGGAGGCCTACGAGCCGGCGCCCGAGGAAATGAAGCACTTCCTGACCGAGTACTGCGAGGAACTGCAGAACACGGCCACCTACAAGAAGGACGCCAAGTCGGCCATGGAGAACCTGTACCGGCGCTGGCTGAAGGATTACGGCAAGGACGGCAAGTTCCAGATCTATCGCGCCAAGGGCTGCGAGGCCTGCGGCAATTCCGGCTACAAGGGACGGCTGGGCCTGCACGAGCTGATGATCGGCACCGACGCGGTCAAGAAGCTGATCCAGGAGCACGCCAGGGTGGCCGAGCTGCTCGCCCAGTCCCTCGAGGACGGCATGCGCACGCTCAAGCAGGACGGCATGGAGAAGGTCCTCCAGGGGATCACGGACATGAAACAGGTTCGCGCGGTCTGCATCAAGTAATGGACACCCTCGAGAACCTCTTCCGCCGCCTGGAGCAACTGAACGAGATCGGTGCGGCCCTCTCCAAGGAGCGGGATATCGACCGGCTGCTGGAAAGCATCCTGGTCGCTGCCAAGACGATTACCCACGCCGACGGCGGCACCCTCTACCGCATGTCGGAAGACGGCCGCAGCCTGCGCTTCGAGATCGTGCGCACCGATTCCCTCAACATCGCCCTCGGCGGAACCACCGGCAAGCCGATCTCCTTTCCGGCCGTGCCGCTCTACAACGACAAGGGCGAGCCGAACAACTCCATGATCGCCGCCTTTGCGGCGCTCCACGACGAGACGGTCAATATCGGCGATGCCTACACGGAGGCGGGATTCGACTTTTCCGGCACGCGCAAGTTCGACGAACGAACGGGGTATCGCTCGAAATCCTTCCTCACGGTACCGATGAAGAATCACGAGAACGAGATCATCGGCGTCCTCCAACTGCTCAATGCCCTCGACCCCGTGACCGGCGAGGTGACCACCTTCTCCTCCGCCGACCGGCGCCTCGCCGAGTCCCTGGCGTCCCAGGCGGCGATCGCCCTGACCAATCGGCAACTGGTGGTGCAACTCGAGGAACTCTTCGAATCCTTCATCAGCCTGATCAACCTGGCGATCGACGAAAAATCGCCCTATACGGGCGGCCATTGCGAACGCGTGCCCGTGCTCACGATGATGCTGGCCGAGGCGGCGAGCAAGGCCAGCCAGGGGCCCTTGGCCGATTTCGCAATGAGCGAGAAGGACCGCTACGAACTCAAGATCGCCGGCCTCCTGCACGACTGCGGCAAGGTCACGACCCCGGTCCATGTGGTGGACAAGGCGACCAAGCTGCAAACCATCTTCGATCGCATCCACCTGGTGGATACCCGCTTCGAGGTCCTCAAGCGCGATGCGGAGCTCGACGCCTTGAAACGCATCCTCGCCCAGCGCGAAAGCCGCGACCCGGCGGCCGAGATCGCCGTCTGGGCCGACCTGGAGCGGGAGCGCCGCAACCTCGAGGCGGACCGCGAATTCCTGCGCAAGTCGAACGTCGGCGGCGAGGCGATGAGCCCCGACGACCAGCAGCGGGTGCGCGACATCGGCCTGCTGCGCAAGTGGCGCAATACAGACGGCGTCGAGTCGGATTTCCTCAATGCCGAGGAGATCGAGAACCTCACGATCCGCGCCGGCACCCTGACCCAGAAGGAACGGGAGGTCATCAACTACCACATCGTCGCCACCATCAAGATGCTGGAACAGTTGCCCTGGCCCAAGCACTTGAAGAACGTCCCGGAGTATGCCGGCGGCCACCACGAGCGCATGGACGGCAAGGGCTATCCGCGCGGCCTCACCCACGACCAGATGTCCGTCCAGGCGCGGACCATGGGCATAGCGGACATCTTCGAAGCCCTGACGGCCAAGGACCGGCCCTACAAGCACGGCATGAAGCTGTCGGAAGCCATCCGCATTCTCGGCAACTTCAGGCTCAACGGCCACATCGACCCCGACCTGTTCGACGTCTTCATCCGCGAAAAGGTCTATCTGGACTATGCCGAGAAGTTCCTCGATCCCCGCCAGATCGACGAGGTGGACGAGGGCGCGATCCCCGGGTACGTCGCGGCCAAGGCCTGAATCCCGATGCGAATGTGACGATTTTCGTCAGTTTCTGCCGGCATTGGCGATCCGGTACCGCGGGGCAATTTGTCGAGTCGCTTTATCTTCATGTTTTTCAGGAGGTTTTTTCCTTGTCTTGCTGGCACACGGGTTGCTAATCACTAACGCGTGGGCGCCGTGGCGCGCACGAACCGACCAAACTAGGAGACGAATATGAAATCCATTCAAAAGGGCTTCACCCTGATCGAACTGATGATCGTCGTGGCGATCATCGGCATCCTGGCGGCCATCGCGCTGCCCCAGTACCAGGACTACACCATCCGGACCAAGGTGTCCGAGGGCCTGTCCCTGGCGACGGCCTACAAGACCGGCCTGTCCGAGACCTTCCAGTCCAAGGGCCCCCCGGGCGTCGTCACCTGCAACAGCGCGGCAAGCTGCGAGAACATCGGCGTCACCTGGCAGGCCGCCACCACCAACGTCGCCAGCATCAATTCGGACGGCGACGGCACCATCTCCATCACCTACAACGCCAGCGTCGTTCCGGCCGGTGCCAACGTGGTGATGGTCTATTCCAACATCAAGCTCGACGATCCGGCCAACGCCGGCATGTCCCTGGCCTGGGTGTGCGGCAAGGCCACGATTCCGGCCCTCCCGGCCGGCGCGGTGGCCAACGGCACCGGCAGCGCCGCGGGCACGACCATGAACGTCAAGTACCTGCCGGCCGCATGCAAGGCCTAATCTGACTGTCCTGGGAAGGGCCACCTGCGGGTGGTCCTTTCCTTTTCGCCATGACCCGAAGGCATTCCGCCGGCTTCACGCTGATCGAGTTGATGATCGTGGTGGCCATCATCGGCATCCTGGCCGCCATCGCACTGCCCCAGTACCAGGACTACACGATCCGGACCAAGGTCGCCGAGGGGCTCTCCATCGCCGGCAGCGCCAAGATCGCCGTCATGGAGACCTATCTGTCCAAGGGACCCTCCAGCGCCTGGGCACCGCCCGGAACGCTGGCCTGCGCCGCCGGCACCAATTGCACCGACATCAACTGGACTTCGCCCGCGGCCCCCGCCACCACGAATGTGGACCGGGTCGAGACCGGCGCCGACGGCACGATCACGATCACCTACAACGTCGCCGTCACCGGCGCCGCGAACATCCTGACCCTGGAGCCGGTCACGGTGCCGGGGGCACCGACCGATCTCAGCACCCTGGGTGCGGGAACGTCCTTCTTCTGGCAATGCGGGCGCACCGGAAGCGCCACCACCGTGGCCCGGAAGTTCCTGCCCGGCCCATGCAAATGAGCTGAGGGGTGCCCGTTTCAGGGGCTCAGTTCCGGCCCCATCACGGCAAGCAGTTTCCCTTTTTCCGGCAGTTTCCCCTCGATCCGCACCCACCATACGGATCCCTTGCGGACCGATAGTTCCGCGCCGACCAGGTCGGGAAAAAGGACCTGTCCCAGCACCATCCCCAGCACGGGCTGATGCCCCACCAGCAGGACCGTCTTTTCGCGGCAGGACAGCGCAGTCTGCAACACCGCTGCGTGAGTCGTCGAGGTGTCCAGCCGTGGATCGATATCGTAGGGTCGCGCCAGGGCGTCTGCCGTCTGGCGGGTACGGACCGCCGGGCTGACCAGGATGCGACAGTCGTCCGGCAAGTGCGCATTGAGCCAGCCGCCGACGCGCCTTGCCTGCGTCCTCCCCTTCGCCGTCAGTTTCCTGTCGTGGTCCCTGGTGCCGGGAGCCGCCACGACGGCTTCGGCATGCCGCCAGAAAAGGATGTCCATGCCGGTTCCCTCCCGCCGGAACTACCCGCCCAGCCCTGCAAACCTGGGCAGTTCCAGGCGGCGCAGGTCGCGAATGATGCCCGGGACCCGCTCCATCAGCCCGGTATGCCGCGGGACGTGCCAACCGCCGACGAGGCTGACCGCCTCGCGCAGCCGGGGATCGGTGCCGGCACATTGTTCGAGCAGATGGCCCGCGTTGGCCAGGTCGTTGAGCTTGCCCAGGGCATCCTGCGCCTCCGCCAGGACGGAGGAACAGCGTTTCAGGCGGCGCCCGCCGGTCATCGGCGCGAAGAACTCCAGCCCGTAGCGCAGGCGCTTGACGGCGATGCGCAGCGCATGCAGGGAGGCCGGCGCGTCGGGCCGGGCGGCGTTCGCCAGCCGGACCACCTTGCGCCGCAAGCGGGACAAACGGCGGGCGGCGAAGGAGGACAGGACCTCTCCCTGCCCCGTTGCGCCATCCAGGGCATGGAGTTGTTCGGCGGCGACCAGCATGGCCTGCCCGTAGCGGGCCGAGCCCAGGTAGGCGTCGGTGGCCCGCCGGGCGGCGAAGCGCCGCTCGGTGATCTCCCCGTCGAGGGCGGCCAGCCGAGGTTCGTCGGGCAGGGCGGCGAGTACGGGAGAAACGATCTCGGCATGGAGCACGTCCAGGTCCCGGGTGCGGCCCAGCAGCGTCGCCATTTCCCTCAGGTCGGGCAGGATGCTCTCCACGAGCGCGGGTTGGAGCAGGGGCGCAAAGAGGCGCAGGGAAGCCCTCAGGCGGCGGGTCGCCACCCGCACCTGGTGTATGTATTCGGGATGGGTGTCGACGACCGCGCCGTCCCGGTTCAGCTGCAGGTGGGTCAGGCAGTTGAAGGCGATTTCCCGGAAAGCCGCCGCCGGGCTGGCGTCGGCCGGAAAGCGGGGCGTCTCCGCCTTGGCCGGGCTCGCGCCCTGGCCGCGGAAGAGCCGGTAGCCCCGTTCCGCCTTCGAGCGTTGGGCCGGCGCCATCGGGAAGCGTTGCGCGAACGCACCGGCGACGGAGAAGATGGCGCGGGCGTCTCCGGTCACCCGTTCGATCTCGACTTCCGAGATGGCCTCGCGCCGTCCGGCAGCGGCGATCCATCCCTGGTCCAGCATCACGTCGAGCGTCGCCCCCGGGGTCGGTTGGAGCCGCCAGGTGGTGCGCCGGAAATTCGTCTCGAATACGGGCGAAAGGCGGCCGCGGGCGTTCAGTTTCTCCAGGAATCGCCGCAGGCCCGCATCATCGACGCCGGAGAAATCGAAATGCCCCCCGTAGGCCTGCTCCCATTCCGGGCGGGAGGTCAGTCCTCCGGCCGAGGCCGCCGACAGTTTCACGGTCTGGATCCAGCTTGCACCGTCGCGCCGCAGCCTGAGCGAGACGCGCGCCCGCATCAAATCGAGCCGGGCGGTGTCGTAATAGAGGTTGAGCAGGCGAGACTGGCGGCGCGATTCGGCCCTGGCCAGCAACGCATGGCGTGGAAATCGGCTCGCAGCCGTTTCCGGCAGGGCCAGCTTCAGTTCGATTTCTTCTGCCATGGGGTTCTCCGGACGGGCCGGATTATCGGGCACCGCGCCGGTCCGGGGCAACTGTCACATAACGGTAACCTACTCGTACCGCAAGGCTTCGATCGGCAACAACGCTGCCGCCTTGCGGGCCGGATAGAAGCCGAAGAATACCCCGACGGCGGCCGCGAATCCCACCGCCAGGGCGATCGATGCCATCGACAACTCGATCCGCCAGCCGGCGAACTGCCCGATCATCAGCGAGCCGCCGATGCCCAGGCCGATGCCGACGAAGCCGCCGATCAGCGAGAGCACCACGGCCTCCACCAGGAACTGGGTCAGGATGTCCCGGCCGCGGGCGCCGACGGCCATGCGCAGGCCGATCTCGCGGGTGCGTTCCGTCACCGAAACCAGCATGATGTTCATGATGCCTATGCCGCCGACGACGAGGGACACCGAGGCCACGGCGGCCAGCAGCATGGCCATCACCCGAGACGACTCCTCCTGGGTCTGCAATACCTCGGCCATGTTGCGGACATTGAAGTCGTCGTCCTGGCCCGGCTGCAGGCGATGGCGTTGACGCAACAACTCCCTGACCTTGCCTTCCGCCGTCCCCACGTCGACGCCCTGGCGCACCTTGATGTGGATCGACCCGACGGAGCGGGACTTGGCGAGGGAGGTGCTGCCGAGGACCCGCTTGCGGGCGGTCGATATGGGCACCAGGACCACGTCGTCCTGGTCCGAGCCGGACAGGCTTTGTCCCTTGCGGTCCAGCACCCCGATCACCGTCAGCGGCACCTTGCGGATGCGGACCACCTGGTCGATGGGACTGGCATCGCCGAACAGGCTGGTCGCCACCGTCTGGCCCAGCAGGGCCACCTTCGCCGCGCCGTAGACTTCCGAGGGCTCGAAGCCCCGGCCCTCGACGACCGTCCATTCCCGCGCCTCGAAATACTCGTTGGTGACCCCGTAGAACACGGTCGACCAGTTGGCGTTGCCGGAGACCACCTGGCCGCTGCCGCGCAAGGCCGGGGCCGCCGTCTGGATCTCCTCCAGTTCCCGGCCGATGGCATAGGCGTCGTCCTCGCTGATGGTCTGCAGGGAGCCGGCGCCGCCGCGCGCGCCGGTGAAGGTGGCCGAGGCGGAAAAGACGATGATCAGGTTGGAGCCGAGGGCGCGGATCTGTTCCTCCACCCGGGCCTGGGCGCCCGCGCCGACGGCCACCATGACGATCACGGCGGCCACCCCGATGATGATGCCGAGCATGGTCAAGCCGGAGCGCAGCTTGTTGACCCGCAGCGCCCGCAGCGCCACCCGCAAGGTCGCCAGGAAGTTCATGCCGGGGACTCCGTGTCCGCTTGCAGGTCCCGCGCGGCGTCCCTGGGGGCGTTGGTCCTGTCCTCGACGACCCGGCCGTCGCGGAAGGAAATGATGCGGCCGGCGAAGGCCGCCACGTCGTGCTCGTGGGTCACCAGGACGATGGTGATGCCGCCGCGGTTGAGGGCCTGGAGCAGGGCCATGATTTCGATGCTGGTGCGCGAGTCGAGGGCCCCGGTCGGCTCGTCGGCCAGTACCAGCATCGGATCGTTGGCCAGGGCACGGGCGATCGCCACGCGCTGCTGCTGGCCCCCCGACAACTGGGTCGGCTGGTGATGGTGCCTGTCGGCCAGTCCCACCTGGGCCAGCGTGGCCATGGCCTTGCGCCGTCGCTCCTGGGCCGGCAGGCCACGATACAACAGGGGCAGGGCCACGTTGTCGAGGGCGCTCGTGCGGGCCAGCAGATTGAAGTGCTGGAACACGAAACCGATATGCCGATTGCGCAGGCCGGCCAGTTCATCGGCGGAGAGTCTGGACACCTCCTGGCCGGCCAGCCAGTACTCGCCGCCGCTGGGATGGTCGAGGCAGCCGAGGAGGTTCATGAAGGTGGACTTGCCCGACCCGGAGGGGCCCATGACGGCCACGAACTCGCCGCCGGCGATATCCAGGGAAACCCCCCGGAGCGCGGCGACGACGGTATCGCCCATGGCGTAGTCCTTGGCCAGGGCGCGGGTACGGATCAGCGGCTCCCTCTCCATGGCCGGCGTCGGCTCAGAACATGCGCGGGCCGGGCGCGGTGGCTGCCTTGCCGACGCTGGCCCCCGTCGCCGTGCCGACGATGATCTCCATGCCTTCGCTGACCTCGCCGGAGACGATCTCGGTGACCGTCCCGTCGGAAATGCCCAGCCGCACCGGGATGGCCTTCGGACGGCCCTCCGCATCCGCCACCCAAAGCCGGCCGGAGCCGGTGCCGCCGGCGCGCACGGCGTCGAGTTCGCCGGCCAGCTCGGCGTAGCGTTTCTGCTGTTCCGGGTTGAGGATGCCGTTGATGCGCTCGCGGGTCTCCAGGCGCAGGCGTTCCTGGGCCTTGGCCCGATCGGCCTCCGGCAGGTCCCGGACGGCGCCGCGCTTGCCGCGCAACTCACCGAGGATGGAGTCCAGCTTGCCCTGCTGGTCCGGGTCCAGCTTGAGTTCCGCCACCAGGCGTTCGCGCAGCTGGCCGCCGGGGCCGCCAGCCGGGGGGCCGCCGGCTTCGGGGGCCGGCGTCGCCGCCTTCGCCTCGGCGGCCGCGGGCTTGAAGCGCAGCGCGGCGTTGGAAACCTTGAGCACCGAGTCCTTGCGCTGGGTGAGGATGCGCACGTTGGCGGTCATGCCCGGCAGCAGGATCAGTTCCGGATTGCCGGCCGAGACGATGACCGTATAGGTGACCACGTTGGACACCACCTGCGCCGCCTTGCGGATCTGCATCACCTGGCCCTCGAAGGACCGGCCCGGGAAGGCGTCCACGGTGAAGGTGGCCTTCTGGCCGAGGCGGATGCGGCCGACGTCGGCCTCGTCGATCGAGGTCTCCACCTGCATGTCGGTCAGGTTGCGGGCGATGACGAAGAGTTCGGGCGCCTGCAGGCTGGCCGCCACCGTCTGGCCCGGTTCGATGCTGCGCTTGACGACGACGCCATTCACCGGCGCCCGGATCTCGGTGCGCGCCAGGTCGACGCGGGCCTGGGCCAACTGGGCCTCCCGCTGGCGCACGGTCGCCTCGCTGTTGCGCACCTGGGCCTCGGCCACCTGCAGTTGGGCGCGGGCGGCCTCCATCACCGTCAGGGCCTTGTCCCGGTCCGCCGGGGAGATGAAGTTCTTCTCGACCAGGAGCTTCTTGCGCTCGAAATCGCGTTCGGCGTCGGCGAGGTTTACCCGGGCCCGGAACACTTCCGCCTTCTGCACCAGGACTCCGGAACGGGTCGCCTCCAGGTCCGCTTCCGCCTGGCGCACACGGTACTCGAAAGTCTCCGGGTCCAGCCGGGTGATCAGCTGGCCGGCCTTCACCTCGGAATTGAAGTCCACCAGAATCTCCTTGATCTGCCCGGAGACCTGGGATCCCACCTGGACGGAGACCACCGGATTGAGGGTGCCCGATGCGGAAACCTGCGCGTTCAGCGGACCCCGCTCGACCTTGGCGAACTTGTAGCGGGGCGCTTCGTTGCCGCCCCCAAGCATCCGATAGCCGGCGAAGCCCAGGACGGCTGCCACCACGACGATCGCGGCCAGCAGGCCACTTTTTCCGATTTTCATGGCCGCATTCTACGGCAGGCCGTCCCGGGTCGCCGGCGGGCGGGCGCCTCCGGGGCCGCAGGGGCTCAGGCCATGCCCCGGTTGCCCTCCATGCCGATCAGGCGCGGGTTGTTGAGGCGGCGGGCGGTGACGGTCCTGCGGTCGCGCAGCCAGCGGGCGACGACCTCCCAGATCGGTTCCCCCTGGGCACCTTCGGCGACCGGCGCCCAGCCGGCCACCTTGTACTTGCGGCCCGCTTCGATGGGCTTGCCGGCCAGCCGCATGTCCTGGATGCGGTTGCCGATCTTCGCGTTCGGATCGCAGGCATAGGTCATGCCGCCGACCCGCACCATGTCGCCGCCCTGCTGGTAATAGGGGTCGGGATTGAAAAGGTTGTCGCCCACGTCCTCCAGGATGTTCTTGATCTGCTCGCCGCTCATCTCGGTCAGGGTGGAGTAGGGGTAGGTGATGGCGGTCTGGTCCATCAGGTGCTCGAAGGTGATGGACTGGCCGGGCAGGAGCGTCGTCCCCCAGCGGAATCCCGGCGAGAAGGCGATGTCGGCGCCCTTGACGTCGATCATCGCGTCGAGGATCAATTGGTCCCAGGAGCCGTTGAAGTTGCCCCGCCGGTACAGCAGCCCCTCGGTGACGGCCAGGGGTTCGGTCAGCTTCGCTAGGTGCGGCGCGCGCACCTTCTCGATCAAGGCGGCCATCTCGCGGTCCGCCGGCAGGAGTCGCGAGAAGACCGGCAGCAGCCGGTAGCGGAAGTCCGCGATGGCGCCGTTGCGGACGTCGAAGTCGAGGACGGCCAGGAACTTGCCGTTGGAGCCCGCGTTGGTGACCAGGGTGCGGCCGCCGGGGTTGGCGACGACGACCGGCTGCGGTATGCCGTCATGGGTGTGGCCGCCGAGGATGGCATCGATGCCGCGCACCCGGGAGGCGAGCTTCAGGTCCACGTCCATGCCATTGTGGGAAAGCACCACCACCACCTTGGCGCCCTTGGCCCGCGCCTCGTCCACCGTCTTCTGCATCTCCTCCTCCTGGATGCCGAAGGTCCAGTCGGGGACCATGTAGCGCGGGTTGGCGATGGGCGTGTAGGGGAAGGCCTGGCCGACCACCGCCACCGGCACCCCGTTCATCTCGCGGATCGCGTAGGGGGCGAACACCGGGTCGCTGAAGTCGGTGGTCTTGACGTTCTGGGCGAGGAATTCGATACGCCCCTTGAAATCCCGTTCGAGGATCTCCTTCACCCGCTCGTGGCCGAGGGTGAATTCCCAGTGGGGAGCCATCATGTCCACGCCCAACAGGCGGCAGGCATCGACCATGTCCTGCCCCTTGCTCCACAGGGCGGTGGCGGAACCCTGCCAGGTATCCCCTCCGTCGAGCAGCAGGGCCCCGGGGCGGCTGGTCCGCAGCCGCTTCACCAGGGTGGACAGGTGGGCGAACCCGCCGACGCTGCCGAAGGTCCTGGCCGCGCGCTCGAAGTCCAGGTAGGTGAAGGCGTGCGCCTCGGGCGAGCGCGGGGCGATCCGGAAGGCCTTCAGCAGGTGCTCGCCGACCAGGTGCGGCGGTTTGCCGGAAGCGGCGCCGACGCCCAGGTTCACGCTCGGTTCGCGGAAATGCAGGGGCAACAACTGGGCGTGGCAGTCGGTGAAATGCAGCAGATGGACGTTGCCGAAGCGCGGCAGGTCGTAGAGCCGGTCGATGCCGGGACTGCCCTGGGCGGCGAGGATGTCGGGAGCGTCGAGCGCCATTCCGGCGGCTGCGCCGGCGGCGAGGATTTGCAGGAACTCGCGGCGGTTCATCGAGGACATGGGGACTCCGGAAAGGAAAGGCGGGGCTCGGTGGCAAGGCGCGCCCGGTACGGCTTGCGGGCACCCGATGCCATGGGCGGCTGCGACCCGGCGGGCCGGGTGGCGGGCAACCGGAAGACGCTCGGCGTTACGCGGCTTCCCCTGGGCAGGGAAGCCGCGGCGGGTCGGTCGTCACTTGTTGACCGGCGACTCGGGATCCAGCAGCAGCGCGACCAGGTGGCGGATCTGCTGCTCGTTGAGGGCGCCGACATGGCCGAAGCGCGGCATCTCCGAGCAGACGTTGTAGGCCTTGGCATTGAAGACCTTGGTATAGACGTACTTCTGCATGTCCGCACCGCTGCCCCGGATCTTGCCGAACTGGTACAGGCTCGGGCCCACGGTACCGTAGGACAACTCCTTGGGCGAGATCTGGTGGCAGTTGTAGCAATTGCCGCCCACCGGCAGGCCGGGATTGTCGGTCCAGGTGAAGCCGCGGCCGCTCTGGGCGATCTGCTCTCCCTGTTTCCAGTCGCCCATCAGCCTGCCGTCCGCCGGATAGCGGACGCCAGCCAACTGGTCGGCCTCGATCTGCCTCGCGATGTAGGCCGGGGGATTGTTGCCGGTCCGGTTGCAGATGGCCTGCAGGCCGTCCTCCGACAGCCGGTCCAGGCCGGCCTGGCCACGGGGCTGGAAGTCCTTGGCGATCACGGCGATCGCCACCGCCCGCCGGTCGGAATCGGCCTCGGCCAGGGCCGCGGTCAGGGCCAGCGGCGCCGCCACCAGGCCCAGGGCAATGAATTTTTTCGTCTGCATGTTCTTCCCCCCTCAGCGCTTGATGCCCGGGCCCTTGTACTCCAGGCCGTTGGCGGTACCGATCAGATAGGTCAGCAGGTAGGCGACCGCGTCCGAGGCGTACTTGGGTTGGGGGAAGCGCTGCTGGCGGAAGCAGTCGCCCATGCGCCATTGGTGGGTCAGCATGACGCCGCCGGTCATGCGATACCCGGGCCAGCCCTGGACGCCCTTGAGGGCGCCCTGGGGCGTGCTGATGTTCGGCAGGTTCTGCATGCGGATGCGCTTGCCGTCGGAACCGTGGCAGGTATTGCAGGAGAAATCGTAGGGTCCGGCCCGGTAGGCGGCCATCTCCTTGCCGATTTCGTAGGCTTCGCGGACCTTCGGGTCATTCAGGGGCACTGCCAGCTTCATGTTGCGCGACTGCCCGGCGACGTAGGTGACCAGGTTGGTGATGTCGGGGGTATGGGTCTCGCTGGCGAACGGGCGCTGGGCGATGTCATCGAACCGGAAGCCCTGCTTTTCCACCATGCACCAGACGATGCGGCGCTCCGCATCCATCACCGCATCGGCATCGGGATAGTGGCGGGGCGTCTGGACGTAGGCGCCCTTGACCTTGCCGATCCCCAGGCCGAGGTCGCAGCTCTCGGCCAGCGACACGTTGCGCGGGCCGCGCCTGGCCTTCCACAATTCCTCGCCCTTGGCCTCGAACAACTCGGCCGGATTGCTGTCCTCCATCTCGGCGCGGAATTTCTCGAACTCCTGGGTGGCGGCGTCCTTTTCCTCCGCCTGGGTAGCCGCCTTCGGCGGCGGCGCCTTGCGCGGGGCCGGCTTGGCTTGCGCCCATGTCCCCAGGGAAATGGCGGCGGCCAGGCATCCGGCCGCCACTGGCATCAATGCTTTGCGCATTCTTCTCCTCCGTTGGTTGGTACTGCATGGCCGGTCCGGTCGCCGGGGGCGCCGAACTCTGTTTTCCTGCGGGAGGGAGCGGGGGGTGCCGCTCCTACCCCTGGTTCAGGCCGCGATCGCCGCTTCGTCGGTGCGCTTCTCGCCCTTGTTGTCCACCCAGTTCACCACCACCTTGTCGCCGGCCTTGGCGCCCTTGACCTTGAAGGCGAACACCGGGTTGCGCGATACCGAGGTACCTGTCTGGCCCTGGATGACCATCTTGCCACCCACTTCGATGGTGATCTGCTGGATGAAATGGGCCGGCACCAGGTTTCCGGCGTTGTCCTTGCGTTGGCCCGTTTCCATGGCATGGGCCATCAGGACGCGGACCTCGGCGATGTCGCCCTTCATCTGGGCGCGAATCTTCATCGGATCTGTCATGTTCTTCCCTTTCCTCTCTCGGGGTTCAGCCGCCGCAGCCGCCGACCGTGACCTTCACTTCCTTCTGGACGGTGTAGAACTTGCCGTCCGCCGTCTTGGCGACCGCCTTCACCACCGACGTCTGGCCGAGTTTCAGGCGGACCGCCATCTCGGGCACGGCGCCGTTGGCGAAGTCGAAGGCGGCCGACAGGGGCAGGGGGTTCTTGTCCACCAGGACAGCGAGGGAGATGGTGTTCGGGATGTTGCTCGTCACCTCCACCGGGACCACGGCGCCGTTCTCGGCGATGTCCGGCGCCTTCAGCAGCAGGTCCTTGCTGTCGGCCGCGCTGGCCGCGCCGAGGGCCTTCAGGACCGCCGGCGATTCCTTGGCTTCGAAGGCGGCCCGGTTCCATTCGGCGGCCAGGACCTGGGTGGGCTTGAGCAAGCCCGCCGCCAGGGCGGCGGCCAGGGCACCGGTTGCACCGGCACCCCTCAGCAGCTGTCTGCGTGTCGTGTCCATCGTTCTTTCTTCCTCCTGATTTACCCCGCGGGGGTGGTTCGAAACCGAAACATTCATTGTCGCGATTGGCCGTTGCCGGCACAAGTCATCGTTCTTATCCGGGGATTAGGCGGGCTCATGCGGGCGCCGCCCCACCTTTTCCGATCCGCCCCGCCGTGGGCAAGCCGGATTTTTTGCCCCAGCCTAATCCTCGTTCGCCGTCCAATGGCCGGATCGGCCCCCTTCCTTCTCCAGCAGGCGAATACCTTCGATCCGCATGCCGCGATCCACCGCCTTGCACATGTCGTACACGGTGAGCAGTCCGACGGAAACGGCCGTCAGGGCTTCCATTTCCACGCCGGTCCGTCCGACGGTCTCGGCTGTCGCCTCGCAGGTGACCGCGCAGGCGTCCCCATCCACCGTGAACTCCGCCGCGACCCGGGTAAGGGCCAGGGGGTGACAAAGCGGGATCAGGTCGGCGGTCCGCTTGGTGGCCTGGATCGCCGCGATGCGGGCGATCCCCAGTACGTCGCCCTTGCGGGCGTTGCCCGATTCGATCAGGGCGAGGGTCTCCGGGCGCATGACGATGCGCCCGGCCGCCCTGGCGATGCGCCGTGTTTCCTGCTTTTCGCCGACATCCACCATGTGGGCCTGGCCCTGGGCGTCGAAATGGGTGAGGGGCGATGCACTCAAGGGGGTTCTCCATCTTGGCCGCCGCGGCGGCCTGCCGCCGGCCGGCGAAACGTCGCGTCGGTCCTGTATTCGATGTTCCGGCCAACCATTCGACGACGGCGCATTTACGAATCCTTACCAAGCGCCGCCGGGTGGGGCCGGACAAAGTTTGTATCATAGGCCGGATGAAGCGTGCCATTTCCCTTGTCGCCCTCGTTTCTTCGCTTTTCGCCCTCACCGCAAGCGCCCAGGGGCTGCCGGACCTGGGTGAATCCGCCCAGACCGAACTCACGCCGCTGCTCGAGAAGCGGGTCGGCGAAACGATCATGCGGGACATCCGGCTGCGGGAACCCAGTTATCTCGATGATCCGGAGGTCAATGCCTACCTCAATCGACTCGGCTCCCGTCTCGTGGCCCAGGCTGCCGAGGTACGTCAGGATTTCGAGTTCTTCGCCCTGAAGGACTCGACTCTGAACGCCTTTGCGCTGCCGGGAGGCTTCATTGGCGTGCATACGGGCCTCGTGCTGGCTGCCCAGTCCGAATCGGAGCTGGCTTCCGTGCTGGCCCACGAGATTTCCCACGTCACCCAGCGCCATCTGGCGCGACTGGTCGGCAAGCAGAATCAGTCCCAGCTCGGCACCCTGGCAGCCCTGGCGGTGGCCATCCTGGCTGCCCGCAGCAATCCCGAGATCGCCGTGGGGGCGGCGGTGGCCGGGCAGGCGGCCGGCATCCAGCACCAACTCAATTACTCGCGGGATTTCGAGCACGAGGCGGATCGCGTGGGTATACAACTCTTGGAGAAATCGGGCTTCGACATCCGTGGCATGGGCAGCTTCTTCGAGCGCCTGCAGCGTTTCGGGCGCCTCTACGAGAACAACGCTCCGGGTTATCTGCGCACGCATCCCCTGACCACCGAGCGTATTGCCGACATGGAGAACCGCATCCACCAGCGGACCTACCGCCAGGTGCCGGACAGCCTCGATTTCCTCCTCGTGCGGGCCAAGCTGCGCGCCCAGGAGGGAACGCCCCAGGATGCCGTCCTCGACTTCTCGAATCTCGTGCGCGACCGGAAGTTCAATTCCGAGGCGGCTGCCCGCCATGGGCTTGCCCATGCCCAGTTGCGGGCCAAGAATTATCCGGCAGCGGACAAGGAGGTCGCCGAACTTCGTCGCCTCAAGGTCGTCTCGCCGATGGTGGAAACCCTGGCGGCCGAGTCCCGGGCCAGGCAGGGCGACCTGCCCGGCGCCATTGGCATCCTGCGGTCGGCAATCGTGCGTTATCCCCAGGAACGGGCCTTGTCCTACGCGCTGGTGGAAGACCTCATCGCCGCCGGGCAGGGTTCCGACGCCCTGAAGGCGGTCACCGCCGACCTCCAGGACTACCCGCAGGACGCCCGCGCCCATGCCTTGCAGGCCAGGGCGTATGCAATCCTCGGCAAGCGCCTGCAGCAGCACAGGGCACAGGCGGAATCCTATTTCCTGCAGGGACAGTTGCTGGCCGCGATAGAGCAGTTGCAGTTCGCGCAGAAGGCCGGCGACGGCGATTTCTACGAGCAGTCCCAGGTGGATGCCCGGTTGCGGGAACTCAAGCGCCAACAGGCCGAGGAAGCGAAGCAGAAGAAGCCCTGACCAGGGCCTTGATGGGGCCGTCCCGGCGCCCGCCGCAGCCCGCGTTTGATCTGGATCAAACGCGCACATCCCAAAATTCGCGGCCCTTATTCCGGCATCGAAAAATACGTTCGGAAGCCCATTTCGGAAGTGCTAGCCTTCGACCCGCTCGAATAACAGGCAGGAGGGGTCATGGCATTGGTCAATCCGCACGGGGGCGGCAATCTGCGGCCCCTGCTGCTCGAAGGTGAAGCGCTGATCGCGGAGCTCGCCCGTGCCGCAACCCTTCCGAAACTGGTCGTCAGCTCGCGCGAGAAGGGCGACATCATCATGCTCGGCATCGGCGGTTTCACGCCGCTCGACGGTTTCATGACCCACGCCGACTGGCAGGGCGTCTGCGACGGCATGAAGACGGCCTCGGGCCTGTTCTGGCCCATCCCGATCACCCTTTCCGCCAGCCGGGCGGCTGCCGAATCCATCGCGACCGGCGCCGACATCGCGCTCGTTGACCCCGATGACGGTTCCATCCTCGCGACCATGCTGGTCACCGAGAAATACGCCATCGACAAGGCCCACGAGTGCGCCACGGTCTTCAAGACCACCGACCTGGAGCACCCCGGCGTCAAGATGGTCATGGAGCAGGGCGACATCAACCTGGCCGGTCCGCTCAAGGTGCTTTCCCAGGGCGATTTCCCGGAGAAGTACGGCGCGCTGTTCATGTCGCCCAAGGAGACCCGGGCCCTTTTCGAATCCATGGGCTGGAACAAGGTCGCCGCCTTCCAGACGCGCAACCCGATGCACCGCTCCCACGAGTACCTGGCCAAGGTGGCCATCGAGACCTGCGACGGCGTCCTCGTCCATTCGCTGCTCGGCAACCTGAAGCCCGGCGACATTCCCGCCGACGTCCGCTCGCGCGCCATCGCCACGCTGATGGACAACTATTTCGTCGCCAAGACCGTGGTCCAGGCCGGCTATCCGCTGGACATGCGCTACGCCGGCCCGCGCGAGGCCCTGCTCCATGCCGTTTTCCGCCAGAACTACGGCTGCTCGCACCTGATCGTCGGCCGCGACCATGCCGGCGTCGGCAGCTATTACGGGCCCTTCGACGCCCACCATGTCTTCGACCAGATTCCCAGGGGCGCCCTGGAAACCCAGGCCCTGAAGATCGACTGGACCTTCTGGTGCTACCAGTGCGGCGGCATGGCATCGGCACGCACCTGTCCCCACGGGGATGCCGACCGGCTGCTGCTGTCCGGCACCAAGCTCCGCAAGATGCTGTCGGAAGGCGGCGAAGTGCCGGCCGAGTTCTCGCGTCCGGAAGTGCTTGCCATCCTGCGCGAGTACTACGCCAGCCTGGCCGAGCACGAGAAGGTCGAAGTGAAGCTTTCGGGTCATTCGGCACGCTGAAGACCCGGCAAGGATCGCCTTCCGCCGGGCGGCGGGGGGCTGTGTGTTTCGCAACCAAGGAGTGAGAAGCAAATGCCTACCTACGTTCGTACCGAAAAGTGCGATGGCTGCAAGGGACAGGACAAGACCGCCTGCATGTACATCTGCCCCCATGACCTGATGAAGCTGGACAAGGACGGCTCCGACACCGGGCACGCCATGAAGGCCTACAACCAGGAACCCGAGCAGTGCTGGGAGTGCTACTCCTGCGTGAAGATCTGCCCGCAGGGCGCCATCGAGGCCCGCCACTACGCCGACATCGTCCCCCTGGGCGGTTCCGTGCAACCCCTGCGTGGCTCCGACTCCATCATGTGGACCATCAAGTTCCGCAACGGCACCATCAAGCGCTTCAAGTTCCCGATCCGCACCACGGCCGAGGGCTCCATCGATCCCTACGGCGGCAAGCCCATGCCCAAGATGGCCGAACTGTCGGCTCCCGGCGTCTTCACCAAGGATGTCATGGGTGGCTACCGTGCCGGCAAGCCCGAAGAACTGATCCGCAAGTAATCACTGATCGAGGAACACGAAAATGGCTGGAACTTTTGAAAAACCGGAAATCGTCCAGGAAGACCTGGACATCCTGCTGATCGGCGGCGGCATGGCCTGCTGCGGCACGGCTTACGAAATGATGCGCTGGGCCGAGGCCGTCAAGGCCGAGACCGGCAAGGAACTGAAGATCAAGCTGGTGGACAAGGCTGCCATGGACCGCTCCGGCGCCGTGGCCCAGGGCCTGTCGGCCATCAACACCTACATCGGTTCCGAGCAGGATCCCGCCGACTACACCCGCATGGTCTCCAACGACCTGATGGGCATCACCCGCGACGACCTGGCCTACGACCTGGGCCGCAACGTCGATGACTCCGTGCACCTGTTCGAGGAGTGGGGCCTGCCGATCTGGAAAACCGACGCCGACGGCGTGCGCCACGACGGTGCCGAAGCCATCCGCGAAGGCCTGCCCCTCCTGAAGGACGGTGGCAAGCCCGTGCGTTCCGGCAAGTGGCAGATCATGATCAACGGCGAGTCCTACAAGTGGATCGTCGCCGAGGCCGCCAAGAAGGCCCTGGGCCTGGACCGCATCCAGGAGCGCATCTTCATCGTCAAGCTGGTCAACGACAAGAACGATCCCTCCCGCATCGCCGGCGCCGTCGGCTTCTCGGTGCGCGAGAACAAGATCTACGTCTACAAGGCCAAGGCCATCATGCTGGCCGCCGGCGGTTGCGTGAACCTGTTCCGTCCCCGTTCCGTCGGCGAAGGCACGGGCCGTGCCTGGTACCCGGTGTGGAACGCCGGTTCCACCTACGCCATGGCCGCCGAGGCCGGCGCCGAGCTGACCATGATGGAAAACCGCTTCGTGCCCGCCCGCTTCAAGGACGGCTACGGCCCGGTCGGCGCCTGGTTCCTGCTCTTCAAGGCCAAGGCCACCAACGGCTACGGCGAAGACTACATGGTCAAGAACAAGGAAATGCTGAACGACTACCCGCCCTACGGGCAGGCTGCCGTTCCCGCTTCCTGCCTGCGCAACCACCTCATGCTCAAGGAGATGAAGGAAGGCCGCGGCCCCATCTACATGGACACCGTCACCGCCCTGGCCAAGCTGGCCGAGACCCTGACGCCCAAGGAAGTGAAGCACCTGGAAGCGGAAGCCTGGGAAGACTTCCTCGACATGTGCGTCGGCCAGTGCGGCATCTGGGTCGGCGAGAACGTGGACCCGCGCGAGAAGAACTCCGAGCTGATGCCCACCGAGCCCTACCTGCTCGGCTCCCACTCCGGCTGCTGCGGCATCTGGGTGTCGGGCCCGACGGACGTCGGCGCACCGACCACGGAAGAATACGAAGTGCCCGCCCACCTGCCCAAGGGCTGGAACTGGGGCTATCGCTCCATGACCACCGTCAAGGGCCTGTTCACCGCCGGTGACGGCGTCGGCGCCTCCGGCCACAAGTTCTCCTCCGGTTCCCACACCGAGGGCCGCCTCGCCTCCAAGGCCATGGTCCAGTTCGCCCTCGACAACATGGACTACAACCTCGAACTCGACACCCCCGTCGAGCAACTGGCCGAGGAGATCTACAAGCCGGTGCGCACCTTCCTGGAACACAAGGACTACACCACCGCCATCGACGTCAACCCGAACTACATCACGCCCAAGATGCTGCAGTTCCGTCTGCAAAAGATCATGGACGAGTACGTCGCCGGTGTCGCCACCTACTACAACACCAACGACAAGATGCTGGCGGTGGCAGAAGAGAAGCTGGAGATGCTCAAGGAAGACGCCCAGAAGATGCGCGCCAAGGACCTGCACGAGTTGCTGCGGGCCTGGGAAAACTACCATCGCATCCTGACCGCCGAAGCCCACATGAAGCACATCCAGTTCCGTGAGGAGAGCCGCTACCCCGGCTTCTACTACCGGACCGACAAGAACTTCGTCGACGAGACCAACTGGCACTGCTTCGTGAACTCGATCTACGACAAGAACACGAAGAAGTGGACCTGCTTCAAGCGCAAGCACGTGGATCTGGTGGACAAGTCCAAGCTGTTCAAGCCCGCCGCCCCGCACTGAGCAGTCGTCAGTGGCCGTACCAGGGCCGGGTGCCGCAAGGCACCCGGCTTTTTTCTTGTAACATCGATCGCGCCGCAATACCGAGGTCCGCCATGACGAACCAAGACAATCCCTTCCCCAACAGCCCCGTGATGCCCGAGATGTTCGATGGCGGCAAGGCGATCCGCTTCCAGTGCCGCAAGGGCATCGGCTGCTGGAACCAGTGCTGCAGCAACATCGACATCTCGCTGACGCCCTACGACATCCTGCGCCTGAAGAACCGGCTCGGCCTGAGTTCCACCCAGTTCCTTGCCGAATACACGGTGCCCTACGAGATGGAGAAGGACGGCATCGCCGGCGTCAAGATGAAGCCCGTGGAGAACGGCACGGCCTGTCGCTTCATGAAGCCCGAGGGCTGCGATGTCTATGGGGACCGCCCGACCGCCTGCCGCTACTACCCGGTGGCCCTGCTGTCCATGCGCAAGCAGGATGAATACGTGGACCGGGATTCCTACGCCCTCGTCCAGGAGGAGCACTGCCTCGGCCACCAGGAGCCGCGCGAACTGACGGTGGACGCCTACCGCAAGGAACAGGGGCTGGACGAATACGACGAACTGGCCCGCGGCTGGCGCCAACTGGTGCTGAAGAAGAAGTCCTCGGGGCCGAGCATCGGCAAGCCGTCCATCAAGAGCCGCCAGCTCTTCTTCATGGCCTGCTACGACATCGACCGCTTCCGTGCCTTCTTCGAGAGCGAGGCCTTCACCGGCCTCTTCGCCGTCCCGGAGGAGGAGCGCCGGCAGTTGCTCGCCGACGAGGGCGCCCTGCTGCAGTTCGCCTTCCGATTCCTGCGCCAGGTGCTGTTCGGCGAGATGAGCATCGCGCTCGGCGAGGACGCGGCCCGGGTGCGCCGGGAGAAGGTGAAGGAGAAGGCCCTGCAGCAGGAGCGGGAGGCCGCCGAGAAGCTGGCCCAGGCCGAAGAGGGCGACTTCCTTGACGACGACTGACGCAGCTTCCCTGCACGCCCTGGCGCCCGAACTGGAGCGCATCGGCGAGGAACCCTACTACCATGCCGCGGGCGGCGAGGTCGCCCTCTTCGAGGCCGCGGCCGCCAAGCGCTTGCCCGTGCTGCTGAAAGGCCCCACGGGCTGCGGCAAGACCCGCTTCGTCGAGCACATGGCCTGGAAGCTCGGCCGTCCCCTGGTCACCGTCGCCTGCCACGACGACCTGACGACCGCCGACCTGGTGGGGCGCTACCTGCTGGTCGGCGAGGAGACCGTGTGGCTGGACGGCCCCCTCACCGCCGCCGTGCGCGCCGGGGCCATCTGCTACCTGGATGAGATCGTCGAAGCGCGCAAGGACACCACCGTGGTGATCCATCCCCTCGCCGACACCCGCCGGGTGCTGCCGGTGGAAAAGCGCGGCGAGCTGGTGCGCGCCGCCCCGGACTTCATGCTCGTGGTCTCCTACAACCCCGGCTACCAGAGCGTGCTGAAGGAGATGAAGCAGAGCACCCGGCAGCGCTTCGTGGCCATCGATTTCGACTATCCGCCGGCCGAGGTGGAAGCCGCCATCGTCGCCCGGGAAACCGGCCTGCCCCGGGCGACCGCCGCATCCCTGGTCAAGCTCGGCGAGCTGACCCGCAACCTCAAGGGCCAGGGCCTGGACGAGGGGGCCAGCACCCGTCTGCTGGTCCATGCCGGCCACCTGATCGTCGCCGGCATCGACGAGCGGGCCGCCTGCGAAGCGGCGATCGGTCGCGCCCTGGGCGACGAGCCCGACACCGTGGCCTCCCTGGATGACCTCATCCGCGCCGTCTTCTGACGAATCCGCCCGCCTCACCGTCGCCGAGCTCCGGGAGCGCGTCGACCGCATCTTCTACTTCGATGTCTCGTCGGGCCGCAGCTACGACAGCCTGATCGACGCCCTCGTCCTGCTGCCGCGGGCCAAGCAGGACTTTGCCCTCCACTGGTCGGCCGTCGCTTCCCAGACCCATCTGGAAATCGGCTACATGGTGATCCTCCAGGCCACCGAGGCCCTGCGCCGCATGGGCACGGGCGAGGCCGAGCGCTGGGTCATCGCCGCCCTCGATGCCTACGATGCGGGCGGCGTGCGGGCCGCCGTTGCGCGCCTGCGCGACGTGGAGGGCTTCGTTCATGACCGCGGCCAGGCTCGCAGCCGCCTGGGGCTCGACGAGGTGGAAGGTAGGCTGGCCCGCCTGGCCCAGGGCCTGTCGGGGCGCCCGCTGCGCATCGTCGCCGGAGATGTCGCCTGGACCGACACCGAGACCCTCTACCTGCCGGCCGGGATAGACGCCGGTTCGGCGGCGGCAAGTCTCGATGCTTACAAAGCGGTGGCCGGCCTGCTCTGGGCCCAGGCCCGCTTCGGTACCTTCAACGCCGACCTGGAAGAGGACCTGACGATGGCGGCGGGCGGTGCCGAATCCTGGCGCCGCCAGCGGGCCCTCGCCTGGCTTGGCGCCCTCGAGGTTCTGCGGCTCACCGCCTGCGTCGGCCGCCACCTGCCTGGCCTGGCGCGGCAGATGGCCATGCTGGCGTCCGACCTGCCGGCCGTCCTCGACCCGGCGCGGACCGACCTGGCCCGCCCGGAGGCCACCGTGGCGGACAGCCTGAGGTGGCTGCCGCGCCTGCTCGAGACGGAGCCGCCGCCGCCCGGCCTGCGCGGCGAGGTCCGCCCGGCTGCGGCGGCACGGGTAAGGGCCGAACGCATTGCCCAGGAAACCGCGGTCCTGCGCAAGTCCATTGCCGGCCTGATGGCCGCCCTGGGTCGCCAGGGCGGCGACGACGGCGGGCTGGATATCGCCATCGAGACAGGCAGCCTGGAGGCCGAGCTGACCGTGGACGGGCAGGTCGTCAGCCTGCCCCCGGAGGGCCGCGCAGCGGCCCAATCCCTGATCCAGGACCTGGGGCTGATCCCGCCGGAATGCATGACGCCGGCCGGCCCCGGCGCCTGGAAACCGACGGATCGCCAGGGCCCGGGTCCCACCGCGACCCTGGAGACCCGGGCCGACGCCCTCTATGATGAATGGGACTTCCGCCGGCGCGCCTACCGCCGCCAATGGTGCCACCTTTACCTCCACGACGTGGCGCCCGGCGATGCGGGCTTCGTCGGCGAGGTGCGCCGTCGCCACTTGCCGCTGATCCGCCAGCTGCGCCGCCGTTTCGAGGCCCTGCGCGGCGAGGATCGCATCCTGCGCCGCCAGCCCGACGGCGATGACCTCGACCTGGATGCCCTGGTGTCGGCCATCGGCGACCGGCGAGGCGGCGCCGGGTCGGGCGAGCGCCTGTTCTGCCGCCGCCAGCGGAACGATCGCTCCCTCGCTGCCGCCTTCCTGGTGGACATGAGCGGGTCTACCAAGGGATGGGTGAACGAGGCCGAGCGGGAAGCCCTGGTCATGCTGTGCGAGGCCCTGGAGATGCTCGGCGACCGTTATGCCATCTGGGGATTCTCGGGCTGGACGCGGACCCGCTGCGACCTCTACCGGATCAAGGATTTCGGCCAGGCCTACGACGACGCGGCGCGGGCCCGCATCGCCTCGGTAGAGGCCAAGGACTACACGCGCATGGGGCCGCCCATCCGCCACCTGACGCGGCTCCTGGCCGCGCAGCCGGTGCGCCATCGCCTGCTGGTGAGCATCTCCGACGGCCGGCCGGACGACTTCGGCGACGAGTACCGGGGCCTCTACGGCATCGAGGACACCCGCCAGGCCTTGCTGGAGGCCCGCCAGGCAGGCGTGCGGGCCTATTGCGTGACCATCGACCGGCACGGCGCGGATTATCTCAAGCGCATGTACGGTCCGGCGGCCTATACGGTGCTGGACGACGTGCGGAAACTGCCCCTCAAGGTGGCCGACATCTACCGGAAGCTGACGAGCTGAGGGGGGGCCCGGCATGATCGGGGCGGTTCCGAAAAACATCGCGGCGTGACCGCCGCTCCTACAAGAAAACGAACGGCGCGCGCCCCCTGTAGGAGATTCTATGTCGTTACGCAAGGCTCGTTTTGGAGTCTGGGGTGGTAGTCGGTTTGGGTTTTGAGAAGGGCAAAGGCGACGCGGGCGAGTTTGCGGGCGAGGATGACCAGGGCCTGG
>JBPOHD010000026.1:0-22586 GCA_052035955.1 Pseudomonadota bacterium
TGGGGACAACATCCAGATGACGGTGAAGCTGATCGCCCCGATCGCCATGGAGGAAGGCCTGCGCTTCGCCATCCGCGAAGGCGGCCGCACCGTCGGCGCCGGCGTCGTCGCCAAGATCATCGAGTAATCCTCTTGCCAAACGGGCGAAAGGGCGGCATAATTCCGCCCTTTCGCGTTTTCGGCCCCCGGGCGTCCGGTGGGCCCGCTCTTTAAGGAAAACCCATGCAGAGCCAGAAAATCCGCATCCGCCTCAAGGCGTTCGACTACCGCCTCATCGACCAGTCGGCCTTGGAAATCGTGGATACGGCCAAGCGTACCGGCGCCGTCGTGCGCGGTCCCGTTCCGCTCCCCACCCGCATCGAACGTTTCAACGTGCTGCGTTCGCCGCACGTCAACAAGACTTCCCGCGATCAGTTCGAGATTCGCACCCATCTGCGACTGATGGACATCATCGATCCCACCGACAAGACCGTGGATGCGCTGATGAAGCTGGATCTTCCCGCCGGTGTCGATGTGGAGATCAAGCTGCAGTAAGGAATTCCGTCGCTGGCGTATTGCCGGCGGCGTTTTTGAAGTTGAAATCGGGCCCGGCCAATCGTAGCCGGGGTTAGGAGAAAAAATGAGTCTAGGCCTTGTCGGACGCAAGGTCGGCATGACGCGCGTGTTCGCCGAGGACGGGTCCACCGTCCCGGTCACCGTGCTCGACGTGTCGAACAATCGCGTCACGCAAATCAAGACGCCTGAAACCGACGGGTATTCCGCGGTTCAGGTGACCTTCGGCAAGCGTCGCGCCAACCGGGTTACCAAGCCCATGGCGGGGCACCTTGCCAAGGCCGGCGCCGAGGCCGGTCATATCCTCCGGGAGTTCCGGATCGGCCAGGATCAATTGGCGACTTTCAAGCCGGGCGATGTCGTCTCCGTGACGATCTTCCAGCCGGGCCAGTTGGTGGATGTCACCGGCACCACGCAGGGCAAGGGTTTTGCCGGTTCGATCCGGCGGCACCATTTCTCGTCGAACCGGGCGTCCCACGGCAACTCCGTGTCGCACAACTCGCCGGGTTCCATCGGCATGGCCCAGGATCCCGGCCGGGTCTTCCCCGGCAAGCGGATGGCCGGCCACCTCGGTGCCGTGACCCGGACGCAGCAGACCCTCGAAATCGTGCGCATCGACGAGGCCCGCCAGCTCCTGCTGGTGAAGGGGGCCGTGCCCGGTTCCCGCGGTGGTGACGTGATCGTCGTGCCCGCCGTCAAGGCCAAGTAAGGGAGCTGCCATGGAATTGAAACTCATAAATGAGCAAGGCCAGGCCGCGGCCACCGTTTCCGCCTCCGATGCCCTCTTCGGCCGGGATTTCAATGAATCCCTGATCCACCAGATCGTCGTTGCCTACCAGGCCAATGGCCGCGCCGGCAACCGGGCTCAGAAGGATCGCGCCGAGGTCAAGCACAGCACCAAGAAGCCCTTCCGGCAGAAAGGCACGGGCCGTGCCCGTGCCGGCATGACCTCCTCGCCCCTGTGGCGCGGGGGCGGTCGGATCTTCCCGAATTCGCCCGAGGAGAATTTCTCCCAGAAGGTGAATCGCAAGATGTACCGGGCCGGCATCGCTTCCATCCTTTCCCAGCTGGCACGGGAAGACCGCCTCGCGGTCGTCGAGAACTTCGCCGTGGAGGCGCCGAAGACCAAGCTGGTCGCCCAGAAGCTGAAGGGCATGGGGCTTGAATCCGTGTTGGTCATCACCGACGGCTTCGACGAGAACCTTTTCCTTGCCGCCCGCAACCTGCCGAACGTGCTGGTCCTCGAGGCGCAACAGGCGGATCCCGTTTCCCTGGTCCGGTTCCCCAAGGTCCTCATGACCAAGGGTGCTGTGGCCAAGATGGAGGAAATGCTGGCATGAGCGCGCAGAAATTCAACGAGGAGCGCCTGATGCAGGTTCTGCTGGCGCCCCAGATCTCCGAGAAGGCCACCTTCATCGCCGACAAGAACGAGCAGGTGATCTTCGTCGTGACCTCCGATGCCACCAAGCCGGAAATCAAGGCAGCGGTGGAACTGCTTTTCAAGGTGCAGGTGAAATCGGTTCAGGTCTCCAACCTCAAGGGCAAGGTCAAGCGATTCGGCCGCGGCATGGGGCGTCGCAGTGACGTCAAGAAGGCCTTCGTCTGCCTGAAGCCCGGTCAGGAAATCAACTTCGCCGAAGGGGGGGCTGCGTAAATGGCTCTCGTCAAAGTCAAGCCGACCTCCGCCGGCCGCCGCGCCGTCGTCAAGGTCGTCAATCCGAACCTGTACAAGGGGCGTCCGGTCGACGGCCTGACCTCTGCCAAGTCCAACAAGGCGGGTCGCAACAACCACGGCCACATCACCACGCGCCACCAGGGTGGCGGCCACAAAAAGCAATACCGGATCGTCGATTTCCGTCGCAACAAGGACGGGATTCCGGCCAAGGTGGAGCGCCTGGAGTACGACCCCAACCGTTCCGCCAACATTGCCCTGCTTTGCTACGCCGACGGCGAGCGCCGCTACATCATCGCCCCCAAGGGGCTGGCGGTCGGCCAGGAACTGATCAGCGGTTCCGAGGCCCCCATCAAGGCGGGCAACACGCTGCCGATCCGCAACATTCCGGTCGGTTCGACCATCCACTGCGTCGAGATGACGCCGGGGAAGGGTGCCCAGATCGCCCGTGCGGCCGGCACTTCCGTCCAGCTGCTGGCCCGCGAGGGTGCCTACGCCCAGCTCCGCCTGCGCTCCGGTGAGATCCGCCGCGTTCATGTCGAGTGTCGGGCCACCATCGGGGAAGTTGGCAACGAGGAAAACAATCTGCGCAAGATCGGCAAGGCCGGCGCCCAACGCTGGCGCGGCATCCGCCCGACCGTGCGAGGCGTCGCCATGAACCCGATCGACCACCCCCACGGCGGAGGCGAAGGCCGTACCGGCGAGGGTCGCGTCCCGGTCAGTCCCTGGGGTCAGCCGACCAAGGGCTATCGCACCCGCAGCAACAAGCGCACGGACAGCATGATCGTCCAGCGCCGATACAAGCGCTAACTGAGGCGAGAAGAGGAAAGCTATGGCACGCTCAATCAAAAAGGGTCCGTTCATCGACGACCACCTGCTCAAGAAGGTGGAAGCCGCCCGCGCCGGCAACGACAAGCGCCCGATCAAGACTTGGTCCCGTCGCTCGACCGTCCTCCCGGATTTCGTCGGCCTGACCATCGCGGTTCACAACGGCAAGCAGCACATTCCTGTCTACGTCTCGGAGAACATGGTCGGTCACAAGCTCGGTGAGTTCGCGCTGACCCGGACGTTCAAGGGCCACACCGGCGGCAAGAAGGCCGCGGTGAAGAAGTGAGGAAATGACGATGGAAACCAATGCCATCCTGCGCGGCGTCCGCCTGTCGGCCCAGAAAGGCCGTCTGGTTGCCGATCTGGTCCGCGGCAAGCCGGTCGATCAGGCCCTCAACATCCTGTCGTTCAGTCCGAAGAAGGGCGCTGGTATCGTCAAGAAGGTGCTGGAATCGGCGATCGCAAATGCCGAGCACAATGACGGCGCCGACATCGATACGCTGAAGGTCAAGACCATACACGTCGAGAAGGGCGTCGTACTGAAGCGATTCACCGCCCGGGCCAAGGGGCGGGGCAACCGGATCGTGAAGCCAACCTGCCATATCTACGTGACCGTCGGGGACTGAGGAAAGACTATGGGACAGAAGATTCATCCGACCGGCTTCCGCCTTTCGGTCACCCGCGACTGGACGTCGCGGTGGTATGCGACCTCCAAGCATTTCCCGCAAATGCTCAAGGAGGACATCGAGGTCCGCGATTACCTGCGCAAGAAGCTCTCCCATGCCTCCGTCGGACGCGTGGTCATCGAGCGTCCCGCGAAGAATGCGCGTGTCACCGTTTTTAGTGCCCGCCCCGGTGTCGTCATCGGCAAGAAGGGCGAGGACATCGAGCAGCTGAAGCGTGACCTGCAGCGCAAGATGGGCGTGCCAGTTCATGTCAATATCGAGGAGATCCGCAAGCCTGAGCTGGATGCCCAGTTGATCGCCGATTCCATTGCGCAGCAGCTCGAGAAGCGGATCATGTTCAGGCGGGCCATGAAGCGGGCCATGCAGAATGCCATGCGCCTCGGCGCCCAGGGCATCAAGATCATGAGTTCCGGTCGCCTTAACGGTGCCGAAATCGCCCGAACCGAGTGGTATCGGGAAGGCCGGGTGCCGCTGCACACCTTGCGTGCCGACATCGACTACGGTACCTCCGAGGCCAAGACCACCTACGGCATCATCGGCATCAAGGTCTGGGTATTCAAGGGAATCGTACTGGGCCGCAACGAGCAGCCCGCTGTCGAGCCCGCCGCCGAGGAGCCGCGCAAGTTGCGTCGTCCCGGCCGCCCGACCGGCAAGCCCGAGGGCGAGGACGGTGCAAAGCCTGCCGGCCCCCGCCGCCCGGCCCCGCGGAAGACAGCCGAAAAGGCCGCCGAGGAAGTCAAGCCCGAAGCCGCCGTAGCGCCCGAAACCCCGGCCAAGCCGCCCGTCAAGAGGGTGCGCAAGACGACCGTCGTCAAGCCCGAGGGTGAAGCCAAGGAAGGTAAGGAGTAATCACCATGCTGCAACCCGCACGCAGGAAATACCGCAAGGAACAGAAGGGCCGAAACGTCGGTCTGGCAACGCGCGGCGCCAAGGTCAGCTTCGGGGAATACGGACTCAAGGCCATTGGACGCGGCCGCCTGACGGCCCGCCAGATCGAGGCCGCCCGCCGTGCCATGACCCGCCACATCAAGCGCGGTGGCCGCATCTGGATCCGCATTTTCCCCGACAAGCCGATTTCCAAGAAGCCGGCCGAAGTCCGGATGGGTAATGGCAAGGGCTCCCCCGAGTATTGGGTCGCCGAGATCCAGCCCGGCAAGGTGCTCTATGAAATGGACGGTGTCGACGAGACCCTGGCCCGCGAGGCTTTCCGCCTGGCCGCCGCCAAGCTCCCGATCGAAACCATGTTTGTCACTCGCCAACTGGGGTAAGTCATGAAAGCGAGCGAACTTAGGCAGAAGGACGACGCCGGCCTGCAGAAGGAGCTGCTGGAGTTGCGCAAGGCGCAGTTCTCGCTGCGCATGCAGCTGGCAACCCAGCAACTGAACAACAGCAGCCAGTTGGGCAAGGTGCGCAAGGACATCGCGCGCATCAAGACCATCCAGCGCGAAAGGGCGGCGACCAAATGAGCGAAAGCACGGAAAAGCGCGGCCGCACCCTCCAGGGGCGCGTGGTCAGCGACAAGATGCAGAAGACCGTCACGGTCCTCGTCGAGCGTCGGGTGAAGCACCCGGTGATCGGCAAGGTCATGACCAAGTCCAAGAAGTACCACGCCCACGTCGAGGGATTGGAGGCCGGATCCGGCGATCTCGTGCAGATCGAGGAGTGCGCGCCCATTTCCAAGACCAAGGCCTGGCGCGTGACGCGCGTGGTCGAAAAGGCGCGCGCGGTCTGAATTAGTTGACGTACCCGGGGCGGGGTTCTATAATCCTGCCTCTTTTTCTTCGCCCGACCCATCGGGTTGGGTGGTCCGACCCGGACGGGTTCCAAGACTGACCGCCGCACCAACGGGGTGGCGGATTAAGTTGGAGACAACAAATGATTCAAATGCAATCGATGCTCGACGTCGCCGACAATACCGGCGCGCGCTCCGTCATGTGCATCAAGGTGATGGGCGGCTCGAAGCGCCGCTACGCCGGCATCGGCGACATCATCAAGGTCAGCATCAAGGATGCCGCGCCTCGCGGACGTGTCAAGAAGGGCGAAGTCTATAGCGCCGTCGTGGTGCGCACCGCCAAGGGCGTCCGCCGTCCCGATGGCTCCCTCGTGAAGTTCGACGGCAATGCGGCCGTCCTGCTGAACAACAAGATGGAACCCATCGGCACCCGCATCTTTGGACCGGTCACCCGTGAGTTGCGCACCGAGCGCTTCATGAAGATCGTCTCCCTGGCGCCCGAAGTTCTCTGATCCGAGGTCCGAGGAAAAGGCAATGAACAAGATTCGCAAGGGTGACGACGTCATCGTCCTCACCGGAAAAGACAAGGGCAAGCGCGGCGTGGTGCTGAGCAGGATCGACGACCAGCACGTCGTCATCGAGGGCATCAACCGCGTGAAGAAGCACACAAAGCCCAACCCCATGAAGGGGCAGCCCGGCGGCATCACCGAGAAGGAGATGCCGATCGATGTTTCCAATGTCGCCCTCGTCAATCCGGCGACCCAGAAGGCCGATCGCGTCGGGTTCAAGACCCTCGACGACGGCCGCAAGGTCCGGGTTTTCAAGTCGAACGGCGAAGTGGTGGACGCGTAAGGACCGACCATGGCGCGCATGCAGCAGTTCTACAAAGAAACCGTCGTTCCCGAGCTTCTGAAGAAGTTCGGCTACAAGTCCATCATGGAAGTGCCCCGCATCACCAAGATCACCCTGAACATGGGGGTGGGCGAAGCGGTCGGCGACAAGAAGGTGCTCGACAACGCCCTCGGCGACATGGTGAAAATCGCCGGCCAGAAGCCCGTCGTCACCAAGGCGCGGAAGGCCATTGCGGGATTCAAGATCCGCGAGGGATACCCGATCGGCTGCATGGTGACCCTGCGCGGCACGAGGATGTTCGAGTTCCTCGATCGCCTGGTCACCGTCGCAATGCCCCGTATTCGTGACTTCCGCGGCATCGGCGGAAAGGGTTTCGACGGTCGCGGCAACTACAACCTCGGCGTCAAGGAACAGATCATCTTCCCGGAGATCGAGTACGACAAGATCGATGCCTTGCGCGGAATGAACATCAGCATCACCACGACGGCGAAGAACGACGCGGAGGCGAAAGCCCTCCTCGCCGCCTTCAAATTCCCCTTCAAGAACTGAGGGAACCATGGCGAAACTCTCAATCAAGAACCGCGAAGCCAAACGCGCCAAGACGGTGGCCAAGTTCGCCGCCAAGCGCAGCGAATTGCTCGCCGTGATCAACAACGCCAAGCTGTCGGACGACGAGCGCATGGACGCCCGCCTGAAGCTGCAGCAGCTGCCGCGCAATGCCAGCCCGTCCCGTCAGCGCAATCGTTGCGCCCTGACCGGTCGTCCGCGAGGTGTTTTCCGCAAGTTCGGCCTGTGCCGCAACAAGCTTCGCGAGATTGCCATGCGCGGCGAAGTGCCTGGCATGACCAAGGCCAGCTGGTAAGGAGAATCCCATGAGCATGACTGATCCGATCTCCGATATGCTGACGCGCATCCGCAACGCCCAGATGGCCGAGAAGGTGGCCGTGGCGATGCCCGCGTCGAAGCTGAAGGTGGCTATCGCCAAGGTTCTGAAGGACGAAGGCTATATCGAGGACTTCGCGGTGCGCCAGAACGGCCCCCACAACGAACTCGACATCGCCCTCAAGTATTACGCCGGCCGTCCGGTCATCGAACGCATCGAACGCGTATCGACCCCGGGGCTCCGGGTCTATCGGGGCAAGGACGAGCTCCCCAAGGTCATGAACGGCCTTGGTGTTGCCATCGTCTCCACCCCGAAGGGCGTGATGACCGATCGCCGTGCCCGCGCCGCCAACATGGGCGGTGAAGTGCTCTGCATCGTGGCGTAAGGAGAGCGACATGTCCCGTATCGCCAAATACCCAGTCAATCTGCCCAAGGGCGTTGAGGTTGCTCTCGGCGCCGAGGAAATCAGCGTCAAGGGTCCCCTGGGAATCCTCACCCAGTTCCTGCTCCCGTCGGTCAAGGTCGAGCGCGAGGGCGACCAGATCGTCTGCCGCGCAGTCGAGGGGACCGAGAACGGTGGGGCCATGTCCGGCACCATGCGTGCGTTGGTGAACAACATGGTGACCGGCGTCACCAAGGGATTCGAGAAGAAGCTGACCCTGGTCGGCGTGGGCTATCGCGCCCAGGCCCAGGGAACCAAGCTGAACCTCAGCCTCGGCTACTCGCACCCCGTGGTGCACGACATGCCGAACGGCATCAAGGTCGAGACGCCCACCCAGACCGAGATCCTGATCAAGGGGATCGACAAGCAACTGGTGGGTCAGGTGGCTGCCGAAGTTCGCGCCTACCGCAAGCCGGAGCCCTACAAGGGCAAGGGTGTGCGTTATGCCAACGAGGTGGTCGTCATCAAGGAAACGAAGAAGAAGTAAGGGCGCCGAATCATGGACAAGAAACAAGCTCGTTTGCGCAGGGCGCGCAAAACCCGCGCCAAGATCGCGGAGCTCAAGATGGTCCGTCTCGCGGTCCATCGTTCCAACTGCCACATCTATGCGCAGGTCTATTCCGGCTGCGGCACGAAGGTGCTCGCCGCCGCATCGACCGTCGAGGCGGATGTCCGCAAGCAGATCCCGAACGGCGGCAACGTCGAGGCGGCCAAGATTGTCGGCAAGCTGATCGCTGAACGTGCGAAGGCGGCCGGAGTCGAACAGGTGGCCTTCGATCGCTCGGGCTTTCATTTTCATGGTCGCGTCAAGGCGCTGGCCGATGCGGCCCGCGAAGGCGGCCTCAAGTTCTAAGCGAGAGTTTCCATGGCTAAACCGCAAAGCAAGAAACCGCAGCAGGCCCAGGAAGAGCGTGATGACGGCATGCGCGAGAAGATGGTCTCCATCAATCGTGTCACCAAGGTCGTCAAGGGTGGCCGCATCCTCGGCTTCGCCGCCCTGACCGTCGTTGGCGACGGCGACGGTGGTGTCGGCATGGGCAAGGGCAAGTCCCGCGAAGTTCCGGTCGCCGTGCAGAAGGCGATGGAGGAGGCCCGCCGCAAGATGAACAAGATCAGCCTTCGCGACGGCACGCTGCACCACCAGGTGACGGGGCGCCACGGCGCCACCACGGTGCTGATGTCTCCGGCAGCGGCCGGTACCGGTGTCATCGCCGGCGGTCCCATGCGCGCCGTGTTCGAGGTCATGGGCGTCACCGACGTGGTGGCCAAGACCATCGGTTCTACGAATCCGTACAACGTCGTCCGGGCAACGCTGAATGGCCTCCTGGCCATGAGCACCCCGGCCGAGATCGCCGCCAAGCGCGGCAAGAGCGTGCAGGAAATCCTGGAGTAAGCCATGGCCGACAAGAAGATCAAGGTGACTCTGGTGAAGAGCACCATCGGCACCAAGCAGGACCACCGGGCCACCGTGCGCGGCCTGGGCCTGCGCCGTTTGAACCACACCGTGCAGGTCGAGGACACACCCGCCGTGCGCGGCATGATCCGCAAGGTCGCCTACCTCCTGAAGTGCGAGGACTGACATGGAACTCAACAACCTGAAGCCCGGCAAGGGCGCCAAGCATGCGGCAAAGCGCGTCGGTCGCGGCATCGGCAGCGGCCTGGGCAAGACCGCCGGGCGCGGCCACAAGGGTCAGAAGTCCCGCTCGGGCGGCTTTCACAAGGTCGGTTTCGAGGGCGGCCAGATGCCGTTGCAACGCCGCCTGCCGAAGCGTGGTTTCGTTTCGCTGACGGCTGCCCGCAATGTCGAAGTCCGACTTTCGGAGATCCAGAAGCTTCCCGTCGACGAGATCGATCTGCTGGTTCTGAAGCAGGCAGGTGTCGTGCCCGGCGAGGCCCTGTCTGCCAAGGTGATCCTGTCCGGAGAGATCACCCGGAAGGTGAGCCTCAAGGGCGTTGGCGCCACCAAGGGCGCGCGCGCAGCCATCGAAGCGGCCGGCGGTTCCGTCGCCGACATCGCCGCGGCCTGATCGACGAGTTCGCCCGGAGCACGCCTTTGGCCAACGCGCAAGCTGCAGCCCTCGGAAAGACAGCCAAGTTCGGCGACCTCTGGCGCCGGCTATGGTTCCTGCTGGGCGCCCTCGTCGTTTACCGCGTCGGTGCCCATATTCCGGTGCCGGGCATCGACCCGGTCAAGCTGGCGGAGCTCTTCCAGTCCCAGCAGGGCGGCATCCTCGGCGTATTCAACCTGTTTTCCGGGGGCGCCCTGTCGCGCTTCACGATCTTCGCCCTTGGAATCATGCCTTACATCTCATCCTCGATCATCATGCAGTTGATGACGATCGCGGTGCCGTCCCTCGAGCAGCTCAAGAAGGAAGGAGAGGCGGGTCGGCGAAAGATCACCCAGTACACGCGCTATGGCACGGTGGCCCTGGCCTTGTTCCAGGGTCTGGGCATTGCGGTGGCACTGGAGTCCCAGGCCGGGCTGGTGCTTGATCCCGGCTTCGTGTTCCGATTCACGACCGTTGCGACCCTCGTGACCGGCACCATGTTTCTCATGTGGCTGGGAGAGCAGATCACTGAACGGGGTCTGGGGAACGGCATCTCCATCATCATCTTCGCCGGCATCGCGGCGGGGCTTCCAAACGCACTCGGAGGCCTGTTCGAACTTGTTCGTACGGGCGCCATGCACCCGGTGACCGCCCTGTTCATTTGCGCCCTGGTCGTGCTGGTCACCGGTTTCGTCGTCTTCGTCGAACGCGGCCAGCGCAAGATCCTGGTGAATTACGCCAAGCGGCAGGTCGGCAACAAGGTGTACGGCGGCCAGAGTTCCCATTTGCCCTTGAAGCTCAACATGTCGGGCGTCATTCCGCCCATCTTCGCCTCCAGCATCATCCTGTTTCCGGCCACCGTTGCCGGATGGTTCGGCTCCGGCGAAGGCATGCGCTGGCTGAAGGACATCGCCAGCACCCTGTCTCCCGGCCAGCCGATCTACGTGATGCTCTATGCGGCAGCCATCGTTTTCTTCTGTTTCTTCTACACGGCCCTCGTCTTCAACAGCCGGGAAACGGCGGACAACCTCAAGAAGAGCGGTGCCTTCGTCCCTGGCATTCGGCCGGGCGACCAGACCTCCCGTTACATCGACAAGATCCTCATGCGCCTGACGCTGGTCGGGGCGGTCTACGTCACCGTGGTGTGCCTGCTGCCCGAATTCCTGATCCTGAAGTGGAACGTTCCCTTCTACTTCGGCGGTACGTCGCTCCTGATCATCGTGGTCGTGACCATGGACTTCATGTCCCAGGTCCAGGCCTATGTGATGTCGCATCAGTACGAGAGCCTGCTCAAGAAGGCGAACTTCAAGGGAGGCGGGTTCCCTGGCCGGTGAGGTGGGGGTGAGAGGGAAAATGGCGAAGGAAGACGTCATCGAGATGCAGGGAGAGGTGATCGAAAACCTCCCCAATGCGACCTTCAGGGTCAAGCTGGAAAACAACCACGTGGTCCTCGGCCACATCTCCGGGAAGATGCGCATGCACTACATCCGCATCCTCCCCGGCGACAAGGTGACCGTCCAGCTTACGCCGTACGACCTGACCAAGGGCCGCATCGTCTTTCGTGCCAAGTAGGACATACAAGCAATCAACCGGAGAGCACCATGAAAGTCACCGCTTCCGTCAAGCGCATCTGCCGCAACTGCAAGGTCATCCGCCGCAAGGGCGTGGTGAGGATCATCTGTACCGATCCCCGCCACAAGCAGCGCCAGGGTTGATCAGGCAGTAAGAAGCAGATACAATTATCGGTTTCCCGTTTTCAGCGACAGACATTTAGGGTAGGCAAATGGCCCGTATCGCAGGCGTCAACATTCCGAATCACCAGCATGCCGAAATCGCCCTCACGGCGATCTATGGCATCGGCCGCACTTCCGCGCAAAAGATCTGTGATGCCGCCGGCGTCAAGCGTTCCGCCAAGATCAAGGATCTCACGGACGCGGACATGGACCGGCTGCGCGAGGAGGTCGGCAAACTCACCGTCGAGGGCGACCTGCGCCGCGAGACGACCATGAACATCAAGCGCTTGATGGACCTGAGCTGCTACCGTGGTGTCCGTCACCGCCGGGGCCTGCCGGTCCGCGGCCAGCGCACGCGCACCAACGCCCGCACCCGCAAGGGGCCCCGCAAGGCCATCGCGGCGGCGAAGAAATAACCAGGAACGGATTCCATGGCCAACACCTCGAGCAAGACCGCCAAGGCGCGGAAGAAGGTCAAGAAGAACGTCGCGGAGGGCATTGCCCACATCCATGCGTCGTTCAACAACACCATCATCACCATCACCGATCGCCAGGGCAACGCCCTCTCCTGGGCGACCTCCGGCGGCGCCGGCTTCAAGGGTTCCCGCAAGAGCACCCCGTTTGCCGCCCAGGTGGCCGCCGAGGCCGCGGGCAAGGCGGCTCAGGAGTGTGGCGTCAAGAACCTGGAGGTACGCATCAAGGGTCCCGGTCCCGGCCGCGAATCCGCGGTGCGGGCCCTCAACGCCATCGGCATCAAGATCAGCAGCATCACCGACATCACGCCGATCCCCCACAACGGCTGCCGGCCCCCGAAGCGCCGCCGCATCTAAGGAACAAGGAGTAAAACGTGGCCCGCAATATCGACGCCAAGTGCCGCCAGTGCCGCCGCGAGGGAGAAAAGCTCTTCCTCAAGGCCGAGAAGTGCTTCACCGACAAGTGCTCCATCGAGCGCCGGTCCTACGCCCCTGGCCAGCATGGCCAGAAGTCCGGCCAACGCCTCTCCGGCTATGGCCAGCAGTTGCGTGAAAAGCAGAAGATCCGCCGCATCTACGGCGTCCTCGAACGCCAGTTCCGCAAGGGCTTCGCCGAGGCAGAACGCAAGAAGGGCCAGACCGGCGAGAACCTGCTGCAACTCCTCGAGAGCCGGCTGGATTCCGTGGCCTATCGCATGGGCTTCGGCGGTTCCCGTGCCGAGGCGCGCCAGATCGTGCGTCACAACGGCGTCCTGGTGAACGGCAAGCGCGTGAATATCCCGTCCTATGGCGTGCGTCCAGGTGACGTCGTCCAGCTCACCGACGCCACCCGCGGCCACCTGCGGACCAAGGCTGCCCTGGAGGCCGCCGAGTCGCGTGGTTTTCCCGAGTGGGTCGAGGTCAACGTCAAGGAAGCGCGCGGTGTCTTCAAGGCCCTCCCGGCCCGAGAGGACCTGCCGCCCAGCCTGAACGAAGGCCTGGTCGTCGAACTCTATTCGCGCTGATCCGCCCTGAGGGCGGTCGGCGCCGGCTATCCTTTTTCGAGGAATGCAGATGCAAAGCAGCGCACTACTCAAACCGCGCATCATCGATGTACAGACGCTCTCCCCCGTGCATGCGCGCGTGGTCATGGAGCCGTTCGAGCGTGGCTACGGGCATACCCTCGGCAACGCCCTGCGTCGCATCCTTCTCTCCTCCATGCCCGGCAGCGCACCGACAGAAGTGTCCATCGACGGGGTGCTCCACGAGTACTCCACGCTGGAAGGCGTGCGGGAAGACGTGGTCGACATCCTCCTGAACCTGAAGGGCGTCGTGCTCAAGCTGCACAATCGCCCCGAGGCCCTGCTGACGCTTGCCAAGAATGGCGAGGGAGTGGTCACGGCTGCGGACATCGAGGCCGGACATGACGTCGAGATCATCAATCCCGACCATGTGATCGCCCATATCGCGCCGGGCGGCAAGCTGGAGATGCAGATCAAGGTGGAGAATGGCCGTGGCTACGTCCCCGCCAATGCCCGCCCGGTCGTCAAGGAGTCGAAGACCATCGGCCAGATCATGATGGACGCATCCTTCAGCCCGGTCCGTCGCGTGAGCTATCAGGTGGAGTCCGCGCGCGTCGAGCAGCGGACCGACCTCGACAAGCTGATCTTCGACATCGAGACCAATGGCGCCATCGATCCCGAGGAGGCCATCCGCTACTCCGCCCGCATCCTCATGGAACAGCTCTCGGTGTTCGCCGACCTGGAGGGAACCCCGGTGTCGGTGGAGGCCCCGAAGGTCGTTTCCGTCGATCCCATCCTGCTGCGCCCGGTAGACGACCTGGAACTGACGGTCCGCTCGGCCAACTGCCTGAAGGCGGAGAACATCTATTACATCGGCGACCTGATCCAGCGCACCGAGACGGAGTTGCTGAAGACGCCGAACCTGGGGCGCAAGTCCCTGAACGAGATCAAGGAAGTCCTGGCCTCCCGGGGCCTGACCCTTGGCATGAAACTGGAGAACTGGCCGCCCGCGGGCCTCGAAAAGATGGCCTGACGGCCGGCGCAGACCTCCCTCTACACCATCAACCGGCCGACCTGCCCAGCGCGGCGGCCGCATAACAAAAGAGGCAAACCATGCGTCACCGCAACGGACTCCGCAAGCTCAACCGCACCAGCTCCCACCGGCAGGCCATGTTCCGCAACATGGCCGTGTCCCTGTTGAAGCACGAGGCGATCAAGACCACCCTGCCCAAGGCCAAGGAACTGCGTCGTGTCGTCGAGCCCCTGATCACCCTCGGCAAGAAGCCCAGCCTGGCCAACCGCCGCCTGGCCTTCGACCGCCTGCGCGACCGCGACATCGTGGTCAAGATCTTCGACGAACTGGGTCCGCGCTATGCCTCCCGCAACGGCGGCTACCTGCGCATCCTCAAGATGGGTTTCCGGGTTGGCGACAATGCCCCGATGGCCTTCGTCGAACTGATGGACCGGCCGGAAGGCACGGCCGCGGCCGAGGCGCCTACCGCCGAATAATCGGCACCGATAAGCAGCTCATGAAAGGCCGGGTCCGCCCGGCCTTTTTCATTGGGGGCGGTCGGGCGAAGCGTACACCCGCAGCTTCGGGAAAGCGACCGACACCCGACTGCCTGGGGCAAGGCCGAGCGCCCGGTAACGCTCCTTCCCGATGTCGGCCTCGAGGGACTCCCCACTCGCTTCGAGTTCCAGTTCCAGGCGGGCCGTCGGCCCGGCCAGCCGGGCATGGACGATGCGCGCCGGCAAGCCGTCATTGCGCCCCTCCTGCCAGGGGTCGATTTCCAACTCGTGCAGCCGCGTGTAGGCGACGGCCGGAACCGACCCGTCGTGCCCATGGCCCGGCGCATCGAAGACCATGTCCCCAACCTGGAGCCGGCCGCCGTGGGCCCGCCCGTGGAAGAGATTCACGTTGCCCAGGAACTCGAAGACGAAGGGGGATGCGGGATGGTCGTACACCTCTTCGGGGGTTCCCTGCTGCTCGATACGCCCCCGGTTCATGACGACGATCCGGTCCGCCACCTCCAAGGCCTCCTCCTGGTCGTGGGTGACGAAAAGACTGGTGATGTGCAAGTCGTCATGAAGGCGCCGAAGCCAGCGCCGCAGATCCTTCCGCACCTTGGCGTCCAGCGCCCCGAAAGGTTCGTCCAGCAGCAACACCTTGGGTTCCACTGCCAGGGCCCGGGCCAGGGCAATGCGTTGCCGCTGCCCACCCGAAAGCTGTGAAGGATATCGATCCGCGAGCCAGTCGAGTTGCACCAGTTCCAGCAACTCCCGGACCCGCCTCCGGATCTCGGCTTCGCCCGGCCGGCTCGCCCTGGGCCGTACGCGCAGGCCGAAGGCGATGTTCTCGAATACGGTTATGTGGCGGAAAAGCGCATAGTGCTGGAACACGAACCCAACCTGCCGTTCGCGCACATGGGTCTCGGATGCATCCTCGCCATTGAACAGGACGCCGCCATGGTCGGCCGTCTCGAGTCCGGCGATGATGCGCAGGAGGGTCGTCTTCCCGCAGCCCGAGGGGCCAAGCAAGGCGACCAATTCCCCGGACGGAAAATCCAGGCTGATGTCGTCGAGGGCCGTGAAATGGCCGAAGGTCTTGCGGATGCCACGTACTTCGATGCTCATCGGGTCTTCTCCGTTGTCGCCAGCGCTTCCTCGTGGCCGAACCGCCACTCGACGAGGCTCTTCGCGGCGAGCGTCACTAGGGCCAGCAAGGCCAGGATGGAAGCCACCGCAAAGGCGGCCGCGAAGTTGTATTCGTTGTAAAGGATCTCCACGTGCAATGGCATGGTGTTGGTGAGGCCCCGGATATGCCCCGAGACCACCGACACGGCCCCGAACTCCCCCATCGCCCTGGCATTGCAGAGGATGACACCGTAGAGCAGGCCCCACTTGACGTTGGGCAGCGTCACCCGCCACAGGGTTTGCCACCCGGAAGCGCCGAGGACCACGGCAGCCTCTTCCTCGTCGGTCCCCTGGGCCTGCATCAGCGGTATCAGCTCCCTGGCCACGAAAGGGAAGGTGACGAAGATGGTCGCGAGGACGATCCCGGGTACCGCGAACACGACCTTCAGGTCATGGGCCTGCAGCCACGGACCGAACCAGCCCTGGGCGCCGAACAGCAACACATAGATCAGCCCGGAAATGACCGGCGAGACCGCGAAGGGCAGGTCGATGAGGGTGATCAGCACGCTCTTGCCCCTGAACTCGAATTTGGCGATGGCCCAGGCGGCGGCGATGCCGAAGGTCAGGTTGGCCGGAACGGCGATGGCCGCTGCCGTGAGGGTCAAAGCGATGGCGGACCAGGCGTCCGGCTCGCGAAGCGCCTCCAGATAGACCTCGAGGCCCTTGCGCAGCGCCTCATGGAAGACGGTTGCCAGTGGAAGGAGCAGGAACAGCCCGAGAAACCCGAGGGCCACGCCGATGAGCAGTCGCCGTACCCAGGGCGGTTCACCGGTGGCCCCCCCCTGGATGCGGACCGAATGCGACGGATGCAAGGGAATGGCGATGGCGGCCATCTCAGGCCTCCTTCCCCGCGCGCCGGCTGCTCCACCACTGCAGGCCGTTGATGGCCAGCAGCAGGGTGAAGGAAATGACGAGCATCACGACGGCAATGGCCGTGGCGCCGGCAACGTCGTACTGCTCAAGCTTCGTGATGATCAGCAGCGGAGCAATCTCGGAGATCATCGGCATGTTTCCGGCGATGAAGACGACCGAACCGTATTCGCCGATCGCGCGCGCGAAAGCGAGCGCGAAACCGGTCAGCAGGGTAGGTGCCACGGCGGGCAGGATCACGCGCCGAAAGGTCTGAAATCGGCTGGCCCCCAGGCAGGCCGCTGCCTCTTCCAGTTCCACCTCCAGGTCCTCGAGGACCGGTTGAACGGTGCGCACGACGAAGGGAAGTCCGATGAAGGTCAGGGCCACGACGATCCCCAGGGGCGTGAAGGCGACCTTGATCCCGTGGGGTTCCAGCAACCGGCCAATCAGGCCATTCCCGGCATATAGCGTCGTCAATGCGATCCCCGCGACCGCCGTCGGGAGGGCAAAGGGCAGATCGACGAATGCGTCCACCAGTTTCTTCCCGGGGAACGCGTAGCGGGCCAGTACCCACGCGGCCAGAAGGCCGAAGGCGCCATTCAGCAGTGCCGCCAGCAGCGATGCGCCGAAGGTCAGGCGCAGCGAGGCGAGAACCCGCGGCGTCGTCACGGCGTCCGCGAACGCCGCCCAACCGAGGGACGCCGAATTGAAGAAGGTCGCCGACAGCGGAATGAGCACGATCAGGCTCAGGTACAACACGGTGAATCCCAGCGCCAGGCCGAAGCCCGGCAGTACGCTGTGGCGGGTCAGCAGGTGGGAGCGCAGGGACGCGGCCATTCTATTTCCTCGTCAGGATCTGATCGAAAACGCCACCGTCATCGAAATGGGCCTTCTGGGCCTTCTGCCAGCCGCCGAAGATCTCGTCGATGGTGAAGAGCCTGACGTTGGCGAACCTGAATTTCGCGGCCACCTTCTGGTCGATCGGCCGGTAGTAATGCTTGCCGGCAATCTCCTGGCCTTCCGTCGTGTAGAGGTATCCCAGATAGGCCTCCGCAACCTTTCGGGTGCCATGCTTGTCGGCCACCTTGTCGACCAGGGCCACCGGCGGCTCGGCCAGGATGGAGAGGGATGGTGCAACGATGTCGACCTTGTCGGGCCCCAGTTCCTTCAATGCCAGATAGGCTTCGTTCTCCCAGGCCAGCAGCACGTCCCCGATGCCGCGCTCGACGAAGGTGACCGTGGAACCCCGCGCGCCGGAATCGAGGACAGGGACATTGGCGAACAGGCGAGCCACGAACTCCCTGGCCTTCGCGTCATTGCCGCCCGGCTGCCTGAGCGCGTAACCCCAGGCAGCGAGGTAGTTCCAGCGCGCCCCGCCCGAGGTCTTCGGATTTGGCGTGATGACGCTGATTCCCGGCTTCAACAGGTCCCCCCAATCCTTGATTCCTTTCGGATTGCCCTTGCGGACGAGGAAGACGATCGTCGAGGTATAGGGCGAGGCATTGTGGGGCAGCCGCGTTTGCCAGTCGGCTGGCAGGAGTTTGGCCTTCTCCGCGATGGCGTCGATGTCGTAGGCGAGGGCGAGGGTGACGACGTCGGCCTCCAGTCCGTCGATCACCGCGCGCGCCTGTTTTCCGGCACCGCCGTGGGACTGTTTGACGGTCACGGTTTCCCCGGTCTGTGCCTTCCAGTGCCTGGCAAAGGCTGCGTTGAAATCCCGGTACAGCTCCCGGGTGGGGTCGTAGGAAACGTTGAGCAAGCTTGTGTCGGCAAAGCCACATACGCTCCAAACCGCCGGGATGAAAAGGGCAAAGAATTTCGTGATGGCATCCACTGCCGGACTCCTGTGCGAAAAGAAAAATCGTAAGGAGCCGCTGGCGTTTCCGGAAAGAATTCCGGATTCGTTGCTTATGCCTTCAACAGCTTTGAAGAGGCGGGTCTCGATAGACTCGATTCGGAATATGGCGTGCGCCAACCGTTCTTTGCTCAGGACCCGGAAAACCGATATGTTGCGCCAATGGAACAAACCGGCCGCCAGTTGATCAGCCGGTCCCATCCAAACCCCGAGGAGAGCCCCATGCCCATCGCCAACAACGTCGCCGACCTGATCGGCAACACCCCCCTGGTCCGCCTGAATCGGGTGGCCGCCCACATAGACGGCACCATCGCCGCCAAGCTCGAATTCTTCAACCCGGCCCATTCGGTCAAGGACCGGATCGCCGTCGCCATGCTCGACGCCGCCGAGCAGGCCGGGCGCATCGAGGCCGACACGGTGGTCCTCGAGCCCACCTCGGGCAATACCGGGATCGGCCTGGCCATGGTCTGCGCCGCCCGCGGCATCAAGTGCGCCTTCGTGATGCCGGAGACCATGAGCAGGGAGCGGCGCCTCATCCTCAAGGCCTATGGGGCCGATCTGATCCTCACGCCGGGCCCGGAAGGCATGCCCGGGGCGGTGAAGAAGGCGGAGGAACTGGCGGCGGCCGACCCGCGCTATTTCATTCCCCAGCAGTTCGAGAATCCCGCCAACCCGGAGGTCCACCGCAAGACTACGGCCGAGGAGATCTGGCGCGACACCGAGGGCAAGGTGGACATCTTCGTCTCCGGCGTCGGCACCGGCGGCACGGTCACCGGCGTCGGCGAGGTCCTGAAGGCGCGCAAGCCCGGCGTCCAGGTGATCGCCGTCGAGCCCGACGCCTCTCCGGTCCTCTCGGGGGGCCAGCGCGGCCCGCACCCCATCCAGGGCATCGGTGCCGGCTTCGTACCGGCCATCCTCAATACCGGCGTCTATGACGAAGTCGTGCGCGTGAAGAACCAGGACGCGCTGGATACGGCGCGGCGCCTGGCCACCGAGGAAGGATTGCTGGTCGGAATATCCTCGGGCGCCGCCGTGTCGGCCGCATTGCAGGTTGCCGCCCGCCCGGAGAACAAGGGCAAGCTGACCGTCGTGATCATCCCGTCCTTCGGCGAGCGCTACCTGTCGACGGTGTTGTTCGAGCACCTCGCGGTCTGAGGCCAGGCGCCGCGGGGCGGCCTGCGGCGAGAGGGATCGTGGAGCGGTGCCCCGGCGGCGGCGGACCGCCAAATTGCCGCGATCCCACCTCGGGAAACTGCGATTCCGCGGGCGCGGGGCGGCGGCCCCCCGAGGGACCTCAGGCCCGGCGCAGGAGCGCCAGCAGCGACAGGACGGCCATGCCCGTGAAGGCCACCAGGGACCATTCGGCGATCGACAGGCCGAGGAAACGCCAGGCCGGGTCCGAACAAAGGCCGGTGGACAGGAAGAGGACCGGAACCTGCTGTCCGGCCCATTCCACGAGCTGCTCGTACCAGGGCATGTCGGCGCCGCAGGTCGTCGAGGGCGCAAAGCGCTGGATCCAGGTCTGGTAGCCGGCGGCGACGATGCCGGCCGCGGCCGTCAGGCCCATCATCGCCGCGAGGGTGCGGCGCGCCGCCGGGATGCGGAACGCGAGCAGGCCGACGCAGGCGACCAGGGCGATGAGCATGTAGAGCATGCGCTGGACGATGCACAGGGGGCAGGCGGCCAGTCGCAGGAAATGGGCCATGACCAGGCCGCCGCCCACCAGCCCGATGCTGGCCGTCAGGTTCGCCAGGAAGGGGAAGCGGGGGGAACGCAGGAGGTGGGTGAGGGTCGGCATGCGATCGTCGTCGGAGAAACGGGAAGGCCCCGCCGCGACGGGGCCTCCGGTTGGTGCTTCGGGCGGCGGAAAAGTTCCCGTCGCGGCCGGGCTTCAGCGGATCATACCGGCCCCGACGGTGTTGTTGCTGCTCTCGTCGATGACGATGAAGGCGCCGGTGCCACGATTGTCCCGGTAGGCGTCGGCGACGATGGGCTGGGCCAGGCGGAACGACACCGTGGCGATGTCGTTCATCCGCAGCCCCGTCGCGTCCTCTTTCCGCAGGGTCTCGATGTTGAGCCGATGGTCGATGGAGGACAGCTTGGCCTTCACCTCCCGCGTCGTATGGCGGATCAGGTAGCGGCGGTTGGGGTCGAGGGGCGTTTCCGACAGCCAGCATAGATCGGCGCGGATGGCGCTGGTGGCTTCCGGTGCCTCGGCCGTGCGCACGATCATGTCGCCGCGCGATACATCCACGTCGTCCTCGAGCAGGAGGGTGACGGACTGTTCGGCGATGGCCCGGTCGAGGGAGCGGCCGAACAACTGGATGTCCTTGACGTGCGTGGTGCGGCCGGAGGGCAGGATCGTCACGGCCTCGCCACGGGCGATCTCGCCCGATTCGACCCGGCCCATGAAACCCCGGTAGTCGTGGAGTTGCGGGTCATCGGAGGCTTGGGGCCGGCAGACGTACTGGACCGGGAAGCGGAAAGCCTCGGTGTGCTCGGCGTGAGCACCCGGGGCGGTCTCGAGGATTTCCAGCAGCGTCGGGCCCGAATACCAGTTCAGGCGCTCGCCGCGCTCCACCACCATGTCGCCGTTCAGGGCCGAAAGGGGCACGAAGCTGACGTCGCAGTCGGCCTCGGTGAGCCCGATGCGTTCGGCGAACGCCAGGTAGTCGGCGCGGATGCGCTCGAACACTGCCTGGTCGTAGTCGACCAGGTCCATCTTGTTCACCGCCACCACCAGGTGGGGAATGCCCACCAGATGTGCAATGGCCGAGTGCCGGCGGGTCTGGGTCAGCACGCCGCGGCGGGCGTCGATCAGGATGATGGCGAGATTGGCCGTCGAGGCCGCGGTCACCATGTTGCGCGTGTATTGCTCATGGCCCGGGGCGTCGGCAATGATGTACTTGCGCCGGCCGGTGCTGAAGTAGCGGTAGGCCACGTCGATGGTGATGCCCTGTTCCCGCTCGGCCTGCAGGCCGTCGGTGAGGAGGGACAGGTCCACCGCCCCCAGGCCGCGCTTCTGAGAGCTTCGCTCGATGGCGTGCAGCGTGTCGGCGAGGATGGCCTTGGTGTCGTAGAGCAGGCGCCCGATCAGGGTGCTCTTCCCGTCGTCCACGCTGCCGCAGGTGAGGAATCGCAGCAGGCCGTTGTCGATCTCGGGCAGTCGTTCGATGGCGGACATCAAAAGTATCCTTCCTTCTTCCGTTGTTCCATGGAGGCTTCCGACGTCTGGTCGTCCAGTCGCGTGGCGCCCCGTTCCGTGACCGTGGTTTCGGCGGTCTCGACGATGATCTTCGCCACCGTGTCGGCGTCCGACTCGACGGGGGCCGTGCAGGTGATGTCGCCGACTGTGCGGAAGCGCACCTGCAACTCCTCGACGGCATCCCCTGGCCTGGCGGGCGTCAGGTCCGTGACCGGTTGCAGCAGATCACCCTTCCGCACCACGGGCCGCGTATGGGCGAAGTAGATCGACGGCAGTTCCAGGCCTTCCCGCTCGATGTACTGCCAGACGTCCAGTTCCGTCCAGTTGGAAATGGGGAAGGCGCGGATGTTCTCGCCCCGGTGCACCCGGGCGTTGAACAGGTTCCACAGTTCCGGCCGCTGGTTCTTCGGATCCCACTGCCCGAAAGGGTCGCGGAAGGAGAAGATGCGTTCCTTGGCGCGGGCCTTTTCCTCGTCGCGGCGGGCGCCACCGATCAGTGCGTCGAAGCGGAACTCCTCGATGGCTTCCAGCAGCGTGACCGACTGGTGCACGTTGCGGCTCTCACCGGGGTGGGCCAGGCGCACGGTGCCGCGCGCCATGGAATCCTCGACGCTGCGCACGATGAGCTCGGCGCCCAGCTCCTTGGCGCGCAAATCCCGGAAGTCCGTCACCTCATGGAAGTTGTGGCCCGTGTCGATCATGAGCAGCGGGTAGGGGATGCGGCCCACGCCAAAGGCCTTCTCGGCACACTTGAGCATGACCAGCGAATCCTTGCCGCCCGAGAACAGCAGGGTGGGGCGCTCGAAGGCGGCGGCCACTTCGCGCAGGATGAAGATGGTTTCTTCTTCCAGCGCGTCGAGGTGGCGGTTGCTGAGGTGGCTCAGCGTGGAGGTGTCGATGCGGGCGTTCATGGTCGTGTTCGGTCGGGGTCAGTGGGCGAGATGAAGACCACATTCGCGGTTGTCTTCGCCCTTGGTCGGGTCCACGTAATCAAAATTATTGGGCAGGCCGTGTGCCTTGCAGTATTCGTGCAGGTCCTTGGACGTCCAGTGCAGCAGCGGCGCCACCTTGATGAGGC
>JBPOHD010000098.1:0-40864 GCA_052035955.1 Pseudomonadota bacterium
CCTATGGAGGTGAGCGGCCACCGAACTGGTGGCTCCAGCAATGCGGGGCCGCGTTAGCGACCCCGACCAGCCGCTTTGAGCGGCTCACAATCGAATGCCCCCGGCTCTGCCGGGGGATTGTTACCCCACAATTCCAATGCCACGGCACAGAAGGTGGGGGAAATGGATGCGCGCGCCCAAGAGATCAGCAGCATCGTCCAGTTGATCAAGGAAATAGCCGATCAGACCAACCTTTTGGCTTTGAATGCGGCCATTGAGGCCGCGCGCGCCGGGGAACAGGGGCGAGGATTTGCCGTGGTGGCCGATGAGGTACGAAAGCTGGCAGAACGCACGACCAAGGCGACATCGGATATCACGGGGCTCGTTACCGACATCCGGGACAACAGTTCCGTGAGCCGCAGTCAAATGGATCTGCTGGCGCAACAGTCTGGACAGTTCAGCGCGGATGGACAGAAGGCGGCCGAGTCGATGCGCACGTTGCTCGACCTTTCCTCAACCATGGAACTGGCTGTTGCCGGGTCGGCCTTGCGAAGCTTCTGCGAACTTGCCAAAGTCGATCATCTGATCTACAAGTTCCGCGTGTATAAGGTTTTGCTTGGGCTTTCAACCGAGACCGTCAGCGACTTTGCTTCGCATTTGGAGTGCCGCTTGGGCAAGTGGTATTACGAAGGCGAGGGGCATGCGTGCTATTCGCGTCTCGCTGGTTACCGCGAGATGGATAATCCGCACAGGCGCGTGCATGAACACGCGATCGTCGCCTTGGAGGCGCACCACAATGGGAATGCCGAGCTAACGGTGAAAGCGGTGGCCGCGATGGAGTCGGCAAGTCATGAAGTGTTGGCTGCATTGGAGTTGATAGCGCGCAGTGGCGCGGAAAATGCAGACATGCTTTGTAGCCACAACTAACTGAGATAGTGAGAAAACGTTGCATGACGCGCAGCAAATCGCCGTGTTTCTAACCTGGACCAACTCCAGGGCACTAGTGACCGGCATATTGCTGGTGGCAAATGCTTGTGGATTGGTCAGGGTGGGTCTTTATCGTCGATCGATAAGGTCGCTGATGGCCCCGCAATCACAGCAGGATGTTGCGGCGTCTTCCGTGTTGCCGCCGCTCCTGCCGCGCTGGTTTGAGCATCTGTTGGTATCGTCTAGTTGCAACTACATCACGAGACCATATGCCTTCTGATGGCGAAAAAAAGGGTGGGGCTTCAGCGCATTTCCCGACACCCCTGGTGCCTGGTATTGCCATCATCGTTGCCTCCATTCTCGTCCTGGCAAGTTACTTCCTATTGCAAAGCCGTGAAATACTGCTTAATCGTGCGGCCAACAACGCAGAGACGATCTCCAATGTGCTTGGACAGTTTGTTCTTACCGCCATTCACGAACCCGAAGTCCTGCTACAAATGGCGTCCGACGAATATCGTCGTGAGTTGCACGCCGGTACGTTTAACGCAAAGACCTACGGTAATTATTTAAGCGTAGTTCGAAAGCGGATTCCGATCATTGCCAATTTGAGGGTCGCTGATGCGTCCGGCCAGATAGGGTTCTCAGACAGTGACGCCCTTGACCGCCCGGTCGATATTTCTGATCGCCCCTATTTCAATGAAGTCCGTGACACCGCCCGAAAATTTGTTATCTCGCCCCCGGTCCTTGGCAGGATTAGTCAAGAATGGGTGATCCCGGTTGCATGGCGTTTGGATGGCCCGGATGGCCGATTCGACGGCTTGCTCGTGGCGAATCTCAGTGCGAAGCGCTTCATCGATCTTTTTGCCTCCCTGAAAGCGGGACCGAACAGTGCAATTATTCTGTTTGATTCCAACACCAGCATCAACCTACGTCATCCTGAACCCAGAGGAGCAGGCAGTGCCATCGGGCTAAAGATTGGCTCGCCAGAATTCAAAGCACTGTGGTTAACCGGGATCCGATCCGCAACTTACCGGGCGCAAAGTACCACCGATGGCATCTGGCGCACCTACAGCTACCGGCAGATCGGTGACTATCCGCTCTTCATTATGGTCGGGGTGGCCGAGGAAGATGTTCTGGCTCCGTGGCGTTCTCAGATCGCTGTCACTGTCGCTTTCCTGTTAGGTCTTGGACTGTTGTTAGTTTGGCTGTTGCGCTCGCTGGCCGACTCAATTAGCCGGCAACGGCAGGCCTATCGCGAACTCGAGGGCGGGAGAATACAACTTGAAGAGAGCGAATCCGCTCTGAATCATGCCCAGAGAGTCGCGGAAGTTGGCAGTTGGCGGCTTGAATTATTGGGAAACAAACTGGTGTGGTCCGACGAAACCTACCGGATCTTCGGTCTCAAAACGGGCACTCCAGTAACGTACCAGGATTTCTTGTCTCATGTCGCGCCGGAAGATCGGTCCGCTGTCGACGTCGCGTGGCAAGAGGCCCTGAAAGGTTCGCCTTACGACATAGCTCACCGTATTCTCGTTTCGGGGAACATAAGATGGGTGCGCGAACGTGCACAACTTGTGTTCGATGCGGGTGGCAAGTTGCTCGGTGGTGTGGGAACGGTTCAGGACATCACCGAGCGCAAGCGGGCCGAGGATGACCTTGAACGCTACCGCTTCCATCTCGAAGAACTCGTGCAACAGCGCACGAACGAAGTGATGCAGATGGAGGCAAAGGCAGTCCATATTTTGGAATCCAGCGCCGATGGCCTCTATGGCGTCGACCGCGACGGCAAGATCAACTTCATCAATCCGGCCGCCTGCCAAATGCTTGGCTGGACGGCCGAGCAGGTTGTCGGCCACTCCGCCCATGCGCTGTTCCATCACAGCAAGCCCGATGGCTCCCCTTATCCGGTCGAAGAGTGTCCGAGCCACATGGCGCTGCAGCGTGGCCATGAAGTACGAGTGGATAACGAGGTGTATTGGCACGCAGACGGCCATGCTGTGCCGGTCATGTTTAGCGCGCACCCCATGATCCAGGGCGGGAATGTCGGTGGTGCAGTGATCAGCTTTGTCGACATGAGCGAACAACGCGCCGCCGCATTGGCCCGAGAAAGAGCCATCGTGGCTGCCGAGAATCTAGCCCGTGTGCGCAGTGAGTTCCTGTCCAACATGAGTCACGAGATTCGCACGCCAATCAATGGCGTCCTTGGTTTCGCTGAAATTGGTTATCGAAATTGCCACGATAGCGAGAAGGCGCGCAACGCTTTCGAAAAGATCCTGATGTCCGGCAAACGTTTGCTCGGGGTCATCAACGACATCCTCGACTTCTCCAAAGTCGAGGCTGGCAAGCTCCAAATTGAGCAAATCCCATTCGCACTTAACGAGATGATCGAGCAAACGGTCGACGTGGTGCGGGACCTTGCCCGTGCCAAACATCTTGACCTGCGCGTGGAAAGTGCGGCGAACCTGCCGCAAGCCTGTGTTGGCGACCCGCTACGTATTGGCCAAATACTGCTCAACCTGCTTTCCAATGCGGTCAAGTTTACCGAGAAGGGCAGCGTCACCCTGGCGACCTCATGCGCCGATGAAACCTTGCTCTTCCGGGTAATAGACACGGGTATCGGCATGAACGAAGATCAAATGCGCCAATTGTTCATCCCGTTCCAGCAGGGAGACGGCTCATTGACCCGCCGCTTTGGCGGCACCGGCCTGGGCCTGACCATTGCCAAGCGCATCGCTGAATTGATGGAAGCTGATATACGTGTCGAAAGCCAGCCGGGCAAGGGCAGCACGTTCGAGTTTCGCCTGCCCTATGTCCATGCTGATGCGCCTCTGAATGATTTGTTTTCGGCCGCTGAACCGGGTGCCGCTGCTGGCAAGCGACTGGCGGGCGTTACCGTCCTTGTTGCAGAGGATGAACCAATCAACCGTGCGATCCTTGAATTGAGCCTCACTGAAGACGGCGCCCGCGTGGTGATGGTCCACGACGGTCAACAGGCAGTCGAGCGCATCTTGCAGGACGGCCGCGCGGCCTACGACATCGTGCTGATGGACATGCAAATGCCTGTGCTGGGAGGACTTGACGCGACGCGGCGGATACTGGAACTGGCACCTGACTTGCCGATCATCGGCCAAACCGCCAATGCCTTTGCGGAGGATCGAGAGAAGTGCCTTGCAGCCGGGATGACCGGCTATATTGCCAAACCGTTTGATTCTGAGGCCTTGGTGAGCTTGGTGTTGCAGCAGGTGAAGGCGCAACGAAATGTGTGATCAAGAATAGTGCTTGGGATATCGATTGGCACAAGGCACATTCCCCGGACAACAGATCAGACACAGCATTCAATTGATGGTTAGCCGCGTAAGTCTAGAAGACTAAGGCATGAATCGCCTGTTCCATGGATGACGAGTTGGATCTTTGGGAACTGGATTTGGAGGGTGACATCATGTTTGACAGAAGGTCGAGCAGTCGGCATCCATTACTGCTATCCAAATGATTTCAATAGATATCTTCCCTTGGGACGACAACTTCAACACGGGGCTGCCCAAGGTCGATGAACAGCACCGCAAGCTGGTGCAACTGCTCAACGTGCTGGCGAGCCACATTGCTTTTCAGACGGCCGTTGAGCAACTGAACGAAATCTTCGATGAACTTGCGGATTACACGGTCTATCACTTCCGGACCGAGGAAGAGATCTGGAAAAGCTACCTCGGTGACGATCCGGCGGAAGTCGAACATCGAGCCACGCATGCGCGTTTTGTCGCTGAAGTCGTCCGCCTCAAAGCGGAACTGGGTACAAAGCCGCTGGCCCAACTGGCTGAAGAAACTCTGGCCTTTCTGGCGCGCTGGCTGGCTTCCCACATCCTCGAAACCGACCGCTACATGGCTTATGCGGTGCTGGCCATGCAGGAAGGCCAGTCGCGCGATGCCGCCAAGCGCCAAGCCAAGGAGCAGATGGGCGGCGCTACGCGCGCCCTGATCGACATCATCCTCTCAATCTATTCGACGCTTTCGACCAATACGCTGCGCCTGATGCGCGAACTGGCCGAGCATCGACACGACAAGGAGGAACTGACCCGAGCCCGCAATGATCTGCAGGAAAGCGAAGCTAACTTCCGAAATTTCTTCGGCACCATCGACGATTTCCTGTTTGTGCTCGATGTCAACGGTGCGATAGTGCGCGTCAACCGGGTCGTCGTCGAACGGCTCGGGTATTCCGAGGCCGATCTCGTCGGGAAGAGCGTGCTGGCCGTTCATCCATCGGCGCGACATGAGGAGGCCTCCCGGATTGTCGGTGACATGCTCGCCGGCAAGTGTGCCTATTGCCCGGTACCCCTGCAGGCCGCGGATGGCCACCTGATTCCGGTCGAGACGCGTGTCGTGCAAGGCCAATGGAATGGGGTGCCGGCATTGCTGGGCGTAAGCCGGGACATCACGGAACAGGCGCGGATACAGCACCAGCTCGAAGAGGAATCCGAACACCGGAGCCAGCTGCTGGCGGAAGCCGCAGAGCGAGAGTTCTTCTGGCGTGAGAGCCAGCAGATCGGTCAATTGGGGGGCTGGCGGGCGGATCCGGTGAACAACCTGGTGATGTGGACCGATGGGGTTTACGGGATCGTGGAAATGCCGCGCGACTACAAGCCGGACCTGGAAACCGGCCTCGACTACTATCTTCCGGAATCACGCAAACGAGTGGTAGAGAATATGCAGCGCGCACTGGCGACCGCCGAACCGTTCAACATTCAGGTGCAGGTACGCGGGGGCCGCACCGGTACCGTGAAATGGGTCGAACTGCGCGGCCATCCCCATCGCAACGACGATGGCCGCATCGACTACCTGATGGGAACGATTCAGGATATTTCCGCGCAAAAGCGCGCCGAACGGAAACTTGAAATGGAAAGGCAGCGGTTCAGGGATTTCTCAAGCAGTTCGGCCGACTGGTTCTGGGAAATGGGTGCCGACCTTCGTTTCAGCTTTTTCTCGGACAACTTCCAAAGCGTTTATGGAATGCAGCCGGAGCGACTGCTGGGTCGCACGCGCCAGGAAATCCTCGCGACGGACCAACTCAATCCCCCGGAGCTGCTTGCCGCCCACATTGCGCAGCTGGAGCGGCATCAGCCGTTCCGCGACTTCGAGTACCAAATCAGGAATGGTGCGGGAGAGATTCGCTGGGCTTCGGTCAGCGGCATCCCGGCAATTGGGGTGGACGGGGACTTTGCCGGCTATCGCGGCGTCGGCCGGATGATTACCCAGCGCAAGCAACTGGAGGCGGAGCTTGAGCGGCACCGCCATGATCTGGAACGACTCGTCGAGGCGCGCACGACCGAACTTCTTGAGACCAAGGAGGCTGTCGAATCAGCCAATCGGGCGCTGCTGCTCAACGAGGGCCGGTTGCAATCCTTGCTGAATTTGGGTCAGACAGGTGCGGCTCTCAGGGAGCACGACCTGTTGCAGCTCGGCCTTGAAGAATCCCAGCGGCTGACCGGCAGCGAGGTTGGGTACCTGCATTTGATCAATGATGACCAAGAAACCATCTCGCTGGTCGCCTGGAGCGAAAGAACGCTACAGCACTGCACCGCGGCTCACGACTCCCATTACCCGGTCACCGAGGCCGGGATCTGGGCTGACACCGTTCGCCTTAAGCGACCGGTCATCCACAACGACTATCAGAACATGGAAGGGCGCCGGGGTTATCCGGAAGGTCATTTCCCGCTGGTTCGCCATATCGGCATTCCGGTCCTTGAAAACGACCAGGTCAGGATGGTCCTCGGTGTCGGGAACAAGGCCACCCCGTACGATGATGCCGATGTGCGACAGTGCCAGTTGATTGGCGACAATCTCTGGAAAATGGTCAGCCTGCAGCGAGCCATGTCCGCGCTCGAAGTTGCCCGCGACCGTGCCGAGGCAGCCAGCCGTACCAAGAGCGCCTTCCTTGCCAACATGAGTCACGAGCTGCGCACACCGATGCACGGCATCATGGGCATGGTCGGGCTGGCCCGGCGACACATGGCGGATGCCAAGGGAATGGAGCAGCTCGACAAGGCTATGGGATCGGCAGAGCGGTTGCTGGCCGTGCTCAACGATATCCTCGACCTTTCCAAGATCGAAGCCGAACGCATGGTGCTCGAAGATGCTCCCCTGCAACTCGGCCATCTGCTGGACGACCTCGTCGGGGTTCTCGGTCACAGGGCTGCCGAGAAGCGACTGAGGCTGGACATCGATCTGCCCGATCCGCTCGCCCGCCTGCCACTAAGGGGCGATCCTTTGCGGCTTGAGCAGGTTCTGCTCAACCTCGTCGGTAATGCGATCAAGTTCACCGAGCGGGGATCGATCACCGTCCGCGTCCGGCCGGTCGCCGAGACTCCGGACGCCTTACAAGTACGTTTCGAGGTTGCCGATACCGGCATCGGTATCGACCCCGAGGCCCGGGCCAGGGTCTTCAACGCTTTCGAACAGGCCGACAACAGCATGACCCGAAGGTACGGTGGTACCGGGCTGGGGCTGGCCATCAGCAAGCGGCTGGTACACATGATGGGTGGTGAGATCGGCGTTGACAGCACGCTTGGACACGGAAGCAGCTTCTGGTTTGCCGTCCGACTGACGCGGTGCGGTCCGGACGCCGCTCCGGCGGCGCCGTTGTCCGCCAAAGTCGACGCGAAAGCGCGCTTGCGGAGCGACTATTCCGGCGCACGCGTGCTATTGGCCGAGGATGAGCCGATCAACCGGGAGGTCGCCCGCTTCCAGCTCGAAGAGGCCGGTCTAGTTGTCGATCTGGCCGAGGATGGTCGACAAGCGCTGGATCTGGCTCGACAGAAGAGCTATGACCTGATTCTGATGGATATGCAAATGCCCAATCTCAATGGCGTGGAAGCCACTCGAGCGATCTGTGCCGACTCGCTTAACCGCGATACGCCGATCCTGGCGATGACCGCCAATGCGTTCGAGGAGGATCGCGAGGTCTGCATTGCGGCCGGCATGAGCGACCATATCGCCAAGCCCGTCGACCCGGATCATCTGTTTGCGGTCCTGCTGAAATGGCTGGCGGCGAGTCGCCAATGACGTGCCGGCGTACTGCGTAAGCCCATCAGGGCGTCAGTATGGATTTGAGGTGCTGCAGTGGGTTGGCGGCTGGATCAGCAGCTGGGTTCGATAAGCGACCGCTCAAACGGCAAGCCCATCATTGGCAGTTTCGGAGCAATCCAGTTCGCAGAACCTGGGTTTGGCCCACTGGCCGCTTTCGGGAAATCGCTACGTCCGTTTTGGGTCGTCAGCGGCCATCACCTGGTAGTCGAACGTACGGCTGGATGGCGTGATTTCGAACAGGTGATGGGCAAATCGAGGTGTGTCACCGCTCCGCCCCAACCCCTTCCGCCCGCACCAACCCCAACCGCATCATCACCTGCGGCGCAACCCCCGCGATCCACACCGCCACCGCCGCATAGCGCACGAAACGCAGCGCCAGCCCTGCCGCCGATTCCGGCTCGGCCAGCCGGCCGAAGAGCCAGCCCAGGCCCACGTACAGCAGCAGCGTTCCGCCGGCGCCGAGGGCGAAGGCGGCCGCCCGCTGCGACCAGAGCCGCGCCGGCCCGTGGGGATGCCGGCGCTCCATCCAGGTCGCCGCCGCCAGCAGGCCGAGGAGGGCGCCGCCGGCGGTGAAGAAGGGCGCCAGGCTGCGGGCGCGCAGGGCCTGCTCCCGCCAGGCGGGATCGTCGGGCGTGCCGACCAGGGCGGCGACCGTGGCCATCCCGGCCAGGGGGATGGCGACGGACAGGGCCGCCGCGAGGGCGAGGGCGTGCCCCGGGTCCATGGCCCGCCAATGGGCGGCCAGGGCCGGGCGCCCGCGCAGGCCGAGGACCAGGACGAGGCTGCCGAGCAGCCAGCCGGCCAGGACGTCGTGGGGAAAATGCACGCCCAGGTAGCAGCGGGAAAAGCCCATGGCCAGGACCAGGGCCGCGGCGGCGGCCGTCACGGCGGGGCGGCGGGCGTGGAGGGCCAGGCAGCCCCAGACCACCAGGGAACTGCTGGCATGGGCGGAGGGGATGCCGTAGGAGGGCTCGGCGGAGAGGGCCGTCACGGCGCCGGTCCAGTAGGGGCGGGGCTCGTGGAAGATCAGCTTCAGCAGGCTGCCGGCCGCGTCGTTGGCGATCAGCAGCAGGATGGCGGTGAGGGCGAGGCGCCGGTCCACGCACCACAGGACGAAGGGCAGGATCAGCAGGTAGGCCTCGGTGCGGCCCAGGGCGCTGACCGCCTGCATGGGCAGGTCCAGGCCCGGGGCGAGGCCCTGGACCTGGGCGATGGCGGCGAGGCCCGTTTCCCGGGCCGCGGCGAGGAGGCTCACCGGCGCTTGCCGGCCTCAGCCGGAGACGCCGGGCGGCAGGTGGCCCGCCCAGGCCGGATCGGCCTTCAGGGCGGCGGCATTCTTGCGCAACACCTTGGCGATGCGCTCCGGGGCGAAGTTCTGCTGGGCCAGGGCCATGCCCCGGTCGAAGACCTCCCGGTAGCGGACGATGCGCCCGTCCCTCAGTTCCACGCAGGACATGCCGTCGAAGACCACCCGCACCCCCGGGGCCTCCGGCGCCTTCGAGTCGTAGCTGAAGCGGTAGCGGGCGTAACCCAGGCGGCCGTCGCCCACTGCGTCGAAGAACTCCCAGCGGAAGCGGCTGGCCGTGGCGTGGAAATGGCCCAGCATCTCGCGCATCCCTTCGCGGCCGGCCAGGGGGCCGAAGAAATAGTCCTCGTAGACGCCGTCCTCGGTGAAGCAGTCGGCCAGGGCATCGGCATCGCCGGCGACGGCGGCCGCCGCCAGGCGGTCGAACAGGGCTTGCAGGTCCATGGGATCCTCCTTCCGGTGGGGAGCCCCTATTGTAGGGACAGGCCGGCCGCCGCCGGGGCGTGGCTACAATGGCCCTTCCACCCCCAGGAGCCGACCATGCCCGATGCCGTCCAGAACGTCCCCCCGTCCCCGCTGCCCGGCATAGAGATCGAGACCGGCCCGGCGCCCCGCCACGCCGTCATCTGGCTGCACGGCCTGGGCGCCGACGGCAACGACTTCGTCCCCGTGGTCGAGGCCCTGGACCACCGCCGCCTGCCGCCCACCCGCTTCATCCTGCCCCATGCGCCCTCGCGGCCCGTCACCATCAACGCCGGCTACGTGATGCCGGCCTGGTTCGACATCCTTTCCCTGGACTTCGCCGGCCGTCGGGAGGATGCCGAAGGCGTGCGCCAGTCGGCCGCCCTGGTGGAGGCCCTGGTCGCCCGGGAGAATGCCCGCGGCATCGAGGACAGTCGCATCGTGCTGGCCGGCTTCTCCCAGGGCGGCGCCATCGTGCTGCACGCCGGCCTGCGCCATCCCCGCCGCCTGGCAGGCATCCTGGCCCTCTCAACCTACCTGCCCCTGGCCGGCACCCTGGCCGCCGAAGCCAGCCCGGCCAACCGCGACCTGCCCCTCTTCCTGGCCCACGGCGAGGACGACCCCGTCATCCCCTACGCCTTCGGCCGCCAGTCCGGCCAACTGCTGGAAGGCCTGGGCTACCCGGCGCGCTGGCACGGCTACCCCATGGAACACGAGGTGTGCATGGAGGAGATCCGGGATCTGGAGGGGTGGCTGGCGGAGGTGATGGGGTAGGGGAGGATTGGCGAGCCGGCTGCGGGCGTTGGGGTCCCGGTTTCATTCTCTGCTGACGGGCGACTGGTGGTCGGCCTTTGCCCTCATTCGGCTTGGCGGTCCTGAACTTCGTAACCGTCCAACCGCCCCACCTTGAGGCCGTCAGTGGAAGCGTAATAGTGTCCGCGTATTTCTTGGCGGACACATGGACACTAAGGTAGCGAAGTCGGCGGGCAGGAGGACGCGCCGACGGCACGATGCGGAATTCAAGGCGCAGGTGGTTGAGGCGTGCCGGCAGCCGGGGGTTTCGATGGCGGCGGTGGCACTGGCCAATGGGCTGAACGCCAACATGCTGCGCAAGTGGGTAAAGGTCCACGGCGGGGACGAAGGCTCCGGGAATGGGGCGGGCGAAGCGTCGGCCGTGGCGGGCGCCGGACTGGTTCCGGTGACGTTCGCCGACCATCGACCGGCCCCGGAAATCCGCATCGACGTGCGCCGTGGCGGGACCACGGTGCAGATGGCCTGGCCGCTGGACGCCCTGGCCGGACTGGGGCCCTGTCTGCGCGAACTGCTGCGATGATCCGCGCACAGGAAGTCTGGCTGGTCGTTGAACCGGTGGACATGCGCGGCGGCATCGACGGCCTGTCGCAGCGGATCCAGAACCTGCTCGGACGCTCGCCCTGCGACGGCACCGCCTACGCCTTCCGCAACCGGCGCGGCAGCCGACTGAAACTCATCGTCTGGGACGGCACCGGCGTCTGGCTGTGCCAGCGCCGGCTGCACCGGGGCCGCTTTCACTGGCCGGAGGCCGACACCGCCACGGTCACCCTGAGCGACGCGCAATGGACCTGGCTGACCACCGGCGTGGAATGGCAACGCCTGACGGCGGTGGCGCCGGTACAGTGGCGCGTGTGAGCGTGTCATGCAAACCCCGTGCGCAAAATCATCCGGATAAGGACACAACAAAGCGGCGAGCGATGACGTGTTCGCGCCGCAGGCGGGAAGCGGCGTAGATAGAATCGACACATGGATTTCTCGGCCGAACTTGCCCGCTTCAACCCCGACCCGGCGCTGGCCGCGTGGGCGGCGCAGACGATGCAGAAGCTCGCCGAGGAGGCGCATCGCAGCCAGGACCAGGCCGCCCGGCGAGCGGTCGAACTGCACGCCGCACAGACCAAGATCCAGGCCCTGACCCTGGAACTGGCGCACCTGAAACGCATGCGCTATGGCGTGAAGAGCGAAACCCTCGCCCCCGAACTGCGCGACCTGTTCCAGGAAACCCTGGCGGCGGACGTGGCCGCCGCTGAAGCAGAACTGGCCCGGCGGCAAGCGGAGGCCGACGCCTCGCCGACGCCCCCTCGTTCGCCCCGGGAACGGGCCGGCCGCCAGCCCCTGCCCGAGCACCTGCCGCGCATCGAGCACCGGCACGAACCGGAATCCTGCACCTGCGGCCAGTGCGGCCGGGATCTGGTGCTGATCGGCGAGGACGTCAGCGAGCAACTCGACGTCGATCCGGCCCGCTTCTTCGTGCGTCGGCACATCCGCCCCCAATATGCCTGCCGCGCCTGCGAGACCGTCACTGCCGCGCCGATTCCGACGGCGGTGATCGACGGCGGCCTGGCGGCGGTCGGGCTGCTGGCCTGGATCATCGTCGGCAAGTACCTGGATCACCTGCCCCTGTATCGCCTGGAAGGAATCGCCGCCCGCGCCGGGGTCACCCTGGCACGCTCCACCCTGGCCGACTGGGTGGGCCGCCTGGGCGTGAGCCTGGGCCCCCTGGCGGAACGGCTGGCCGACCTGTTGCGGCAGCGTGCCGTGATGCATGCCGACGAGACGCCGGTGCGGCAACTCGACCCCGGCAGTGGCAAGACCCATCGGGCCTACCTCTGGGCCTACCGGAGCAACGTCTTCGATACCGGACCGCCGATCGTGGTGTTTGACTACCAGACCAGTCGTTCCGGTGCCCATGCCCGCCGATTCCTGGAGGCGTGGCGGGGATCGTTGATGGTGGATGACTTCAGTGGCTACAAGAGCCTGTTTGCCGACGGTGTCACCGAATTGGCATGCATGGCGCATGTGCGGCGGAAGTTCTTCGACCTGAACGAGGCGCAGGCGAACCCGATCGCCCAGGAGGCGCTGGTGCGCATCGCGGCCCTTTACGAGATCGAACGCCGCGGCCGGGACCTGTCGGTCGGCGAACGGGCGGCCCTCCGGCAGCGGGAAGCGCAACCCTTGCTGGAATCGCTGCACGCCTGGCTAATGGCGACGCGCCTGACCGTGGCCCACGGCGGTGGCACGGCGAAGGCCCTCGACTACAGCTTGAAGCGCTGGCCGGCGCTCGTCCGCTACGCCGCCGATGGGGCATTGCCCATCGACAACAACCCGGTGGAGAACGCCATCCGGCCGGTCTGCGTCGGCAAGAAGAACTGGCTCTTCGTGGGTTCGGAACGCGCCGGCAAGCGTGCCGCGGCAATCCAGGGCCTGCTGGCCACGGCTGCCTTGAACGGCCTCGATCCCGCCGCCTGGCTGCGCGATACCCTCGAAAAACTCCCCACCTGCCTCAATAGCGATATCGATTCGCTGCTGCCCTTCGCTCACGCCTCGTAACTCCGTCGGTCAGGGGCAAGGTGGTGGGGCTGGACGGTTACTGAACTTCTGGTCTCGGCCACCACCTGCCGTTGCGACTGCCAGAAGCTACTCCCGCTTCAGACTGACAACGGCCATTCGGTTTTCTCAAAAGTGGTCGTCCGCAAAATGCAAGACGGGAGCCGCAGCCCCCGTCTTAACGCACCAATGGGGAATCAACCTATGCTCTCTGCTTACGACGACGTGCAACTGAACCCACGATGCCAAGACCGGCTAGGAACATGGCGTAGGTTTCGGGTTCGGGAACGGCAGCAACATATCGGGTGCCGCTATCCGCCACCAGATATGTGCCTGACGCAGACTCGATCCCGAAAAGCAGGCGAGTATCGTAGTCGAATGTTCGAGTTCTCACTTCACCGCGCGGTACTGAGCCGTTTGCGTCAGCGCTCATGCCAATCCACAGGCGCCCCTGAATACTAAAGGAGTCGCCAACCCTGGTATTGATAACGCCACTCTGGAAGCTGTCGTAGGCAGTTTCCTCCGAAAGCCCAACGGTCAACCACGGGGCGTTAGGATTCCCCGCAGTGGAGCTGTAAAGTGCTCCAACGACATCTGCGCCTGCAGACGGGCCATCGTTAAAACTGCCAAAAACATGACCTTGCATGAGCAGACTGAAGCTCACGGTGACAGGCGTGCCCACGGCTAACGAGTCCGAATGAACTGTAAGGCGATCGAAGAAATGCCCGTTAGGATCGCCACCTCTTGCTGCTGTTTGTTGCGACACGAGGGCACCAAAGTAAGGGGCATTCGTCACCGTACCATCCCCACTGGCGGAGATAACGCCGAAATTCGTAGTGACATGCATCTGACTCGAGGCATATGCGCCATTGTCACCGCTGGTGGATTTAGCGATATCAATTCTGGCAGGGGCAGTGGTTTGCCAGCCGGTATTCTCACTGGCATCAACTCGCGGCATGCCTCCCATCAGGGTCAAAGCACCATTTGCCGCGACGCCATACGTAGGGGCGGCCTGTGAGCTCGTGGCGTTGCCCAGTCCAAGCAAGACAACTGAGAGTGAAAAGAAGACGCTTCTTAAAGGAATCACCGTAGCTACTCCGGAGTTAACTTGAAGCGCCGAGGGTATCATAAGAAGTTCACAATGCATTGGTATATTCGGACTAGCACCGAAAGCAATAGATCAGATCTACTGCTTGGCCTATCGGGGGGATCCATGCACGAATAGTGTGATATCCAAATGGCCGTTTCCGCTGCACTGCAGATGGTGGGGCGCGAGAACGCTACTTCAGCTTAGGGTCGGCAGTGTGAGTTCAGAGGATAGAGAAGCTGCCACTCGACGCCATTAGCGGCCGAACGGCAGGTGACCGACACATTGCCGCCCGACACGGCCCATCGGGCCAACGTCATCAATGGCCGAAAACCGGCCAGCCCTCCGGCACCGCAGACTGCCAACGCATTGAACCTTTATCCGCTTCTGCGAACCGGGGAGCAAGGGGCCCGACCCCTCACCTCCCCAACAGGTGATTGGCGATCCTCAGCAAGCGCAGCCTCCCGGCCTCCGGCTCCAGCCCCGCCGTCAGCGGCGCCGCGGCGGCGGCCACTTCGGCGGCGCGCTCGGGGGTGAGCAGGGCGGCGCGGCGGCTGAATTCGATGACGGCGGTCTGCTCCTCGGGGGTCAGGGGGAAGGGCGGCGGCTCGCTGCCAGCCGTGCCGCCCGGGTCGGCCGCCTTGCGCGCCTCCTCGCCGACATGGACCACCACGGTGCCGGCCGCCAAGTCGCCCAGGCGCTTGCCCTGGCCGTTGAGCAGGGTGGCCAGGAAGCCGGCGCCGTAGAGCAGGGGCAGGAAATCCACGAAGCGCAGGGTGTTGCGGGTGAAGGCGGCGCCCCAGCCCACCGGGCGGCCGTCGTCGTGCACCACGGCCAGGGCGCAGGCCCGCTTGCCCGGCGTCTGGCCGCGCCAATGGACCTCGAAGACGACGGGATAGAGCCACTCGAGCAGGAAGACGCTGAGCAGGGCCAGGCCGACGCCGAAGTCCCCGGCCAGGGGGGCGATGAAGACCAGCACCAGCCAGAGGACCAGGCGGACCAGGAAGTCGAAGAACCAGGCCCGGGCGCGCACCACCGGGCCGGCCAGCCGGAGGTCGATCTCGCAGCCCTCCGGCGTGGCGATCCGGCTGACGGTGTCGAGGACCGCGGTGCTCATTCCGTGAAGAAGGCGTCGCGGTAGAAGGCGTAGAGGGAGGCGTAGAGCACCGGCATCAGGACCAGCCAGCCCAGGAAGATCGGGATGCTGGCGACGATGGCGGCGACCAGGACGACCAGGCTGTAGACCAGGAAGGGCATGAAGTTGCGCCAGGCGACGAAGAAGCTCGTCTTCATGGCCTGGTAGGCGGTGACGTCGTGGAAGACCACCAGGGGCGGCGCCAGCCAGACTGCCATGCCGATGGGCACGAAGACGGCCGCCGCCACCAGGGCGGCGACGACGATCATGGGCGAGAAGGTGCCGGCGGTGATGGCGGCGCCGGCCACGCCGAGGGCGACCACGATGCCGAAGGTGGCGCCGACCAGAATCACCGCCAGCAGGAACAGCAGGCCGACCATCAGCAGCCCGCCCAGGTTGCGCGAGAAGCCGGCGAACAGGTGCTCGAAGCGCAGGCCCTCGCCATCGTCGATGGCCTTGCAGCCGATGACGATGCCGCCGGCGAAGACCGGGATCACCAGGTTCACCGCGAAATTGAGGATGGGTACCACGCCGGCGACCGCCATCAGGGCCAGGAAGGCGACGGAAATGCCGATCCAGGTGGCCGGGGCGGTGCGGAACATCTCCCAGCCGGTGACCAGCCAGCGATAGCCGTTGCCGGCCGGCAGCCGCCGCCCCTCGGGCACGAAGGTGCCCGTCGACGCTTCCCGGTAGTCGGCCACCGGTGCGGCCGGGGCCTTGAAGGGGTTCTCTTCCATGATTCGTCCTGCCTCCCTGTTCGTCGTCTCACGCCGTCGGCATGGGGCCGGGCGGCCTCCGCACTATAGCGCGCCGGCCCGCTTGCGGGCCCAGTAATGGTTCACCAGGGCGATCGGCAACTGCCGCGGCCCCACGTCCAGCACCTCCACGCCGCCCTGGCGGAGCAGCGTCGTCTGTCGCCGCCGGGCCCGCAGGTATTCCAGGCCGGCGGCCCGGGTCAGGGCGCCGTCGAAGTCGGCCACCGGCGCCTCCAGCAGTTCGTCGAGGACCGGCTCGCGCAGGCTGGCCAGGGTCACCGCGTGGCGGCGGCGCAGGCTGCGCAGGGCGGGCAGCAGGGTGTCGTCGTCCTCGTCGCGCAGGTTGGTGACCAGGATCACCAGGGCCCGCTTGCGCAGGCGCCGGCCCAGGGATTCGGCCGCCGCCAGGTAGTCGGGCACCTGCAGCGAGGGCTCCAGGTCGTAGACCGCCCGCATCATGGCATTGACGGTGCCCAGGGACTTGCCCGGCGGCAGCACCCGCGGCCGGGGATGGGCGAAGGTGGCCAGCCCCACCGCGTCGCCCTGGCGCAGGGCCGCGTAGGCGAGCAGCAGCAGGGCGTCCAGGGTGTGGTCGAAGTGGGAGAGGCCGCCGTCCTTGGCCCGCATGCGCAGGCCGCAGTCGAGCAGGAAGACGATCTGCTGGTCGCGCTCGTCCTGGTATTCGCGGGAGATCAGCCGGCCGGCGCGGGAACTGGCCTTCCAGTCGATCTGGCGCGGCGCGTCGTCCTGGCGGTAGTCGCGCAGCTGGTGGAACTCCATGCCCTGGCCACGGCGCCGCCGCTGCAGGACGCCGATCTGGGACAGGCGGTTGTCGGTGGCCAGCAGGGCGTACTGGGCGACGCGGGCGAAGTTGGGGAAGACGCGCAGCTCGTCGCGCACCGGCAGGCGCTCCTCCACCAGCCAAAAGCCCAGCGGCGAGGGCAGGCGCAGGGTGATGCCGTCGAAGGCCTGGCGGCCCCGCTCGGCGACCGAGAGCCGGTAGGCGGCGCGCAGCCAGCGCCCGGGCTCGACGGCGAAGCGCAGGGGCAGGCCCTCGGCCGGGAAGGCGGCCGGATGGCCGTCCTGCAGCCAGCCGACGGCGGCGCCGCCGTCGGCGCAGGAGAGGCGCAGGTGCACCGTCTGCCAGGTGCCCACCGGCATGGCCCCGGGCAACTCCCGGCGGACCACGACGCGGCCCCGCCGCCGGCGCCCGGCCACGGCATCCCACCCGGCCAGGGCGGCCACGGCCGCGCCGGCCGCCTGCCAGGCCGGCAGCCAGGGGGGATGGAAGGCGGCGGCCAGGCCCAGGGCCAGCCAGGCGGCGGCCCCGGCGAGCAGGCTGCGGTGGGGCAGGATCATCGCGGAAAAGGCGGTCGAACCACGAAGGACACCACGGACACCAAGGACAGCGAGGGAATCGACAGCATCGGCTTGCGGAGAGCGTCGCCCGGCAGGGGAGCCGCGATGGGCAAGGACACTGGCTTCCTCCGCGCCCTCCGCGTCCTCTGCGGTGAATGAATTGCGGTTTCCAGCGTCATCTCGCAGGCGCCTCAAATCCGCGGCGCCGGCACGCCGGCCAGCAGCCCGGTCAGCAGCTCGTCGGCGCCCAGGCCCTCGATCTCCGCCTCGGCGGCCGGTGCCACCCGGTGGCGCAGGGCGGGCAGGGCGACGGCCTTGACGTCGTCCGGCGTGGCGTAGCCGCGGCCTTCCATCAGGGCCCGGGCGCGGGCCGCCCGGACCAGGGCGATCGGCCCCCGCGGCCCGGCGCCGCTGGCCAGGCCCGGCGCCGTGCGGGTGGCCCGGACGATGGCGACGGCATAGGCGGCGACCCGCTCGTCCACCGTCACGTGGGCGGCCCACTGCTGCAGGCCGACCACGGCGGCCGGCTGGATCAGGGGATTCACGGCGGCCACGTCCAGGTCGGCGCCGGTCTTGGCCGCCGTCACGTGGCGGGTCAGGGCGACCTCCTCCTGCTCGTCCGGATAGTCGATGCGGATCTTCAGCAGGAAGCGGTCGAGCTGGGCTTCCGGCAGCGGGTAGGTGCCTTCCTGCTCGATGGGGTTCTGGGTGGCCAGCACCATGAAGGGCCGCGGCAGCGGCGTGGCATTGCCCTCCAGGGTCACCTGCTTCTCCTGCATGGCCTCCAGCAGGGCGGCCTGGGTCTTGGCCGGCGAGCGGTTGATCTCGTCGGCCAGCAGCAGGTGGGTGAACACCGGGCCCTGGCGGGTCACGAATCGGCCGGTGGCGGCGTCGAACAGGGTGTGGCCGACGACGTCGGAGGGCATCAGGTCGGGGGTGAACTGGATGCGCTTGTGCTCGCCGCCGATGGTGCGGGCGAGGGCCTTGACGAGGAGGGTCTTGCCCAGCCCCGGGACGCCCTCGATCAGCACGTGGGCGTCGGCCAGCAGGCCGACCAGCACCTGGTCCACGACCTGCCGCTGGCCGATCACGGCCTTGGCCAGCTCGGCCCGCAGGGCATCGAAGACCTGGCGGGCCTGCTGGAGCTTTTCCGGGGGGAGGAGGGAGTCGGTCTCGGTCATGGCGGATTCTCAGAGTTGTCGTTCCAGGTCGCGCAGGGTGCGCAGGGCATCGGTGAAGGCATGGGGGGTGTCGGCGGGGCCGCCGAGGGCGGCGGCGACGCGGGCCACCGGCCGCCGCGCCAGTTCGGCCAGGGCCGCCGGCTGGGCGTCGGGGGGCAGGGCGGCGATGGCCGGGCGGCGCAGGGCGAGGCGGGCCCGGAAGTGGTCCCGGGCCGGCTGGACGAGGCCGGCCAGGTGGCCGGAACGCCACAGGTAGCGGCCGATGGCGGCCAGGTGCTCGCGCAGCTCGCGGCGGGCCGGCGGCGCGTCGGGGCGGGGGGCGCCGAAGCGGGGCACCGTGCGCCAGAGGGCGAGGACCAGCAGGGTGCCGAGGGCCAGGCAGGCGGCGGCCGCGTTCTCGGCCAGCCAGTCGAAGAGGCCGGGCATCTCCAGGCGGGAGACCACCAATAGCCGGGGGCTGGGCGAGGGATCGTAGGCCGACACCAGCGCCCACAGCAATTCGGCGTGGTCCCGTGCGCCGATGCGCCGGTTGTGCAACTGGCGGTCCAGGTGGGTGGCCACGGTCAGGTGGCCCCGGCCGAGGCGGTAGTGCAGCATCTGGGCGCCGCGGCTGCCGTCCTCGGCCGACCAGTCGGGAAGCCGGGGTCCGGGACGCAGGACGTGCCAGCCGGCGTCCGCCGCCAGGGGGCGGCCCCCTTCGGGCAGGCGGACGGCCAGCGCGCCGCGGGGCCCCTTGGGCAGCGCCGGCGGCTTGTCGGGCCTGACGATGCCGAGTCCGTCGAGCAGGGGGTCGGCGACGCCGGGCAGTTCGGCGACGGCGATGAGGTGGCCGCCGGCCTCGACCCAGGCGCGCAGGTGGCGCAGGCGTTCCGGCGGCAGCAGGTGGCGCCGGTTGCGCTCCAGGAAGACGGTGCCGCCCGGCGGCAGGCGGTCGAGGAGGCGGGCGTCGGATTGCCTTTCCACCCGGCCGCCCATGCGCGCCACGAAGCGCTCCAGGGCCAGGTAGGGGTTGCGCCGCGCCTCGGCCCTGGGCGGCTCGCGGCCGTCGACGGGCACCCGCTCGTAGTTGAGCAGCAGCCAGCTGCCGAGCAGGGTCAGGACCCCGGCGACGGCCACCGCCGACCAGACGAGGCGCCGGATCACGGCGCCGCCCCCGCCGGGGCGAAATGACGGGGCCATTGGTCCAGCAGGGCGCCCATGGCCGACGGCGTCGGCAACTGGTGGCCGTAGGCGGCCCGGCCCCAGCAGCCGACCAGCTCGGAGAAGCAGCCGCCGGCGTCCCCGGGCAGGTGGCCGGCGGCCCGCCGGAGGCAGTCCTCCTCCGTGTCGCCGGCGGCGAACTCCACCTGGTGGCGATGGATCAGGGCGACCAGGGCGCCCCGGTAGAGCAGGCTCAGGGCCTCGACGCCGCGCCCGGCGGCCCAGGCCGCCCGCGCCGCGGCGGCCACGTCGGCGGGCAGGGAGGCGGGCCGCAGGTCCAGGCCGAAGAGGAATTCCGGCGCCTCGCGGCGGACGGCCCGGGACCGCCCGCCCCACAGGCGCACGGCCAGGTAGAGGGCCGCCGCCAGGGCCAGGCCGGCGACGATCCAGACGAAGCCCTTCATGGCTTCGGCCAGGAATTCGAGGACCTGGCGCAGGGCCCTGGCCCAGGCGCCCCAGCCTTCCTCGGCCGGCGGCCTGGTCCGCCGCTGCCAGCGCCAGTCCTGCTTCGGCTGGCCGAAGACGGGGTCGGCCAGGACGGCGTCCATGGCCCGCCGGGCCGGCGTCGGGGGACCGCGTCGGACGGTGGCCGCGTCGGCGGCCGGACCCGTGGCGGGGTCCCCGGGCGGCGATTCCGGCCCGTCGGCGGCTTCCGCCGCTTCCGCCACTTCCGCCACTTTCGCCACTTTCGCCACCTCCGCCGCCGCGGCAGTTTCGGCCGCCGCCGGCCCGGCGGCCGGCAGGACGAGCAGGAAGGCGGCCGTCGCGGCGACGAGCAGGGCCAGCGGCCGGGCGCCGGGCGGCGCCGGCGGGCTCGTCCGGCGCTCGGCCAGGCGGCGGAAGCCCAGTTCGATGTCCCAGGCCTCCAGTTCGCTGCGCCGGTTCAGGTAGAGGGAGAAGCCGGAGGCGACGTAGAGGGGCTCCACCAGGGTCTCGGCGAGCATGAACAGCAGGTTGCCGGCGAAGCGCTGGGCGTCGGGAATGTCCTCGCTGAACCACTGCCCCGGGGAGAAGACGTTGCTGTCGCCGGGGGCCATGGCGGCCAGCAGCATGTACATGCCGAACAGGAGGATGGCCGAGAGGTTGGCGCAGACGAAGGTCAGCCAGACGGCGTAGCCCCGGTAACGCAGGGCGAGGACGCGGAAGCGGCCGCGGGCCGCGGCGCCCCGCTGTTCCTCCAGTTGCCAGACCGGCAGCAGGAAGGAGCGGGCCATGCTGATCCGGCGCAGCGTCAGGCCGGAGAGCATGCCGGGGCCGCGGAGCAGGGCCGGCAGGCCGCGCAGGGTCTCCCGGAGGCCCGTCCCGGCGCCGAAGACGCGGCGGCTGAAGACCTGGAGGAGGATACGGTCGAAGAACGGCTTCCACCACCAGATGACCAGGATGGCATATTCCTGCCAGGGCCAGAGGAGCAGCAGGAGCAGGATCCCGGCCGGCCAGTAGGTGGCGAACCAGGCCCCGTAGGCCGGCCGGGCCCAGGCCCGCAGCATGGCATGGCCGAGGTCCATGGCCTCCCAGGGGGTCCGCCGGCGCAGGCGGATGGCGATGTCCTCAAGCCGCACGGGGACGCCCGGCGAGGAGGAGGTAGGCCCAGGTGAGCAGCCAGAGGAGGGCGCCGAGCCCCAGCTTGACCTCGAAGGGCGTGCTCCGGTTGGGAGACCAGAAGGCCTCGACGAAGGCGGCGAGGAAGGTGAGGGCGGCGGCCCCGTAGAGCAGGCGCACGGCCACCCGGCCGTCCTCCAGCAGGGCGGCCCGGCGGCTGCGCGGGCCCGGGGCCACCAGGGCCATGCCGAGCTTGAGCCCGGCCGCCCCGGAAAGGACCACCCCGGTCAGCTCGAAGGCGCTGTGCCCGGCGACGAAGCCCCAGAAGGTCTCGACGAAGCCGATCTGCGTCAGGTGGCCGGCGATCGCCCCGATGTGGAGGGCGTTGTAGAGCAGGTAGAACAGGGTGCCGAGGCCGAAGGCGATGCCGCCGGCGAAGACCTGGAAGTCGATGCGCACGTTGTTGGCGATGTAGAAGGCCCACATGGCCCACTCGCTGGCGGCCGAACGGGGCCGCCCCAGGTGGCGCGCCGCCGGGGAGTACATCTCCTCGACCTCGCCGACCGTCTCGGGGGAAAGGAGCAGGAGGGCGGCATCCGGCCAGGCCTGGATGGCCAGGACGATGCCGGCCAGGGGCAGGAAGAAGAGCAGGAAGGCGGCGGCGACGACGCGCCATTCGCTGCGGACCAGGGCCGGCAGGCCGCCGGCGACGAAGCGCAGCAGGGCGTTTCCCTCGGGCTTGTGGGCGCCGTAGATGCGCTGGTGTGCGGCCAGCACCCGGCGGTGCAGGGCCTCGGCGAGGACCGCGGAATACTGCCGGTCGCGGGCCAGGGCAAGGTCGTGGCAGAGGCGGCGGAAGCGATGCGGCAGTTCGCCGGCGGGGATGCCTTCAGCATCTTCCGGCGCTCCGCGCGCGGGCTTGCCGCCCTTGATCCAGCGGTCCCAGGCGTCCCATTCCGCCTGCCGCCGGGCGATGTAGTGGAGTTCCTTCACGATGCCTCGAGGTTTGCCGGCGGCATCATGAAGGATTCGGCCGCCCGGGGCAAGCGCGGGCGCCGGCGGACCCTCAGCGCTTCAGCTTTGCGAAGGCGGCGGCCATGGCACCGCCGGCCGGCGCGCGCTCGGGCTCCCGCCGGGGGGGCGGCCGGTTGCCCCGGGGCGCGGCCGCGGCGGCGTCCGGGCGCCTGGCCGGGGCGTCGTCGGAGAGCCGCATGCTGAGGGCGATGCGCTTCCTCGGGATGTCCACCTCCAGGACCTTGACCTTCACCACGTCGCCCGCCTTGACCACGCTGTGCGGGTCCTTGACGAAGCGGGTGGACAGGGCCGAGACGTGGACCAGGCCGTCCTGGTGCACGCCGATGTCCACGAAGGCACCGAAGTTGGTGACGTTGGTCACCGTGCCTTCCAGGACCATGCCGGGTTCCAGGTCCTTCAGGTCCTCGACGCCTTCCCGGAAGGCGGCGGTCCTGAACTCGGGGCGCGGATCGCGGCCCGGCTTCTCCAGTTCCTTCAGGATGTCCTGGACCGTCGGCAGGCCGAACTTCCCATCGGTGTACTTGCCCGGACTCAGGGCCTTGACGGCGCGGCCGTCGCCGATGAGTTCCTTCACCCCCTTGCGGATGTCGGCCAGGATGCGCTCGACGACGGGGTAGGCCTCGGGGTGCACGGCCGAGGCGTCGAGGGGGTTCTCGCCGCCCATGATGCGCAGGAAGCCGGCGGCCTGCTCGAAGGTCTTGTCGCCCAGGCGCGGCACCTCGCGCAACTGGGCGCGGCTGCGGAAGGCGCCGTGCTGGTCGCGCCAGGCGACGATGTTGGCGGCGAGGGTGGTGTTGAGGCCGGAGATCCGCGTCAGCAGCGGCACCGAGGCGGTGTTCACGTCCACGCCCACCGAGTTCACGCAATCCTCCACCACGGCGTCCAGGGAGCGGGCCAGGCGGGACTGGTTCACGTCGTGCTGGTACTGGCCGACGCCGATGCTCTTGGGATCGATCTTGACCAGCTCGGCCAGCGGGTCCTGGAGGCGGCGGGCGATGGAGACGGCGCCGCGCAGGGAGACGTCGAGCTCGGGGAATTCCCGGGCCGCCAGCTCGGAGGCGGAATAGACGGAGGCGCCGGCCTCGGAGACGACGACCCTGGTCAGGCGCAGCTCGGGATGGCGCTTCATCAGCTCGGCGGCCAGCCTGTCGGTTTCCCGGCTGGCGGTGCCGTTGCCGATGGCGACCAGTTCCACGCCATGTTTTTGGCATAGCCGGGCCAGGGCGGCCAGGCTGCCCTCCCAGTCCCGGCGGGGCTCGTGGGGGTAGATGGTGTCGGTGTCGAGCAGCTTGCCGGTGGCATCGACGACGGCCACCTTGGTGCCGGTGCGCAGGCCCGGGTCGAGGCCCAGCACGGGGCGGGGGCCGGCGGGGGCGGCGAGCAGCAGGTCGTGGAGGTTGCGGGCGAAGACGCGGATGGCCTCTTCCTCGGCCCGCTCGCGCAGGCCGTTCATGATCTCCAGCTCCAGGTGCAGGGAGAGCTTCACCATCCAGGCCCAGCGGGCCGTCTCGAGCAGCCAGCGGTCGGCCGGCCGGCCCTGGTCGCGCAGGCCGAAGTGCCCGGCCACCATGCCCTCGCAGGGGGAGGCCCGGGGCGGATCCTCCAGCTCCGGGGGAGTCTTGAGGGCGAGGCGCAGCACGCCCTCGTTGCGCCCGCGCAGCAGGGCCAGGGCCCGGTGCGAGGGCATGTCCTTCGCCGCCTCGCGGAAGTCGAACCAGTCGCGGAACTTGGCGCCATCCTGCTCCTTGCCCTCGACGACGGCGGAGACCAGCAGGGCCTCGTCGCCCAGGCGGGCGCGCAGTTTCTCCAGCAGGGCGGCGTCCTCGGCGAAGCGCTCCATGAGGATCTGGCGCGCCCCGTCCAGGGCGGCCTTGACGTCGGGCACGTGCTTTTCCGGCGGCTCCTGGGCGGGGTTCACGTATTTCGCCGCCTCCTCCTCGGGCACCAGGCCGGGATCGTCGAAGAGGGCGTCGGCCAGGGGCTCCAGGCCGGCCTCGCGGGCGATCTGGGCCTTGGTGCGGCGGCGCGGCTTGTAGGGCAGGTAGAGGTCCTCGAGGCGCTGCTTGGTGTCGGCGTTCTCCACGTCGGTCCGCAGCTCCGGCGTCAGCTTGCCCTGCTCGGCGATGGAGGCGAGCACGGCGGCCCGCCGTTCCTCCAGCTCCCGCAGGTAGCCCAGTCGCTCCTCGAGGGTGCGCAGCTGGGTGTCGTCGAGGCCGCCGGTGGCCTCCTTGCGGTAGCGGGCGACGAAGGGCACGGTGGCGCCCTCGTCGAGGAGCTGGACGGCGGCCATCACCTGGGCCGGCCGGGCGCCGAGTTCCTCGGCGATGCGGTGTTCGATGGGGGGAAGCATGGATTCCTTGGGGCGGTTCGCGGCGAAGGGCGCGCACCTTACCCGAGGGGAGGGAGGACCGCAAGCCTCGGGGTGCCGCCCCCGGACCCGTCAGGCCGGCGCCTTGAGATAGCGGTCCAGGGTGTCGTAGAGGACCTGGGCCTTGAAGGGCTTGGCGATGAAGTCGTCCATGCCGGCCTGCTCGCAGCGCCGCCGGTCGTCCTCGAAGGCATTGGCGGTGATGGCGACGATGGGCGTGTGGCGGCCGACCGAGGTCTCCCATTCGCGGATCCGCGTGGTTGCCGCCAGGCCGTCGAGGACCGGCATCTGCAGGTCCATCAGGATCAGGTCGAAGACTTCCTGCCGGCAAGCGGCGACGGCCTCCGCCCCATCCACGGCCAGGATGGGCCGGTAGCCGCGCTTGCGCAGCAGGGTCATGATCAGGGTCTGGGTCACCGGCGTGTCCTCGGCGACGAGGATGCGGTGGCCCGTCCCGGCGATCGCCGCCAGGTCCGCCTCCAGGGGGCGGGGCCGGTCCTCGGCCATTGCGCTGGCCGGCTCCAGGGGCAGCACGAAGCTGAACACGCAGCCCGATTCCCGGCCGTTGGCGACCGTCAGTTCGCCACCCATCTTGCGCACCAGCCGGTGGGAGATGGCCAGCCCGAGGCCACCGGCGCCGTGGCGCCCGGCCGCGACGCCGGCCGGCTCGGCGAAGGGCTCGAAGACCAGGGCCAGCTTGTCGGTGGGGATGGGCAGCCCGGTGTCCGAAACGGCGAAGCGGATCCGCGCGCCCAGGGCGCCGGGCACCGGGTCCACCCGCACCGAAATCCTCCCCTGGGGCGTGAAGCGGATGCCGTTCTCGATCAGGTGGGCGAGCACCTGGCGCAGGCGAATCGGGTCGCCCTGGACCAGGTTGGGAAGCTCCGGGTCCAGGTGGCATTCGAGGTTCAGCCCCTTGGCGCTGGCGGCCGTGATGCAGGCGGCCAGGGCGGCATCGACGGTCTCCCGCAGCGGGAAGATCGCCCTGTCCAGGGTCAGCTGGCCGCTTTCCAGGCGGGAGAAGTCGAGGATCTCGTTGATGGCGGAGAGCAGGTTGTCGGCCGAACTGCGGATCAGTTCCAGGTAATGGCGCTGTTCCCGGGAAGGCTCCGTGGCCAGGGCCAGTTCGGTCATCCCCATGATGCCGTTCAGCGGCGTGCGCACCTGGTGCCCCATGGCGGCGACGAAGGAGGCCTTGGTCCTCGCTCCGGCCTCGGCGGCGGCCTGGGCACGCCGCAGGTCCTCCTCGCGGAGGCGGGCGGCTTCGGACATCTGGTCGAAGGCCTCGGCGACCTCGGCGAACTCGGCCACGTCCACGACGCCGATCCGGTGGTCCAGGTCGCCCGCGGTGGCCCGCCGCGCCCCCTGCACCAGGAGGGACAGGGGTGCCAGCCCCTGGCGGAGGACCAGCCCGAGGACGGCGAGGATTCCCGCAATGCCGGCCACGCCGAGGAGCAGGAACTCCCGGGCCGAGGCCCAGAGGTCCAGCATCAGGGCCTGGCCGGACATCTCGACCCGGAGGATCCCGTAGGAGACGCCGCCCACCTGGATGACGGTCTCCTCGATCACGTTCGGCTCGCCGACGAGGGCCCGGAACCAGGCCGGCGCGGCAGCCTCGTCCGCCTTCGGATGGTCCTCGGCGGCGACGACGGTCGCCCGGCTCCGGGCGTCGAGCAGCCGCAGGGCGCCGAGGGCCTTGCGCTCGACGACGGAGTCGAAGGTCTCCTGCACCGTGGCCAGGTCGCCGACCACCAGGGAATTGCGCAGCATGGGCACCAGGGCCTCGGCGATGCTTCGCCCTTCCTCGTGGAAGCCGGTCCGGCCGAAGGCGGCGCGGTCGCGAACGACCATCCCGAGGCCGAACAGGGACACGATGGCGACCGCCAGGGCGGTCAGTAGCAGGATGCGTCCCTGGAGGCCGAGCTTCATTCCCGTATCCCCGCGTAGATGCGGCGGACGTTGTCGTAGTCCTTCTCGGCGGCGGGCTCGAAGCCGTCACAGGCGGCGGCTTCCCGGGCGGCGGTCGCCCTCGGGTCGGCCGCCATGGCGAGCAGGGCCCGGCGGATCGCATCGGCCTGCTCCTTCGGCAGCCGCGGATGGGCGAGGACCGGCATCTCGGCGAAGCCCTCGGAGACGTACAGTTCCCGGTAGCGCAGGCCGGACTGGGCGGCGTAGCGGCTGAGCAGGCGGGAATTGACGGCCGCCGCCTCCACCTGGCGGGCCTGGAGCTGGGCCATGGCGCCCTCCTGGTTGCCGGCCGTGACGACTTCCACCAAGACGCCGGAGGCCTTCAGGGCGGCCATCGGTACGGCATAACCGACGAAGGCCTCCCGGGACGGGAAGGCGACCCGCCGCCCGGTCAGGTCGGCCAGGGTCCGCGCCGGGCTGTCCGCCGGCACGGCGATGACGCTGTAGATCGGCTTGCCCGCCCAGCGGGCCAGCACCCGGTACTGGCCGTCCTGGTCACGGCGGAAGTTGTGGTTGGTGAACAGCAGGTCGAATTCGCCGCGGCCCATCATGGCGTCCGTCTCCCGGACGGTGGCGCCCATGCGCAACTGGAAGCTCAGGCCGGTGGCCTCGGCGAGATAGGCGAGGATGGGGTTCCAGCGCTGGGCGGTCCGCGCCGGGCTCTGCTGGTTGAGGACCCCGAAGGCCAGGGAGCGCGGCGGCTCGGCCCGCGCGGCGACGGCCAGGAGGCCGAACAAGAGGAGGGCAAGGATGCGTGCGACCACGTGTTCCTCCGGGAAATCATGCCAGTGCCATGGCACCGGATGTCGCGATTCTATACCCGGCAGGGCCCGGACGCCTGGAAGTCGGGGCCTGTTCCCGAACGGCCGGCATGTTCCTGAACGACCGGCCGCTGCGTTGGCGCCCGGCGCGGACGGGCGCTCGAAATGCGGTGGGGGTGTCGCCTAGTTCAAGGTCCTGGCCAGGGCGATGCGGAATTCCCGGACCAGATCCTCGTATCGGGCCTGGGCCCCGAGGAGGTTGAAAAGGTTGAGCATGGCCTTGCGGCCGGCTGCGTCGCGCCAGTTCCGGTCGCGGCGGACGACCTCCAGCATGTGCCCCAGGGCGCCGCGGTAATCGCCGGCCAGGGCCAGGGCATTGGCCAGGCGCAGCCGCAGGTCCAGGTCCTCCGGCCGGGCTTCCAGGTCGGCCGCCAGGGCCACGGGGTCGGCATCGCCGCCGGCCGCCGCCAGGGCCAGCCGGGCGACGAGGGCTTCGTGGCGGTCCAGGTCGCGAACCCGGGGCGCCAGCTCGTCGAGCAGCGCCCGGGCCTGCTCGCGGTCGCCCGTCCCGAGGGCCAGTTCGGCCAAGTCGAGGCTGGCGGCCTCTAGCCCCGGGTCGGCGGCGATGGCCTCCTTCAGGAAGGTCCGGGCCTCGTCGGCATCGCCCCGGTCGAGGGCCTGGTGGGCCTTCAGCCGCAGGGGTTCGCCCGGGGAGGGCAGGATGCGGGCGAGGAACTCGCGGACCTGGGCCTCCGGGAGGGCACCGGTGAATTCATCGACCAGTTGCCCGTTCACCACGGCCTTGACGGCGGGAATTCCCCGCACGCCGAACTGGGCGGCAATCTCCGGATTGCGGTCCGAATCGATCTTGACGAGCCGGAACCGGCCTCCGAACTCTGCTGCGAGCTTCTCGAGGATGGGCTTGAGGACACGGCAGGGCTGGCACCATTCGGCCCAGAAATCGACCACCACCGGGACTTCCCGCGAGGCGTCGATGACCTGTTCCTGGAAGTTTTCGACGGTCACGTCGCAGGTGTGGGCGCTCATGGTGTTCTCCTCGGAATTGGCTGCATCTGGGGGCGGGTTGCCGGCATTCAAGCACACGGGGACGTCGCCGGGGCCGGCGATGGTGGGAGGGTATAATCCGGCCGCCCTCCACGCCCTGCCGTCGCCCCAGCCATGCCCCAGATGCTTCCCCTGCGCGGTGCCGCCGCCTTCTCCGCCTCCCGCCTCGACCGTTTGCGCAGCCGTGCCGCCGAGTCCATCCCCGGGTTGGCCCGCCTGACCGCCGAGAGCTGGTATTTCGTCGAGGTGGAGGACGTCCCCGACGACGGCACACTGGGCAGGCTCAAGGACCTCCTCGGCATCCCGGCGGCCCTGCCGCCGGCGCCTCCGGGCGAACTGCTGCTGGTCACCCCGCGCCTGGGCACCATCTCCCCCTGGTCCTCGAAGGCCACCGAGATCGCCCGCAACTGCGGCTTCGCCGGCGTGCTGCGCATCGAGCGGGGCACGGCCTTCCATGCCGAGGGGCGCAACCTGGACCGGCAGGCCCTGGCCGCCTGCCTCCACGATCGCATGACCGAGTCCGTGCTGGACGCCGTGGGTGAGGCGGAGCGCCTCTTCCGCCACGTGCCGCCCCAGCCCCTGAGCAGCGTCGACATGCTGGCCGGCGGCCGGGCCGCCCTGGTGGCCGCCAATGGGGAACTCGGCCTGGCCCTGTCGGACGACGAGATCGATTACCTGGTGGAGAACTTCGGCCGGGCCGGACGCAATCCCACCGACGCCGAGCTGATGATGTTCGCCCAGGCGAACTCGGAGCACTGCCGCCACAAGATCTTCAACGCCACCTGGACCGTGGACGGCGAGGACCAGCCCCTGTCCCTCTTCGGCATGATCCGCGAAAGCCACAAGGCCCACCCCGAGGGCACCGTGGTGGCCTACTCGGACAACGCGGCCGTCATCGAGGGGACGGAGGTCGCCCGTTTCGTGCCGGGGACCGACGGCGCCTACGGCTACGTGACGGAGACGACCCACATCCTGGCCAAGGTGGAGACCCACAACCACCCGACGGCCATCTCGCCCTTCCCCGGCGCCGCCACCGGCTCCGGCGGCGAGATCCGCGACGAGGGGGCCACGGGGCGCGGTTCCAAGCCCAAGGCCGGCCTCTGCGGCTTTTCCGTATCGGACCTGCGCATCCCCGGCCACGGCCAGCCCTGGGAATCGTCCTACGGGCGGCCCTCGCGCATCGCCTCGGCGCTCGACATCATGATCGAGGGGCCGATCGGCGCCGCCGCCTTCAACAACGAGTTCGGACGGCCCAACCTGGCCGGCTATTTCCGCACCTTCGAACAGGCTTTCGCCGGCGAGATGCGCGGCTACCACAAGCCCATCATGATCGCCGGCGGCGTCGGCAACATTTCGGCCGACCACTCCTTCAAGATCGAGTTCCCGCCCGGCACCCTGCTGATCCAGTTGGGCGGGCCGGGCATGCTGATCGGCCTGGGCGGCGGCGCCGCCTCCAGCATGACCACCGGCACCAACACGGCCGACCTGGACTTCGCCTCCGTGCAGCGGGGCAATCCGGAAATGCAGCGGCGGGCCCAGGAAGTGATCGACCGCTGCTGGCAGATGGGCGACGCCAACCCCATCCTGGCCATCCACGACGTGGGCGCCGGCGGCCTCTCCAACGCCATGCCGGAACTGGCCCATGGCGCCGGCTGCGGCGCCGACTTCGACCTGCGCGCCGTGCCGTCCGAGGAATCGGGCATGTCGCCCCGGGAGATCTGGTGCAACGAGGCCCAGGAGCGCTACGTCCTGGCCATCGCGCCCGACCGGCTGGACGAGTTCCGCGCCTTCTGCGAGCGCGAGCGCTGCCCCTTCGCCGTCCTCGGGCAGGCGACCGGCGACGGCCAGCTGGTGGTGCGCGATCCCCACTTCGGCAACCGGCCGGTCGACATGCCCATGGAAGTGTTGCTCGGCAAGCCTCCGCGGCTGCACCGCGATGCCAGGCGCATCGTCCGGGCCGTGCCTCCGCTGGAAGTGGCCGACATCGACCTGAAGGAGGCGGCCTTCCGCGTCCTGCGCCTGCCGTCGGTCGCCTCGAAGAACTTCCTGGTCACCATAGGCGACCGCACCGTCGGCGGCCTGACCGCCCGCGACCAGATGGTCGGGCCCTGGCAGGTGCCGGTGGCCGACGTGGCCGTCACCGCCATGGGTTACGACACCCACCTGGGCGAGTGCTTCGCCATGGGCGAACGCACGCCGGTGGCGCTCCTCGACGGCCCCGCCTCCGGCCGCATGGCCGTGGCCGAGGCCGTCACCAACCTGGCCGCCGCCACCGTCGGCGACATCTCGCGGATCAAGCTCTCCGCCAACTGGATGGCCGCCGCCGGCCACGGGCACGAGGACGCCGCCCTGTTCGACACGGTGAAGGCCGTGGGCCTGGAGTTCTGCCCGGCCCTGGGCATCTCCATCCCCGTCGGCAAGGATTCCCTCTCCATGCGCACCCGCTGGGAGGAGGCCGGCCAGGAGCGCCAGGTGACGGCCCCCATGTCGCTGATCGTCACCGCCTTCGCTCCCTGCGCCGACATCCGCCGGACGCTCACGCCGCAACTGCGCCGGGATGCGGACGCGGGCGAGACGGAACTGGTGCTGGTGGACCTGGGCCGCGGCCGCAACCGGCTCGGCGGCTCGGCCCTTGCCCAGGTCTACGGCGCCAGCGGCGACGAGGCGCCGGATGCGGACCCGGTCTCCCTGAAGGCCTTCTTCACGGCCATCCAGGTGCTCAATGCCCAGGGCCTGCTGCTCGCCTACCACGACCGCTCCGACGGCGGCCTCTTCGCCACCGTCTGCGAGATGGCCTTCGCCGGCCGCGTCGGCGTCTCCCTGAACCTCGATGCCCTCTGCTACGACGACCTGATGAACGACGTGGACGGCATCGAACGCTTCCCCGAGATCCTCGACGGCCGCCTCCAGGACCGGCTGCTGACCGCCCTCTTCAACGAGGAACTGGGCGCGGTGGTGCAGATCCGCCGCGACGACCGCCATGCCGTCCTGCAGATCCTCCGCGAGGCCGGGCTGGGATCCTGTGCCCACCTGGTCGGGACCCTCAACGACCGCGACGAGGTCCGCGTCTGGCGCAATGCCCGCATGGCCTTCTCGGCCAGCCGCACCGAATTGCAGCGGGCCTGGAGCGAGACCAGCCACCGCATCGCGGAACTGCGGGACGACCCCGGCTGCGCCCGGGAGGAATTCGACGTCCTGCTGGACGCCGCGGACCCGGGCCTCTCGGTCAGCCTGTCCTTCGATCCCGGCACCTTCCCGGCCATCGCCACCGGCGCCCGGCCGGCCATGGCCATCCTGCGCGAGCAGGGCGTGAACGGCCATGTCGAGATGGCGGCCGCCTTCGACCGGGCCGGCTTCCACAGCGTCGACGTGCATATGTCCGACCTGCAGTCCGGCCGGGGGGACCTGGCCGGCTTCAAGGGCCTGGTGGCCTGCGGCGGCTTCTCCTACGGCGACGTGCTGGGCGCGGGGCAGGGCTGGGCCAAGTCCATCCTCTTCAACGACCGGTTGCGCGAGGCCTTCGCCGCCTTCTTCGGCCGGTCCGACACCTTCGCCCTCGGCGTCTGCAACGGCTGCCAGATGATGAGCAACCTGGCCGGCATCATCCCGGGCGCCGACGCCTGGCCGAGTTTCCAGCGCAATCGGTCGGAACAGTTCGAGGCCCGCTTCGTGATGGTCGAGATCATCGAGTCCCCCTCCATCCTGCTCGCCGGCATGGCCGGCTCCCGGCTTCCCGTCGTCGTCTCCCACGGCGAGGGCCGGGCCCGGTTCGCCGGCGATCCCGGCCAGGCCCGCGTGGCCCTGCGCTACGTGGACAACCGCGGCGCCGTCGCCGCCACCTATCCGGCGAACCCGAACGGCTCGCCGGAAGGGATCACCGGCGTCACGACGGCCGATGGGCGCTTCACCATCATGATGCCGCACCCGGAGCGCATCTTCCGCGCCGTCCAGATGTCCTGGCACCCGGACGGAATGGGCGGCCAGGGCGGGGATTCGCCCTGGATGGCGATGTTCCGCAACGCCCGCCGCTGGGTCGGCTGAGGCCCCGCCGCGGATGGTTTCCGTCGTCCACGCCCTGCCGGAATCGGGCATCGACCGGGAGGCCCCGGACCGCATCGCCGAGGGCCTGCCGGCGGCCGGCCGGGAAAAGGTTTCCGAGGCCCTGGCCCTGGCGGCCGAGCTCTACGGCGACGGACGCCTGGGCACGGGCGAGCCCGTGCTTCCCCACGGCGTCGGCGTGGCCCTCGTGCTCTCGTCCCTCAACCTGGACCTGGATACCCGCCTCGCGGCCCTGCTGTTCGCCGTCCATGACAGCGTGGACGATCCCCGGGCCCTGCTGGAGCCGCGCTTCGGCGCTCCGGTGGCCGAACTCGTCGCCGGCCTGCATCGCCTGAAGGGGCTGCGCCCCCTGACCCGCGCAGCCTCCGCCGGGGCCTCCGAGGTCCAGGCCCAGGGCGAGATCCTGCGCAAGATGCTGCTCGCCATGGCCGACGACATCCGCGTCGTCCTGCTGCGCCTCGCCTCCCGTACCCAGACCCTGCGCTGGTTCACCGACCAGGACACGGCCGAGCGCCAGGACATGGCCCGGGAGAGCCTGGAGATCTACGCGCCGCTGGCCAACCGCCTGGGCGTCTGGCAGATGAAGTGGGAGATCGAGGACCTGTCCTTCCGCTTCCTGGAACCGGCCACCTACAAGCGCATCGCCAGGATGCTGGACGAGAAGCGCCTGGAGCGGGAGTCCTTCATCGACGGCGCCGTGGCGAGGCTGAAGGCCGAGCTGGAGCAGTCCGGGGTGCACGGGGCCGAGGTCTATGGCCGGCCGAAGCACATCTACAGCATCTGGAACAAGATGCGGGCCAAGGACCTGGAGTTCTCCGAGGTCTACGACGTGCGCGCCCTGCGCATCGTGGTCGCCGAGATCAAGGACTGCTACACCGCCCTGGGCCTGGTCCATGCCCTCTGGCAACCGATCCACGGCGAGTTCGACGACTACATCTCCCATCCCAAGGGCAACTTCTACCGCAGCCTCCATACCGCGGTCATGGCCGAGGACGGCCGTTCCCTGGAGGTGCAGATCCGCACGCCGGAGATGCACCGCCACGCCGAACTCGGCGTCGCCGCCCACTGGCGCTACAAGGAGGCCGGCACGTCGGCCCGGGCCGACTCGGCCTACGACGACAAGATCGCCTGGCTGCGCCAGCTGCTGTCGTGGCGCGACGAGATCACCGACTCCGCCGCCTGGGTCGAGCAGTTCAAGCGGGCGGCCTTGGACGACACCATCTACGTGCTGACCCCCCAGGGCCGGGTGATCGACATGCCGCGCGGCGCCACCCCGGTCGATTTCGCCTACCGGCTGCACACGGACCTGGGGCATCGCTGCCGGGGTGCCAAGGTGGACGGCCATCTCGTGCCGCTGGACACGCCGCTGGCCAACGGGCAGCGCGTCGAGATCGTCGCCGCCAAGACCGGCGGCCCCTCCCGGGACTGGCTGTCGGGCAGCTACCTGGCCAGTTCCCGCGCCCGGTCCAAGGTCAAGGCCTGGTTCGCCGCCCAGCAGGAGGCCGAGATGCTGGCCCAGGGGCGGGCCTCCGTCATGCGCGAACTGCAGCGCGAGGGGCAGACCCAGGCCAACATGGACGAACTGGCGGGCAAGCTGGGCTTCAGGAACGCGGATGCCCTCTACCTGGCCGCCGCCCGCGGCGAGGTGGGCCCGCGGGCCCTGCACGTGGCCCTGAAGGGCGCCGACGCGCTGGCGCCGGAGCCGGAAATCCAGACCCGGAAGAGCCGCGCCGGCGACAGCCAGGTCCTGGTGGTGGGCGTCGGCAAGCTGCTGACCCAGCTCGGCCGCTGCTGCAAGCCGGTGCCGCCGGACGCCATCGCCGGCTTCGTCACCCGCGGCAAGGGGGTCTCGGTGCATCGCGTCGAATGCACCAATTTCCGCAACATGGCGGCGCGCAATCCCGAGCGCGTCATCGATGCCGACTGGGGCCAGGCCGTCCAGGGGGTCTACCCGGTCGATATCGCCGTCGAGGCCAACGACCGCCAGGGCCTTCTGCGCGACATCTCCGACGTGCTCTCCAAGGAGCGCATCAACGTCACCGCCGTCCGCACCCTGTCGCGCGGCTGCATGGCCACCATGGGCTTCACCGTCGAACTGGCCGGCATCGAGCAGCTGGCCAAGGCCCTGGGGCTCCTGCGCGAGGTGCCGGGCGTGGTCAGCGCCCGGCGCGGCTGAGTCGCCGCCTGCCGGCGGCGGCCTTGCGGTCGCCGTCCCCAAGCAGGAATGTTCCAACGCCATTAGTCCATTCGGACTAATGGCCCTCCGCCCCGCACCGTGATCTAATCGCGAGGTGCCCGATTTACTTCGGGCCTAAAACAATCAGGAAGGAGGAATCGCCATGACGGGACCGTCCCGCATTTCCCTGGTCGCTGCCGTCCTCGCCATGTCGCCCCTGTCGGCCCAGGCGGACATCACCTACCTGCCGACCAGCGTCACGGGCGGCGGCGCGGCCTTCACGAACAAGCAGCCCACGCTGGCCCTGAACCAGGTGATCCAGAGCGAGGGCAACTACCCGCTGCGGGACGGGACCGCCGATGTGGAGACCTACTGGCGGGGGACCGTTCGCACCTTCGCCTGGAGGGTCAGCACGGACTTCCAGGCCGCCGGCCAGACCCTGGCGATCTCGTCCAACGCGGCGCTGTTCTCGCTGCTCGGCACCACGTACGGCGGCGACGGCATGAGGAGCTTCCGCCTGCCCGACCTGAAGGAGCGCATCATCGTCGGCGCCGGCAGCGCCGCGCCCGTCGGGGATGTCCTGGGCAGCGCCACCAATGCGCTGTTCGGCGCCAACATGCCGGGCCATGTCCATGGCATTCCCGGCAAGGCCGTGACGACGACGCCTGCCGGCGCCGGCATACCGTTCGGCAACGTGCAGCCCTCCCTGGCCATGACCTACATGGTCCAGACCTCGGGCATCTTCCCCTCGTCGGGAGGCAGCGGCCCGGCGACGAGCTTCATGGGCCAGGTCCGGGCCTTCTCGGGCTATTTCGTGCCGGCGGGCTACCTGCCGGCCGACGGCCGCCTGATGTCGATCAGCAGCAACACGGCCCTGTTCGCCCTGTTCGGCACCACCTACGGGGGCGACGGAAAGACCACCTTCGCGCTGCCCGACCTGCGCGGCAGGACGGCCATCGGCGCCGGCGCGGGGCCCGGGCTCACGCCCCGCGCCCTGGGGTCGGTGGCGGGCGCGGAAATCGTCGCCCTGACGGCGAGCCAGATGCCGGCACATACCCACGAGCTTCCCCTTGGCGACGGTCCGACGCTGCCGGCGGGCGGCAACCAGCCCTTCGACAACATGCAGCCGTCCCTGGCCCTCAACTACCTGATCGCCACCGAGGGCATCTACCCGTCCTTCGAGCGGCCCCTGGAAGGCTCCACCCTGCTCGGCGAGGTGGTTGCCTCCGCACTGGGGGTGGCGCCGCGGGGATGGAGCTTCGCCGACGGCAGCCTGATGGACATCAGCTCCCATGCGGCCCTGTTCTCCCTCCTCGGCACCACCTACGGCGGCGACGGCGTCAGGACCTTCGCCCTTCCCGACCTGCGCGGACGGACCATCGAGGGGATGGGGGAGGCCTATTCGACCCTGATCGGCCGGGAATCGGGCGCCGAAACCGTCACCCTGACCACCGCCAACCTGCCTCCCCACCTGCACCTGGCGCCGGTGCCGGAACCCGAGACCTATGCGCTGATGCTGGCCGGGCTCGGCCTTCTGGGCGGCTTCGCCCGGCGCCGCCGTCCCTGCTGAAGGATCGGCCACCGGCCGTCGCAGGCCGGCGGCGCATGAAGCGACGGAGTGACCCGGGGCCCGCGTTGCGGGCCTCAGTCCTTCTTCGACTCGCCGCCGAGGGCCGCCACCAGCGCCGGCAGCAGCCGGCGCAATTCCCCTGTCATGAGGGCGAACTCGATTTCGAAGATCTCGTCCCCGTGCTCGGACTGCTTCTCGGCATCCTCCTTCAGCACGTCGAGGAAGGCCAGGCGCTTGATCTCCAGCTTTTCGGTCAGCACGAAGGAGATCCGGTCCTCCCAGGTCATGGCCAGCCGCGTCGGCTCCTTGCCGGCCGCCAGGTGGGCGCGGATCTCGCCGCCGTCGAGGGGGTGGCGCACGTAACGGACGAGGGACTTCTCGGCCCCCGGCAGGCGCAGCTCGCACTCCCGGTCGATGCTGAAATCCGGGGGCGCATCGCCATCGGCCAGCCAGCCGGCCATGGCGGCGCTGGGCGACACCTGGGTATCCAGGCGCTTGAGGGGAAAGTCATCCAGGCATTTGCCGAGCACCTCCAGGACTTCCTCGGCCTTGGCCGGGCTGGACGCGTCCACGCATAGCCAGCCGCCCTGGGGGTCGATCCAGCAATGGACCGCCTGGTAGCGGGAAAAGGCCCGCGGCAGCAGTTCGACGGTGACCTGCTCCCGCAGGTCCTTCATCTGCTTGCGGCCGGGCCGGTAGCCCTGTACCGATTCCAGGCGATCGGCCCGCAACTGGGCCTCCTGGCGGATCACCGAGGCGGGCAGCAGCTTCTGTTCGATGCCGAGGGCCAGCAGCCACTGGCGTTCCAGGTTGAATACCAGCCGGTCGTCGCCGCGCGGGGGTATCCAGCCGCGGCTCTTGAAGTCCTGGCTGCCGCAGGCCTGGAAGACCTGTCGGGAGAGCTGCTGCTGGAGGGACTCGAGGGGGGGCGCCCAGCCCTCGGGCAGGCGATGGAGTTGGAGATTGCGAAACCACATGGGATAGGGGGAAGGCGTCGGGTGGTTCGGGCGGTCCCCGGCGGGGGCCGGAAACGAAAGCGCCCGGCCATGCCGGGCGCCTTGCGGAATCGGGGTCCTCTTACTTCTTCTTCTTCTTGTTGGCGGCGGCGGACAGGGCGGCGCCGGCCTTGAAGCGCACCACCTTCTTGGCGGCGATCTTGATTTCCTTGCCGGTCTGCGGATTGCGGCCGGTGCGCGCCTTGCGCTCGGTCACGCCGAAGGTGCCGAAGCCGACGAATTGCACGCTGTCGCCCTTGGCGAGCGCTTCGGTGATGGTTTCGAGGGCGGCATTCACCACCACTTCCGTGGCGATTTTGGTGCCGTTGGCTTTCTTCGCGACGGCGTCGATGAATTCACTTTTGTTCATGGCGGCGGGACTCCCAGGGTGGTGAAAAGGCCCGCGCAGTGTAGCGGATTTGCGGTCGGCGCAAGCGCCCGGCAAGGGGCTGCGAGAAAAAAAGGGCGTGCGGGTTTTCGCTGCATCGCAGCGCGATCCGCGGCTCCCGGCGACTGCCCGTTTGAGAAGATTCTCGAAGAAGCGCGCGCAAGTCCAAACATGGGGGCGCCTTTTGCCGTGGCGTCCCGCCCCGGTCGCCGGCCGGCCACCGGTCCCGCCGCCGGTGGCCGTTACAATCGGCCCATGGACGACTTTCCGATCCGCTACGTGGAGCCCGTGTTCCGCCCGCCCAGCGAGGCGGAATCCCTCATCCTGCCGGTCACCGACGGCTGCTCCTGGAACCATTGCAGCTTCTGCGAGATGTACACGGCCCCGCAGAAGAAGTTCCGGGCCCGGTCCCAGGAGGAGATCCTCGCATCCATCCGGCATTGCGGCGAGCGCTTCGGCGGGGGCGTGCGCCGCGTCTTCCTGGCCGACGGCGATGCCCTCGTCCTGCCGACCCGGCGGCTGCTCGAGGTGCTGGCGGCCATCCGCGATCACCTGCCCTCGGTGCATCGGGTCTCCAGCTACTGCCTGCCGCGCAACCTGCGGCGCAAGTCGGTCGGCGAACTGAAGGAACTGGCCGGGGCCGGCCTCGCCCTGGCCTACGTGGGCGCCGAGTCCGGCGACGACCAGGTGCTCGAGCGGGTGAACAAGGGCGAGACCCTGGCGTCGACCCTGGACGCCCTGGTCAAGCTGGGCGAGGCCGGCATCGGTCGCTCCGTGATGATCCTCAACGGCCTCGGCGGCCGTCCCCTCTGGCGCCAGCACGCCGACAATTCGGCCCGGCTGATCAATGGGGCCCAGCCGGAATACCTGTCCACGCTGGTCGTCAGCTTCCCCCGCGGCGAGGCCCGCTTCCGGTCCTCGTTTCCCGAATGGGAGCCCCTGGACATGGCGGGCCTCTTCGCCGAGATGGAGCGCTTCCTCGCCGGACTGGAACTGCGCCGGACCGTGTTCCGCAGCGACCACGCCTCCAACTGGCTGGTCCTCAAGGGCAACCTGGGCGCCGACAAGGCGAGGCTGCTTGCCCAGGTCCGCGCCGCACTTGCCGACCCCGCCCACGCGAAATTGCGTCCGGCCTGGGCCAGGGGATTGTGAAACCGGGACGCCGGGGCGCGAATTGGGCAGCTTTCGCCGCCCGTTTCCGGGGCGGCTAGGGTGGGGGGCCGGGTTACAATGGCGACCTTCGCAGACCACCGAATTCGCCGCCGATCCGCCACCCCATGCGCATCCTTCTCAGCAACGACGACGGCTACTTCGCGCCCGGCATCGAAGCCCTTGCCAAGGCCCTGGCCGAACTGGCCGAGATCACCGTCGTCGCCCCCGAGCGCGACCGCAGCGGCGCCAGCAATTCCCTGACCCTGGACCGCCCGCTGTCCCTGCGCAAGGCCGCCAACGGCTTCCATTTCGTCAATGGCACGCCCACCGACTGCGTCCACCTCGCCGTCACCGGCATGCTCGATTTCCTGCCCGACATGGTGATCTCCGGCATCAACCTGGGGGCCAACATGGGCGACGACACCCTCTATTCCGGCACCGTCGCCGCGGCCACCGAGGGCTATCTGCTCGGCATACCCTCCATCGCCATTTCCCTGGCCAGCAAGCGGGGCCGCCATTTCGAGACGGCGACCCGCGTCGCGGCCGAACTGGTGGCGCGCTACCAGCGCGACCCCTATCCCGAGCCCGTGCTCCTCAACGTCAATGTCCCCGACATCCCCCACGAGGAACTGGGCGGCCGGCGGGTGACCCGCCTCGGCAAGCGCCACAAGGCCGAAGGCGTGGTGAAGCAGATCACGCCGCGCCACGAGACCGTCTATTGGGTCGGCGCCGCCGGCGAGGCGGCCGATGCCGGGCCGGGCACGGACTTCCATGCCGTCGGCGAGGGCTGGGTCTCCGTGACACCCCTGCAGATCGACCTCACCCACAACGCCCAGATGCGGGGCGTCGAGGGCTGGCTGGGATGAACGGCCTGCACGGCATCGGCATGACCTCCCAGCGCACCCGCACGCGCATGATCGAGCGGCTGCGGGAGGAGGGCATCCGCGACGAGCGGGTGCTGGCCGCCATCGCCGCCGTGCCGCGCCACCTCTTCGTCGAGGAGGCCCTGGCCCATCGGGCCTACGAGGACACGGCCCTGCCGCTGATCCTCGGCCAGACCATATCCCAGCCCTATGTCGTGGCCCGCATGATCGAGCTGCTGGTTGCCGGCCGCGAGCTGGGCAAGACCCTGGAGATCGGTGCCGGCTGTGGCTACCAGGCCGCCGTGCTGGCCCAGCTGTCGCGCCAGGTGTTCGCCGTCGAGCGCCTGGCGCCGCTGCTCGCCATGGCCCGGGAGAACCTGCGCCAGACCCGCCAGACCTGGGTCCGCCTGAAGCACGCCGACGGCATGGGCGGGCTGCCCGAGGCAGCGCCCTTCGACAGCATCGTCGTCGCCGCCGCCGCGCCGGCCATTCCCCAGGCCCTGCGCGACCAGCTTGCTCCGGGCGGGCGGCTGGCCATGCCGGTCGGCAGCGGCCACCAGGAACTGGTCCTGCTGGAACGCGGTCCCAAGGGATACACGGAAACCCGTTACGATCCCGTCCGTTTCGTCCCCTTGCTGCCGGGAGTGGAATGAGCGTCCTGCGCCAACTGCTGCTGATCGTCGTGCCGGCCATCGCCGCCGGCTGTGCCAGCCATGCCCCGGCCCCCGTCGAGGAGCGCGGGGGCACGCCGCCGGCCAGGGCCGCCGGCGCGGCGGCGCCGCCCGCCGCCGCGGCCCGCGAGCGCGGTGGTGAGCGCGACCTCGGGGCCCTCAAGAACATGTTCGACGACTGACCAGGGGGGACGACGATGGAAGACGCGCTGCGCAACAAGATCCAGGACGTGTTCGGCTCGCTGGTGGTGGACAAGCGGCAGGCCCTCCAGGCGGGCCTCGAGCTGATGCCACGCTTCGTGACGGAGTTTCTCCTCGCCGAGGCGCGCACCAAGAACCCCTCCCTCAGCCTCGCCTCGGTGCGCGACCGCATCCAGAAGTACTCCGTGGACGCGGATCGCAAGGGGGAGTTCCTGAGCCGGTTGATGC
>JBPOHD010000045.1:0-24811 GCA_052035955.1 Pseudomonadota bacterium
ACCTGGCCGGCGGCGATGGCGGGCGCCGGCGCCTGGATCGTCGGCCTGGATCGGGCCATCCTGGGCGTCTTCGCGCTCGAACTGCTGGCCCGGATCCATGTCCATCGTGCCGCATTCTGGCGCGATCCCTGGAGCGTCTTCGATTTCCTCGTGGTCGCCATCGCCCTGGTGCCGGCAAGCGGCCCCTTCGCGGTGTTGCGCGCGCTGCGCGTGCTGCGGGTGTTGCGCCTGCTGACCATCGTTCCGTCGATGCGCCGGGTCGTCGGTGCCTTGCTGGCGGCGATACCCGGCCTGGGCTCGATCGGCCTGGTGCTGCTCATCATCTATTACGTCTTCGCGGTCATCGCGACCAATCTCTTTTCCGCCACGCATCCCGAATGGTTCGGCAGTATCGGTCGCTCGCTCTACACGCTGTTCCAGGTCATGACCCTGGAGAGCTGGTCGATGGGCATTGCCCGGCCGGTCATGGAAAGCCATCCCCAGGCATGGATATTCTTCGTCCTGTTCATCCTCGTCGCGACCTTCACCATGCTCAACCTGTTCATTGCCATCATCGTCAACGCGATGCAGGGTTTCAACGAGGCGGAACAAGAGGCCTCGCGAGATGCCGTCACTGCCGCGCGCGAGCACATCGAGGCCGACCTGCACGCCGAGATGCGCGGTTTGCGGGAAGAAATCCGGGAAATGAAGACCATGCTGCAATCCGGCCCACCCGGGCCATGGCATCGATCCGGGCGGAAAACGGTGACGTGAACTCCGCCATGTCCATCGCCGGCATCGCGGACCGAGGGGGATCTGCAGGCCGGGCATCGCCTGCGCGGCCGGGTTCCCCCGGTTACGGCGGGCCCGCGGTGGTCCGGGACCGCCTTCCCGGAATGCCCGTCGCGGGCGGTGGGACGCTACCATGGCGTCGCGGCGGTCACCGGCCTCGCCGCCGAGGGGCCGGCCGCTTGCGTGACGGCCCTTGCCGACCACGACTGAAGGAGACCCCCATGGTCCTGCTGGAATTCGCCATGTCCCCCCTCACCAAGGGCGAAAGCGTCAGCGCTTTCGTCGCCCGCTCCCTCGACATCATCGACCGGAGCGGCCTGCCTTACCAGCTGACTCCCATGGGCACCATCATCGAGGGCGAGTGGGAGCAGGTGATGGCCGTCGTCACCGCCTGCTTCGAGGCCATGCGCGCCGATTGCCCGCGGATCGGCACCCACATCAAGATAGACTACCGGGCCGGGCCGGGGGGGCGTCTGACTTCCAAGGTGGCCTCGGTGCAGGAGAAGGTCGGCCGCAAGCTCTCCACCTGAGCGGGCGGGCGTCCCGTCCTTGGGGGGCCCGGAGGCAGGTCCGGATCGAGCCGCCAGGGCGCCGAAGGCACCGGGGGGCGCCAGGAAGATGGCAGCCTTCCGTCCGGACTGAGGGATTCGAAGGATCGCAGGGCCGGGGCGCCCCGGGACCGGCAGGGGCATCGCCCTTCCGGTTGCCGGCGACCCCGGGTCTCGGTGGTTGGCTGTCTTCTTTGAGGGAATGCAAAGTGATTACCAGTGAGGAACTCTGGCATGACGTGCTCGCCGTGCGCGAGCGTACCCCGCTCGTGCATAGCATCACCAACTTCGTCGTCATGAACTACAACGCCAATGTCCTGCTCGCCCTGGGCGCGGCGCCGGTCATGGCCCACGCCGAGGAGGAGGTGGAGGACATGGCCGGCATCGCCCAGGCCCTGGTCCTCAACATCGGCACCCTGGAGCCCGACTGGATCGCGGCCATGAAACTGGGCCTGCGCAAGGCCCGCGCCAGGGGCATTCCCGTCGTGCTGGATCCGGTCGGGGCGGGGGCCACGCCCTATCGCAACCGCGCCCTCGCGGAACTGATGGAGGCGGGCCCCCCGACCATCGTCCGCGGCAACGGTTCCGAGGTGATGAGCGTCGCCGGCCTCTCCGCCGCCACCCGCGGCGTCGAGAGCTCTTCCTCCTCGGACGACGCCGTGGACGCGGCGCGCGGCCTGGCCCGCGCCACCGGCGCCGTGGTCTGCGTTTCCGGCGTCGATGATCATGTCATCGATGCCGGCGGCCGCTGGCTGAGCCTGTCCAACGGACATCCCTGGATGACAAAGGTGACCGGCGTCGGCTGCTCGGCCACCGCCATGGTCGGCGCCTTCGCCGCCGTGCAACCGGATGCCTGGCGGGCCACCGCCGCCGCCATGGCCTACCTCGGCGTGGTCGGCGAATGGGCCGCCGAGCGGGTGATGGCCGCCGGCGGCGGCGTCGGCAGCTACCAGATCGCCCTGCTCGACGGCCTGCAAATGCTGGGCGCGGACGAGTTCCTGTCCCGGCTGCGCCTGACGCCGAGGGCCTGAGGCCCGTGGTCGCCGCCTTCGATCCCCGCTGCCTGGGGGTGTATCTGGTCGCCGACGCCGCCTCCTGCGCCCCGCGCGGCCTCGCCGAAGTGGTGCAGGCGGCGGTGCGCGGCGGCGTCGGCTGCGTCCAGCTGCGGGAGAAGAACCTGCCGACGCGTGAGTTCGTCGCCCGGGCGTCGATGCTGAAGGCCCTGCTGGCGGCCTGCCCGGTGCGCGTGCCGCTGATCATCAACGACCGCCTGGACGTGGCCCTCGCCTGCGGCGCCGACGGCGTGCACGTGGGCCAGTCCGACATGCCGCCCGAGGTGGTCCGGCGCTGGATGCCGGAGGCCATCATCGGCCTCTCCGTCGAATCCCTGGACGATGCCCGGGAGGTGGCCGAAAGGGGCCTGCCGGTGGACTACCTGGGGGTCAGCCCGGTCTTCGCCACGCCGACCAAGACCGACACCGCGCCGCCCCTGGGCCTCGACGGGCTGGCCGCCATCCGCGGGCTCACCCGCCTGCCCCTGGTGGCCATCGGCGGCATCGGTCCGGGCAATGCGGCCGCTGTGCTGGCGGCGGGCGCCGACGGCCTGGCCGTGGTCAGCGCCATCTGCGGAGCGGAGGATCCGGAAGGCGCCGCGGCGAGGCTGGCTGGCCTGGTCGGAACGCGTCGTTGAGCTCGGGCACCCTCGGGATTGACGATGACCCTGATGAGGAGCTGGTTTAAATCTAAAGTGTAGCGCGCGGTATCGGAATACAATCGCTCGCATACCGCGCCCGCTGCCATCGAATGGCGGCATCCCCGGGGTGTCGGGGGAACAGTCCACAAGGCCCGACAAGGAGAATGCCATGGGATTGCGACTCAAGTTCAACCTCGTCCTGATCCTGGTGTTCGCGGTCGGCTTCGCCGCCGCCGGCGCCGTGTCCTACCAGCTCCTGCAGGGCAATGCCCGGGAGGAGGTCCAGAGGGATGCCGGACTCATGATGGAGTCTGCCATCTCCGTGCGCAAGTACACGGTCGACCAGATCCGGCCGGAGTTGATCAAGGTGCTGGACGAGGTGTTCCTGCCGCAGACGGTCCCTGCCTATGCGGCCACCGAGATCTTCAACGAACTGCGCAAGAAGTATCCCGACTACAGCTACAAGGAAGCCACGCTGAATCCCACCAATCCGCGGGATCGGGCCACCGACTGGGAAACGGACATCGTGAATCGCTTCCGGCAGAGCGAGGATGCCAAGGAGATCATCGCCGAGCGCGACTCGCCGACCGGCCGGCAACTCTACGTTGCCCGCCCGATCAGGATCACCAATCCCGCCTGCCTGCAATGCCACACGTCCGCGGAAACCTCGCCGCCGTCGATGATCAAGATCTACGGCCCGGCCAACGGCTTCGGCTGGAAGCTGAACGAGGTGGTCGGCGCCCAGGTGGTGACGGTGCCGATGGAGGTGCCGAAGCGAAACGCGGATCGGGCCTTCATGACCTTCATGTCCTCGCTGGCGGTGATCTTCGTGGTGGTCTTCATCGCCCTCAACGTCATGCTCAGCCTGCTCATCGTGCGGCCGATCCGCCGCCTGTCGGAGTCGGCGGACAGGATCAGCACCGGCGATTTCAGCGAGCCCGAATTCCCGGAGAAGGGGCGCGACGAGGTGGCGATCCTCTCCAGTTCCTTCAACCGCATGCGCCGAAGCCTGGAGAAGGCCATGCAGATGATCGAGGACTGAGCGGGGTTCCCGGCTCGGTCTGGTTCGGCATCCGATGGACGCATCCGCACTTCCGCCATCGCCGTCGGCCTCCGGCGTGCGGGTGCCCCATGCCCTGAGGGCGGGCCACCGCATCCTGGAATACGTGGTCGAGGCCACCCTCGGCGGCGGCGGTTTCGGCATCACCTACCTGGCCCGCGACGCCAACCTGGACCTCTCCGTCGCCATCAAGGAATACCTGCCCGCCGAGCTGGCGACCCGTGTCGGCGAGGGTCCGGTGGAGTCCCTGGGCGGTGAGGCCGAATCCCAGTTCCGCTGGGGACTGGAGCGCTTCCTCGACGAGGCGCGGGCCCTGGCCGCCTTCAAGCACCCGAACATCGTGCGGGTGCTGCGCTACTTCCCGGCCAACGGCACCGCCTACATCGTCATGGAGTACGAGTCGGGCCAGTCGCTGAAGCAGTGGCTGCCGCGACGCGGACCGCTGGACAGGGGGGAGTTGCTGCGGATCGTGCACCCGCTGCTCGACGGCCTGGAGATGATCCACAAGGCCGGCTTCCTGCATCGGGACATCAAGCCCGACAACATCTACATCCGGGCCGACGGCTCCCCGGTGCTGATCGATTTCGGCGCCGCCCGCCGCACCGCCTCCGGCCGCGACCTCACCAGCATCGTCAGCCCCGGCTTCGCCCCCTTCGAGCAGTACCACAGCCAGGGCAACCAGGGGCCCTGGACGGACCTCTACTCGCTGGCGGCGGTCATGTATTGGCTGGTGTCGGGACAGAAGCCGGTGGAGTCGGCCGCCCGGCTCAAGACCGACGGCATGGTGCCTGCCGTCCGCATCGATTCCCGCGGCCTGGTCGGCGAACCCCTGCTGGCCGCCATCGACTGGGCCCTGACGCCGGACGAGACCCGGCGTCCGCAGAGCGTGGCGGAATTCCGGGCCCGCATCGGCGAGCCGGAGGGCCGGGACCGCAGCTTCCTCGCCAATCCCACGCAGGCGACCCGTACCGTCGCCTTCGAGGGCGGCGGTACGGCGGACCGTTCGCTCGGCACCTTCGCCTCGGGGGCCGCCGACAGCCACCGGCGCAACATGGTGTGCACCGTGCTGTTCCTCGACATCGTGGCCTACTCCAAGGCTTCGGTTAACGAGCAGTACGACCTCAAGTCGGCCTTCAACCGGATGATCGCCGGCAAGCTGGCCCACGTCCCCGATGCCACGCGCATCACCCTCGACACCGGCGACGGGGCCGCCATCTGCTTCATGGGCGACCCCGAGGAGGTGCTGCACGCGGCCGTGGACATCCGCCGCGGCCTGGCGGCCCAGGACAGGATGCGGGTCCGCATGGGCCTGCACATCGGACCCGTGCGGGTCCTCAACGACATGAACGGCCGGGGCAACGTGATCGGCGACGGCATCAACGTGGCCCAGCGCGTGATGAGTTTCGCCGAGGGCAACGGCCTGCTGGTCTCCCGGGCCTTCTACGATGTGGTGGCCTGCCTGTCGGAAGGCGGCGAAAGGGCCTTCCGGCACATCGGCGAGCACCGGGACAAGCACGACCGGGTGCACGACCTCTATGCCGTCGTCTCGGACGAGGACAGCCTCGGCCTGGCCGACCGCACCATTCCCCTGCGGGCCCCGGCCGAGCCGGAGGCGCCCGCCGGCGGCATCGATCCCCAGGCCCTGGCCGCCATGGAGAAGGAACTGGCTCGGCATCTCGGGCCGCTGGCCGCCGTGCTGGTGCGCAAGGCCCGGTCGCGGGCGGCCACGGCCGCCGAACTGCGCGAGTTGCTGGCCCAGAGCATCGGCGATCCGGCCCATCGCGAGGCCTTCCGCAAGGGCACGGAAGCGGCGTCGGACGACTCGGTGAATCGTTCGAGGCGGACCGGGGAGGGAGGCGCGAACAGTCGGCCGGAGCCGTCCCTGCCCCTGGCCAGCGTGCCCCTGTCGGGCCCCGTCGCCACCGCCGGCCCTTGGCTGACGCCCGAGGCCATCACGCTGCTGGAGAAGAGCCTGGCCCGGGCCATCGGACCCATGGCCCGGGTCCTGGTCAAGAACGAGGCGAAGAAGGCCTCGAACCTGCCGGGCCTGTGCGACGCCCTGGCGGCGCACATCGACAACGGCGAACTGCGCGGAAAATTCCTCAAGGACGTGGCGGCCCTGAACCACACCTGATGGCGCCGGGCCCGGGGCCGGCGGGCGTCGGACCGGCCGCGGGAAAATGGAACGCCCATCCTTGCGGTCCCCGATATCCGGACCACCACGCCCCCCGCCACGCACCCCGCCCCCCACACCCATCCGCACCCATTCGCACCCATCCCGGAGACCGGACTGCCCCATGGACAATTCATCCCCCTACACGCCTCCCAGGATATGGACTGCCGCCAAGGACAGCGGCGGCCGCTTCGCGAACATCAACCGTCCCGTCGCCGGGGCCACCCACGAGAAGGAACTGCCGGTCGGCCGCCATCCCCTGCAGCTCTATTCCCTGGGCACCCCGAACGGCGTCAAGGTCACCGTGATGCTGGAGGAACTGCTGGAGGCGGGACACGCCGGCGCCGAGTATGACGCCTGGCTCATCCGGATCACCGAGGGGGAGCAGTTCGGCAGCGGCTTCGTCGCCGTCAACCCGAACTCCAAGATCCCGGCCCTCGTCGACCGCAGCGGCCCGGCGCCGGTCCGGGTGTTCGAGTCCGGCGCGATCCTGGTCTACCTGGCGGAGAAGTTCGGCGCCTTCCTGCCGGCGGAAGGCGCCCGGCGTGCCGAGTGCCTGTCCTGGCTGTTCTGGCAGATGGGCAGCGCCCCATTCCTGGGCGGCGGCTTCGGCCACTTCTACGCCTATGCGCCCAGCAAGATCGAATACGCGATCGACCGCTACGCCATGGAGGTCAAGCGCCAGCTCGACGTACTCGACCGGCGCCTGGCGGAAAGCCCCTACGTGGCGGGGGAGGAGTACACCATCGCCGACATGGCGATCTGGCCCTGGTACGGCGCCCTGGCCAAGGGGCAGTTGTACGAGGCCGGCGAGTTCCTCCAGGTCGAGGCCTACACCCACGTGCTGCGCTGGACCGACGAGTTGGCGCAGCGCCCGGCGGTGCGGCGCGGCCGCATGGTCAACCGCACCACCGGCAAGCCGGCCAGCCAGTTGCACGAGCGCCACGACCGGAGCGATTTCGACACCCGGACCCAGGACAAGCTGGCGCCGGCGGCCTGAATGCCGCCTTCCCCCACCACGCGAGGCCCCACCATGATCACGCTCTACGACTGCGCCACCGCTCCCAGCCCGCGCCGGGCGCGCATCCTGCTCGCCGAGAAGGGCGTCGCCCACGAGACCGTCCAGGTGGACCTCAAGTCCGGGGAACAACTGGGCGCCGCCTACCGGGCGATCAACCCGCAATGCACCGTGCCGGCGCTGCGCACGGACGACGGGCTGGTGCTGACGGACAATGCGGCGATCACCGCCTGGCTGGAGGCCCGCTACCCGCAGCCGCCGCTGCTGGGCGAGACGCCGGCGGAAAAGGCCGGGATCGCCAGCTGGAACTGGCGAATCGAGTTCGAGGGGCTGCTGGCCGTCGCCGAGGCCCTTCGCAACACCACGCCGGCCATGGCCAACCGGGCCCTGCCGGGCCCGGTGGACTACCCGCAGATCCCCGAGCTGGGCCGCCGCGGCCTGGCCCGCCTGCAGGCCTTTTTCGCCACGCTGAACGAGCGGCTCGAGGGGCGCGAGTTCATCGCCGCCGATCGCTTCAGCGTCGCCGACATCACCGCCGTGGTGGCCATCGATTTCGCCCGCGTGGTGAAGGTGCGGCCCGGCGACGAGCACCCCCACCTGCAGCGCTGGCGCGCTGCCATGGCGCAGCGGCCGGCAATGGCGCCCTGACACCGCCGGTCCCGGCGGCCGCGGTCCCGGACCGGGCTTGCCGGGTCCGGGGTTCGCGAGGTCGGAACGGACCCTTGTCCTATGCGCCGGCGGATTGCCGGCCCGAGACGAAGCGGCGGGCATCCTCCAGGTTTTCGAAACGGCGCCATTCATGGGGCGAGACCCCCAGGTCTTCGTGGATGTCGAGGATGGTCTGTATGACAGGGTGCTTCCCGACGAAGGCGACCTTCAGGTTCGGAATGGCGCGGATGGCGACGCTGGCACGCGCCACCAGATATTCGATGCCACGCCGGTCCGCATCGACTTCCTCGCATCCGCTGAAATCATGGATGATGTAGCGCAGCGAGTCGGTGCGCTCGTGGCCCTGGAGCTGCGCCCCCGACGCATCCAGTTCCTGGAGGGTGACCACGCCGGTGAGGCGGCGCAGGACACCCGTTTCCTCCCAAATCACTTCGACCACCGCAGGACTCCGGGCTGGCAATTCCAGCCACCATTGTACCGATCGGGCGCCACCGGCGCGTCCTGAAGGCGCGCCCGATCGTTCCCGGGCGTCGCCCCTGCCGGGGCTCAGAAGTGGTACTTCGTCTTCGCCGCCCATTCGCTCCCCGGCCGGAGCCTGTGCAGCAGCCGGAAGGCATCGCGGGAATGGGTGGGCTTTGCGGTCCGCTTGTCTCCGCAGGCCGGGGCCTGGCATCCCGGGCGGGTGGCGGCGCGGGGTCTCGCCATGTCGTCGGCCAGGCCGTCGGCGGTGGCGTAGCCGCCCAGGATCAGGGCGCGGGTCCAGACGTCCTGGGCCAGGGTGTCGCGGTATTCGGCGGGGAAGTCCCGGGGCGGGAAAATGGCATTCCGATGGCACGGGTGGCGGTCCCGCCCGCCTCTGGCGGACGCCATCGCGACGGTGCCCGGGGTGCTCGGGCCGGCCGGGGCTGTGCGAGAATCGCCCCGGGCCGGCCCTGCCGCGGGCCCGGACAGGGGGAATTTCCATGTGGAAGCCGATCGTTGCCATCTCGCTGGGCTCCGCCCTCGGCGCCCTGCTGCGCTGGGGCCTGGGCATCAAGCTCAACGGCATCCTGCCGGCGATTCCGCTGGGCACGCTGACGGCCAACCTGGTGGGCGGCTACATCATCGGCCTGGCCATCGCCTTCTTCGCCCAGGCACCCGGCATCGCCCCGGAATGGCGCTTGCTGATCATCACGGGCTTCTGCGGCGGACTGACCACCTTCTCCACCTTCTCCGCCGAGGTGGTGACGCTGCTCCAGGAGGGAAGGCTTTCCTGGGCCCTGGGGGCCATCGCCGTGCACGTGACGGGTTCCCTGCTGATGACGTTGGCGGGACTCGCATCCTGGCATTGGCTCAAGGCTGCCTGAGGCCGGGCAAGGCCCTGCGGATTCGGGAGGACACGCAATGAATGGTTACCAGATCACCTTCTTCACCCACCAGGACAAGCGCCACAAGGGCAGGTCGGTCGGCGACTGGCTGGTCCATCTGGCCCGGGAACTGGGCCTGCGGGGCGCCACCCTGATTGCCGGCGGGGAGGGCTTTGGCCATGCCCGGCACCTCCATTCGGCCCACTTCTTCGAACTGGCCGACCAGCCCGTGGAGGTGACGATGGCCGTCACCGAAGAGGAGGCTGGGCGCCTGTTCGATCGCCTGGCCGCGGAGGGCGTCCATCTCTTCTACGTCAAGACCGCCGTCGAGTTCGGTGTGATCGGCGGATAGCCGGATCGGCCTGCAAGGGAGCAGCGTGTTTGACGGGATGCGTCTTGGTCCGCCGGCATCGCGCCGCATGCAGCGCTCCTACAGGGCCGCGCCGTCCGGTATTTGTAGGAGCGGCGGTCACGCCGCGATGGGGTCTGGAGCCGCTGCAATCGCGCCGCATGCGGCGCTCCTACAGGGCCGCGCCGTCCGGTATTTGCAGGAGCGGCGTCCTCGCCGTGATGCCTCCGATGGCCGCGGGAAAGCGAAGACCTCACCGCAAAGACGCAAAGGCGCGAAGGGCCGCAGAAGAAGGCAGGGCGGCCTGTGGTTCCTGTATGCGGCGGCCACGCCGCGATGGGGTTTGGAGGCGCTGCAATCGCGCCGCATGCGGCGCTCCTACAGGGCCACGCCGGTCGGCTCTTGTAGGAGCGGCGGTCACGCCGCGATGGGGTCTGGAGGCGCTGCAATCGCGCCGCATGCGGCGCTCCTACAGGGCCGCGCCGTCCGGTATTTGTAGGAGCGGCGGTCACGCCGCGATGGGGTTTGCAATCTCGCCGCTATCGCGCCGCATGCGGCGCTCCTACGGGGGCATCGGTCGGTTCTTGTAGGAGCGGCGTCCTCGCCGCGATGCTTGCCGCGGCCGGGGAACCCGGACGTCATGGCATGATGAAGACCGCCTTCTCCTTGATCCTCACCTTCTGGTTCTCCACGTCGGCGATCTCCAGGAACACGGGGTGGGACCCGCGGCCGGCGGCGTCGTTGCGGGCCCGCAGGGCGAAGGAGACGGCCTTGGTGGTTGCCGGGGGGACGGATACCTCGGCGGGGGTCGCCAGGGCCAGGCTCTCCAGGCCGCCCACCGTCACCCGGTAGGTGTGGGGCTGTTCGTCGGTGTTCATGAAGCGCAGGGTGTAGATGTTCTCGATCTTCTCGTCCTCGACCTCGCGGGCCAGGGTGGCCCGGTCGCGGATGACGTCCACCTTGAGGGGCAGGCGGGCGGCGATGCTCCAGGCGGCGGCGATGCAGATGACGGCGAGGATGCCGCTGTAGATGAAGATGCGGGGCCGGAAGACGTGGCGGACGATGTCCCGATGGTTCCAGTGTTTCTCCAGGGCGTTCTCGGTCGAGTAGCGGATCAGGCCCCGGGGCGTGCCGGTCTTGTCCATCACCTGGTCGCAGGCGTCGATGCAGGCCGAGCAGCCGATGCATTCGTACTGGAGGCCGTTTCGGATGTCGATGCCGGTCGGGCAGACCTGGACGCAGATGCCGCAGTCGACGCAGTCGCCCCGGGCGGGGGCGCCTTCGGCGGCGGCCCTCTTGAGCTTCGGGCCGCGCGGTTCGCCGCGCTCCACGTCATAGGTCACGATCAGGGTATCCGGGTCGAACATCACGCCCTGGAAGCGGGCGTAGGGGCACATGTACTTGCAGACCTGCTCGCGCAGGAAGCCGGCCATGCCGTAGGTCGCGAAGCCGTAAAAGAAGATCCAGAAGGTTTCCCAGGGGCCGAGGCTGAAAGAGACGAAGGAGTCGGCCAGGGTCTTGATCGGCGTGAAGTAGCCGACGAAGGTGAAACCGGTCCAGAGGGCGACGGCCAGCCAGGCGGCATGCTTGGCGGCGCGCAGCGCGAACTTGCGGCCGCTCATGGGGGCCTTGTCGAGCTTGATGCGGGCGCTGCGGTCACCCTCTATCTTCTCCTCGATCCACATCAGGATTTCCGTGTACACCGTCTGCGGGCAGGCATAGCCGCAGAAGAGTCGTCCGCCCACGGCGGTGAACAGGAAGAGGCCGTAGGCGGAGATGATCAGCAGGATGGCCAGGTAGAGGACGTCCTGGGGCCAGAAGACCAGGCCGAAGAGGTAGAACTTCCGTTCCACGATGTCGAAGAGCACGGCCTGGCGGCCGTTCCAGGGCAGCCAGCAGAGGCCGTAGTAGAGCGCCTGGGTCAGCCACACCAGGCCCCAGCGCCACTTGCTGAAGAAACCCGAGACCGACTTGACCTGGAGTTTCTCGCGTTTGGCGTAGAGGGTGATGGGGGCGGTCCCGGCTTCGGGACCGGGGGGGGTACCGGGGACTCCGGGTGTATGCGGCTGGTTCATGAGTGCCTCCGGGCTTGCTGCATGGATGTGGGGATGAGGACGGCCTGCCGGGCTCGGGCCTGGTGGGCGATGAATTCGTCGCGGCTGGCGCCGGTCAGCGCCGGGTTGGCGTCCCGTTGCTCGCCGACGCAGGTGACGCGTCGTCCGGCGATGCCGTGGGCCGGATAGACCAGGGTCTCGTCGGGCAGGGCGAGGAGCTTGCGGACGAGGCTGTCGTAGCGGCTCCCCGGGTCTTCCTCGCCATGTTCGGCCGCATCCGCGCCATAGCCCGGCAGCAGGTCGCCGACGAAGGCCCGGTCGCGCCAGAGGTAGGTCATGCAGCCGCGGGTGTGCCCCGGGGTCTCCCGGCAACGCAGGGCCTCGTCGCCGAAGACGACGGTGTCTCCCTCCCGGACCCGGCGCAGGGTTCCCGGCAGTTCGACGGGGCAGCGGTCTCCGACCACCAGGCGGGCGCCGGCCGCTTCCCGCAGTTCCAGGGCTCCGGCGATCTCGGGTCCGTGGGCATGGGTCAGGAGGATGTGGACGGCTCGGCAGCGAAGCTCGTCGAGCAGGCCCAGGACAAGGGTGGCCTCGCCGGGGGCGGGGTCGATGATGACCGCCTCACGACGATCGGTATCGGCCAGCAGGTAGGCCAGTCGGCCGCTGGGCCGGTCATGGAATTGGCGCAGGATGGTCATGGAAGCAAGACTCGATGGGTGGGCGTGGGCATTTCCTGGCACTGTCGTCAAAGCGCCGTAAACTCCTATCAAGCTTCGTGCCAGGATGGTGCGAATGGCGAAAATCTCGGCAGATCATTGGCATGGATCGCAATCCATACAGAGTGTAGCCATTCCTCGATGACGAAAAAAGACATGAGTGACACCAAATGGCGCGCTCGAGCTAGAATAGTGACAGAAAAGGCACTAACCGGGCGATGAACCTTCAGAGCCGTTCCCTCTCTGAACTGCTTTCCTTCCTCGACGAGCTGGGCGAGCCGCGGATCGTCATGGACGCGGACTACCGCATCGTCGGCGCCAACCGTGCCTACGCCCGGGAATTCGGCCACGGGCAATCCGTCGTCGGGCGCCGTTGCTACGAGGTGTCCCACGGCTTCACGGTTCCCTGCGACCAGGCGGGAGAGTCCTGTCCCCTGCGCATGAGTCTCGACAGCGGCCAGCCGGGCCGGGTCCTCCACCTCCACCACACGCCCCGGGGCGAGGAGCACGTGGACGTGGAGACGACGCCGATCCGGGCTGCGGACGGGAGCCTGGGCCATTTCGTCGAGACCTTGCGGACGGTCCGGCACGCCTCCAGCCGGCCGGCGACCGAGGGACTGGTCGGCCGGGCCGCGGCCTTCAACGCCATGCTTGCCCTGGTGACCCGGGTGGCGCCCACGGAGGCGGCCGTCCTGTTGCTGGGCGAGACCGGGACCGGCAAGGAACTGGTGGCGCGCCTGATCCACGAGACGAGCGGCCGGGCCGACGGGCCCTTCGTGGTCGTGGACTGCTCGGGCCTGACCGAGACGCTGTTCGAAAGCGAACTCTTCGGCTACGAGAAGGGCGCCTTCACCGGCGCCACCCATCGGAAGACCGGCCTGGTCGAGGCGGCCAGCGGCGGGACCCTGTTCCTCGACGAGGTCGGGGACATACCCATGGCATTGCAGGTCAAGCTGTTGCGCCTGCTGGAAACGGGGACCTACCGGCGAGTCGGGGGCGTGGACACCCTGGGCTCGGACTTCCGGCTGGTCTGTGCCACCCATCGGGACATGGGGCGCATGGTGGACGCGGAAACCTTCCGGCGCGACCTCTACCACCGCATCGGGGTGTTTCCGGTCCATATTCCCGCCTTGTCCGAGCGGCGGGAGGACATCCCCCTGCTGGCCGACTCCTTGCTGCGCCGGGTCGCCGGTCCGCGCCGGCGGCGGCTTTCGGAAGGCGCCCTGCACCACCTGGCGGCGCGCGCCTGGCCCGGGAACATCCGCGAACTGCGCAACCTGCTGGAACGGGCCTCCATCCTCGCCGACGGCGAGGAGATCCAGGTCTCCCACCTGGCGCCCCCGGTGCCCGGTTGGCCGGCCGCGGCGCATTCGACGGAGGATCGGCCGCTTGCCGTCCCCGCGTCGGCGGACGAGGTCTTCCGGGTCGCCGGCGCCGAGCCCCTGGACGATCTGGAACGGCGATACCTGCGCTGGCTCGACGGCCGGTTCGCCGGCGACCGGGACGCCCTCGCCCGCGCCCTGGGCATCGGCCGGCGGACCCTCTTCCGCAAGCTCCGGGCGGCCGGGCTGGTCGGTTCGCGCCCCGGCGCCTAGGCGCGCCGCAGCCGGTCCCGCAGGGCCAAAGCTTCGTTGGCCGCCAGGGCCCCCAGCACCAGGGTGCCCCCGACGAGGGTGGCGGCATCCGGCCGCTCCCCGGCGCCCAGCCATGCCCAGGCGACGCCGAACAGCACCTCGAGGAGCCCCAGCAGGGCGATCTCCGGCGCCGGCAGTTCCCGGCTCAGGCGCACCACGATCAGGCAGGGCAGGGCCAGCTGGACGACGCCCAGCAGCGCCAGGAGCGCCAGGTCGTGGAGGGAGGCGCCGAAGGGCCAGGCCAGGGGCAGGGTTGCGGCGGCCGAAAGCAGCGCGCCTATCAGCACGGCCGGCAGCATGTCGGGCCCCTGGCCGGCCTGCCGCCCGGCCGCATGCTGCAGCACGAGCCAGTTGGCCGCCGCGGCGAGGGGCACGGCCAGGGCGACCAGGCTGCCGACGAGGGAGGCGCCCGATCCGGCCTCGTGGCCGAACATCCAGGCGATGCCCAGGCCGGCGACGGCAACGGCGAGCCAGGTGCGCACCGGCAGCCGATGGCGGAGCAGGACGCGGGCGGCGAGGGCCGTCGCCAGGGGCCCGACGGCCATGGCGACGAGGACGTTGGCCACCGTGGTCAGGGTGATCGCCACCATGAAGGCGGTATACATCACGGCCCAGCAGGCGCCGGAGACCCAGACCGGCCAGGGAGCGTGGCGCAGACGGCCGAGGCGCTCGGGACCGCGCCCGGTGCCCAGGGCGACGATCAGCGCGGCGGCATTGAAGGCGCTGCGCCAGAAGGTGACTTCGAAGCTGCGGGCCGATTCGAGGTGACGGCTGACGACCCCGGCGATGCTCCACAGGAAGGTGACCAGGACCATCAGGGCGACGGCCCGCCCATGAGGCATGCGGTGCCGGCCGTTCAAAGGGGAAGGGACGGCGGCGATTCCGGCGGAGCCATCACCCGGCCGACGAGGGCGTCGATGGCGCGGAGCAGTTCGTCCCGGTCCCGGTGGAGATCCGGAAGCCTGGCCCGGGCCTCCTCGACGTGGCCGCCGCGGAGCAGTTCGGCCATTTCGGCGGCCTGGGCGTGGACACGCTCGTGGAAGGGCGCGATGGCCCGGAATTCGGGCAGGGCTCCGTAGCGGGTCGCGCCGCTGCCCAGGTACCAGCGTCCGAACCGGCAATGCCGGGAATCCATGTCTTCGCCCATCGGGTGGGAATCCGGGGCGCCGATCCGGTCCTCGAAGGCGCGGATCCAGTTCCGGTGGCTCTGGGCCGCCACCAGCAGGGGCAGGTTCTCGCGCCTGGCCGGCCGGTCGTCGAAGGTCATGCCCGCTGCCTCCTCGTGCCATGACTGGATCCAGCCGGCCATCGATTCCGCCGGCATGGCCCGGGCAATGCCCCAGCCCTGGGCCAGCCGGCAACCGATGAGGACCAGCAGCGCCCCGTGTTCCGCCGTCTCGACCCCCTCGGCGATGACGGGGCGGTTGAAGGCCTCGGCCAGCCGCACCACGCTTTCCACGATGTCCAGGTCGGTCGGGTCGTCCAGCATGTTTCGCACGAAGCTCTGGTCGATCTTCAGCACGTCCACCGGCAACTTGCGGAAGTAGGCCAGGGAGGCATAGCCGGTCCCGAAATCGTCGAGGGCGAAGCGCACCCCGAGCTGGCGGCAGTTCGCCAGGGTCCGGGTCGCCCGCTCCATGTCGTTCAGGGCGGCGGTCTCGAGGATTTCCAGTTCCAGGCGATCCGGGGCCACGTCCCGGTGGCGATCCAGCCCCTGCCGCAGCCGGTCGGCGAAATCCGCCCGCAGCAGGTGGTTGGCGCTGATATTGACGCTGACCGTCAGGTCCAGGCCCTCCCGCTGCCAGGCGGCCACCTGGGCCAGGGCGGTGTCGATCACCCATTCGCCGAGGGCGACTTCCAGGTCCGTGCCATTGACGTCCTGCAGGAAGGCGACGGGCAGCAGCAGACCCTCCTCCGGGTGGCGCCAGCGGACCAGTCCCTCGGCGCCGAACACCCGTCGGTCGACCAGGTCCACCTTCGGCTGGTAGTGGAGGACGAATTCGCCACCCGCCAGGGCGGCCGACAGGCGCTGCAGGCGGTGCCGGTGGGCCTTGACCCGGCGGTCCTGCTCCGGGTCGTAGAGGTGGTAGCAGTTCTTGCCCTGTTCCTTGGCCCGGTACATGGCCTGGTCGGCATGCCGCAGGAGGGTGTCGGCGTCCGGATCGTCTTCCGGGCAGAGGGTGACGCCGATGCTGGCGGAGACGGTCACGCTATGGCCATCGTCGATGGCCATGGGCACGGCAACTGCAGTCCGCACCCGCTCCAGGACCTGGGTGCAGTCCTCGGCCCTCGGCAGGTCGCACAGGAGGAGCACGAACTCGTCTCCGCCCAGCCGGGCCAGGGTGTCGTTGGCCCGCAACTGTCCCTGCAGGCGGCGCGCGGTCTCGACCAGCAGCCGGTCGCCCGCCCCATGGCCATAGCGGTCGTTGATCGGTTTGAAGCCGTCCAGGTCCAGGTAGCAGACGGCGAGGAACTGGCCCGTCCGGTCCACCCGGGCGATGGCCTGCCGCAGGCGGTCGTCGAGCAGCCGCCGGTTGGGCGCGCCGGTGAGGGCGTCGTAGTGGGCGATGCGGTCCAGTTCCGCCTCGTGCCGCTTGAACACGCTGATGTCGGAAAAGACGCCGATGTAGTGCTGGGGCGAACCGGCGTCGTCCAGGATGGCGGAGATCGAGAGCATCTGCGGATACACCTCGCCGTTGCGCCGCCGGTTCCATATTTCCCCACGCCACAGATGCTTTTCGCTCAGCGACTGCCACAGGTTGGAAAAGAATCCCGGCCCGTGGCGTCCCGAGGCGAGCAGCTTCGGATCCTCGCCGATCACCTCGTCCCGCCGGTAGCCCGTGATGCGGGTGAAGGCGGGGTTCACGTCCGTGATCCGGTTGCCGGCATCGGTGATGACGATGCCTTCGTAGCTGCTGGCGAAGACGCTGGCCGCCAGGCGCAATTGCGCCTCGGACTGCTTGCGCTGGCTGATGTCGCGGACCACGGCCAGGACTCTCTCCCGGTCGCCGATATGGGCCAGGCGGAGGCTGACCTCGACCCAGAACAGGCGGCCGTCGCCGGCCCGTGCCTGCCACTCGAAGACCTGGGGTCCCTCGGCGCGGGCCTTCGCCAGGCGGGCGGCGGCAACCTCGGGCGCGTAGGCGGGGCCGGGACCGCTGATGTCGGCGAGGGTCCGCGACAGGGCCTCGTCCCGGGTGCAACCGTACATTTCGCACATGCGCCGGTTGACGTCGAGGACCCGCCCCGTGGACGCATCGTGGATGAAAATGGCATCGCTGACCGAGTCGAAGATCTCCTGGAAGCGGAATTCGCTCTCGGCCAGCGCCGCCTGGGCCTGCCGCCGCCGGTTCCAGCCGGATTGGACCATCAGCGCGAAGACCAGGGTGGCCACGGCGAAGAGCCCGGCGAACGAGGCGATGCGGCGGGTGTCGGCGCGCCATTGGGCCAGGTAGTCCTCCTCGGCCAGGCCGATCACCATGAAGAGCGGGTGATCGCCGACCTGGCGGAAATGATAGGCGCGCGAGACGCCATCGATGCCGGAGACCGCCTGGTAGTTGGCGGAACGAACCCCGGATTCCAGCAGGGCCCGCAACTGGGCGGAGGGCGTCGTCGATCCGGTCCTGGCGCCCTGGCTGTCTTCCCTGCTGTAGCGGGCGATCAGGGTGGTCCTGTCCCATAGCCCGGTATTTCCCTTCGGCCCCAGGTCCAGCTTGGCGAACATGGCGACGAACTGGTCCGTCGCCACGGCGACGTGGACGTCACCGCCGAAGCGGCCGTCCGCCTCGTCGATCCGCCGTCCCAGGGTGATCACGGGCTTCAGGGCGGCGCGGCCCAGGACGGGCCTGGAGAACACCAGGCCGGCTCGCTGGTCTTCGCGCAGGCGAATGAACTGGGGACGGTCGGCGATGCTGACGTTGCGGACCTCGACGTTGTTCACCGCATGGCGGATGATGCCGTCGGCGTCCACGACCCGCAGTCCCAGGGCCTCGGGTATGCGTTCGTCCTGGTTAGCGATGAAGGCCGCCATGGCCTTCGGGTCGATGCCGCCGTGCGCCTTCTGGCGGGCCACTTCGTCGATCACGGTGAGCAGGGTGAGGTCGATCTTCTGGATGAATCCGACCAGGCCCTCCTCGAGGATCCTCGAGTAGTTCTCGGTGAGGAACCGGGCCTGGTCGGTGGCCTGTTGCCGGCTCTGCAGGGCGACGAGCGAGACGATGCCGACGACCAGCAGGTTGGCGACGAGGGTGCCACCCCAGAGCCAGCGGTGGAAACCGCCCCCGGCCTTGTCGGCGGTCGTGCTCACGCCGGCTGCCCCGGGGGCTTGCCCTGGCGGTGCCAGGTCACCGGGACGGCCATGGGTACCAGGCCGGGCGGGGGGCTGGCCAGGATGGCCTTGCGCATCCTGCCCGTCACGTGCATCTCGCAGGCCCGGCAGTCGAACACCAGGGTCAGTCGTTCGTTGCCGTTGACGAGGGTCATGGGCTCCGCCCGCACCTGTCCCTGGACGCCGGTCACTCCCTTGGCCTGTTTCGGGCAGAGGCTGAAGGAATATCGGAGGCAGTGCTTGGTGATCATCAGCGAGACCTCGCCGGCTTCCTCGTGGGCCTCGAAGGCCGCCTCGATGAGCCTGACCCCGTGGCGGGCGTAGAAGCTCCGCGCGGCCCGGTTATAGACGTTGGCCAGGTAGCTCAGGGTCTCTTCCGGGTACGGACATGGAGGCACCGATTCCTGCCGCCGCGGCGGCCGTCCGTGGGCGACCAGCCGGGCGGCCATCAGCCTGTCCGCAGCTTCCCGGCGCAGGCGGTTGAGCAGCGACGCCGGCACGAAACAGGGTGCCACCCAATCCACGGCGAGCCCCTCGAGCACGAAGTCGGTGTCTCCCAGGCGGGACAGGTGCTCGCCCAGGGCCTGTTCGGCGGTCTCCGGCCGTCGGGCTGCCTCGTGGGGCGCCTCGGTCTCGGCCGCGGCGGTGATGCCGTCCTCGTCCGTCAGGCGAAGCCGGAAGCCCGTGGCCGTGGCGGCGAACTCGGCCCGCAAGCCGATGCGCCGCTCGGATGACTTGCGGTGCAGGGCCTGTTCCCAGGCCTGGTCCCGGTTGCGATTGATGGACAGGCCCGGCCTCAGGCCGGGGAGGGCCGACAGGGGTTCGTTCGGCCAGACGCGCCATACCTTCCCGGCGCCTCCGGCCGTCGCCGGCTGCCGCTCGACCCGGTTGGCGAGGGCGCCCACCACCCGGCGCTTGGCGAGCCAGTTGAGGCCGTCGCCGTTGGCCATGGATTCGGCGGTCTCCAGTTCGAACCAGTCCGGACCGAGCCGGGTCAGTTGCCCCAGGGGAAGGCCGACGAAGGCCGGGGCATCGAAGGCGCCGATGTCGGCCTGCCGGCCGCGGCTGAAATAGTCGGTGCTGCCTCGGTGGAAGGTCTTGTCGGGATCGGGCATGAAGAACAGGCGCGTGCGCCCGCTGGAGACCCGGCGCAGGTCCGGCCTGCCCTCGAGCAGTCCGTCGATCAGGCGCCGGTAGTGGCCGGTGATGTTCTTCACGTAGGGTGCTTCCTTGTAGCGCCCCTCGATCTTGAAGCTGCGCACACCGGCGTCCACGAGGGCCGCGAGATGGTCGCTCTGGTCGTTGTCCTTCACGGACAGCAGGTGCTTGTCGAAGGCCACCACGCGACCGGCGGCGTCCTCCAGCGTATAGGGCAGCCGGCAGGCCTGGGAACAGTCGCCGCGGTTGGCGCTGCGGCCGGTATGGGCATGGCTGATGTAGCACTGGCCCGAGAAGGCGACGCACAGCGCGCCATGGACGAAGTGCTCGATGACGACGTCGGCCGGCACCGCTGCCCGCACCGCGGCGATCTCCCCGATCGTCAGTTCCCGGGCCAGCACCAGCTGTGAAAATCCAGCGTCGGCCAGGAAACGGGCCTTTTCCGGGCTGCGGATGTCGCACTGGGTGGAGGCATGCAGGTCGATGGGCGGCAGGTCCAGTTCCAGCAGCCCCATGTCCTGCACGATCAGGGCGTCGACCCCCGCATCCCAGCACTGCCGGACCAGTTCCCGGGCCGGTTCCAGCTCGCTGTCGTGCAGGATGGTGTTCAGCGTGACGTAGATGCGGGCATGGAAGCGGTGGGCGAATTCCGCCAGAGCGGCGATTTCCGCCATGCCGTTGCCGGCGGATTGCCGGGCGCCGAAGGCGGGTCCGCCGATATAGACCGCGTCGGCGCCGTGCAGGACCGCCTGGCGGCCGATCTCCGCGGTCTTGGCCGGGGCGAGGAGCTCGATCTGGGGTGTCGGGGCGGGGGCTGGCATTTGCGCGCCGCACTATAACCCAAGCCCCGTTGCGCCGGGCGGCGACGGGGCGATCGGAGCTCGCGGGAATTCCCTCGACGGTGCCGCCGCGTTATCCTGCGGCGACACCCTTGGCCAGACCGGTCCTGCCCGTGCCCGAACCCGACCTTTCCGCCATCGCGCGATGGCCCAATGTACCCGCCTGCTATGGCTGGTTGTCCCTCGATCGCCGAGGCCGCTGGCGGTTGCAGGGGGAGCCGGTGACCCACCCGGGCCTGATCGCCTTCATCAACCGCCAGTACGGCTGCGACGAAGCCGGCCGCTGGTTCCTGCAGAACGGGCCGCAAAGGGTGTTCGTCAGGCTGGACTACGCGCCCTGGGTCTATCGCCTGGCCGGCGGTGGGCGCCTGCTGGCCCATACCGGCGAGGAGGCGGGCGAGGCCCGGGCGTTGTGGCTGGACGAGGAGGGCAGCGTGCTGCTGGCCGCCGCTCCCGGCGTCGGCCTGCTCGACGATCGGGACCTGGCGGAGTTCATGGCCGAATGCCGCGATCCGAACGGCGCCGCGGCCGGCGAGGAAGCGCTGCTGGCGGCCCTGGAGGGACGGGGAGAATTCACCTGGCATGGCCTGGTTGCCGGCCGCCTGCAGAGGGCGGAGGTGGCGGCCCGCTTTGGCTTCGAACCGGACCCGGCACCGGCGCCCTCCTGAGGGGCAACCGTGGCCGGCACCGGACCGCGGCGGTCGGCGAATCCCGGGCCAACCTTCCGTACCGGCCGTTAGTCCGTTCGGACTAATGACGCGAGCACGCGGATGGAATAAGCTCGCGGCGCCAAGGCGGAGGGAAATCGCTTCCCAATAATGAGAATGGTATCGGGGATTCCGTCGTCCTGGCGCCGGGGCCAAGCGGCGCGACCAGACGGTCGTGACCGGGCGGCCCTCCCATCGGAGTTCGTCCTGGAGGAGTACCCATGCCCAAGCAATCCCTTTTTCGTCGCCGTACCGGCAGAGGATCGGCCGTATTGCGCTGCCTTGCAGCCGTGGCCCTGGCCGCCGGATCGACCGTCGTCCATGCCGGATCCGGCGATGTCCGCTTCTCCTTCACGTGGTTCAGCGGACCCCATACCGTGACGACGGCTTTCGGGCCCACCGTCGGCCGGGTCAATGGCGATGTCGTCCCCAACGTCGCGGCGACAACGCCGACTGGATACGGCGGCTGGAACCTGATCGGCGACATGTCGCTCACCCCCTATTCCGCCAGCACCGCCGACAGCGGGCTGGGCGGTACTGCCAGCGTGGACCTGCGCTACGACTGGGTGACGCCGCCGTCGATCTTCGAGAACAGGATTTCCTTCACCCCCCGTTCCTTCGCCGGCGTATCGGTGGGCGAGGACTTCGTGCTGGGGACGCTGAGCTTTCAGAACGGCGCCTGGTTCGGTGCCGGCGCCACCCCCGACCTGAACCTGCCGAGCCAATTCGGTTTCACCATCCAGACCGTTTCCGGGGACGGTGCCGCATTCAACCAGTCGATCTCGGGTTCCATCGTCATGGCGGTGCATTCCCCCCTCGAGAACGACACGAGCACGCTGGCCGGCCAGGAGGCCGAAGCCGATTGGATTTACCTGAGCAGCCCTGCCTTCATCGGTGGTTCACCGGCCCTGCGGGTATTCGATACCTGCTGCCGGCCGTCCGGGGCGACGTCCGTCGGCAGCGTCGACGTGGTGGCGCGTTTCAATTCCCTGGATCTCGTCGGATTTGCCAATCCGACCGGTGGGGCCTTCATCACCGCGGGAACGGCGCCCCTGCCGGCCTCGGGAACGATGCCGCCGGTCCCGGAACCCGAGACCTATGCGATGTTCCTCACCGGCCTCGGGTTCATGGCGACATTGGCCCGCCGCAGGACGTCCGCCCGAGGGGCTGCCCGAGACTGATCGGTCCGGGGCATCGCCTGATGCCGCGAATGCCGTGGCGCCCGGGGCAGGTCTTGCCCGGGCGCGGCCCGATTCACTGTTGGTGTGCCGCCGGCGGGAGCGGTTTCAGGCGTGGCGGTGCAGTTCGCCGATCTGCCCGGCCCCCGCGTTCAGCAGGATTTCGCTGACCTGGGTGACGGGCTGGATGTCCGTGTAGTTGGGGATGTCGCCGAGGATGGCCTTGGCGTTCGGACCGAAGGCGGCCAGGAAGGCATCGACCGATTCGAAGAACAGGTGGCCGCAGGCGACGTAGGTGGGCGCCGATCCGGGCGTCCCGCCGGCGACGCCCCGGTCAACGGCCAGGCCCTTGAGGGCGGTGCCGAGTTTGTCCCGCACCATGGGCATGTGCGAGCTGCAGTAGTAATCCATGTCGAACCGGCATCCCTCGGCGTTGGGGTAGAGCACGCTGACCTTGATCATGACCTTCTCCTCGTCTGTTGGTTCATCGTCCGCCCTTGGCGGATTCCGGCGCGGGCCGGCGGCGTCATCTTAGCAACCGGCGGCGGCGCTTTGGCGTTCGCTTCCGGGCGTCGCCAGGCGGCCGGGGCGCCGCCGCTACCCTTCCTGGATCCTCTTCAGCCGATAGGAGAGCTGCGGCCGGGTGATGCCGAGCAGGCGCGCCGCACCCGCCAGGTTGCCCTCGGCCCGCGAGACGGCTTCCTTGATCAGCATGGCCTCCACGTCGTCGAGGGATATCCCCGCCGAGAGCACCACCTCGCAGAGCTGCCGTTCCTCCACCGGGCGGTTCTCCTCGAGGCCGCCGCTGTCGCTGATGCCGGTCTCGTGGCTGTCCGGGCACTCGAGGATGGGGAATATCTGGTCCAGTTCGATGGCGCCGCCCTGGGGCGCCAGGATGACGCCGCGCTCGATGACGTTTTCGAGTTCCCGCACGTTGCCCGGCCACGGGTAGACCTTCAGGGCCTTGATCGCCTTGTCGGTGAGGCCCTCCACGCGCTTCGCGTGGAGGGCGCAGAACTTGGCGATCATGGCCTCCACCAGCGGCGGGATGTCCATGGGACGATCGCGCAGCGGCGGGATGGCAATGGGATAGACGTTGAGGCGGTAGTAGAGGTCGGAGCGGAAGCGGCCGGCCTTCACCGCCGCCTGCAGGTCCACGTTGGTGGCGGCGACGATGCGCACATTGACCCTTCGGGTGCGCTCGTCGCCCAGCCTCTCGAACTCGCCTTCCTGGAGCACCCGCAGGATCTTGGCCTGCGCCGACATGGGCAGTTCGCCGATCTCGTCGAGGAAGAGGGTGCCGTTCTCGGCCCGCTCGAAGCGGCCGGGGCGGGAAGCCTGGGCGCCGGTGAAGGCACCCTTCTCGACGCCGAAGAGTTCCGACTCGATGAGGTCGTGGGGCAGGGCGGCGCAGTTGACGGCCACGAAGGGGCCTTCGGCGCGCGGGCTCATGTGGTGCAGGGAGCGGGCGAAGCGCTCCTTGCCGACGCCGGTCTCGCCGAGCAGCAGCACGGTGACGTTGGTCTGGGCCGCCTTGTCCATCAGGGCGTAGGCGCGCTGGAAGGCCGGCGAGACCCCGATCAGGTTTTCCGTCTGCCGGCGCTGCGCCAGGGAGGAACGCAGGACATCGACCTCCGTGCGCAGTTCCAGCAACCGGTTGAGGATCGAATCCTCCTCGTAGTACACGGTGTGCTCGGCGGCATCCGGCCACTCCTCCACGGGCTTGCCGACGATGCGGCAATGGGCCGGCCCGCAGGCTGCGCACTCGACCTCCTTGAAGAGCACGAAGCGGCCCATGAATGCAGTGGTGTAGCCCGAGGCGTAGCCGATCAGCATCCAGCATACGGGATCCCGCTGGGGGCCGTATTCCTTCATGTGGGCTTCGGCTTCCCAGGAGTTCTCCCAGCGGAACTCGCCGTAGAACTTGCCGGCGGCAATGTCCATGTCGATCTTGATCGGCGTCACCTGGACGCTGCCCTCGAGCATGTGCAACTGGGGCCCGACGACGAAGGCGTCCACCGGGTTCTGGTGGCCGCGGATCTTCTTGGCGAGTTCGGCATCCCGGGATCCGGAGGCATAGCCCATGCGGGTCAGGATGCGGCGGGCGTGCTCCTGGCCGACGGAGCGGATCAACTCCTTGCGCAGGCCGGCCAGGGCCGCCGCGTGCAGCAGGAGCATGCGGTTCTCGGCCAGCCAGATGGTGCCGTCGTCGGCGGAAAAGCGCACCAGGCGGCGCAGGTCGTCGTTCTGGGGGTACTTGATACCCATGGTGGGGGCGGTCTCCTCGCGATCCGTCGTTCGGCCGGGTTCAGTCCCGGCTCCTCGGAAGGCCGGCCGATTCTAGAGCAAACCCCGGGCCAGGACGCCGGGGCCAGCAATTCCCCGGAGTTGCGGAAACGCCGCATGTTTTGCTGCACCGCATCTTGATGATTTGATCAATTGACACTTGATCAGTTCATTAAATGATTTACGTCTGAAGCAAAATCCGGCAGTCCGGGCGGACGCCGATTCGATGGGAATTCAGGCCTGGCGCGGCTTTACGGTCCCTGGCACGGCGTTCGCTAAAGGGGG
>JBPOHD010000099.1:0-2794 GCA_052035955.1 Pseudomonadota bacterium
CGCATGCCGCCAGCCTGTTGCGGGCCGGCGAACTCGTTGCCTTTCCCACCGAAACCGTCTATGGGCTCGGGGCCGACGCGGCGAATCCCCAGGCTCTGGCCCGTATCTTCGCCGCCAAGGGTCGTCCCGCCGACCATCCCCTGATCGTCCACATCCCCGACGCGGACCAGCTCGACCACTGGGCGAGGGAGATTCCCGCAGGTGCCAGCGCCCTGGCCGCCGCCTTCTGGCCCGGCCCCCTGACCCTGATCCTGCGCAAGGCCCATGGCGTAACCGATCTCGTCACCGGCAGCCAGGACACGGTGGGCTTGCGCTTTCCCGGCCATCCGCTGGCCTTGTACCTGTTGCGAGCCTTCGGCGGCGGTATCGCCGCCCCGTCCGCCAACCGCTTCGGCCGCATCAGCCCCACCACCGCCGCGCACGTGCGCGAGGAACTGGGCGACCGCGTCGCCCTCGTGCTCGACGGTGGTCCCTGCAAGGTCGGCATCGAATCCACCATCCTCGACCTTTCCGGCGAAGTCCCGCGCGTCCTTCGCCCGGGCGCGGTGACACCGTCCGCCCTCGCCGGTGTGCTCGGCGCCTGGCCGGTCGAGGGCCCGGCCACCGGCGTGCCCCGGGTATCCGGCTCCCTGGAAGCCCATTACGCCCCGCGGACGCCCCTGGAGTTGGTCACCGCCGATGGACTCATCTTCGCCGTCCGCGAGGCCCTGGCGCGCGGCGAACCGACCGGAGTCCTCTCCTGCCTGGAACAACCGCTCAGCGCCGATCTCATCCGCTGGCGCCGGGTGCCCGCCGACCCCGAGGGCTTCGCCCGCCAACTCTACGCCGCCATGCGCGAACTGGACGCGCAGGCGTGTGTGCGCATCGTCGTCCAGGCACCGCCCCGGAGCGATGCGTGGGCCGCCGTGAATGACCGCTTGCGCAGGGCGGCGGCCGGATCGGGTGGAAATTCCTGAAAGCGTGAATTAGTGGCAAGGTCGCTAGGTGTTGCGCCCTAAACACCCCCCGGCCGCGACCGTAGACTCCATTGCAGTAAACCTCAAGGAGGGCTGCACATGGGCAAGTCGAGCGGAATCCGGGGTTCCATAGGGCGCGAGGTGCCGCGGCGCGATGCCGGAGTCATGGATGCGATCCGCAGCGCGCAGGCGGCCGGTCTGCACATTGGTCAACCAGTGTGTCTCGGCGTGGTACGTGGGGTCGTACTGGGGTACAACATCGCCCGTCGGGGCCGTTTCCCCGGCGCCTCCTTCCCCTTGCTCGTCGCAACCGGTCTCGGTGCCGTCAAGTGCCGCCTGGAGGAGGTCGAGGTCGCCTGAAACCCGGTCGAGCCACCTCGCGATTCTGCTATACTGCGCCGCCTTCGGGCCGGTAGCTCAGCTGGGAGAGCGTCGCGTTCGCAATGCGAAGGTCGAGGGTTCGATCCCCTTCCGGTCCACCAAACAAGAAAGGCCAGAGCAATGCTCTGGCCTTTCGTTTTTCCCGACGCTGGCGGCGACCGCCGCTTCGGACGCCGCGGGGCCCCTCGCCCGTGCGGATCAATACGCGTTCTGGTCCTTGAATACGACCGTGACGGTCTTCAGGATGATGTAAAGGTCCAGGCGGACCGACCAATTGCGCAGGTAGTCGAGGTCGTAGTCGATCCGCGCCTTCATCTTTTCCAGGGTTTCCGTTTCTCCGCGCAGTCCATTGACCTGCGCCCAGCCCGTGATCCCCGGCTTCACCTTGTGGCGGACCATGTATCCCTTGATCAGCTTGCGATACATCTCGTTGTGGGCAACGGCGTGAGGCCGGGGACCCACGATGCTCATTCTTCCTTGGAGCACATTGACGAACTGGGGCAACTCATCCAATGACGACTTGCGCAGGAAGCCCCCCAGCGGGGTGATCCTCTGGTCGTTCTTCTGTGCCTGCTTGATCGTTCCACCATCCTCCGTGACGGTCATCGACCGGAACTTGTAGACGAAGATTTCCTCGCCGTCCAGGCCGTATCGCCTCTGTTTGAAGATGATCGGACCGGGGGACGTGAGCCGTATGGCGGCGGCGATCACCAGCAGGATGGGGGAGATCAATATCAGGATCAAGGTTGCCAGAATCACGTCGGAGATCCGCTTGACCATGCCATTGGTTCCGGTGAAGGGTGACTCGCAAACCGCCACCACCGGCATTCCGCAAACCATGTCCATCCGCCCCTGGATGAGGTCCGTCACGAAAAGGTCCGGGACGAAATAAATGGAGGCGGTGGTATCGCGCAATTCATCGAGCAGATGGAGGATGCGCGGCTGAGTCGTCATGGGCAACGACATGTAGATCACGTGGATCCGTTCCTCCTTGACGTAACGTGACAAGTCCTTGAAGCGTCCAAGGAGGCTGTAGTCCGACTGCATCGCAAGGCGTTCGGGCGCCCGGTCGTCGAAGAAGCCCATCAGATCCATGTTCGCGTACTTGTCGCCGGAAATCCGCTCCGCAAGCGCGATTCCCTGCTCGTTCATGCCCACGACCACCACCCGTTTTGGGGGGCTTTGCAGATGAAGGATATAAGGTGCCGATGCCCGGAAAAGCAGATGGCTCAGAACCAGGCAAAGCGGTGCGAACCATGCCCACGCAAGCAACACCTCGGGCTCGAACTGCTTGATGTAGCGGCTCGCATACCCGAAGAAAAGCAGCAGCAGCGATATCCCGATCCAACCGAAAACGATGTTCCGGATGCTCTGCCAGATCGTCAGCTTCAGCCGCGCGGACCCAGGGAAGGTCAACGAGAACACGATCAGCGAGAGTATCAGGTAAGGCGGAGACA
>JBPOHD010000140.1:0-25207 GCA_052035955.1 Pseudomonadota bacterium
TGGCGTCCGACGCTTCCTTGATCCGCCCCACTACCTCCCGCAAGCGCTCTACCGTGGTGTTCGTGTCGTCCTTCAATTGACCGAAGGTGCCCTCGTACTCCGCATCTATCTTCTTCGTCAGGTCGCCCTGGGCCACCCGGGCCAGCACGTCCGAAGTCGCGACCAGCGCCGTCTGGGTGTTATCGAGCAAATTGTTCAGGGCCGTCGCCAGGTTGGCGAAGAATCCGGTCTTCCCTTCGGGCACGACCCGGCGGGACAGGTCACCCAGGGACGCCGCTCCGACGATGCCCTCCACCTCGCGCTCGACGGCCACCTCGTCCGTCCGGTCCCGCCACTCGGCCACGGACCCGATGCGCTCGCCAGCATCGTTGATGACCGGATTGGCGGAGACGGTCATGTAACGGCCGCCAACTTCAAGATTCGCTGTGTGGGTGCTGGTGAAGTTCCCGAGAAGCTTGGCCTGGTGGGCCGGGTTCTTGTGGAAACCATCGATATTGCTGCCGATCAGGCGATCGGCGTCGAACTTGGGCAATTCCCTGCGGATGTCCGCCTCGGCCCCCTTGAGGAGACGCTGCACCGACCGGTTGGTGTAGATGATCGTCCGATCGGTATCGGCGATCATCACTCCCGTGCTGACGTTGTCGAGGGCGATCTTGATGCGCAGGGATTCGTTCGCGGTTTGGCGGTCCTTCTCGATCCGCGACAACAACTGCGCCTGCATCGCCTTCATGGACGCCAGGAGACTGGACGTATCCCCTGCCCGCAGATCTATTTGATTGTCCAGTTTGCCATCGGCGACGGCATGGGCCACTTCCAGGGCAGTCTCGGGCTCCCCGCCGATCTGCCCGAGGATGCGCCTGGAAAAAGTCCAGGCCACGACCATGACGATGGCCGTTGCCAGCAGCGTGATCAGGCCGTAGACCCAGGCGATGGTCGACGCCTCCCCTTCCAGGGTGGCCATGGAGTCCGTCAGGTCCGTCGCCAACTGGTTCTCGACCTCCTTCAGCAAGTCGATACGCCCCGTCGCGGCCTTGAACCACTGCTTGGCGTCCATGCCAAGAGAGGCCTCGGACATCTTCTCGATGGCGGCCTTCTTGGTCTTCGCCACTTCGTCCACCGCGGGGCCGGTCACCTTTGACTTGTGGAAAGTCTTCTGCCGCTCGTTCGCATAGCCTTCGAAGACGCCGAACCAGGTGTCCTGGGCCGAGGCGTTGGAGAGGAAGCGGACCAGCATGTCCGGGGCAAAGCGGTCGGCACCGAGGACATTCGACAGCAGCGCACGCTCGATGCCGGCCCGCTCCTTCGCCTGCAGGAAGGCACTGTAGGCGCTCGCCAGTTTCCCGACTTCGCTGACCCGGGAAAGGGTGGCGGTATTGCCCGGCACGGCAAGCAAGGCGGCGATGGTCTTCGTGTAGTAGGAGATCGCATCCGGACCGGGAATGCTCAGGGCCGAGACCGCCTCGCGCTTCGCCGCGAGATCGCCCACCATGCGTTTCGCCTCGCCTATGCTTGCCTCCAATCCGGCGCCGTAGTCCGCGGCGTTGAAACGGGACAGGGCGGACTGCAAGTCACCCGTGGATTTGTCGGACACCAGTCGTTGGGCCTTGAGTTCATCGCGGAAATTCGCCCCCTTGCTGCCCAGGAAGCCGGCGCTCATTCCACGCTCCTTCTGCAATTCGTGGACCAGCGCTCCGATGGAAGTGGATACCTCGACCAGGTTCTGAAGGCGTCCCATGTCCCGGGCCAGGGTGGCCTTTTCCACGGTGTTCCAGGTCGATACCCAGAGCATCCCGAGCAGCGGGATGGCCACCATGACCAGGAGTTTGGTCCTCAGGCGCAGATGCATGGCGGTCCCCTCAGTGGATTGCTGCTTCGACATCGTCGACCAGGGCCATCTCCGGGGACAACATCAGGCGGCCGATATCGACGACGATCAGCATCCGCTCGCCCAGCGTCCCCAATCCCTCGATGTACTTGGTATCGACCGTCGCGGCGAATTCCGGCGCCGGGCGAATCTGCTCGGGGGTCAGGGAAATGACGTCGGATACGCCATCCACGACGATACCGACGATACGGTGGCCGAAATTGAGGATGATGACCACGGTGAATGGCGTGTATTCCGCCTCGCCGACACCGAACTTGATGCGGAGATCGACGATGGGCACGATGGTGCCCCGCAGGTTGATGACGCCCTTGATGAAGGCCGGTGCCTGCGCGATGGACGTAGGCGTCTCGTATCCGCGGATTTCCTGCACCTTCAGGATATCGATCGCATACTCCTCCGGGCCGAGGGTGAAGGTCAGGTACTCCTGGGCGGGCCCGGATTCCTGGGTCTCCGCGGGACGGCTGCTGTTTTCCTGGACCATGTGTTCTCGCTCCGTTCGAAATCAGGCGGCGGCCGGCATCTGGCTGCGCGCCATGCCGGCCAGTGCGGGGACGTCGAGGATCAGGGCTACCCGACCGTCCCCCATGATGGTGGCGCCGGAAATCCCGTTCACCCGGCGGTAGTTGGCTTCCAGGCTCTTGATCACGACCTGGTGCTGCCCGACGAGGGCATCGACGAACAGTGCCGAGCGGGCACCGTCCGTTTCGAGCACGACCATGATCCCCCGCTCCAGCGAGCTTTCAGCGCCGGGAACTTCGAAGACCTCATGGAGGACGATTACAGGCAGATATTCGCCGCGGACCTGCAGCAGGCGCTCGACACCGGAAATGCTCTTGATTGCAGAGCGCGTCGCTTGCAGGGACTCCATGACGTAACCGAGGGGGATGATGTAGGTTTCGCCACCGACAGCAACCGACATGCCGTCGAGAATGGCCAGGGTGAGCGGGAGGCGGACGGTCATCCGGGTGCCGATGCCGAGCATGGACTCGATCTCGACCCGTCCGCCCATGGCTGTGATGTTTCGCTTGACCACGTCCATCCCGACACCGCGCCCAGAGACCTCGGTGACCTTGTCGGCAGTCGAAAAGCCGGCCTCGAAAATCAGTTGCCAGACCTCGCTGTCGCCCATCTGGTCATGGACAGGCAGGCCCCGCTCCCTGGCTTTCGACAGAATCCGCTGGCGGTTCAGGCCTGCGCCATCGTCGCTCACCTCGATGACGATGTGGCCGCTCTGGTGGTAGGCCTTGAGCGTGATGGTGCCGGACGCCTGTTTGCCCTTGGCTGTCCGTTCCTCCGGTGATTCGATGCCATGGTCCAGGCTGTTGCGCACCAGATGGGTCAGCGGGTCGGTGATCCGCTCCACGAGGCTCTTGTCGAGTTCGGTGTCCTCGCCGATCAGCTTGAGCTCGACGTGCTTGCCGAGTTTCTGGGAGAGATCCCGGACGACCCGCGGAAAGCGCGAGAAGACCACGGAAATCGGCATCATGCGGATGGACATCACCGCCTCCTGCAGATCCCGGGAATTGCGTTCCAACTGAACGAGGCCGTTGTGCAGGCGCTCGAACTCCACCGGATCGAGTACCTCGGCCGCCTGCGCCAGCATGGCCTGGGTGATCACGAGCTCGCCCACCAGATTGATCAGTTGGTCTACTTTCTCGACGCTGACGCGGATCGAGGTATCGCCGCCGCCCATGGGCTTCGACGCCGCCTTGCGCACTTCCTGGGGCGCGGCGGTCTCCCGCGCCGCCGGCGCCACCTGGGTTGCGACGGCCGCGAGAGGCGCCGCGGGCTCGGCAGATCGCGCCGGTGCCGTTGCATCGGCAGCCATCACGGGTGGCGCCGGCAATTCGGCAAAGAAACCGTAGCTTCCGTCGCCGGCGTCGGCCGGCTTGACCGCCGCAACCGACTCCGCAGGTGAGGCTGTCTGCACCTTTACGGTTGCCGGATCGACGAAAAACCCGTAGGCGGTCTCCTCGGCGGGAGCGCCCTCGGACGTCGGCGTATCCACCGGTTGGAAGAAGCCGTAGGCCGTCTCGCCGGACGCCTCTGAAGATGCGGGAGCCGGACCGCCTGCCACGGCGGGCGCCTCGAACAGGCCATAGGCTTCTTCCCGAGAGCCGATGGCGGTCGGTGGGTCTGCAAAAAACCCGTAGGCGCCGTCGGCGGAACCCTCCGCCCCGTCGTCCAAGGTGCCGAGAGCTGCCACGCGAATGCTGTCCGTGCGGGCGACGAACTCGAGGATGCCTCGAACGTCTTCGGCATTCGCCTGTCCATGCAGTTCGAGGTGCCAAGCCTGGCCATCGTCGCCCCGGGTGAGGATGCGGACACTGCCGCAGCCCTCCAGCTCGGCGATCAGATTGGCGGCGGCATCGCCCCCGCCGGATTCTTCGAGGACGAACCTCAGGTCGAGGCCCTCGCCTGCGCCTCCGCCTCCGGTCGGGATGGTTTCAACGGCCGCGGGTGCCTGCCGGACGGCGGGGGGCTCCCCTCCGCTGCCTCCTTCGGTCAGGCCGCGCAGCCGCGCACAAATCGCCTCCACCGCGACCGGGTCCCGCTCGCCTTCGCCCCGGTGGGCGGCGAGCAGAACCTTGAGCACGTCCCCCGCCGCCAGGAAAGCATCGATCATCTCCTCGCGCAACGCGAGCTCACCCTTGCGTACCCGGTCGAGCAGATTTTCGAGGATGTGCGTGACGTCGGCCAGATCGGTGAACCCGAAGGTTCCGGACGATCCCTTGATCGAATGGGCGGCCCGAAAGACCGCGTTGAGCTGCTCCGGGTCGGGCGCGCCGACATCCAGGTCGAGCAGCAGTGACTCCATTGAAGCCAGATGTTCTTCGGTCTCCTCGAAGAAGACCTGGTAGAACTGGCTCATGTCGATGGCCATCGCCCCTCCTTCCCCTGCTTTGCGGCCCGAACTAGCCCGGATATTTCACCGACTGCTCTTTAATTGGGTTTCTTGGGTGGTGAGGCTATTGACTGACGCAGCCGTGCGATGTCATTGCTTAGATTTTGGGCAATAGCCGAGCGAGTGGGCGAACCTCCCCCAACCCCCGAAGCGTCAGCATGTCGGGGCCGCACTCGGGATGGGCTATGGTGAGGCCAGGGCGCGAGCGGCGATGAGGAAGGTGTTACGCAGCGGATGATGCGAGGCGAACAGGATGCGGATACGCCGCGTGTTGCGAACGACGGCGGCGCCGATCTTGAGCAGGCGCACCCGAATCGTCGCCGCTGTCGCGTTGGCGAGTTCGGTGGCAGCCAGGCCGATCTCGCGCAAGCGCTGCATCAGCGTGTAGGCCAGCGCCGAGAACAGGATGCGCAGCCAGTTGGCGAGGAACTTCCGGCAGCTGGTCCGGGTGCCGAACAGATCGAGCTGGGCTTCCTTGATCCGGTTCTCCGCCTCGCCCCGCTGGCAGTACAGGTCGTCGTATAGCGCTTCGGCCGGGCGATCCAGATTCGTCACGACGAAACGCGGATTGGCCCCCTGGCTGCCGAACTCCAGTCGCGTGACGATTCGTCGTTCCTTGTCCCAACTGTCGGCAGCGTAGCGGAACTCGCGGATTGACCGCTGCTTCTCCTTGGTTCCGACGTAACGTTTCTCCAGGCGCTTCTCCCACGGTTCGACGACCCGATGCAGGCGGGCATTGCGCGCCACGCCAATCACGTAGCCGACGTCCTGGCGCTCGCACCAGCGGATGAGACGCTGCCGGCAGAAGCCGGAATCGCCGCGAACGATGAGACGCACCTTGGGCCAGGCCTGCCGCAGTCGCGTCACCAACAACTTGATGACGGCAGCCGCGTGCTTGGCGCCGTCGATCCGGCTGTTGCGCAGGACACAGGCCAGCATGGCCTTGTCACAGAAGACGTAGAGGGGCAGGTAGCAGTAGTGATCGTAGTAGGCGTGGAACTCCGCGTTCTCCTGATCGCCGTGCAGCGGGATGTCGGACGCATCGATGTCGAGGATCAGTTCTTCCGGTACGACGGCTTGGCCAGCGATGAACTGCTCAACCAGAACGCGGTTGAGGGCGACGATATCCGCCCGATTCGCCCGCCGTTCCATCCGACACAGCGTCGGGCTGCTGCCCAGGTCCTCGCCCGTCCCGACCGCCGTCTGCATCAGCGGATCACTGCGCAGCGCGGCGTGATCGTTCAGGTCCTCATAGCCGCAGCACAGTCCATACAGACGCTGCGCCACCAGATCGCGCAGCTCGTGCGTGATCAGATCAGGATGGCGGGGATCGTGCAATGCGGCCGCCACGCCAGCCGACAGCCCAATGCGGCGATCCACCTGCCGCAGCAGCATCAGCCCACCATCCGAGCTGATCGCGCCTCCCGCAAAGTTGGCCTCGATACTGCGCCGACCCTGGCGCCCAAAACCAAGTTCATCAGCGGTACACTTTGGCATCGGCGGAACTCCTCTACTTACGGCTTCGACACCTGTATTAGAGCGCCTTACCGGCGGTTCCGCCGACCTCCCGATGAAATTTCCGGGCTAGCCGATCACCTTCTTGACGACCTCCACCAGCTTCTGAGGATCGAAGGGCTTGACCAGCCATCCCGTCGCACCCGCTGCCCGCCCCTGTTGCTTCATCGCGTCCGAGGATTCCGTCGTCAACATCAGGATCGGCACGGCCTTGTACTGAGGCATCGCTCGCAGGCTCTTGATCAGGGTCAGGCCATCCATGCGGGGCATGTTCTGGTCCGTGAGGATCAGATTGAAGGTCTTGGCCTTGGCCTTGTCCATGCCATCCTGTCCGTCAACCGCTTCCGTCACCTCGTAGCCGGAGCTCTTGAGGGTGAAGGACACCATCTGGCGGATGGACGCCGAGTCGTCTACTGCAAGTATGTTTTTAGCCATGCCTTTGCTCCCGCTAGAAGAGTTCGATATCGCCCTGGGCCAGGGACTTGGATTTCGATTCGGCCGACTCGCCCTTGGCAGCTCCGAGGCCCGCCAGGGCGCTGCCGATCCGACCCAATTCCATGCGCATCGACGCGATTGCCGCCGAGAAATCCTCACCACCGCCGGTTTCCGCAATCCGTTGCCCGAGCTTCGACAGTTCCCCGGCAACCTCGTGCAGGCCATCGACCCGCTGACGGACGCGGCCCACCAACTGCGACACCATGTCCTGGAACTGCAGGGCCGTCACCGCCCGCGCCACCTGGGTATCGACCTGTCCGGCGCTTTCGCCGAGGCGGGAGATGGCATCGGCGCGCTTGCGGTTCTCGCCCTCCATGGTCTCGATGATCTCGGCCACGCGGCTCTTCGATTCGAGGGCAAAGGTCATGTCCTGGCTGGCCATGCGTTGTATCGCCTCCTCGGTCTGCCGGACGGACTGCTGCATCGATTGCATCATCGCGTTTATCTGCTGGCTGAACTGGGTCGTTCGTCCGGAGAGGTCGCGGACCTCGTCGGCAACGACAGCGAAACCGCGCCCCGCCTCGCCGGCCCGGGCCGCCTCGATGGCGGCATTCAGCGCCAGCAGGTTCGTCTGCTTGGCGATTGCGCCAATTTCGGACAGGATGCCCTGTACGTCTCGGGTGCGCGCCGCGATGCTGTCGGTGAGATCGACGAGTTCCATGCCCAGCTTGCTGTTCGCGACGACCGAATCGACAACCTTCTGCATCACTTCGGAGGTGTTGTGCACGAACTCCTCGAAGCCCGCCGCAGAATCGTCGTGGCCGTTTCCGGCAGTCACCGAGAGGGTCACCTTGCGCTGGGTTTCGGTGATGCCATAGAGACCCTGGAAGCTTTCGGTGAGCTGAGAGATTGCGTTTCCCAGCACCGTTTGGACCTGGGACAGTTCCGCCGTCACGGCGGCATGTTGGGCCTCGAACTGCCTCGAGGTCTCGGTGAGAATCGAGCGCAGGTCGGACGTCGGGGCACCGGACGCCGCGGATTGACGGTGCCCCTCCACCTGCGGCGCCGCCGGCGCGACCAACAGGCCCACCGCCCGGGCGGCGACGAAGGCCACAAGGAGCGCCACGACGAATGGAACGACCGATTGTGCCAAGGCAGGCACGATGGCGGCAGCGGCAACGCCGACCGCAATGGCCGCCGCCAAGCCGATCCAGAATTCCTTATCGAAGAATTTCATGTTGGTCTACCGTGGGATGCGACTGTCGCGGACGCGTTCGATTCTATTGTTTTTCACGGCGCGCCGCCTCTTCCGTCACCGACTGGGCATTGGCGGCATCGGAGACTTCGACGTCCTCCGGACGTCCGTCGCGCAGGATCGCGTCTTCGGTCCGCTTGTTCATCACGATGATCGAAATGCGCCGATTGATCGGATTGTGCGGATCGTCCTTGTCGTAGAGCACCGTGGACGCCAGGCCGACGACCCGCATCACCTTGGCGTCGACGAGACCGCCGACGACCAGTTCGCGCCGTGACGCATTTGCGCGATTCGTCGACAGTTCCCAGTTGCCGAACCCCTTGTCACCACCCGTATAGGGCGTCGCATCCGTGTGCCCGGAAAGGGAAATCCGGTTCTCCACCCCGTTGAGGGCACGACCGATCTCCCTCAGTATCTGGCGTGTATAAGATTTCAATTCCGAACTGGCTGAGTCGAACATCGGGCGGTTCTTCTCGTCGACGATCTGGATCCGCAGCCCCTCGCTGGTCAGATCGAGCAGCAGCTGGCTCTTGAACTGCTTGAGGACCGGGTCCGCTTCAATCATCTTCTCGATCTGGAGTTTCAGGCCCTCCAGTCTTTGCTTCTCCTGTTTCTCGAAATCGGCCCTGAGGGCCTGGAGATTGATGGTCTTCTTCTCCGCTTCGACATCGCCCTTCTTCACCTGTCCGTGGGTCCGCGTCAGATCCTCACCACCCCCCTGGATCAAACTTGAGGAGTCTCCCGACCCGGAGCCACCGAACAAGGCAACCTTGAGCGGCGTCTGGAAATAATCGGCGATGCCCTTGAGGTCCCCCTTGGTCGTGGAGCCCAGCAACCACATCAGCAGGAAGAAGGCCATCATCGCCGTCACGAAGTCCGCGTAGGCAATCTTCCAGGCGCCGCCATGGTGGCCACCGCCTCCCTTCTTGATTTTCTTGACGACTATCGGCTGCTGGCTATCGTCGCTCATGGACTGCCATCACTTGCCTTTGCGCGCCTTGAGGTCTTCCTCCAGTTCGCTGAACGTCGGCCGTTCCGTAGAAAACAAGACCTTACGGCCGAACTCGACGGCGATCTGTGGCGCATATCCGTTCATGCTCGCCAGGAGCACTGTCTTCATGCAGACGAATATCTTGCTTCCCTCGTCGACCTTCTGCTCGAGCTGGCTGGCGATGGGTGCTACGAAACCGTAGGAAACGAGGATCCCCAGGAAGGTCCCCACCAGCGCTCCGCCGATCATGCGCCCGAGCACGGCGGGTGGCTCGCCGACCGATCCCATCACGTTGACGACGCCCATCACGGCCACGACGATACCGAAGGCCGGAACCGAATCGGCGACCTTCGACATGATGTGGGCGGGCAGATGGGCCTCCTGGTGATGGGTCTCTATTTCGATATCCATCAGGTTCTCGATCTCGAAGGCGTTTAGGTTCCCCCCCACCATCATGCGCAGGTAGTCGGTAAGGAACTCCATCACGTGGTGGTCCGCCGCGATGTTGGGATACTTCGCAAAGATCGGGCTGCCTTCGGGATTCTCGATATCTCCTTCGATGGACATCAGCCCCTCTTTCCTCACCTTGGCGAGTATCTCGAAGAGCATGGCCAGGAGGTCCATGTAGAGCGCCTTGGAGAAATGGGAACCCTTGAGGACCGACGGGAGCGCCGACAAGGTTGCCTTGATCGCCTTTCCCCCGTTTCCGGCGATGAATCCGCCGGTCATCAGGCCGATGATCGCAAGGTATTCCAGCGGGACGAAGAGTGCCGCCAGGCTACCGTGAACGGCGTAGGTCCCGACCGAAGCGGCCAGGATGATCACATACCCGATCAACAGGAACATTGCCTATCTCCGCACATCGTCCGGCCATCGCGCCGCGGTGCCACCCACTGCGACCGGACCCTCGTTCTGTGTCGCCGGAACGGAAAGCCGAAAGGAATCCGGATCACGGTTCGACGACCTGCAGCCACCCCCCCAGCCAATGGGTGAAATCATAACCGCAAACCGGTATTAGTGCACCGTTGGACAACGAATGACAACCAACAGTTAAAAAAAGACCAGCCGAAGCTGGTCGTCTTGACCGCGCAGGAGATCCAGTTCAGGCGATGGCGGCCACCATCGCCGAGGCTTCCGCAGCCCGACGGGTCTTTCCGGCCCTGGCGGGAATATGGCAAAGGCCGCAGACATAACGGTCGACCGGGTCGAAGGCGTGGGCGACAAATTCGCCGCCGCAATCGCCGCATACGGCCATCTGAAGCATCTTGGCGTCGAAAAAGCGGACCATGGTCCACGCCCGGGTCAGGGAGAGCACCGGATCCATGCCCAAGCGCCGCACCTGCTCGAGGTAGAGACGATAGGACTTGATGATGCGCTCCAGACCTTCCAGTCGCGTATTGCGAGCCAGGAAGCGGAAGTAAGCCATGAACAACGAGGCATGGATGTTGGGCTGCCAGGTCATGAACCAGTCTGTGGAAAAGGGCAGCATGCCCTTGGGCGGGGACTCCCCTTTCACTTCCTTGTAGAGTTTGAGCAGGCGTTCCCGCGAGAGCTTGGTTTCGGCCTCCAGCAACTGGAGCCGCGCGCCGAGTTCAATGAGTTCAATGGCCAGACGGATATCGCGGGCCTCGGAAATGACAGACTTGTTACGCATGGATTCCTCCGCTGACGGATGCTATGGGAGGGAACGTACGGCCCCCTCCGGCCCCCGGCGATGCCGGGCTCAGGATACGGTTTCCACGGGTCGGCCGGCAGCCAAAATGGCCGCATGCAGGTGGCCGATGCCGCGATCCCGCTCATGATTGGCGAGAAGGTCGATCAGCAGGGAGTCATCGAAGCGGAAACGGCAAAGAAGCATGTCCGTACTGGCCATCTTGAGAACCTGGCCCGGGGTGAGCCGATCGAGGATGTCGGCAATCTCTTCACTTATGCCCAACCTGAACACGGCCGACTCCTTGTCGGACCGGACCATGTTCTGGGCCAGCATCAGGTAGGCGAGATTGACTTCCTTTATGTCGTTGTAGGTGTCAGTCGATTTCATGGCTCATTGCTCCTTTGCGATCCGCCCGGCGCGACATGCGCGGATGGTTGGGCGGTGAGTGGATTGTCGCCGCAATGAGGTCAACTAAACCATCCCAGCGGATGCGCTTTTTTTTGTAAGAAGCACTTCGCCTCGCTTTGTAAGAAAAAACCTTACAAAACGACGATATCAAGCTGAATTTCTTGCCTTATTCCTGATTCTGGGCCTTCAACCTGTGCTCAAGGTCGACCACATCCAATGGACGGCTGAAGAAATAGCCCTGGAATCGGTCGCAGGCTTCGCGAGCGAGAAAGGCCGCCTGCTCCGCCGTTTCGACACCCTCGGCAACCGTGGTCAGGCGCAGGCTACGGGCCAGCGCAACGATCGCCCGGACAATGGCGTCGTCGTCCTCGTCCTGGGGAAGGTCCCGAACGAAGGACTTGTCGATCTTGAGCACGTCGATCGGAAAACGCTTCAGGTAGGAAAGGGACGAATAGCCGGTCCCGAAATCATCCACCGAGATGTGAACCCCCATGTGTTTGAAAGCCTTGAGCATTCCGCTCGCCGATTCGGCATCGGCCATGAGCACGGACTCGGTAATCTCCAGTTGCAGGCTGCGCGCGGGCAATCCCGTTTCCGCCAGGACCTGGCCGACGATCTCCAGCAGGCGTGGTTGGGCGAACTGGACCGCGGATACATTCACCGCGACATAGATGTCGTAGCCCATGTCCAGCAGACGGCGCCCCTCAAGGCAAGACTGACGGAGGACCCATTCGCCGATTTCGACGATCAGTCCTGATTCGTCTGCGATGGGAATGAAGCGGTCGGGCGGCATCAGGCCCCGGTCAGGGTGGCGCCAGCGCACCAGGGCCTCGACGCCGACGATCTTCTGGGTCTGCGTATCGACGCAGGGCTGGAATTGCAGGAACAACTCATTGCGCTCAACGGCGTGCCGCAGGTCCGACTCGATGGAAAGCCGCTCAGCCGAAGTCGCGCTCATGTCCCGGCGGTAATACTCGAACCCGTTTCCCCCGCGCTTCTTGACCTGCGCCGCAGCGGTCTCCGCGTTCATCAGCAATTCGTAAACCTCGACGCCGTCCCTGGGAAGGACGGCAATACCGATGCTGGCCGACAGGAAGAGTTCGACGTTTCCCTTGCGGAAGGAAGCCTCGAAAGCCCGCCGCAGGGAATCCACCACCGGTTGGATCGCGGCCTGGTCATCGACCGATGCCAGGAAGACGCCGAAGGTGTCCCCGGCCAGTCGGGCCACCAGCACACCGGGCCCGACGGCAGCCGTGATGCGGTCCGCAGCATGGCGCAGGATGTCGCTGCCTGCCTCATAGCCGAAGGAGGCATTTATCCGCATGAAGCGGTCCAGGTCCACATGCAGGACGGCACCCGCGGGGGATCCGCCTTCGCGCTCCGTTGCCAGTATCCATTCCGTCACCCGCGAACAGAACAGGTTGTGATTCGGCAATTGTGAAAGGGAATCGTAGAAGGCCAGGGAACGGATACGGCCATCGGCTTCCCGGACAGCGCGCCGGGTGGCGGCGTTCTTGAGTTCCCGTTCGATCACCGGCATGAGACGCGAAATGTTTCCCTTTTCCACGTAATCCTGGACACCCTCGCGCATGGCCGATACCGCCTGCTGGTCGCTGATCTGGCCCGAATAGATGATGAAAGGGATGTCGCGCTTGCAGGCCTTGAGGGTGTGAAGAGCCGACAGGGAGTCGAAGCGCGGCATGTCGTGGTCGCAAATGATCACATCCCATTCCCCGTCCTGGAGTGCACGCTCGAGGTCCGGCGCGCAATCAACCCGCTGGTAATGCAGACGAACGCCGCGTGCCTTGAGCTCGGAGTAGAGGAGGAAGGCGTCGTCCTCCGAATCTTCGACCATCAGCATGCGTAACGTCGGTTGGCGCGTCATTGCGATCTCACCCCGGGGTGCTTACCTGTATCAGGAAGGCCGTTCGGGCGCTGGATTGTCGCGACGTTGTCGCGCCCCCGCTGTTTCGCGGCATAGGCGCCAAGGTCTGCGCTCTTTATCAAGGCGTCGCAATGGGTCATCGCGTCCTCCCGTTGCGCCACACCGATGCTGACCGAGGTCCCGACCAGGGCGTCGTCGCATCGGATCCGTATCGACCCGACCGAACGACGGACCCGTTCGGCCACCAGCAGCGACGGCTCCAGTGTCGTATCCGGACAGATGACGAGAAATTCGTCCCCACCCACCCGGCAGACGACGTCTTCGGCCCGGATGGACGATCGGACGGCGTTGGACAATTCCTGGAGAACCTGGTCACCGACGTCATGGCCATGCCGGTCGTTGACCTCCTTGAATCGATCCACATCGATGGCCATGCAACAAAGGGCCCGGCCATGGCGCAAGGCGGCCGCCCATTCCTGCTGCAACCGTTCCATGGCATAACGTCGATTCGGCAGTCGGGTCAGCGGATCGGTCAGGGCGGCCTCATGGAGCCGACGGTTGGTGACCGCAAGCTCCCCTGCAAACCGGCGGATTTCTTCCCGGTCCTTCTCGATCTCCTCCTGGAGCTGGACCACCCGCTGCCCTGCTCGCAGGCGGGCGGCAAGGACTCTCGGCTTCAAGGGCTTGCCGAGGAAGTCATCGACCCCAGCGTCGAAGGCCTGGACCAAGTGGTCGTCGTCCTCCAAGGCGGTCAGCAACAGGATGTAGATCGAGCGCCCAACCTTGCTTTGGCGAAGGGATCGGGTCAGATCCAGTCCGTCCATTTCCGGCATCACCCAATCGATCACCATGATCTGGGGCCGAACTTCCATGGCCATCTCGAGGCCCTGAATTCCGTTCTCGGCCTCGAACACCTGATGGCCCGCCGCAGCAAGCAAGGACCGCTGGAGGGTCCGCATGACCTTGTCGTCGTCCACCAGAAGGATACGCATCGGCACGGTCGTCTTGGCCTCCTGCGGGGCCCCCGTCATGACCGATGGGGGCGGAGGCCCCTGGCTCAACTCGTCGAGGGTGGGAACCTTCGAGGTCCGCACGCTCAGCATGGCGCCCCATTCCTGCCATTGCCTTGCCACCGAATCGCACAGGCCCGACATTTCCTGGTCGTCGAGGGACAGGCGCCCGCCGCAACGGAGGATTTCCGGCATCAACCCATGTCGCGCGTGGTCCTCGGCAACACAGAAATCGGCGATCCGCTCGGCCAGGTAAAGGGACTGGGTGACGATTGCCGGCCTGGACCCCTCGGGGAAGGGCGCCGAGTCGGGATGGTCCCGGAAGTAGACCGGCTCGACGAAGGTTTTCGGCAAGCCCCAATCCAGCAGCATGCAAGCCGTCATCTCCCGATCGTTGATGGCGAAAGCCTCGCGTTGTTTCGTCCGGATCTCCTCCGCATCCGCGCCGACGACGGCGCCCAGCAATTCGGAGTAGCGATCGGGAAAGACAGTAGCCAGGGCCAGTTCCCCGACGCTGCTCAGCAATCCGACGCTGAAGGCCTCCTCGGGGGCTGCCGCTCGGGTACGGATGGTCAATTCCTGCAGGGCGATCGCCCTGGCGAGGGAATGGGACCAGAACCGAGCGTAGGGGAAATTGGCGCAACGGCCGCGCCCATAGCTGGCAAGCAGGGAGAATCCCAAGGCCAGGGAACGCACGGCGGGAATTCCGAGCAGGACAAGGGCATCCTTCACGGAGGCCACCGGGCGCCCGCCGGAAGGATGCAAGCCATTGGCAGCCTTGATCAATCGCCCGACAAACGCGGGATCCGACTTGGTCGCCTGGGCGACCTCCCCCAGCGTGACGTTTTCCTTCGTCGTCAGCCGAATGATGGCCAGGGCCGCAGCCTTGGGCGACGGCAGGTCGCCGGCCGCCTTCAGGGCCTCGAACCTGATCAGGTCTAGCCCCTGGATGGCCGGGCGCAAGGTGGTTTCCGCGGTGGTTGGGACGGAAGGCGGCGGCATTCGTCGCTTATACCATCGCGCGGCGAGACCCGCAATCGGGCGAAACCAACGCACGGCGCGGATGCCGGGCCGGCCGGTCTTGGCCCGAACGGCATGGGCTACAATAGTTTCGAACCCCATGGACCCGACCATCAATTTCTGCAGCAGTTGCGGCTCCGCCGTCAGTTTTCGGGTACCCGAGGGTGATACTTTGCCGCGACACGTCTGCGACCGTTGCGGCGTCATCCATTACCGTAATCCGAAACTCGTGGTCGGCAGCCTGCCGGTATGGGAGGACAGCATCCTGCTATGCCGGCGCGCGATCGAACCGCGATACGGCAAATGGACCCTGCCCGCCGGCTTCATGGAAAACGGGGAGACCCTGGCCGATGCAGCGACGCGGGAAACGCTGGAGGAGGCTTGCGCCCGCATCGAACTGTCTGACCTCTACACGGTCATCAGCGTCCCCCACATCAGTCAGGTCCACGCCGTTTATCGTGCGCGCCTGCTGGACCTGGATTTTGCGCCCGGCGTGGAGACCCTCGAGGTCGCGCTGTTCCGGGAAGAACAGATTCCCTGGCAGGAAATCGCCTTCCGGACGATAGGCATGACGCTGAAGCACTTTTTCGAGGACCGCCGGCGCGGCCGGTTCGGTTTCCACAGCGGGGCCATCGATGGCCCGCCGCCTTCGGCACTGGCTGCCCGCTGATCACTGTTCCGAAAGGTCGAACACGACCGGCAGGTTGACCGTGAAGGACTTGCCTCGCAAGGATTCCGGGACGGGCGTACGCGTCGTCGCCTGCCGGATGATTTCCAGGGCCGCCGCATCCAGAATCGCCGCACCACTCGAACGAACCACCTGGGTGACCGGGAAGGGCCTGTCGGAAACGATCGAGATGCGAATCTCCGCCGTGCCCTCGGTGCCCTCGTCGATCGCTTGCCGGGGATAACGCTTGAAACGCTTGGCCTGTCCTGCCAGGGCAACCCGATACTGGCGCAACCCGCTCGAATCCAGGCCGTCGTCGGATGATTCCCGTTGCGGGGCGGGGGAAATTCCGCCGACCGCTTCGGGAGAGCCACCGGGCGCGGCATTCGCTGCCGGCCCCGGCGTCGTCACCGGCGTACCGGGCGGGGCGGAAGCAGGGGCCGGCCCGCGCATCTCGCCAAGGTGGGCGGCCTCGGTGGTGGGAGGCTTGGAGACGACGGATGCCTGGTCGGTACGGACGAGAGGAGAGGGGTGTCCGGCATCTTCCGCAACCCTCGGACTTTCAAGCGGACGGGGCGGTTCATCCGGAACCGTCGCTGCGGGTCCCGCAGGCATGGACGGAGCCTTGAGAATTGCCTTCAACGGACCCGCAGCCGGGGCGCCGGTGGGCGGCGCATGCGGCGAAAGCCGGCCGAGCACCATCGCGTGCAGCATCAGCGAAATGACCAAAGCTGACGGCAAGAATCCCAACTGCTGTCGGTTTTGGATGTTCATTTTGCTTTGCCAAGCCGGAGGCCTTGTGGCATTTTAGTCGAGATGCCCAATCAACCCCTGATCCTCACGCTGGACCAGCACGGAGTCCCCCACCGATGGGTGACGTGGCAACACGCGTGCTTCTACTATGCGAAAGACTTGGTGGCCTGGTCCATCGGCGAGCACTGCTTCACCTTCCGTGGCGGAACGAACCGCGTCACGGGGCAGCGGTCGGAAATCCACGCCAACAGCATCATCGCCATAAGGGGCAAGGCGCTCGCCTCCAGGGCCCTGTTTCAAGTGCCTCCCCTGGACAACCAGGAGCTCTTCCACCGGGATCGCCATATCTGCGCCTATTGCGGCGACGAACTGCCGACCGTGCGGCTGACCCGGGACCACGTCCTGCCGGTCTCCCAGGGCGGCCGCGACACCTGGATGAACGTGGTCACCGCCTGCCGCAGCTGCAACCAGAGGAAAAGCGGCCGAACTCCCGAACAGGCGGGAATGCAGTTGCTTTACGCCCCCTACATTCCCAACAAGGCGGAATATCTGATCCTCTGCAATCGTCATATCCTGGCGGACCAGATGGATTTCCTGGCCCGCCACGTGCCGAAGACCAGCCGCGTATCGCCCTGAAGCCACCGGCCGCCGCCAAAGACCGCGAGACGCCAGGGGTGTCCGCCGCGGTCCGAAACGGCTAGGATGCGCGCCCATGCAAGCCTCGACCACGCCCCGAGCCCTCACCGCCTATCGACCCTACTGGGCCAGGCGCTTCGGCACGGCGCGCTTCCTGCCCATGTCCCCGGCCGAAATGGAGGCCCTGGGCTGGGACGCCTGCGACGTGATCCTGGTGACCGGAGACGCCTATATCGACCACCCGAGCTTCGGCATGGCCCTGGTGGGGCGCCTGCTCGAGGCGCAGGGTTTCCGGGTCGGCATCATCAGCCAGCCGGACTGGCGATCGGCTGCGGACTTTCGACGCCTGGGTCGTCCGCGGCTCTTCTACGGGATCACGGCCGGCAACATGGATTCGATGGTGAATCGCTACACCTCGGACCGGAAGATCCGCTCCGACGACGCCTACACCCCGGACGGTGCCGCCGACCGGCGCCCGGACCGGGCGGTCGTCGTATACGCCCAGCGGGCCCGGGAGGCCTTTCCGGATTGCCCGGTCGTGATCGGTGGTATCGAAGCCTCCCTGCGTCGCATCGCCCATTACGACTACTGGTCCGACACGGTGCGGCGCTCAGTTCTGGTCGACAGCAAGGCCGACCTGCTGCTTTTCGGGAACGCCGAGCGGGCGCTGGTGGAACTGTCCCACCGGCTGGGTCGCGGCGAATCCATCGGCGCTATCCGCGACCTGCGCGGATCGGCCTTCATGGCGACGCGCGGGTGGCGGCCGTCCGACCAATGGATCGAAATCGATTCCACGGTGGTAGATACGCCCGGCGGCGTCGCGCCGCATCCGGACCCCTACGCGATGAACCAGACTCCGGCGCTTCCAGTGGCAACGGGCCCGCAACCGGTACGCTTGCTTTCCCGTGACGAGCGACTGGCCCAACGGAGGCAGGCACGCAGCCTGACCGTCATTCGCCTGCCGGCCTTCGAGGCAGTGAAGCACGACCCGGTCCTCTATGCCCACGCCTCCCGTGCCTTTCATCTGGAATCCAATCCGGGCAATGCCCGCGCCCTCGTCCAGGCCCACGGCGACGGGCCGGCGGCCCGAGACCTCTGGCTGAATCCCCCGCCCATCCCCCTGAGCACGCCGGAGATGGACCATGTCTATGGCCTGCCCTATGCGCGGCAACCCCACCCGGCCTACGGCGCTGCCCGAATTCCGGCCTGGGAGATGATCCGCTTCTCCGTGAACATCATGCGCGGCTGCTTCGGCGGGTGCACCTTCTGTTCCATCACCGAGCACGAGGGACGCATCATCCAGAGCCGCTCCGAGCAATCCATATTGCATGAAATCGAGGAGATCCGCGACCGGACTCCGGGGTTTACGGGGATCGTGTCCGACCTCGGAGGACCGACCGCCAACATGTACCGGATGGCCTGCAAGGACGCGAAGATAGAGTCGGCGTGCCGCCGCCTGTCCTGCGTCTACCCGGGCATCTGCGAGAACCTGGACACGGACCATGGTCCCCTGATCCGCCTCTATCGCAAGGCACGGACCCTCCCGGGGGTCAAGAAGGTGCTGATCGGCTCCGGCCTGCGCTACGACTTGGCGGTGCGTTCCCCTGATTACGTGAAGGAACTGGTGACCCACCACGTGGGCGGCTACCTGAAGATTGCGCCGGAGCACACGGAAGAAGGCCCCCTCTCGAAAATGATGAAGCCGGGCATGGGCGCCTACGAGAAGTTCAAGCGCCTGTTCGACCAGGCATCGAAGGCCGCCGGCAAGGAGCAGTACCTGATTCCCTATTTCATTGCCGCGCACCCGGGAACAACGGACGAGGACATGCTGGAACTGGCCTTGTGGCTCAAGCACAACGACTTCCGGCTAGACCAGGTGCAGACCTTCTTGCCGACACCGCTCGCCCTGGCAACGGCCATGTACCACAGCGCCAAGAACCCCTTGCGCAAGGTCGGAGCGGCGTCGGAAACCGTCCCGGTCGTGCGCGGTGCGCGGCAACGCAGATTGCACAAGGCCTTCCTGCGCTGGCACGATCCCGAGAACTGGCCGCTGCTGCGGGAGGCACTGGTCGCCATGGGACGCAGCGACCTGATCGGTCCCGGCAAACGCCATCTGGTCCCGCCGCCACGGCCTGGCGAAACGCCGATGCGACGTCGCTCAGGGCCAAAGCCGACTGCAACCGGCGCCCAACCGTCGACCGGCCATACCGGAGCCGCTTCAAGGCCACCGGCCCGGCCCACCGCAAAGGCTCGCCAGCCGACCCGCCGCGGGGCAAAATAGCGGCCCCGCGCGGCAACCGCGCCAGGCAATAGCCCCCAGCCCGTCTTTTCGATCATGCCTACCTTCCTACACGTCGGTTGCGGCCGCAAGCGCAAGGACCGCACGACGGCCGCCTTCGCCGGGGCCGAGTGGCGCGAATTGCGCCTGGATATCGATCCGGCGGCCCAGCCCGACATCGTCGGCAGCATGCTCGACATGGCCGCCGTGTCGGATGGAAGCGTGGACGCGGTTTTTTCCAGCCATAACATCGAACACCTGTACCCGCACGACGTGCCGCGGGCCCTGGTCGAGTTCCTCCGGGTCCTCAAGCCGGAAGGCTTCCTGATCCTGACCTGTCCCGATCTGCAGTCGGTTGCCAGACTCGTCGCCGAGGACAAGCTGACCGAGCCCGCCTACACCTCACCGGCCGGTCCCATCGCACCCATCGACATCCTCTACGGCCACCGCCCCCAGATGGCCGCCGGAAATCTGTACATGGCCCATCGGTGTGGCTTCACGCTGAAGGTACTCCTCGGCACCCTCAAGGCCGCCGGTTTTTCCGCAGTGGCCGGAAAACGCCGACAAGCCCCCGCCTTCGACCTCTGGGCTGCGGCCACCCCTACCGCGACGGACGCGGACACCCTGAAACGCCTCGCCGCCGCCCACTTCCCGGCCTGATCGGATCCCATGCCGCTGCTTTCCGTCACCAACGCCCATCTCGCGTTCGGCCACGTCCCCCTGCTCGACAGCGTCTCGATGCAACTGGATCCCGGCGAACGGGTAGCCCTCATTGGCCGCAATGGCAGCGGCAAGTCGTCACTGCTGGCCGCCCTGGCCGGGCAAGCCCATCTGGACGACGGGGAAACGTGGCGCGCGCCGGGACTTCGCCTGGGCTACGTGGCCCAGGAGCCGCCCTTGCCCGAGGACGAGACGGTCTTTTCTGCCGTCGTCGCCGGAATGGGCGAGGTGTCCCGACTGCTGGCGGAATACCATGAGGTCTCGCGGCGGCTGGCCGAACCGGGGGCGGGCCACGCCGAGTTGCTGCCCCGCCTGGAAACCCTGCAGCACGAGCTCGAATCCCAGGGTGCCTGGAGTTGGGAAAGCCAGGCGGAGCGGGCCATCAGCCGCTTTTCCCTGGATCCGGACGCCCGGGTCGGCAGCCTGTCCGGGGGCCAGAAGAAGCGGCTCGCCCTGGCCCGTGCGCTTTCCGTCACGCCCGACGTGCTGCTCCTGGACGAACCGACCAACCACCTGGACATCGGCGCCATCGAGTGGCTCGAAGACCTGTTGCTGGAATCCGGCACGGCCCTGCTCTTCATCACCCACGACCGGCGTTTCCTGGACCGCCTGGCGACCCGGGTGATCGAACTCGACCGCGGCCGGTTGGCAGATTTCCCCGGCAGCTACGGCGAGTACCAGCGACGCAAGGAGCAATTGCTCAACGAGGAAGCGCTCGCCGCCGCCCGCTTCGACAAGCTGCTCAAGGAAGAGGAAGTCTGGATTCGAAAAGGCGTCGAGGCGAGGCGCACGCGGGCCCAGTTCCGCGTCCAGCGACTGGACCGCCTGAGGGCAGAGCGGGCCGCCAGGCGCGAGCGCATGGGGCGGGTCAGCCTGCAGGTAGATGCGGGCGAGAAGAGTGGGCAACTGGTGGCCGAACTTCAGCACGTGTCCAAATCATTCGGCGGGCCCCCGGTGGTGAAGGATTTCGGCTGCCGCATCCTGAGGGGCGACCGTATTGGCGTCATAGGCCCCAATGGCGCCGGCAAGACGACCCTCCTGCGCCTGATCCTGGGCCAGTTGGTTCCCGACACGGGGACCATCAGGCGGGGTACGCGCCTGGAGGTGGCCTATTTCGACCAGTTCCGAACCCAACTGGATCCCGAGGCGATATTGGCGGACATCATCTCGCCGGGTTCCGAATACGTGGAGATCCTCGGCCAACGCAAGCACGTCATCGGTTACCTGGGCGACTTCCTGTTCGCGCCGGAACGGGCCCGTTCCCCCGTCAAATCCCTCTCCGGCGGCGAACGCAATCGCCTGTTATTGGCCCGCCTGTTCGCGCGACCGGCCAACGTGCTGGTCCTCGACGAACCGACCAACGATCTCGACATCGAGACATTGGAGCTTCTCGAACAGCTGCTCCAGGACTATGACGGAACCATCTTCCTGGTCAGCCACGACAGAGTATTCCTGGACAACGTCGTGACCCAGTCGATCGTCGCCGAGGGCGCTGGCGCGTGGCGCGAATACGCCGGCGGCTACAGCGACTGGGCAGCCTGGAAGTCGAAGCAGACCACCGCCTCCGAACCCCAGTTCGAACGCAAGGCGGCGCCAGCGGCAAAGACGCCCGTCCGACCGAAGGATGGCGGGCTCACCTGGAAGGAACAGCGAGAGCTGGAGGCCCTGCCGGCGAAGATCGCCGAACTGGAGGCCGAGCAGAAGTGCCTGGCGGCAGCCCTGGAGGATCCGGACCTTTACCGCAGGGACGGCGACACGGCCCGGGCGAAGGCGGACCGGCTTGCCACCATCGAGGACGAACTGACTTCGCTCCTCCAACGATGGGAGGCTTTGGAGAATCGGGCCTAATGCCCACGGGCATCCAGGTGCGGAATACCCAGGACGATTACTCGGCATGTGGGCAAGGTGATGCGCGTCCCGCCCCCCATGGCCGAGGATTTCGACCAGGATTCCCGATCCTCGAGGGCCAGCAGGTGGCTGGAAGCATAGCATTGCGTCACCACGAGCATACCGCCCAGATGAGGAGGACTCACCGATCCCAGCCAACCTCCATCGACCCCGGCGGGCACATATGGACGCCGGTCAACCGTGTGGGAATCACACGCAACCGGTAGGTTTCGGCATCCCGGCGTAACGCGCGGCCTGCTTGGCCGGGCCGTAGGGAAAGAGGTCGAACAGGTATTTCTTGTCCGCGTACTCCGCTCCCAGGGATTGACCGATGTTCTTGGTCATGATCCGGAGATTCGGCGCGGTACCGTACTCTTGGTAATAACTGCGTATCCAGTTGAGCACTTTCCAGTGCTCTTCGGTCAAGGCGAGCTGGTCCTCCCGCGACAGGCACTCCGCCACGTCCTCGGTCCAGTCGTCCAGGTTGGCCAGATAGCCTTCGGCGTCGGTTTCGATCTCGCGACCGTTAATGGCGATCATCGGGTTCTCCTTTCAGGGGTTGTGAATTCCCTACTATTTTACTATGGTTTTGTCGCGAGCCAATAGCCCAAAAGGGTTATGGCTCCTCCTCCGCCATGCCGCCTCAACGGATCAATTCAATCCGAGGCGCCCCGACTGTGAAAACTGATGATCGTGATTGACGTGGCCAAACACTACTTGTGGCCACCACCGCCCGTGATGCCTGGCAAGGGGCGGGCCGATGCCGTCTTGGGGATTCCCGGCGACCCAACCGCAGGCCTGGCCAAGGCCGTACTTGCCGCCGGCGGCACGGCACTCGCGCGGCTATCGCCGACACGCCGCTTTTTCAATTCGTATTGGTCTCGATTCATACGTGTCCTCCTCCACGTTTCGGCAGGCGTATGGGACTCTTGTATCAGATACGCAACCGCATTTCCGGCCGAATCTAACCCTCGCGCTATCCCGACGTCAACCCCGGCTCTTGCGCTGCATCAAATACGGGTGGATTTCTTGTCCGGATTCCCGATCGGAATCGAGGGGCAATCTTTTCTACGAAAGGGAGGGAGCATGAGGTCGATTCCGAGCGCGGTCGCCCCCCCGATGGAGGATCAGGGAATGAAAAACGCCCCGCGAAGGGGACGCTCCGGAACCTGGAGGAGTATCTGCCACATTACGTCTGAAGTGCCGGGCTGCCGCTTGATCTCGTCATGAGGCGATCCCGAATGGGCGTTTCGCGGGCAGGCGGGTTTGGTGTCGCTTCCGCCCTGCCCGCTCTATTCCGTGAACCGGCTCCGATTGTCTGGATGCGGTTTTGCGGCTCGGGCGGCACTCCTCACTTCAAAGGCGGGGGTCTTTGTCCGTTTGTATTCGCGGCGCCACGCCTTCCGGTACCGTCAAGGTTCAGTGCCTGCTGGGCGGCAACGACCTCCTTCGCCAATTCGGCCAATTTCCTGCGTTGATTTCGGGCAGACCGACGCAGCAGCTCAAAGGCCTCCGCCCGTCCAAGTTTGTGCTGGACCATCGCGATGCCGATCGCGATGCTGATCTCCCGGTCGCCGTCGAGCGCCTGTTGCAAATTGCGCCGATTGTCCCGTAGTTCGCGGATCTCGTCGGCCCTGGCCAGGGCGGCACGGACCGCCGGAACCAACTGGGCGACGTCGATCGGTTTCACCAGGTAGCCCAGGGCGCCAAGCCGGGTCGCGGTCTCGACCAGTTCATCGTCCCGGTAAGCGCTGAGGAACATGAATGGGACATGGTCCAGTTCCTTGAGCCGTTCTGCGATCTGGAGGCCACTGCCCTCCCTCAGCCGCATATCGAGAATGGCGAGTCTGGGCTGGATGCCCGATGCCAACAACTCCTCAGCCTCGGCCACGGTTTCCGCCGCGAAGGTCCGAAACCCTGCGTCCTGCAGGCCAAGGACCAGCGAGCTCAGGACAAGTCGGTCGTCGTCGACCATCAGAACGGTGACGGGGCCTTCCTCCCGCCGGGCTTTATCAGGGATTGAATTCATGTGTCTTCTCCGTCTGTTGTTCACCCGCCAGGACCGGCGGCGACACCTGCAGGGTCACCGTCACCCAAGCCCCTTCCTGGTCCCATTTGATTTCGACGCCACTTCTCGGCAACAGGGCTGAGACGAGTTGCAGGCCATCACCGAACCCCATCTGAAGTTCCGGCGAAAAACCTTCCGGCAGCCATCCCTTGTTTCGGATGGTGAGGCGTGCCCGCGAAGGATGGGGCTCGAAACGCGCCGTCAATTCGACGCCGCTTCCCTCCTCCCCGTGCTTTGCCGCATTGGCCAGCAACTCGTTGAGCACCAGGGCCATGGGCACCGCTTCGCTGTCGGCCAATACGCAATCTCCGTGAAGGCACTCGATCGCGACCTTGACCGGCTGTTGCCAGAGCGCCTCGGTGTTCTCCGCAACGCTGCGCGCCAACTCACATAGCGGCACCCCTGAAGCCGCGGGGCCCTGGATACCGTGTACGACGGCGATGCCTTGAAGCCGACTGATGGCGTCGGTAATCGGCTCCCGGAGAGACGGGTGACTACGCGCCAGGCGCCGGAGGATTCCGGCAACCCCCTGCAGGTTGTTCTCGATCCGGTGATGCACCTCGCGGAGGTAACAATCCCCCGGCAGAGCCGGGGGCATTCGATTGTGAGCCGCTCAAAGCGGCTGGTCGGGGTCGCTAACGCGGCCCCGCATTGCTGGAGCCACCAGTTCGGTGGCCGCTCACCTCCATAGGCCGAGTTGGTCCAACCGCTCGTCCTCCTGCTCCTGCTTCTTGATGTAGTCCCTTACCACCGCTTCATCTCGACCGACGGTCGATACGAAGTACCCTCGGGCCCAAAAATGCTGTCCAACGAAGTTCCGCTTCCGCTCCCCATACACCCGTGCCAGATGGATGGCGCTCTTGCCCTTGATGAAACCGATCACTTGCGACACCGCGTATTTCGGCGGAATCGCGATCATCATGTGCACGTGGTCCGGCATCAGATGCCCTTCCACGATCTCGCTCTCTTTCTGTGCGGCAAGCTTCCGGAACACTTCGCCGAGATGCTTTCGCAGTTCTCCATACAACGTCCTGCGGCGGCACTTCGGGATGAATATCACGTGATATTTGCAGTCCCACGCCGTGTGGCTCAAACTTTCGAACTTGTCCATCGGGATTCTTCCTTTCGTGTGCTTGGCGGCTCACGTTTGGAAGTCTCTACGATGGACAACCCCGAATACGTCAAACTTTTACTGCCTCCCCGGCAGAGCCGGGGGGCCTCCCTTGGTTGCTAGG
>JBPOHD010000037.1:0-96084 GCA_052035955.1 Pseudomonadota bacterium
CGCCCACAGTTCATCGTCCAGTATCGGTTTGGCCATTTCCTCTGCACAAAAAAAACAGGGCAGAGGTTAACGAATTTCGACCTTTGTGAACAGGGGGTAACACTCATTTTGTTAGAGTTTCTAAGCCGGGACGCCGGCGGCGGGAACCCTAGGCGCGAAACCCGCGCCGTTCCCCTATGTTCCGGGCTGCCTGGCGGATGTCGCGCATTTCATCGACCGCCATCAGGGCTTCGAAGCGGGTGATGCCCGCGTCCCGCATGTTGACCCCGTAGAGCTCGATCAAAACGCCTTCGAACTCCTTGATTATCTTGAGGGTCTCGTACTTGCCAATTCGTTCCGACATGGTGTTTGCGTCCTTCCGAGCGAGATAGTACCCCTCCTCCGGGACATTTTTGTTGCACTGCAACTCTAATTTACGGCGTTATTTCACGGACACTTAACGCGTTTTCGTGGTGCACCGCATGGCAGGTCCGGATTGCCGCCGGAACGGGCGGCGGTACGCAATCCCCTTGAGTCGGGGCCGGTTTCTCGGCTACCCTCGACATTTCCATTCCAACGGGTTGCCGCCATGTCCGAAAGCGTCCAGGAACGCGATGCCAGTTACATCTCCGGCTGGCTCTTCCTCCCCATCTGGCTGATCGCCTTCGCCGCCGCCCTCTGGCACATCGTCTCGCCCGTCGTGTTCTACGCGGCGCCGCCGTCGATCCCGGCCATCATCGCCATTCCGCTGCTCGGCTTCATCGGCAAGGGCTTCACCATCCTGCAGCCCAACATCGCCGGCGTCTTCGTCTTCTTTGGCCGCTATGCCGGGACCCTGCGGGCCGACGGCTTCTTCTGGGTCAATCCCTTCTATACGAAGCAGACGGTGTCGATGCGGGTGAACAACCTCAACACGCCGACCCTGAAGGTGAACGACCGGGCGGGCAATCCCATCGAGGTCGCGGCGGTGGTGGTCTGGCGGGTGGCCGACTCCGCGCGGGCGACCCTGGACGTGGCCGACTACGGAACCTACGTGACCATCCAGAGCGAATCGGCCTTGCGGGCAGTGGTCAGCTCGCGCTGGTACGACGGCGATCCGGAGGGCCGCCATTCCCTGCGCGGCGACCTGGACACGGTGGCCCAGGTCCTCATGGAAACCATCCAGACCCACGTGCTGCTGGCCGGCGTGGAGATCGTCGAGGCGCGCATCTCCCACCTGGCCTATGCGCCGGAAATCGCCAGCGCCATGCTGCGCCGGCAGCAGGCGGACGCCGTGGTGGCGGCCCGTTCGCGCATCGTGGAAGGCGCCGTGGGCATGGTCAAGCTGGGCATCGAGCGGCTGGAGACGGAAGGCGTGGTGCGCTTCTCCGATGCCGATCGGGTCAAGCTGGTCACCAACCTGATGACGGTGCTGGTTTCCGAGAACGAGACCCACCCCGTCCTCTCGGTGGGGAAGGACTAGGCGATGGAACAGTCCACCGGCCCGCGGCCACCGGTGAAGCTGCCGCCGACCTTCTTCGTCATCTCCGTCGGGGCGACCCTTTGCCTGGCGGCGGGCGTCCTCGGGCTGGCCGCCCCCCAGATATTTCCTCCCCTGGCGCCGAGGCCCGTGGCGGTGACCTTCATCGGCTGCGGCGTCCTGCTCGAAGTCTGGTCCATCGCGATGCTGATCGGGCTGGCGAGGCGGCGGTAGGGAGACCCGGCCCTCCCATCCGCCCGCGGTCGGCCTTGCACGACCGACCGGCTCCGTCGGCGCGGAGCAGTGCTGCGCGAAACCCCGCCTCCGCCCCCTCGCGGGGAGGAGCTTGCATGATCGCTGCGCTCGCATCTCACGGGGAGCGCTGTTTCAAGCCCGGAGCGGATTGCGGCTCCGCCGCGGGCCGTCCGGGCTTGGGGCGGCCCGGCGCCCGAACGGCGTCGGGGGAGCGGCTCGGATCGCCCCCTACCCCCTGCGCCCAGGGCGCCCTCCTGTAGGAGCGCCGCTTGCGGCGCGATTTCGACGGGACGGAAGGCATCGCGGCGTGGACGCCGCTCCTACAAATGCCGCCGCATTGTCTTGCCGTCCTCTGCGGACCTCTGCGCCTTTGCGTCTTTGCGGTGAGACTTTGACTTCCCGCGGCCCAGGCCCATCGCGGCGTGGACGCCGCTCCTACAAGAGCCGCCGCATTGCCTTGGTGTCCTTGGTGGTTCGAGATCTTCGCGACGTCCCACCCGCGGCCGTCCCGACCGCTACGCCCCGCCCTTCCCCGAGGGCGTTACTCCATGACCCAGGCATGGCCGCACTTGCGGCAGCGGACGCGCAACCAGGGATGTTCCATTCCGTCGTCGATTTCCTGCCGCGGGTGGCCGGCGTCGAGGACCTCGAAGCGGGCGTAGGCCCGGCAGGACGGGCAGTGGGACTGGTCGCCGAGATGCTCGGCCCGGGCAAGCTGGTGCTGGAAGCGGTACCAGGCGCGGAAGCCGACTCCGCCCGCTCCCGCGGCGAGAAGGATCAGGCCGCCCTTGGCCGCCATGCCGTCGGCATCACGCACGGATTCGAGCAGGGCGACGACGGCAATCAGGCAGAGGAATGCGGAGACCAGGAACAGGTGGCTCTCCACCAGTTCCCGTTCGTACCACTTGCGAAAACCCTTCTGGCGGATGCCCTCGGCCGGTCCCATGGGCACGATGATAGTCCCGGCGGGCAGCTGCCGCGGGCGCCCGGTCGGATACGGGCGTCGCGCCCGGAAAGGCGGCGGGCGGCTCCGGGTCTCCTCGCCCCTGGCGCGGATGGAAGTCGCGGCGCGAACTGCGGGAGCCTGCTCAGAAGGCCTTCTTGAGGGTCATGGCGCCGCGCAACTGCCCGGCGGCATAGCCGGTGGCCTTATCCTCGGGATACAGTTCGCCGAGCCTGGCCTTGGCGGCCGGGTCCAGCTTGTCGGCGGTTCCGTGGCATTGCAGGCAGAGATCCCGGGTGGGCAGGGCCTTCATGTAGCGGTAGACCTGCTGCCCGCCTTCGCTGGTCACCTCGCCCTTTTCCAGGGTACCGGCACCCTCTCCGGCGGCGGCACGGCGGTCGAAATCCTCCAGGACGGCGCGCTCCCAGGCGTCGGGGACGGCCTTGGGATTACGGTTCTTGAGGCTGACGCGGCGGATGGCCCAACCGCTCTGTTCGGAGGCGGCGGCCGCCATCTTCGGGGCCTTGTCGCGGCAGACCGAAATGGCCTGGGCAGGCCCGCCCTTGGCGATCTCGTCCTCGAGCACCTCGACCAGCTTGGGCGGCATGGCGGTGGCGAGCTTGCGCGCCTCCTCGTGGAGCCTGGCGGGATCGGCCAGCGCCGGCGCGGCAAGGGCGGCGAGCAGGGGCGCGGCGAACAGGGGTGCGAGGAAACGGCGACGGGACATGGGAGCACTCCTCCGGTTTGGGTGGAGGAGCGATTGTCCGCAGGACCCGGCGCACCGGCAAATAAGGCCTTTGAATCGGGCGATCAGCCCAGCCGGCGAACCCGCGACTCCAGGGCGGACAGGTCGGCCTCGAACTGCCGTGCCGATGCGGCAAGATCGTCGAGTTGCCGCCGGCCGACGAGCAGGGGGCGCTCCTCCCGCAGGTATTCGGCCAGGTTGTCGCCGAGGCGTCCGGCGGCGTCCCGATGCCAGTCGGCGAAGGCCCTGGCTCCATGGGCAAGCCGGTGGGCGGCGATGTCGCCGACCAGTCGGGAAAGGTCCTCCTCGGCGTCCCAGCGGAGGTTCAGGAGGACGAAGTTGAGGGCGTCGGCCAGGTCCGCCTTGCCCTCGACGCGGGCTGCCCTGAACACTTCGGCCTGACCGCGCAAGGCCCGCAGGGGGGCGTCGAAGGGAAGGGAAAAGACGACGTCCGGCGCTCCCGGCTCGCCGGGCTGGTAGACGAGGCCGTCGGCGCCGATGCGGAACTCGACGGACCAGGGCGGCATGTCGATGCGCGCCCGGCAGCCGACGTGGGGAGCCAGCCGCTGGCGGGCCCAGTCCGCCTGCCGCAGCAGGTGGTTCAGGGCCGCCAGGGACAGGCCGCCGAGCATCAGGCGGTCTGCTGGATTCCCGCCACCACCCAGCCGCCGTTGCCGGCGGCGGGCTTGGTCAGGTGCCAGATCTCGTCGAAGGCCTCGGGGGCGGCGTTCTCCTCCTCGCGGATCTGGCCGAAGAAGCGGACGCTGGCGATGTGGCGCTGGGCCTCGGTGGTGACGTCGAGCAGTTCGGCGTTGAGCTGGACGACATCGGTGCGCTGGGGTGCGCGGCCGCGCTCCTCGTACTGCATCTTGATCTCGGCGAACAGTTCGGGCGAGGTGAAGTTGGCCACGTCGTCCATGTTGCCGGCGTCGTTGGCCGCCTGCAGGCGGATGTAGTTGAGTTTGGCCTGGCGCAGGAAACCTTCGCTGTCGAAGCCGGCCGGGACGGCCGCGGCGGCGGCACCGCCGCCGGCGGTCGTGGTGGGCTCGAAACGGGCGGGCTCGGCGAACTGGCCGGGGGCGCCGGCACCGGCATATTGCATCTGGCCCTCGGGCGCCCGCTTGCGGAACAACAGGCGGACGACGAAGATCGCGGCGAAGACCAGGAGGGCGATCATCAGGATGGACGCGAAGCCCTCGCCGAGGCCGAAGTGGGACAGCAGGGCGGCCAGGCCGATGCCGGCGGCGAGGCCGGCAATGGGGCCGAGCCAGCGGCTCATGCCGGAAGGCTGCGGGGCCGGCGCCTGGGGCGTGGCGGCGGGGGCGGGCTTGCCGGGGACGGCGTTCTGGGTCGGCGCGCCGGGGGCCGGCGAGGCCTGCTTCATGGCGCCGGCGTCGCGGCTCATGCCGGAACTCTTGCCACCGCCGAGCCGCTTGGCCTCCGCATCGTGGACGGTCAGGCCGAGGCCGACGGTGACGGCGAACAGGGCAATCAGGAATCGTTTCATGGTCTCTCCTCTTGTGTGCACGGATCGAGTCCGTTAGATGCTGCCGAACGGCGCCGGTTCAATGGCCGGCGGCGAAATCAAAGCTTGTAGCCCCGATGCAGGGCGACGACGCCCGCGGTCAGGTTGAAGTAGTCGACCCGGGACAGGCCGGCCTGCTCCATCATGGCCTTCAGGGTCTCCTGGTCCGGATGCATGCGGATGGACTCGGCGAGATAGCGGTAGCTGTCCGCGTCATTGGCCACCTTGCTGCCCAGCCAGGGCAGGATCTTGAACGAATAGAGGTCGTAGAGGGGCGACAGCGCCTGCTTGACCCTGGAGAACTCGAGGACCAGGAGTCGCCCGCCGGGCCGCAGCACGCGGCGCATCTCGGCCAGGGCGGCCTCCTTGCGGGTCATGTTGCGCAGGCCGAAGGCGACGGTCACCACGTCGAAATGGTCGCTCGGGAAGGGGAGCTTCTCGGCATCGCATTGGGCGGCAGGGGTCAGCAGGCCCTCGTCGAGCAGGCGGTCGCGGCCGCGGGTCAGCATGGCGTTGTTGATGTCGGTCAGCCAGACTTCGCCTTCCGGCCCGACCCGGCGCGAGAAGGCCGAGGCCAGGTCGCCGGTGCCACCGGCCACGTCCAGCACCCGGTCGCCGCTGCGGACGCCGGAGACCTGGATGGTGAAGGCCTTCCAGATCCGGTGCAGGCCCAGGGACATCAGGTCGTTCATCAGGTCGTACTTGCCGGCGACCGACGAGAAGACGCCGCGCACGCGACCGGCCTTTTCCTCCTCGCGGACCGTCTCGAATCCGAAATGGGTGTCGGGCATGGGCGGGCTCGTGGGCGGTTCGGTGGCCTGCCGTCAGTGGCTGCCGCACCCGCCGCCGGCCTTGGGCGGCTGGGTGGCGGTATCGATGTCGCGGCTCTTGCCCTCGGCGTCCAGGCGGTCCAGATAGGCCTGCCACATCTCGGCCTGATTCAGGCCCAGGTTGTAGAGGAGGTCCCAGGAATAGATGCCCGAGTCGTGGCCGTCGGAGAAAGTCGGCTTGATGGCGTAGTTGCCTACCGCCTCGACGGCGGTGATCTCCACGTTCCGCTTGCCGGTCTGCAAGACTTCCTGGCCGGGGCCGTGGCCCCGCACCTCGGCCGAGGGGCTGAACACGCGCAGGTATTCGCAGGGCAGCTTGAAATGGGAACCGTCGGCGAAGTTCACCTCCAGCAGGCGCGAGCGCTGGTGGAGCTTGATTTCCGTCGGTTGGGGAATGGTCTTGTCCAGTCCGGCCATGGGCTCTCCCGGGGTTCAGGGGACGAAGGGGGGGACGTATGATAGCGCAGTCGCCGTCCGCCCTCGTCGGAGCGGCCCGGGAGGCCGGCCCTGTCACAATTCTGTCACCGGACTGCAATACAGTCGCCCGATCCCCATAGCGCGACACCGTTCCGAACCATGCCAGCCAACATCCTAGTCGTCGAAGACGAACCGGCCATCCAGGCCCTCATCGCCGCCAACCTGCAGCGGGCGGGCCACGCCGTCCTGCGCGCATCCGACGCCGAGACGGCGCTTCGGCTGATGAACGAGGCCCTCCCCGACCTCGTCCTGCTCGACTGGATGCTGCCGGGAATGTCGGGCATCGATCTCGCCCGACGCCTGCGGGCCAACGAACGCACCCGCGGCATTCCCATCATCATGCTCACCGCCCGCGGCGAGGAACAGGACAAGGTCCAGGGCCTGGAGACCGGGGCCGACGACTACGTGACCAAGCCCTTCAGCCCCCGGGAACTGCAGGCCCGCATCAATGCCGTGCTGCGCCGCCGGGCACCGCAGATGACGGACGATCCGGTCGAGATCGGCGGGCTGCGCATCGACCCCTCGGCCCACCGGGTCAGTGCCGGCGGCCAGCCGGTGAACCTGGGCCCGACGGAATTCCGCCTGCTGCATTTCCTGATGACCCACCGGGAACGGGTCCATTCCCGTTCCCAGCTCCTGGACCAGGTCTGGGGCGACCACGTGTTCGTCGAGGAAAGGACGGTGGACGTCCATGTCCGCCGCCTGCGCGGGGCCCTCGAGGCGACCGGGCACGACGCCCTGATCCAGACGGTGCGCGGCAGCGGCTACCGCTTCTCCGAGGCGCCGCCGGCTTGAACACGATCGTCTCGGACCTGCTGGTCACCGCGGTCTTCGTGGCCGCCGCGGCTTTCGCCGGCTGGCTGCTCGGCCAGGAGCCGGGGATCCTGGTGGGAGCCCTTGCGGCGACCGGCGCCGTGGTCCTGCGCCAGTTCTGGCAGCTGGCGCGCCTGGTCCGCTGGGTGGAGCGGCCCTACGAGGTGGAGGGAAGCGAGACCCCGAGCGCCAGGGGAACCTGGGAGCGGGTCTATGCCGCGCTGCACCGACGGGCCCGGCAGGCGACGGTCCAGCGCGAACAGATGGCGCAACTCGTCGACCGTTTCCGGCTCGCCGCGGAGGCCCTGCCGGACGGCGTGGTCATCCTCGACGGCCAGCGCAACATCGAATGGATGAACACCCATGCCGAAACCTGCCTGGGCCTCAACGCAAGCCAGGACCAGGGCGCGCCCATCACGCAGTTGCTTCGCGAACCGGAGTTCGTCGATTACCTGGGCGGCGGCCATACCCGGCGACCCCTGCTGCTGGCCAGCCTGCGGCGGCCGGGCCATACCCTGCAGGTCCAGTTGGCGCCCTTTGCCGCCGGCCGCACCCTGCTGCTGGTGCGCGACATCACCCAGATCACCCGCCTGGAGACCGTGCGCCGCGACTTCGTGGCCAATGTCTCCCATGAGCTGAAGACGCCGCTGACGGTCGTCAGCGGCTTCATCGAGACCCTGCGCGACGGCCACCAGGATTTCTCGGCCGAGGACAAGGATCAGTTCCTCGGCCTGGCGGCGGAGCAGGCCGCCCGCATGCAACGCCTGATCGAGGACCTGCTGACCCTGTCGGCCCTGGAGACCGACCGGCCGCCGCCGACGGAGAGGATAGAGATGGCGCCGCTGCTGGCCGGCCTTCGCGAGGAGGCGATGGCGCTTTCGGCCGGCCGGCACACGATCGAACTGGCGGACGAAGGCGGCCCGCCGGCCCTCCTCGGCAGCCCGACGGAGCTGCACAGCGCCCTCGGCAACCTGGCGATCAACGCGGTGCGCCACACGCCCGACGGGGGTCGGATCGTCCTGCGCTGGTCCACCCGCGCCGACCGCCGGGCGGTGTTCGAGGTCCAGGACGACGGCATTGGCATCGAGAGCCGGCACCTGCCGCGCCTGACGGAACGCTTCTACCGAGTGGACCGGGGGCGTTCGCGCGAATCGGGGGGTACCGGCCTGGGCCTGGCCATCGTCAAGCACGTGCTGGAACGCCACGGGGCCGCCCTGGAGATCGCCAGCCAACTGGGAAAGGGAAGCTCCTTCCGGGCGGTCTTCCCGGCGGCGCGGTTCGACCTCCGGGACTGACGGGCCGGTCAGTCGGCCGGTACGAAGCTGCAGCGCTCGAAATCGGCGCCCTGGGAGAGGAGATCGACGAGCCGCACGAAGACGGCGCGGTCGGTATACATCTCGATCACCCGGTCCGGGTGATACCAGTTGCGCGGGATGAGCAGGGACGCCGGTTCCTTGATGGCCGGCACCGGCGGCAGCAGGAAGGCCATGGAGTAGCGTTCCGAGGGCGACACATTGACGCCGGTGGCACGGACGCAGGTGCCGATCGGCCGGCCGGCGAACACCTGGACGCCGGCGTGGAGACGGTTCTTCTCCTCGAGGATCAGCCAGGTGATGTAGGCGATCTGAAAATGGTCGCTGTCATCGGGCTTGATCGCCAGGAGTTCGCCATGCAGGACCCGGCTCCCAGCGGCGCCGCGGCGCAGGCGGAAACCGTTCAGGGACTGGTCGCAGATCTCCCAGTTGTCGAGGATGAAACCCAGTTGCGCGGCGCGCACCTGCAGGGGCTGGGTGGGGTCGAGCTGGTTGCGGAAGGTCCACAGGGAATCCATCTCGGCGCGGGAAAACATGCGCACGTGCTGCGGCTGCTGGAACTCGGTCCCGGTGACGAAATAGTGCGATTTCTCGAAACCGTAGGTGACGGGGAGCAGTCCCCGGGCGGCCTTGCGTTCGTAGCGCCGGGGCATCGCGGCCAGGCACCAGGGCCGGTAGAGCTGGAGCAGCAAGCGGTGGGCCTGGGCGGCCGAACAGTCCTCGCCGAGGCCGAGCTGCAGGGGCGGCGTATCGTGCTTGAGCTTGCCGATGACCTTCTGGACCTCGGGCCCAAGGGCGGTGGTGTCGAACAGCCGCGCGGAGGGCGTCTCCGACATGTGCTCCACGGGTCGCAGCCCTTCGTCGTGCATGAGGTCGATGCCGTAGCCTCGCCCCCCTTCCTCCTCGTCCGGGCGGACGATCGACGTCATCGGCGCGAACCGCTTCGCCCAGCGCAGGATCCAGGCGAATTCCCGCGGGCTGCGGCCGTAGGGGTTGGCCAGGTCGGCAAGCAGGATGGCCGCATAGGCCTGGCCGCAGGTGGAACTGCGCCCGAGGGTGGCGAGAGGTTCGGTGACCACGGTATTGGCCAGGCCCCACTCGTCGGCGGTGTCGTAGTAGCCATGGAGGTCCAGCCAAAGGCCGGGGGCGACGGTACGGTGGGCCCGGTAGTGCTCGACGATGGCGAGGCCGGCGTAGAAGATGCAACGGTGGCAGATCAGGGCGAGCTTCTGCTCGATGGCCGGGTCGGCGCCGCCCCGCTCCGCCACCTGGGCGTAGCTGCGGGCCATGGTCTGCCAGGTGCCGACCACCAGCTTGAAGGGTTCCTCCTCGGTGTCGGCGGGCGGCAGGGGCTTCGCCGCATAGCGGGCCGCCACTTCCTCCTGGAGGAAGGCGAGGGAGGAGCGGGCCATCTCCAGCACTTCCAGGTAGCCCGCGGGCGGGGGCGGATTGTGCATCATGGCCGTCAGCAGCGCGGCCAGGGCCGGATGGGCCCGGGTCACGTCGGTGATCGGCATGGCGGCCACCGCCGCCAGGCAGCGGCGGGTATCCCGCGTATCCGAAGGCAGGTTGAAGGCGGCGGCGGGGGCGTTCACGAGACGGCCTTGTACTCCGCCCGCTCGAAATCGGCGCCGCGGTCGAGCAGGCGGACCAGGCGGACCTGCCGGGCCCGGTCGGTAAACACCTCCACCAGGCCCTCGACGCGGAACCAGCCGGTCGGCAGGATCACCGTCTGCGGCTGCCCCAGGGCGGTGATCGCGGGCAGCAGGAAGCCGGGGCGATAGGGTTCCCGGACGGCCGTCAGGCCCGTGCTGCGCAGGGCGGCGGGTTCGGCCTGCCCGGCGAAGAACTGGATGCCGGAATGGAGCATTCCGTCGCTGCCGGCCATCACCCAGCGAGCCACGCCGAGCAGCAGGGCGCGGGCGTCGGGCGGGCGGACGGCGACCAGCTGCCCGGCCGCGACGCGATGTCCCGGCTGGCGCAGGGAACGGGCGATGCGCACCCCGGTGGCGCTCTCGTTGAGCAGGCTCCAGTCCTCGAGGATCTGCCAGGATTCCAGCTCGAAGCCCTGCTGGATGCTGAAGTTTTCCTCCCGCCGCGTGGAGACCCGGCCGAAGGTGGCGATCTCCTCGCGCTCGATGCGCAACAGGTCGTTGCCGGCCATCCCGGGCTGCTTGAAGGGCTTGCGGCCCGACAGGTAGTAATGGATGGCGGGCACGTCGCAGACGAATTCGCAGCCGCCGTTGGCCGGGCGCCTGTCCTGCCGCCGGCCGAGGCCGCCGCGGCACCAGCGCAGGTAGACCTGGTTCAGCAATTCGCCGCAGGCCGGCTGGGTGCAGTCCTCGCCCAGTTGCAGGGAGGCCGGGGGCTCGCCCTTGTCCAGGCGGACGAGGCGCGCCTTCAGGCTGCGCCGGAGTTCGGTCGGGTCCATCCAGCGGGCGCCGTCGCCGGCCCGGGGCATGTAGCCCGCGGGCTGGTCGGAGGCCAGGTCCACGCAGGAGGGGACGGCCTTGGAGTCGGACGGCATGGAATTGCCGACGACGACCTTGCCGGACCAGCGCCGGATCCAGCGCACCAGCCAGGCCAGCTGCCGGGGGCCCAGCTCGTGGGGGCTGGCCAGGTGCAGCAGCAGGGGGACCGCATAGGCGGCCATCGGCGTCGTGCTGGCACCCTTGCCCTCGGTTTCCTCGACGCCGATGCCGGTGACCTTCATCTCCTCGGCGCTGCGGAACACGGCGTGGAGCAGGCGCCAGTAGGGCCCGGCGGGCTGGCGGCCACCGCGGTAGATGTCGAGCAGCTTTGCGCCCAGGGCGCCCAGGGCCCTCTGGGCCGCCAGGGCCTTGCGGCCGGCGTCGGCCCGCGGCTCCGCCGTCCATGCCTCGATGCAGCGCAGGTAGCCGTCGGCCAGGGCCTGCCAGAGGTTCTGGGTGGCCTCGTAGGACGCCTCCTCGGCCGCCGCCAGCGGCAGTGGCTTGCCGGCGAAGCGCTTGACGCTCGCCTCCTGGGCGACCAGGACGGATGGATGGAGGGCCTCGAGGATCTCGATGCGCGTCGCCGCCGCCATCGCGGTGCGGTTCAGCAGGTGGAGCTGGCGCAGGAACTGGACCTGGGCCTGGGGCGCGTTGTTGAGGGGCACGCCCTCCAGCCACTTCCGGCAATGGACGGCGTCGGCGAAATCGGGCGGATGGTCGGTCCCGGTGGGAGGAAGCCCGAAGCTGGTCATGCGAAGGTTCCTCCCTGCTCTTCGGCGAGGTTCTGGACGATGGCGTCGTGCAGGGCCGCGATGGCCGGCGCCGGCCGCCCCGTCGGCGCCGGCCGACGCTCGGGCGCCCAGACCGCGTCGGGAAAGTTCCGGTCGTCCCGCCAGCGCGGTATGACGTGCCAATGCAGGTGGGGCACCTGGTTGCCCAGGCTGGCGACGTTCACCTTGTCGGGCCCGACCACGGCGCGCAGGGCCGCCTCGGTGGCAAAGACCACGGCCATCAGGTGGCGACGGTCGTGGAGATCGAGGTCCGTCATCTCGGCCACGTGGGCACGCCAGATCACGCGGCAATAGCCGGGATAGTCCAGAGCCTCCCGGCCGCCGACGCGCACGACACGGCAGGAACCGTCCTGCCAGACAATCTCACCGCCGGGATCCCGGCACAGAAGGCAATCCATAAGCATTTCCCGACCCGCCGCCGCCCGGACTTCGGACCCGCCCGGCCGGCTCACCTGTCAATCCGGGAAGAATAGATCGAAACGCCCGAAATATATGGAAAAAAATCACGTCCGGAAACGCGGATCAGGGTGCTTTTCCCCTGCCATGGGCGACGGGTCGCGGGTCGGCGAGGACTCGGGTGGGCGACGAGAAGGGCGCCAGCCGCTCGAGGAGGTCCAGCAATTCGAGCACCGGGGAATTGCGGAAGAAGATGGCCCGCGGTGTTTCCATCCAGATCCGGTCGGCAAAGGCATAGATCTCGTAAGGGGTATCGCCGATGCCGTCCCCATCGCGGTCGAAGCCCTGGTAGTCGTCCCAGTAGTTGCCTTCCCAGACGTTGGCCGAGGCGACGCCGGCGGCGCTGACCGCCACCTGGGTCAGGTTGTTCTCGAAGCGGTTTCCGATGACCCGGTGGCCGCCCTTCTCGCCATAGAAGGACATTCCGGTGAAGTTGTGGGCGAAGCGGTTGCCGCGCACGGTGATCACCCGCTCGTCGTTGAGGGGTGCATTGGCCTGCAGGCCGACGGCGCAATGGAGGATGGTGTTCCCCTCCACCAGTCCCTCGCCGCTGTCCTTGAAGGCGATGCAGGCGCCGCCGCCGTCGAGGGCATGGGCCAGGCGGTTGCGGCGGATGACGACGTCCGGCGAGTAGAGGACGACGATGCCGGTGCCGGTCTCCGCGATGTCGTTGCCCTCGACCACGGTGCGCGGCGAGAAGACCAGGTGCAGGGCATAGCGGGCGTCGCGCAGGCGGTTGCCGGCAATCACGTTGTCGGGCGAGTTGGCGAAGGTGAGGTCGCGGGCCCGCGCGAAGTCGTTGCCCTCCACCCGGTTGCGGGTGCTGTTCCAGACGCGTATCGCGTCGCCCCGCTCGCCCAGGGGCGCCGGCCGCCCGGCCACCCGGTTGCCGCTCACCCGGCTGCGCCGGACCTGGCGGAGGTGGATGCCGAACAGCACGTCGTCGATGACATTGCCCTCGATGGTCTGGTCGTCGCCCTCCACGATGATGCCCGCATCGATGCTGTCATGGGAGTCGCCCGAGCCGGCGATGGCGAGTCCGCGGACCGTGCTGCCGCTCGCCCGGACATGGAGCACGGTGCCGTGGTGGGTCCCCTCGAGGCGCGCCCGTCCGCCGCCGTCGAGCACCATGGGCCGGTCCATGATCGCCGGACCGCGGTAGCGGCCGGGGGCGAGTTTCAGGACGCCGCCGGCCGGGGTGGCGTCGATGAGGAGCTGGAGCGGAAGGGGTTCGCCGTCGGTCGCCCGGGCGGGAAGCAATGCCAGGACGAGCCACGCCATGAGCAGCGCGGTTCTCATCGCGCCATTCTCGCCGGACCGGCGGCTCATGGCCTTGGCCTGGGTCAATAACGACGGGTATCTCGACGGGCCACAGGCCCGGGTCAGGCGGTCGGCGTGCCGGAGAGGGGACGGCCTTCCCGGAACATCACCAGGGTGCCGGGGGCGATGGCGGTCCAGTCCTCGTTGTCCGTCAGGGGCACCGTGGCGACTACGGCGACCCGGTCCTCGGCGGCCGTCAGCTCGCGGAAATCGACGCTGAGGTCCTGGTCCTTCAGGTGGGCGACGGCGAAGGGGGCCTGGCGCACCACGTAGGAGAGGCGGCTCGAGCAGTGGGCAATCAGGCAGTCGCCGTTGGAGAGCAGGAAATTGAATTCCCCGTGGCGTGCGATCTGCCGCACCGGCGCCTCCAGGAAGGCGAACAGGGCGGCTGGGCTCGGCGGCCGGGTGAAACTGGCCTTCAGGGCCTGCATGAGCGTACAGAACGCCCGCTCGCTGTCCGTGTCGCCCACCGGCGTGAAACTGCCGTCCAGGGGCGGCGCGAAGTCCTTCAGGTTGCCGTTGTGGGCGAACACCCAGTACCGGCCCCAGAGTTCCCGCTGGAAGGGATGGGTGTTCTCCAGGGCGACCCGCCCCTGGGTCGCCTTGCGGATGTGGGCGATGACGTGCTTGGAGCGGATCGGGTAGCGCCGCACCAGGTCGGCCACCGGCGATTCCGCCGAGGGCTGCGGATCCAGGAAGAGGCGGACGCCGCGCTCCTCGAAGAAGGCGATTCCCCAGCCGTCGGTGTGGACGTCGGTGAGGCCCCCGCGGCTGCGGAAGCCCTCGAAGGAGAAGCAGATGTCGGTCGGCGTATTGCCGTTCATGGCCAGCAACTGGCACACGGGCGGGATTCCTAGCGCGCCGCCGGAAGGCCCATCAGGTGGGCCCATTCCCGCGGATGGCTGATCCCGGCCGGGGGCGGCAGGCGCTTGCGCTTCCCCATGCCGCCGGGAATGGCTTCCATCGGCGGCTTCTCGTCCATCACCGGCGCCGGCGGCGCCGAACCCGTATGGGGCGCGTGGCAGCCGGGCAGGCGGCCGTCGGCCTCCCGCTCCGGCAAAGGCCAGCCCACGCCGGCGCAGAAGGAATGGATGGTGGCGCAGCCCTCCCCGTCGGCGGCGCAGAGCCAGAGTTCCCATTGGGCGTTGGCCCGCACCACCACGGGAGCCCCGGCGGCCGGCACGAAATCGGTGCCGGACAGGAAGTAGAGCCCCCTTTCGGTCTTCACGACGGCATAGGCCACCCGCCGGTGGTCCTTCACCTCCACCGGCGTCGCCGTCTGGACCGGCGATTGGAGGGCCACCGGGCGCAGCCAGCGCCAGACGGGGCCGTAATGCATGCGCTGGCTGCCCATGAATGCGAAGGCGGCGCCGACCGCCGCGCAGGCGGCCAGGATGGCGAACAGCCAGCGGATGGGGGCCTTGTCGATCTTCGTCCCGCTCACGAGTGCATCTCCCTCATTCGCCGATCAGGTGCAGCACGACTTCGCGCCGGTGGCCGTGGCTGCGATGTTCCCAAAGAAAAGCCCCCTGCCAGGTGCCGAGGACGGGCCTGCCGCCCGCCACCGGAATCGAGAGCTGGGTCTGGGTCAGGGCCGCCCGGACATGGGCCGGCATGTCGTCGGGGCCCTCGGTGCTGTGCTCGAACAGGGGATCGCCGTCCCTCACCAGCCTGGCGAAGAAACGCTCCAGGTCGCCGCGCACGTCCGGGTCGGCGTTCTCCTGGATCAGCAGCGATGCCGAGGTATGGCGGCAGAAGACGGTCAGCAGGCCGTTGCGGATGCCCGTTCCGGCCACGAAGGTTTCCAGGGCCGGGGTGAATTCGACGAGGCCGCGGCCGCGGGTCGGCAGGACGAGGGTTTCGCTGGCTTGACGCATGGCGCGCATTCTCGCACGATGGCCCACGCCCCCTCACCGCCCCCCTCCCCATGTTCCGCCTGCCCGAATCCCTCGCCGCCTGGAATGCCCCGGACTTCGGCGATGTCCTGCGGCGGGAACTCGAACGGGGCGCCATCGCCCACCTGCCGCTGCAGGCCGGCCTGTCGGCGAGCAGCGTCGCCCTGGAGGAGGATTGCCGGGTGATGTTTCTCCGTGCCGAAGAGGCCGGGCCGGCGTTGCGGGTGCGGGTCGGCGTCTTCTACGCCGGCCTCGTGGCCGGCTGCAACTGCGCCGACGACCCGACCCCCGTCGTTCCCCAGCCGGAATACTGCGAGGTCGAGATCCTCATCGACCGGGCCACGGGCGAAGCGCGGGCGACGCTGGCCGACTAGCCGCCGGCCGCTCCCGCCGCGGGGGTCCGCCGGGCCGCAGCTACCCCCGGTCCCGGTCGCCGCGCGCACCGACCGGGACCCTTCGCGAACATCGTCGCCCGTCGCGTTGACACCGGCTGCAATCTTAATGATAATGGTTCTCATTATTGGATCGATGCAAAGGAAGGGTTTTGCGCGATCCAGGCAAGCCAGCCTCGAAACGCGCGCGTCCAGGGCAAGCCAGCCATCCCGACCTTGCTGACTTGACAGGAGTTATCCATGCGCCCGACCTTCCGCGACACCGTCGCCGCCACCGCCCTGGCGGCCTTCCTGGCCCAGGCCACCCTTCCCGCCCGCGCCGCCGAAGTCCCCATCGGGGCGCCCCAGAACGTGGCCGGGCTGGAGGTCGCCGCCGTCTACCTGCAGCCGATCGACATGGAGCCGGAAGGCCACATGAGGAAGGCGGCGGAGACCGACATCCACCTGGAAGCGGACATCCACGCCCTGGCCAACAACCCCAACGGCTTCCCCGAGGGTTCCTGGGTGCCCTTCCTGCTGATCAGGTACGAACTGACCAAGGCCGGCAGCGGCGAAACGATCAGGGGCGACATGATGCCGATGGTCGCCTCCGACGGTCCCCACTATGGCGACAACGTGAAGCTCAAGGGCCCGGGCAGGTACAGGCTCAAGTTCATCGTCCATCCGCCCAACGCGAAGGAGAACCCGGCCGGCAACGCCTTCGGCCGCCATACCGACCGCGCCACCGGTGTCCGCCCCTGGTTCAAGCCCTTCGAAACCGAGTGGGAATTCACCTACGCCGGCATCGGCAAGAAGGGCGGGTACTGAGATGCGCCCCCGGATACGGCCGGCCGCGGCGGCGGCGGGAATCGTGCTGGCCGCGATCCTGTCGCCGGCCGTAGCCGCGGACGAGGACGCCAAGGCCCTGCTGGCGGAGATCCGCCGCCTCTCGGCCCGGGTCGAAGCCCTGGAGCAGCAGCATAAGGAAACCGAGAGGTCCCTGGCCAGCGAGCGCCTCAGCGAGCGCGAACCGGAGCTGGTCACCCGCCTGAAGGCCGTCGAGTTCCAGGCCCTCTCCATGCAGAAGCAGGCCCGCCAGATCGAGGCCCTGGAGGGCATCACCGTCGGCGCCAGCCTGACCGGCGTCGTGCAGAAGGCGAACCGGCAGGGGACAGCCGCCGGCAGCCGGGAAACCCGTGCCAATTACCGGGGCGACCTGTCGGTGAGCCTTCCCGGCGGCGAGGTCGGAGACATCGAGGGACGGATATTCACCCACGTGCGGCTCGGCCAGGGCAATGGCCTCGCCCTGCGGCCCACCTACGCGAGCACCGCCAATACCACGGCCTTCGAGGTCGCCAGCGCGCCGGCCGACGATTCCTTCGCCATCCTCGCCCAAGCCTGGTACCAACTGAAAGTGCCGCTGCCGCGGAACGGCGTCAAGGCCCGGTCCCGGGAACATCTCCACCTGACCGTCGGCAAGATCGATCCCTTCCTGTTCTTCGACCAGAACGCGGCGGCCGACGACGAGTCGGCGAAGTTCCTCAACAACGCCTTCGTGCACAACCCCCTGCTCGATTCCGGCGGCGACACGGGCGCCGACGCCTACGGCTTCGCGCCGGGGGCCATCTTCCAGTACGTCAACGAGCGGGACAAGGCGTCCGTGTGGGGGCTTTCCCTGGGCGTCTTCGGCTCCGGCCCGGGGGCCAACTTCACCGGCTCCCTGTCCGCCCCCTTCGTGATCGCCCAGGCCGACACGACCTGGCGCCTGAACTACCTGCCGGGCAACTACCGGGCCTACCTGTGGCACAACGGCCGAGCCACCGGCTACGACAGGGTGGAGCGCCGGCACCGGGGCTTCGGAATGTCGGCCGACCAGAAGGTCACCGACACGCTCACCCTGTTCGGCCGCTACGGCCACGAACTGGCTGGCAGGGTGAGGTTCGACCGGGCCCTGACCCTGGGCGCCGAAAGCAACGGCAGCGCCTGGGGCCGCGGCGCCGACGCGCTGGGCTTTGCCATCGGCGCCCTGCGCACCAGCCTGGATTTCCGCAACGACTCCCCGGCCCTGGACGCCGACCGGGACGGCAGGGCCGATTTCGGCTACCGGGCCGAGGGCTGGGAACGGATGGCCGAGGTCTATTACCGGATCCGGGTCAACAGCCGTTTCGAGCTGAGTCCCGACTTCCAGCTGATCCAGCGTCCGGCGGCCGACCGCAGCGCCTCCCTGGTCAAGGTCGCCGGCCTGCGCGCCAAAGTGGGCTTCTGAGCATGCCGGCCATTCCCGCCCCCCTGCTCCACGCCGCCCTGGTCCTGGCCTGCTGGGTGTTCCTCGGCCAGGCGACCGAGGCCGCTGCCCAGACCCCCTCCTTGCCCAGCTTCGAGGTGACCGTGCGGGACGGCCGCTTCCATCCCGACCGCCTGGAGGTCCCCGCCGGCGTCCGGGTCAGGCTGGTGCTGAAGAACGAGGGTCCGGGCCCGCTGGAGTTCGAGAACGACGAAATGCACATCGAGAAGGTGCTCTCGGCCGGCGCCACCTCCTTCGTCGTCCTGCCGAAGCTCCAACCCGGGGAGTACGGCTTCGTGGACGAGTTCAACCCGATCACCGGCGAACTGACCGTGATCGCCAGGTAGCCGGACCATGGAAACCGCCACCCTCGCCTTCCACCCCCGCCGACCCGCCGACCGGCTGGAACGCCTCGGCCATGCCATGGCCCGGCACCGCGGGGCGATCCTGGGCATCCAGTGGGCGATCGTCCTCTTCTACGCGGTCCTCGTCGTGCTGCCCGCCTTCCTGCCCCACCCGAGCCCGGAGTCGCGTCTCTTCTCCTCCGACATGGGGGCGGCGAGCTTCGTGGACACGAGCCTCTGCCTTGCGCCCGGCGAGGCCGGCGAGCCGCGCCTGGCGATCCGCGACAAGGCGGTCGCCGCAACACCCTGGCACGACCGCCTGGTGCTGCTCGCCCAGTACCTGTTCTGGGGCGTCTGGTGGCCCTTCGTGATCCTCTCCATCATGCTCGCCGGCCGCTTCTGGTGCGGCGTCCTCTGCCCGGAGGGCGCCCTCGCCGAGTTCGCCAGCCGCCACGGGCGCGGCGGCGCCATCCCGCGCTGGCTGCGCTGGTCCGGCTGGCCCTTCGCCGCCTTCGTGCTGACCACCGTCTATGGCCAGATGACCAGCGTCTACGACTACCCGGAAGCCGCCCTGCTGATCCTCGGCGGCTCGACCGTGGCGGCGGTCGCCGTCGGCTGGCTTTACGGCCGCGGCAAGCGCGTCTGGTGCCGCTACCTCTGCCCTGTCTCCGGCGTCTTCGCCCTGCTCGCCCGCCTCGCCCCCCTGAGCTTCCGGGTGGACCGCCGGGCCTGGGATGCCCATCCGGGGCGGACGCCGGCCGTCGATTGCGCGCCGCTGCTGGACGTGAAGCACCTTGCCGGTGCCACCCAATGCCACGCCTGCGGGCGGTGCAGCGGGCACCGGGAAGCGGTGGCGCTGCACTTCCGTTCCCCCAACGCCGAGGTCCTGGCCGAGGAAAAGGTGACCACCCCGGAGGCCCTGCTGCTGCTCTTCGGCATCCTCGGCGTCGCCCTCGGCGCCTTCCAGTGGACCGTCAGCCCCTGGTTCGTCGCCGCCAAGCAGCAGGCCGCCGAATGGCTGGTGGCGCGGGACATCCTCTGGCCCCTGGACGAAAGCCCCGCCTGGTGGCTGCTGACCCGCCACCCGGAGGCCAACGACGTCTTCACCTGGCTGGACGGCGCCATGCTGATCGCCTACATGGCGGCGACGGCGCTGCTGGTCGGCGGCTCGGCCGTCGTCTGCCTGGGGCTGGCCGGACGGATGGCGGGAGTGGATTGGCGCCGCCTGGCCCTGGGGCTGACGCCCCTGGCCGGCATCGGCCTCTTCCTGGGCCTGTCGATGACGACGGCCACCCACCTGCGGGCCGAAGGCATTCCCCTCCCCTGGCTGCCGGCCGCCCGCGCCGTGTTTCTGGCTGCCGCCGCCGCCTGGTCCGCCCACCTCCTCTGGCGGCTGCTCGACGCCACGACGGTCGCCGGATTCTTTGACCGCGTCCTCGCCGCCGTCGTCGCCGCCCTGCCGGTGGCCCTCGTCACCGGCGCCTGGGCGCTGGTCTTCTTCGTCTGGTGAGCCGCGCCATGGCAGACCCTCCCCGGACCGACCCGCGAACGGCCGCCGGCAACGGCCACTGCAAGGCCCCCGCGCCCGCTGGCGACGAGGGCCCCCGGGTGGATTCCCGCGACCTCTTCGCCGGCGCCAGGACCCTGCGCATCGACCATGGCGGGCAGACCTACCTGCTGCGCATCACCCGCGAGAACAAGCTGATCCTGACCAAGTAGGGGCCACCGGTCGGCGTTGCGGCGCCTGGCCGGCGGGGCGGGCCGCCGCCGCCCGGGACGCCGTCATCCCGACGCGGTAAACTCCGGCGTCCCCATCGCCGCCCGCCCGCGACCCGTCGCGCCCGTCATGCGCCTTTTCCGCCTCGCCAAGATCGTCCGCGTCGGCATCGCCCACGGCCTCGACCAGATGGCGCTGGAGCACGAACCCACGGGCCGCCTGCGCTGGCTGGGGCGCCTGGCCTCGACGCTGGCCTTCTGGCGGGACCTCTCGGCCCCCCGGGCGGTGCGCCTGCGCCAGGCCCTCGAGCACCTGGGTCCCATCTTCGTCAAGTTCGGCCAGGTGCTGTCCACCCGCCGCGACCTCCTGCCCGCCGACATCGCCGACGAGCTGGCCAAGCTCCAGGACCAGGTGCCGCCCTTCCCTTCGGAGCAGGCGGTGGCGGAACTGGAACGGGTGTACGGCAAGCCCGTGGACCAGGTCTTCGCCCGTTTCTCCCGCGAGCCGGTGGCCTCCGCCTCCGTCGCCCAGGTCCATTTCGCCACCCTGCCCGACGGCCGCGAGGTGGCGGTGAAGATCCTGCGGCCGGGCGTCGAGAAGATCATCGGGCACGACATCGCCCTCCTCGACACCTTTGCCGGGCTGCTGGAAACCCTCTGGGCCGACGGCCGGCGCCTGAAGCCCCGGGAGGTGGTGGGCGAATTCAGGAAGCATCTCCACGACGAGCTGGACCTGATGCGGGAAGCGGCCAACTGCTCGCAACTTCGGCGCAACTTCACCGGCTCGCCGCTGCTGCGGGTGCCCGAGGTGCATTGGGACTGGTGCGCCGGCTCGGTCATGGTGATGGAGCGCATGGAGGGCATCCCCATCTCCCAGATCGACCGCCTGCGGGAAGCCGGCGTGGACCTGAAGCGCCTGTCCCGGGCCGGCGTCGAGATCTTCTTCACCCAGGTCTTCCGTGACGGCTTCTTCCACGCCGACATGCATCCCGGCAACATCCTGGTGGCCACCGAGGCAGAGCACTTCAACAAGTACGTGGCCCTGGACTTCGGCATCATGGGCACGCTGAACGAGGTGGACAAGAACTACCTGGCCATCAACTTCCTGGCCTTCTTCCGCCGCGACTACCACCGCGTGGCCGCCGCCCACATCGAGTCCGGCTGGGCGCCCCCCGAGACCCGGGTCGACGAACTGGAGGCGGCGGTGCGCGCCGTCTGCGAGCCGATCTTCGACCGGCCGCTGAGCGAAATCTCCTTCGGCAAGGTCCTGCTGCGCCTGTTCCAGACCTCGCGCCGCTTCAACGTCGAGATCCAGCCCCAGCTCGTGCTGCTGCAGAAGACCCTGCTCAACATCGAGGGCCTGGGCCGCCAGCTCGATCCCGACCTGGACCTCTGGCAGACGGCCAAGCCCTTCCTCGAGCGCTGGATGGAGGAACAGATCGGGTGGCGCGGCCTGGTCGAGCACGCCAGGCGCGAGGCGCCCCAGTGGGCTGCCCTGCTGCCGCAACTGCCGCGCCTGATCCACCAGTCCCTGGACCGGCAACCGGAAAAGGCCATCGTCGCCGAGCTGGCCGAACTGAAGGCCGAGCAGGCCCGCCAGCGCCGTTACCTCGCCGTCATCGCCGGGCTGCTCGGCGTCCTCGTGGTGGCCCTCCTGGCGGTCTGAAGGGGCGGGATCGCGGCGCGTCGGCGGCCGCAGCGGAAGGCAAGGCACTTCCCTCCGGGCCATGCATGCCCCTGTCCTTTCCCGGCAGCAGTCGATGCGCTGTGTGGCGCTCGCCCGGCCGCGCCGACTGGGCGGATACCCGCGGACCGGGAGGGGTGGTGTTCCTGTTCCCTCCATGTCCCCCGGGCCGGGCCTGCCCGCCCCCCCTCTTTCGGGGGCTAGGGGGTGGGGAGCGCCCTCTCGATGCGCAGCGTGCGCGGGTCGCCGCTGCGGCCAAGGCGGAAGCCGAGGCCGCGGGCCAGCCCGAGCATCGCCTCGTTGCCGTGCAGCACTTCCCCGTACATGCGCCGCCAGCCCGCCGCCGCGGCCAGCCGGGCCAGGCCGGCCAGCAGGGCCTTGCCGACGCCGCGTCGGCGCCAGGCCGCCTCGACGACCAGGCCGGCCTGGACCCCGCAATCCCCCGCCGCAATCGTGCAGTCCGTCTCGGGCGCGTACTCCGCGTGGCCGACGATCCACTCGCCGCCGTGGCGGGGCGCCACCGCCACCAGGGCTTCCCGGTCCCGGTGGTCCACCGACGCCAGGCGGTCGAGCAGCCGATCGTTCGCCGCTTCGGCGTGGGACCAGTGGCGCAGGTAGCGGGTCTCCCGGTCCAGGCGTGACAGGAAGGCGGCGACGTCCTCCCGGTCTTCCGGCCCTGCGGCCCGCAACCGGAAGGAGTCCTCCCGGGGCGGCAGGCCGGCCGCCGGAACGATGAGGGCGCCATCTGAAGAACGAACGGTCGTGCTATTTTCGAAGGAAAAAAAAGCCGGGTGCAGGGGCAGGTCCATGGCGTCACTCCTTGCCGGGGTTGGCGGCGTAGTGGGACATCAACCGGTCGAAGGCGGCCAGGGCGTGCCGCTCCGACTCGGGATCCTGGAACAGCTGGCTGTCCTGGAGGGAGCCGAGGACGATGCCGTTCAGTTCGAAGGCGACCTGGTCGGCCGGCGTGTCGGGCCGCAGGTCGCCGGCCTCGATGCACTTGCCCACGGCCTCGACCAGGGCCCGCCGCCAGAGGCCCAGGGCATGGGCCACCTCGTCCCGCACCGGGCCGGGCTGGCCATCGAACTCGTGGGCGGCGGCGGCCAGCGGGCAGCCGCCGGGCAGGCGGCTGCGGCGGGCCCAGACCAGCCAGTGGGCGATGATGGCGCGCAGCCGCGGCAGGCCGCGCTTCTCGCGCAGGGCGGGCCGCATGACGGTCTCCAGGAACAACTCCTGGGTGGCCCGGACGACGGCCAGCTGCATCTCCTCCTTGGAACCGAAGTGGGCGAAGAGCCCGCTCTTCGACATCCCCGACCGCTCGGCCAGGATGCCGACCGAAAGGCCGGAAATGCCGACCTGGCTCGCCAGCGCGATGGCCGAGTCGAGGATCGCCTGCCGGGTGTCTTCGCCTTTTCCCATGGCGTCTTTATAGAACGATCGTTCTTTTCTGTCAAGCCCAGTTTCGGAAGCGGTGGCCGACGGGTGGCCGGCGCCGGCCGCTGGCTATAATCCCCCATCCTGCCGCGCGAGCCCGCGGCGCCTTTCCTGATCTGGGTCGAGCGGGGTTCCGGCATGCTCCTCTGGTTCGTCATCCTCTACCTGATGGTCTCGGTGGGCATCGGCCTGGTCGCCGCCACCCGGGTCCACAACGCCAAGGATTTCGCCGTCGCCGGCCGCAGCCTGCCGCTGCCGGTGGTCACCGCCACCGTCTTCGCCACCTGGTTCGGCGCCGAGGCCGTGTTCGGCGTCTCGGCCACCTTCGTCAAGGAGGGCCTGACCGGCGTCGTCGCCGATCCCTTCGGTTCCAGCATGTGCCTGATCCTGGCCGGCATCCTCTTCTCCCGCTACCTCTACAAGCTCAACATCATCACCCTCGGCGACTTCTACCGGATGCGCTACAACCGGGGCGTCGAGATCATCACCACGATCTGCATCGTCGCCTCCTACCTGGGCTGGGTGGCGGCCCAGATCAAGGCGCTGGGGCTGATCTTCTTCGTCGTCACCGACGGCGCCGTCAGCCAGAGCACCGGCATGATCCTCGGCGCCGCCATCGTGCTGACCTACACCACCTTCGGCGGCATGTTCTCGGTGGCCATCCTGGACTTCGTGCAGATGGCCGTCTCCATGGGCGGCCTGCTGTTCATCGCCTGGATCGTCAGCGGCAAGGTCGATGGCGGCTCCGGCCAGGTGATCCGGCACGCGGCGGAGGCCGGCAAGCTGGATTTCCTGCCGCCGGCGGACCCGATGCGGTGGATCACCTTCCTCGGCGCCTGGGTGACCATGATGCTCGGCTCGATTCCCCAGCAGGACGTCTTCCAGCGGGTCACCTCGGCCAAGTCCCAGCGCATCGCCCTGGGCGGCTCCATCCTCGGCGCATCGATCTACTTCTGCTTCACCTTCGTGCCCATGTTCATCGCCTATTCGGCGACCCTGATCGACCCCGCCCTCTTCTCGGACCTGCTGGAGAAGGACACCCAGCTGGTGCTGCCCACCCTGGTCCTCCAGCACACGCCCCTGGTCGCCCAGGTCCTCTTCTTCGGCGCCGTCCTCTCGGCCATCATGAGCTGCTCCTCGGCAACCCTCCTGGCCCCTTCCGTCACCTTCGCCGAGAACGTGATCCGCGGCTTCTACCCGAAGATGGGCGACCACCGTTTCCTCTGGGTCATGCGCGGCTGCGTGGTCGGCTTCGCCTGCCTCGTCCTCGCCTTCGCCCTGAACTCCGAGGCCTCCATCTTCAAGATGGTGGAGAACGCCTACAAGGTCACCCTGGCCGGCGCCTTCGTGCCCCTCGTCTTCGGCATCCTGTGGAAGCGGGCCACCACCCAGGGCGCCCTGGCGGCCACCTTCGGCGGACTCACCTCCTGGATCCTCGTCGAGGTGCTCACCGGCGCCGGCGCAGAGGCGGCCGACGGGGCCGCGGCCTCGGCCGACTTCGCCTACGCCCTGGTCAGCGGCTCCGTCCCGCCCCAGCTGATCGGCCTGGCCGTCTCCGCACTCGGCATGGTCGCCGGCTCCCTGCTGCCTCAGTGGATAGGCCACCGCATGCCGGCCCACGACCTGCACGCCCGCATGCACCACCACGCCGCCTCGGAAACCCACCACGTGACCGAAACCACGCACCACCACGGCGGTTGATATGGCCGCCCGACTCGGCCTCGCCGTCCTCTACGGCCTGGTCATCTTCCTCAGCGCCTTCCTGCTGTTCCAGGTGCAGCCGGTCATCGGCAAGCTGATCCTGCCCTGGTTCGGCGGCTCGGCGGCCGTGTGGACCACCTGCATGCTCTTCTTCCAGGCCGTGCTGCTGCTCGGCTACCTCTATTCCCACTGGATCGTCCGCTTCCTGCCGCCGCGGGGCCAGAGCCTGCTCCATGCCGCGCTGCTGGCGGCCAGCCTGCTGCTGCTGCCCCTGGGCGCCGACCCGGACTGGCGTCCGACCGGGGCCGAGAACCCCACGCTGCGCATCCTCGGCCTGCTCGGCGCCAGCATCGGCCTGCCCTACTTCGTCCTGTCCACCACCGGTCCGCTGATCCAGGCCTGGTTCGCCCGCGAACGGCCCGGCGCCCTGCCCTACCGGCTGTTCGCCCTCTCCAACCTCGGCTCCCTGCTGGCCCTGCTGGCCTACCCCGCCCTGGTCGAACCCCTGCTGCCCCTGCGCTGGCAGTCGTGGACCTGGTCGGCCCTCTTCGTCCTCTTCGCCGGCCTCTGCGGGCTCCTCGCCTGGCGCGGCAGCGGCAGCGCCCCGCGGCCGGCCGGACACCACGCGGAGCAGGCGGCCCCCGGGGCCGCCACCCACCTCGCCTGGATCGCCCTGGCCGCCTGCCCCTCGGTGCTGCTGCTGGCCGACACCAGCTTCCTCACCGAGAACATCGCCCCCGTGCCCCTGCTCTGGGTACTGCCCCTGGCCCTCTACCTGCTCTCCTTCATCCTCTGTTTCGAAAGCCGATTCTGGTACCGCCGACGGCTCTTCCTGCCCCTGCTGGCGGCCGGCCTGGGCGCCCTGGCCTACGTGCCGACCCTGGGCATCAACGCCCTGCCGCTGCCGGCGGCGACGGCCCTCAACCTGGCCGCCTTCTTCGTCGCCTGCATGGTCTGCCACGGCGAACTGGCGCGGCTGCAGCCCGATGCCTCCCACCTCACCGGCTACTACCTGATGCTGGCCGTGGGCGGCGCCACGGGCGGCCTGCTGGTGGGCATCGTCGCCCCCACCACCTTCAACAGCGACTACGACTATTCGGTCGCCCTGGCCCTGACGGCCCTCGTGGTGCCGGCGGTGGTCATCGGCCGCCACGGCTTCGCCGCCCCCTGGCGCCGCTGGCTGTCCTGGGGCCTGGCCCTGCTGGTCGCCGGCAGCGTCGTCGCCATCCGGGTCGAGGACCATCTCGACGAATTGGGGGGCAGCCTCTTCGCCGCCCGCAACTTCTACGGCAACCTGCGGGTACGGCCCGGCGGCGAGGGGAAGGATGCCTTCCGCACCCTGATGCATGGCCGCATCATCCATGGCCGGCAGTTCGCCGATCCCGCCCGGCAGGACGAGCCGACCACCTATTACAGCCGCGGCTCCGGCGCCGGCCTGGCCATCGCCGCCAGGGGCGAGGCGGGGCCCCTGCGCCTGGGCGTCATCGGCCTCGGCGTCGGCACCCTGGCCGCCTACGGCCGGCCGGGAGACCAGCTGCATTTCTACGACATCGATCCCCTGGTGGTGGACGTGGCCCGGGCCTCCTTCACCTACCTGGCGCGGACCCGGGCGCGCTGGGAAGTGGTCCTCGGCGACGCCCGCCTGAGCATGGAAAGGGAAAGCCCGCAGCAATTCGACGTGCTGCTGCTCGACGCCTTCTCCGGCGACGCCATCCCCATCCACCTGCTGACCCGGGAGGCCTTCGCCCACTATCGCCGGCACCTGAAGGCCGACGGCGTGCTGGCCGTGCACATCTCCAACCGCTTCCTGAACCTGGCCCCGGTGGTGGCCGCCGCGGCCCGGGAAATCGGCCTGGAGGCGCGCAGCGTCGAGAACCCGGGCGACGACGACGCCCTCGTGTTCTCCTCCACCTGGGTCCTGGTCGGCGGCGGCCCGGGCTTCTTCGACCGCCCGCCCCTGCGCGACCGGGCCCTGCCGATCGAGGTGCCCCCCGGTTTCCGCCCCTGGGCCGACGATTACAGCAGCATCTTCTCGGTCCTGAAGTAGCCGCATTCCGCCGCATTCCGCCGCGGAACGCGACGCGAACCCCGCGCCCGCCGTTTCCGGGATAATTGAAGAGCTTGACCACCAAGGCACCAAGAACACCAAGGGGCACCAAGGAAAACCTATTTCACCACGGAGGACGCAGAGGACACGGAGGTTCGTTCCGGCAGGGAGTTCGCATCGACGCCTGGCGTAGCCCGGACCCCATGCAAACGCACTCGACGTTCCATCGCCTTCTCTGCGCCTCCGCGCCTGTGCGGCAAGGCCTTTCACATGAATGCTTCTTGCCTTTCCTGGTGCCCCTTGGTGTTCTTGGTGTCTTGGTGGTGAAAAAGAAGTCTTCCAAGTAACCCGCCAGGGAGTTCGACAAGCGCCGCGATGACCGGCGCCCCCATCATGGCCCTCCTGGAACTGCGCAGCATCACCCGCCGCTTCGGCGCGCTCGAGGCGGTCAAGGACGTGTCCCTGGCCATCGAGGCCGGCGAGTTCTTCACCCTGCTGGGCCCCTCCGGCTGCGGCAAGACCACCATCCTGCGCATGATCGCCGGCTTCGACGAGCCCGATGGCGGACAGATATTGCTCGACGGCCGGCCGCTGGCCGGCATCCCGCCCGAGGCGCGGCCCCTGCACACCGTCTTCCAGAGCTATGCCCTCTTCCCGCACATGACGGTGGAGGGCAACGTCGCCTTCCCGCTCGAGATGGCCGGCCGGTCGAGGGACGAGATCCGCCGCCGGGTGGCGGAGACCCTGGCCCTGGTGCACCTGGAGGACAAGGGCCGGGCCTTCCCCCACGAGCTTTCCGGCGGCCAGAAGCAGCGCGTCGCCCTGGCCCGGGGGCTGGTGAACAAGCCCCGCCTGCTGCTGCTGGACGAGCCCCTGGGGGCGCTGGACGCCAAGCTGCGCGAGGAAATGCAGGTGGAATTGATCGCCCTGCAGCGGGAGGTGGGCGTCACCTTCGTCTTCGTCACCCATTCCCAGCAGGAGGCCCTCGCCCTCTCCCACCGCATCGCCGTCATGAACGCCGGCCGCGTCGAGCAGATGGACGAGCCGGACAAGCTCTACACCCAGCCGGCCAACCGCTTCGTCGCCGACTTCATCGGCAAGATCAACCTGCTCGACGTGGAGGTGACCAGCGCCGGCAAGGTGCACCTGGGCCTGCGGGCCGCCGGCCTGGGCGAGATCACCGCCGCCGACCCGCGGCCCATCCCGGTCGGCGAGAAGGGCGCCTTCGCCCTGCGGCCCGAGCTGATCCGCGTCTTCGGCAAGCTCGAGTCGGCGGACCTCAAGAACCGCTTCGAGGGCCGGGTGAAGGAACTGCTCTACCTGGGCGACGTGACCCTCTACAAGGTGGAACTGGCCAACGGCTTCGTCATCGAGGCCCTGATGACCAACGCCGCCCCGGGGCGGGCCAAGTTCCACGAGGTGGGCGACGCCGTCGCCGTGGCCTGGCGCCACGACGCGGGCGTCTACCTGCGCGACTGACCCGGCGCGGAACGACCATGCCGAAGGCCATGCGGGGCAAGGCGGAGGACCGGGTCAAGTGGCTGGTCAGCCTGCCGCCCACCGTCTTCCTGGTCGCCTTCTTCCTGCTGCCGGCCCTCATCGTCGTCGCCGCCGGCTTCCGCGAGCCCGGCGAGTTCGGCGGCCTGGCGCCCCTGCTCGTCGACGGCAGCTCGACCCTGAACCTGGAGGCCTACGGCTTCCTCTTCGGCGACGTGGTCTACCTTGAGATCTTCGCCCGCTCCTTCCTCGTCGCCCTGGCCACGACGCTGCTCTGCATCCTGCTCGCCTACCCGCTCGCCTGGCTGATCGCCCGCAGCCCGGCACGCCGGCGCGACCTGCTCGTGCTGCTGGTGGTGCTGCCCTTCGCCAGCAACTTCCTCGTCCGCATCTATGCCTGGATCATGCTGCTGGGTCCGGCCGGGATGCTCTACACGCCGCTGGCCGTGATCCTGGGCATGGTCTACGTGCACCTGCCCTTCATGATCCTGCCCCTCTACACCAACCTGGAGAAGCACGACCCGGCGCTGCTGGAGGCCGCCCGGGACCTGGGCGCCGGCGCCTGGACCCGCTTCTGGCGCATCACCTTTCCCCTGTCGCTGCCGGGCATCTTCTCCGGCTCGGCCCTGGTCTTCATCCCCGTGCTGGGCATGTTCGCCGTGCCGGAACTGCTGGGCGGCACCGGCGACATCCTGGTCGGCAACCTGATCAAGGAACAGTTCCTCGACAACCGGGACTGGCCCCTGGGTTCGGCCCTGTCGCTGATGCTCACCGTCGCCGTCCTCGCCTTCGCCGGCCTGGCCACCTGGGCCGCCCGGGGCCGCATGAAGGGAACGGAGGCCGTGTCGTGAACCGGCCCTTCGGGCGCGGCGCGGCTTCTTCCGCAGGAGCGCCGCCCGGGGCGCGATGGGGTTCGCGACCGCTGCGATCGCGGCGCATGCGCCGCTCCTACAAAACCGATCCGTGGGCCCCCGTAGGAGCGCCGCATGCGGCGCGATGGATTCTCCCGCCGCTGCAATCGCGGCGCATGCGCCGCTCCTACAAAACCGATCCGCCCGCCCCTGTAGGAGCGCCGCATGCGGCGCGATTGGGTTTGCCGCCGGGCCCGCATCCGCGCGGAGTGGCCCCATGACCCGCCGCTGGCTCTGGGCCGCCTCCCTGGCCGTCTATGGCTTCCTCTACGTCCCCCTGGCCGTGGTGGTGGTCTTCTCCTTCAACGACTCGACCCTGAACGCCCAGTGGGTGGGCTTCACCACCCACTGGTACGCGAAGCTCCTGGGCGACGGCGAGATGCTGCGCGCCGCCGCCAATTCCGTCAGCATCGCGCTGCTCTCCGCCGCCATCTCCACCCTGCTGGGGGCCATGGCGGGGCTGGCCATGCACCGCTACCGGCTGCCCTTCCTGCCCTTCCTGGTCCTCACCCCGGTCGCCATGCCTGAGATCCTGCTCGGCGTCTCGCTGCTGCTCTTCTTCCGCCAGGCCCTGGACCTGAGCCTGGGCTTCCTCTCCATCCTGGTGGCCCACGTCACCTTCTCCATCGGCTTCGTGGCGGTGATCGTGCGGGCCCGCCTGGCCGGCATGGACGAGAGCATCTTCGAGGCCGCCCGGGACCTGGGCGCCACGCCCTGGGCCACCTTCCGCCGCGTCACCCTTCCGCTGATCCTGCCTGCCCTGGTGGCCGGCTTCCTGATGGGCTTCACCCTCTCCATCGACGACTTCGTCATCACCTTCTTCGTCGCCGGGGTGGGCGTCACCACCCTGCCGCTGCAGATCTATTCCATGATCAAGGTCGCCGTGACCCCGGAGGTCAATGCCGTCTCGACGCTGCTGATGGGCCTCACCCTGACGCTGATTTTCATCGCCAGCCGCTTCGCGCCGGACGTGCTGAAGGGCAAGGCATGAAAGCGATTTCACCGCGGAGGACGCAGAGGGCGCAGAGGAAAGACATGATTTCCGGGGCCGGAGGCAAGGACGCAGATCCCGGGAGGCGGCCGGGAGCCGCTCGTGGCACCGCCGTACGCCCGCATGTTTCGAACGCATCCGCCTGCCGCCGTGTCCTCTGCGTCCTCTGCGTCCTCTGTGGTGCGTGGCTCTTCGCCTTCGCCGCCCGCGCCGAGGACGTCCTCCACCTCTACATCTGGAACAACTACATCGGCGAGGAGACGGTGGCCCGCTTCGAGGCCCGCTGCGGCTGCCGGTTGAAGCAGGACTACTACTCGGACAACGAGGAGATGCTGGCCAAGCTGGAGGCCGGCGCCGTCGGCTACGACCTCCTGGTGCCCACCGGCAACGCCGTCCAGTCGCTCGTTCGCCGCGGCGGCCTGCGGCCCCTGGACAAGGCCCGGCTGCCGCACCTGGGCAACCTCAAGCCGGAGTTCCTCGATCCCTGGTACGACCCGGGCAACCGCCACTCCGTCCCCTACGCCACCTCCGTAACGCTGATCGGCTACAACGCCGACAAGCTGCGCCAGCTCGGCCTGCCCACCGACACCTGGGCACTGATCTTCGAACCGAAGCACCTGGAGAAGATCCGCGGCCGGGTCACCGTGCTCAACAGCCAGCGGGAGCTGATGGCCGCCGCCATGCGCTACCTGGGCCATTCGGTGCAGTCCCGGGACCTGGCCGAATGGGAGGAGGCGAAGCGCCTGATCCTGCGCGCCAAGCCCTACTGGGCCACCTTCTCCAACAGCACCTACATCAAGGACCTGGCCATCGGCAACATCTGGGTCGCCCATGGCTACTCCAACGACATGTTCCGGGCCCGGGAGGACGCCCGCGCCGCCGGCCGGCCCTTCGCCATCGGCTTCACGACGCCGAAGGAGGGCGCCGTGCTGGCCGTGGACAGCTTCGTGCTCCACGCCTCCGGCCGCCGCCCCGACCTGGCCCACCGCTTCATCGACTTCATGTTGGAGGGCGAGAACGCCGCCGACGTCTCCAACCTGATCGGCGCCGGCAACCCCAATGCCACCGCCATGGCCCGCATCACCCCCGCCATCGCCGCCGACCCGGCCATCTTCCCGACCCCCGCCGACCTCCGGCGCCTGGAGATGCTGCGCGACTTCGACCCGAAGATGCGGCGGGCCCTGTCGCGCATGTGGACGGAGATCAAGGTCCGCTGACGCGCGTCGCCGCGCAGTATGGAAGCCAGTTGCTACGGTTCCCCGAGAGATTTGGCGACCGGTCTTTGTCTCCGCCCTCCGCCAGACATTGCGGTCCCGCACCCGCGAAAAAGGGTGACACGACCACGACCGCGTTCCGCCAGTATGTTCGTCGGGCCCGGCGGCGTTGAGGACTGCATGCTTGCAATCACTTATTGCACGTTCAGAATTGCCTTCTGTCGCTCCATGTAGGTTTGTTGGGAAATCACACCACTTTCAAAATGCCGCCTGAGTTCTGCCAATTGATCTTCCTTGCTGATTCTGCCCGTCGCCGGCGCGGCGGCACCAATCGAACCAGTCACCTGCGAAGCGACGGCGAGTTGGCATTCGAGTACCCCGGTCTTGCCGTCTGCTTCCGTCATTAGATTAAGTTTTGTTCGTGCATAGAGGAAACCCATCTTCACTTCTTGCCAGATGTAATACAGTTTCCCGCTCACCAGCTCAAGAGTCAGTGAATCGTCGTTTTCAGACTTTGAGATAAAAGTGTGCGTTCCTGGCGGAAGATCGAGATAGAAGTACGTCTTTGCGGCCGATTGGCCAATCACCTGGCCATCAACAAGAACATCCATGCGGATCGCGGCTCCGAAATTCTCATTGCGATAAATGTAAACCCCTGCCGCATTCGATGGGGCACTAAAGGTCTTGTGCACGGCATCCTTCCGCGCATCCTCCATTGGCACGGAAGCACAGGCAGACAACATCAGGACCGCAATCAAAACAGTGAAATGAATTAACATGACATCCACCTACTGGTTGGAATTGAGGGTAGCCCTTTGCTGGTCAGCGTAGACCTCAGGCGAAATCAACCCCTTCTCATGAAGTGCCTTCAATTCTCGTAGGCGCTCCTCCTTTGACGATGGCACTGTCGATGCCGTTGGGGGTTTTTGTGTAGTTGCTAATGTTGAAGATGACGTTTGCGAAGCGGGCATAGATGAAATCGATTGAGGTACTACCGTCGTCGCGGGTGCAACAATTGGGATACTGCTGCTTTGGCTTTGGGCCGCGACAGGCGAGGGCGTTTCGATCCTCGAAAAACTGCCCATCACCACTTGGATAAAATTGGGGTATTCATACGCAGATCCGTTGTTGTGGTCGATGATTGCTCCGATACCACCCCCGAAGATGATGTTACCGAACATGGAACCTTTGGTTGCGGACACGACGGCGGCGTGCCCTGGTTCATGGGGGTCTTTGCGGCAAACTGCCTGAAGGTCGTCATTGGATCGCTGGATTGTTACTGAGCCAGGCGTAGTGACATACCACTTGCCCTTGTTGTTCGACATTTCGCAGTTGGCACCAGCAACCTCGGTCCCTGTCTGTGTGCGCGTCTGCACGGAAACGCTCTGGTTGGTCGTCCCTGTGATCGAAGCACATCCGGTGAGGAAAGCAGCAAACAGCAATGACGTGAAAATCTCGACGGTGCGTGACATTTTGGCCTCCCTTTGCAATTTTGGTCAGCCTACGTTCTGCGCGTTTCCAACGCAATCTGACTAAAGATATATGGACACACGCAGGAGATAGAAAAATGCCATTTTTTTGACTTGGGTCAAAAGAATGCAAAATACCTCAATAGGGCGACTGGGGCGTTCTTCGGCGCTCGAGAATTGACAAGGATTACGCACTTCTGCATATCGGGGAAAATGCAAAACGGCATGAGTGAAGCGCTGGTCCGCGAGGCGAAACACTGAATCGAATTGCCCGGAGCAAATTCGGCGCATCGTGCGCGACATACACCGACCGCGCGCGACATATCGTGACCCGCTGACGTGCTCAAGACTTACAGGGCAGTTCCCCGTGGCGCGGTTTTGTAGGCGCTCCCCGATGCCTGCGCCGGTCCGCAACGGGCACAAAGAGTTGGGCAACGAGAGCGGCGAATGAACTCTTCATGAATGACGCGGTGGCCATGGATTCCCGGGCACCCGAAGACCGGCCTGCCTCCGTCCCCCTGCGGCTCCCTCGGTCTCCCATGCGACATGGCTTCCCAGGCATGGCTTCGGCATTAGTCCGAACGGGCTATTGACGATTGCGACGGCACCGGCCTAGCATCAAGGCTCCATACGGCGCGTGATGCCGGCTTTCCCGGGCAGTGTGCGCATCGCATCGAGTGACAGGAGAATCCCAAATGAATCGAACGAGGCTGCTTGCATCGGCTTTCCTTCTCGCGGCTGCCGCGCCAACCCATGCCGCCAACCTGATCGTAAATGGTTCGTTCGAAGGGGGGGCCTTTCTCGGTGGCACGAGCACTTCCTGGAACGGCATTCCGGACGGGGGAACGGCCGTCACCGGATGGGTGGCCGGAACGAACGGATTCGACTGGCACCAGGCTGTCGAGTTTGGTCCCGCCAAGGACGGTTACCGGATGGTGGACCTGACGCTCGGCTCCAGGAGCGGGGCGATTTCGCAGAGCTTCGCAACGGTGGCCGGGCGCGCTTACGAGTTGAGGTTTGCGGTGACGGCGCCGGGCGCTTTCTTTGGCGCCGCTGCGCTGGAGGTGAGCGTCGGAGACGCGGTTGCGTCCTACTCGGTTTCCCGCTCGCCGACGTTCCCGCTTTCGTGGGAAACGAAGACCCTCGCGTTCCGCGCGACCTCCGGCGTCACGACCCTGGTGTTTACCGGGCCTTCGTCGAGCGCCTATTGGGGCCCGGTGATCGACGACGTCTCGGTGACGGTGGCGATTCCCGAACCCGAAACCTACGCGATGATGCTGGCCGGTCTTGGCATGTTGGGTTTCGTGGCGCGCCGCCGCAAGCAGGCGGCCACGGCGTAACGGAGTTTCGTCAGCCCCGGAACGAACCCGGCTGCGGCCGGGTTTTTCTTTCCCGGGATCGCGGGAAGGCGCGCGGCTCGCCACCGCCCCCCTCCCCCGACCTCGCACGTCGCCCGATGCCGCACGCCGTCGACCCCGGGGAAGCGCCGGGCGCCGTCGCGCGCGGCATGGAGACCGGGGTCCGCGAACCCAAGCGACGGTCTGGCCGGGGAAATTTCGGCGGCGATGAACGCGGAACCGTCACTAGAATGTAAAGGACTCGTCGAGCGCCAGGCCATTCGGGTGCCGGGCAAAGCCGGCAGCGGGTGGGGAGCAGGGTTTGGGTTCCCCGGCGTCCAGGACGCGACGCACACCGGGATGACCGATGGCTCCGATCGAGCGCACCGCACCGCCAAGGTGCCCATGAACGCCGGGAGGTTCGGATTGCCCCGACAAGGAAAGCAGAAAGATCCGGCCCGACGCCCGGACCGGGCCGACGAGGGTGACTGGTTCGCCATCCTGCTGCGGCAAACCCATGTACCCGTCGGCGTTTCACGCTTGTCCGACGGCCGCTACCGGATGGCCAACGATGCCTTCCTGCGCCTGTTCGGCTACACCCGGGACGAGGTGATCGGGAAGACGGCCAGTGACCTGGGCCTCTGGCCGGACCTCGAGGAGCGGACCCGCCTGCTGTCTCTCCTGTCGGAAGCCGAGGCCGTGAGCGGCTTCGAGGCGAAATTCCGCGACAAGGCGGGGCGGGTCGGCGACCTGGCGATTTCCGCCGAGCGGGTGGTCCTGGAGGGGGAGCAACACCTCGTGGGCTTCCTGACCGACATTTCCGAGCGTAAGCGCGCCGAAAGGGAACTGCGCGAAAGCCAGCGGCGGCTCGAATTCGCACTGACCGGGTCCGGCCTGGGGCTCTGGGATTACCACGTGGCGGAAGAAACGGTGGTGTACGACGACCGGTGGTGCGCCATGCTCGGTTACCGCGTGGACGAAATCAATCCCGAACTCGGCAGCTGGCAAAAGCTGGTCCATCCGGACGACTGGTCCGGTGTGCAGCAGGCCGTCGAGGCGCACATGAGCGGAGAATCGGCCACCTACGAGACCGAACACCGGGTGCGGCACAAGGATGGTCACTGGGTGTGGGTGCTGGCGAGGGGCCGCATCGTCCAGCGGAGCCCCGAGGGAGTCCCATTGCGAGTGGCCGGCACCGTCCTCGACATCACGGAACAGCGGCGCCTTTCCCGCGAGGTCGGCTTGCTGCTGAGGCGCGTCGAATCCCTGATTCGGGGGGTCGCCTCGCCGCCTCGCGAAAACGCCACGCGGGAGACCGGGTCCGGGGGAGAGCGGGCCGATCGGCTGACGCGGCGGCAGGGCCAGATCCTGCAACTGGTCACGGCGGGGCTGACCTCCAGGCAGATCGCGGCCCGATTGAAAATCGCCGAATCGACGGTCGCCTCGCACCGCCGCGACCTGATGCGGCGACTGAAGCTGCACAACGTTGCCGACCTGACGCGGCACGCCCTCCAGTACCGGTTGCCGGATCCGGACTAAGTCGCCCCGTCGGCAAGGAATGCCCTGACCGGTCGCCCGGCCCAGCCCTGGCCGTTTCCACCCGAATCTGGGTAGGAAATCCCTTCGGGCAGAGGATTACCACTGCCGGAATGACCGTCTAAAGTTGAAGTGGCGGAATTGCCTGCGCCCGCTTCGATCTAAATCTTTGGACATAGTCCGGATGACCGGCATTGCGGAAATCTCTCCATCGCGCGCACCGACGGCAGCGCCCATGGTCGCGGGGCCGCCGTACAGGCTGTCGTGGGGGTTGGGCTTGGTTGCCCGATTCCTGCGGCGCTTCGGCCCCTGGCGCGCCCAATGCAACCGATGCAACCAACGCAACCGACGGGCAGCCGGGCATCGCGGGCTTCAAGGCGTGGCCACCCCAGGGCCGGGGGTTCCAGGACGCGGAAGGCAGTGTCTGGCCTTCGTCGCCGCCTGCCTTCTGATTCCAGCCCCGTCGCAGGGCCAGACCTACGGTTTCGGGGTGCTGAACCAGCGCAGCGTGACCCTGACCGCCCAGTACTGGAACCCCATCCTCGACTACGTCAGCCGGAAGGCTGGCGTTTCGCTGGTTCTCCAGATGGGCAAAGACGTTCCGGAAACCTACGCCATGACCGGCCGCGGCGCATTCGACTTCCTGTACTCCAATCACATTTTCACGCCCGACAACGCACGCGCCGGATACCGGGTGATCCTGCGCCCCAACGAGGACGCCATCCAGGGACAGATCGTGGTTCCGGAGGCGAGCCCGTTGGGCAGCCTGGCAGATCTCCGCGGCAAGGAAGTCGGCTTTCCTTCGCCCGCCGCCTTCGTGGCCTACGTGGTGCCCATGGACCATTTCACCCGCATAGGCCTGGAGATCGTCCCGGTCTTCGGTGGAAACCAGGAAGGCGTCATGGCCCAACTGAAGGCGGGCAGGGTGGCGGCAGGAGCCGTCAACTCGAGGATCATGCGCGACTATGCGGAACGCTCGGGCTTCCGGTATCGGGTCCTCTGGTCGACGGCCGACTACCTGAACCTGCCCATCTCGGTTGGCCCGCAGGTTCCCGCCGCCGTGGCCGAACGCGTGCAGCAGGTGATGGACAGGATGGACGAGGACCCCGAGGGGATCCGGATCCTCCAGGCCAGCGGCGAGATCATCCGCCAGTCTCCTCCCTATGGATTCCGGGCGGCCTCGGACAAGGATTACGCGAGCTATCGCGCCTTCTACCGGACCACCGTCCTCAAGGACCTGAAACCATGATGCGCGAGCGCTGGGATCGGGCAGGCATCGCATCCCGACTTTCCATCGTCATCATGCTGATTCTGGTCGCGGCGGGGGCCATCCTCGCCGTCATCATGGTCCATCAGGTCGCCGCGGCGACGCAACGCGAACTTGCGATCCGGCTCAATGGACGCGTCGCGTGGCTCGCGATCGCCTGCCGGGAACCGGCAATCATCGGCGACCTCGCGACGATCGAACAGTTGCTCGAGGAACAGTCGAAACACGAGGACTCCCGCGAGGCGTCGTTCGCGGACCCGCGCGGGTCGCGATTGGCGAGGCAGGGCCACCCTCCGGCGCTCTCTGTGCCGGGCTGGTTCGTCGAATGGCTCGCGATCGACACCTTCAAGGCGCGACGATCCATCATCGTCGGCGGACGCAGCTATGGCGAGGTGGCGGTCGAACTGGCGCCGAACAGGGCGATCATCGCGGCCTGGAACAACCTCCTCGCGATAGGCATCACCGCGTGCGGCGCGCTGATCGTGGTGGTGGGCGCCATCCTGTTCTTCCTGCGGCGGAGCCTGAGGCCGCTGGACCACCTGGCGGCAGGCGCCCGGGACTTCGCCACGGGCAACATGGGGGCCCGGGTCACCGTCGAGGGCAGCCCGGAAATGAGGGGCCTGATCGAGGCGTTCAACCGGATGGCGGAGACCGTTTGCAGCCGCGAAGGGGAAATCCGCGGGCACCGCGACCGCCTCGAGGAGCAGGTTGCCCGCCGGACGGAGGAACTTTCCCGGGCCAAGGCCGCGGCCGAAATCGCAAACATGGCGAAGAGCGCCTTCCTGGCCAACATGAGCCATGAAATCAGGACGCCGCTGAACGCGATCACCGGCATGGCGCACCTCATCCGGCGCGGCGGCCTGACCCCGAAACAGAACCGGCAACTTGAAACCCTCGAAGCGGCCAGTACCCACCTCCTCGGCGTCATCGATGCGATCCTCGAGCTATCCAAGATCGAGGCGGGCAAGTTCGAACTCGAGGAGGCCCGGATTTCCGTCGCGCGACTGGTCGAGGACATCGTGTCGATGATCCGCGGCCGGGCGGAAGGCAAGGGGCTGCAATTGAAGAGCGCCGTCGAGCCCCTTCCAGGCGACCTTCTCGGCGACGCCACCCGCCTCCGGCAGGCACTGCTCAATTACGCAAGCAATGCCGTCAAGTTCACGGATGCGGGCAGCGTCACCGTGCGGGCGCGGGCGTCCGACGAAAATTCGGGGGGATTGCTCGTGCGCTTCGAGGTGGAGGATACGGGGATAGGGATAGACCCGAAGGTCATCCCCAGGCTGTTCAGCCCTTTCGAACAGGCGGATTCCACGACGACCCGGCGTTTTGGCGGCACGGGCCTCGGGCTGGCGATCACCAAGCGGTTCGCCGAACTCATGGGTGGCGAAGCGGGCGCCGAAAGCGTGCCAGGACAGGGCAGCCTGTTCTGGTTCTCGGCACGCCTGAAGAGGGGGATGCCGGCGCTCGCCCCGCCGGCCGCCCAGCCGGCGATGAGCGCCGAATCCACGCTGAGGAATACCCATTCCGGCGCCCGGATCCTGCTGGTGGAGGACGATCCGATCAACCTGGAGGTTGCCCTGGAGTCCCTCGCGGAAGTCTTCCCGACGGTCGCCATCGCCCGGGACGGCGCCGAGGCCGTGGATCGGGTGGCGACCGCGAGGTTCGACCTCGTCCTGATGGACATACAAATGCCGAACCTGGACGGACTGGAAGCGACGCAGAGGATCAGGAAGCTCCCGAACGGACGACATGTCCCGATCGTCGCCATGACCGCCAACGCCTTCGCGGAAGACCGGACCCGCTGCTTCGAGGCAGGGATGAACGATTTCATGGCCAAGCCGGTCGTACCGGCGACCCTGTTCGAGATGGTTCTCAAGTGGCTTGAGACGTCCCGGAGGGATGACGGTGCCATGGCGGAGCCCTTTCCGGCGCCCCGGGGGGCAGCGGCACCGACCGGTTCCCGGTCCGTTTGAAGCAGGGTGGAAACCCGGAGGCAGGCGCGCCGGGGCGATCCGGACATCGATGCGGATGGGGGGCGCAGCCGTCGCCGGAATACCGCCCCTCCGCGCGCAGCGCCCCCCCGAAATCCTTTATCCGGCATTTCCCGCGGTGTAGTATCGCGCGGTTTTTCCGGCGCCCCCCGGTGCGGCGCCGGTCCGCAACGGGCACGAAGGGCTGGGCAGCGAGCGTGGCAACGGAATTTCTCATGGGTAACGAGGCGATCGGGCTGGGCGCCCTCGCCGCGGGCGTCAGGGTCGTGACCGGCTATCCGGGCACGCCGTCGAGCGAGATATTGCCGACGGTGTCGGCGCGCAAGAACGGCCCCATCCACGTGGAGTGGTCGGTCAACGAGAAGGTGGCGCTGGAGGTGGCGGCCGGCGCGGCCATGGCCGGGGCGCGGTCCATGGTGACCATGAAGCAGGTGGGCCTCAACGTGGCGGCGGACCCGCTGATGAGCCTGGCCTACCTGGGCGTCAAGGGGGGCATGGTGGTGGTGGTGGCCGACGACCCTGGCCCCATCTCGTCCCAGACCGAGCAGGACACGCGGACCTTCGGCCTCTTCTCCAAGCTGCCGGTCTTCGATCCGGCCTCGCCGGAGGAGGCCTACGAGATGGTCATCGATGCCTTCGAGCTTTCCGAGCGCTTCGGCACGCCGGTGCTGTTCCGGCCGACCACCCGGGTCTGCCACGGCAACGCGCCGGTGGCCCTGCGCGAGGCGCCGGCGGCGGAGGCCGCGAAGCTGCGCTTCGCCAAGGATCCGCGCTGGGTGATCTTCCCCCGCCTGTCCTACGAGAACCACCTGAAGATGGAGCAGCGCCTGCCGGTGATCGCCGGGGAGTTCTCGCGCTACCGCTTCAATTCCCTGGCCGGCGAAGGCCGCCTGGGCATCGTCACCCATGGCATCAGCACCGGCTACGTGGGCGAGGCCCTGTCCATCCTGGCCGAGCGCGGCGAGTTGCCGGCCCACAAGCTGCTGCGGGTGGCCACGCCCCATCCCTTCCCGAAGGACCTGGCCCTGGACTTCCTGCAGGGGCTGGACCGGGTGCTGGCCATCGAGGAGCTGGACCCCTTCCTCGAGCGGGAGCTGCAGCGCCTGGCGGGCGAGCGCCACCTGCCGGTGACGGTGCTCGGCAAGGGGAGCGGGCACATCCAGGTGGCGGGCGAGAACAGCGTCGCCGCGGCCACCCGGGCCATCGCCGACTTCCTCGGGCTGCCGCAGCCGCCCGCCGCCCCGGTCGGCGTGCCGGCGGTACCCATGGTGCCCATGGTCCAGATGGCCTGCATGACCCCGGACAGGCCGGCGGCGCCGGAACTGCCGGGCCGGCCGCCGGTGCTCTGCGCCGGCTGTTCCCACCGGGCCTCCTTCGTGGCGGTCAAGCGCTCGATGCGCAAGCGGCGGGCGATCTTCAGCGGCGACATCGGCTGCTACACCCTCGGCAACGCGGCGCCCCTCAACATGGTCGATACCTGCCTGTGCATGGGCGCCGGCATCACCATGGCCCAGGGCCTGCACGTGGCGGAGCCGGAGGCCGTGCATTTCGCCTTCATCGGCGACTCCACCTTCTTCCATTCGGGCATCACGGGCATCATCAACGCGGTCTACAACCGGACCCCCATCGTCGTCGTCGTGCTGGACAACGCCACCACGGCGATGACGGGCCTGCAGCCCCACCCGGGGACCGGCGACACGATGATGGGCGCGGTGTCGCAGAAGGTGGACATCGCCACCGTGCTGCGCGGCATTGGCGTGCGGCACGTGGAGAAGTGCGATCCGCTGCAGGTGGAGGCCGCGGAGGCGGCCGTGGTCCGCGCCGCCGAGGCCACCGCCGGCGGCGTGGCGGCGCTGATCTTCGAGTCGCCCTGCATCCACGTGGCGACCCGGGGACCGGACTACGTGGTGGCCCCGGACGCCTGCGAGTGCAAGGAATGCATCATCAAGCTCGGCTGCCCGGCCATCCTCAGCATCGAGGGCAAGGCCTGGATCGACAACTCCCTGTGCACCGGCTGCGACCTCTGCCTGCAGATCTGCCGCTTCGACGCCATCCACAAGGTGCCGGCCGGGGAGGTCCTGCGATGAAGGCCAACATCATCATCGCCGGCGTCGGCGGCCAGGGCACGGTGCTGGCGGCGCGGCTGGTGGCGCGGGCGGCCATGGATGCCGGCCTCGCAGTGCGCACCTCGGAGACCATCGGCATGGCCCAGCGGGGCGGCTCCGTGGTCAGCCACGTGCGCATCTCGGACGGGCCGATCGCCTCGCCCCTGATGCCTCCGGGCACGGCGGACACGCTGCTCGGCTTCGAGCCGGGCGAGGTGGTGCGCAGCCTGCACTTCCTGCGCCCCGGGGGGACCATCGTCGCCAACGCCCATACCGTGGCGCCGGTGGCGGCGGCCCTGGGCCGGCTGGAATACAGCGGCCCGGCGATGATCGACTACCTGGGCCGCTGCGGCGGCCGGCTGGTGGTGGTCGACGGCGACGCCCTTTGCGCCGAGGTGGGCTCGACCAAGGTGCTCAACGTGGCCCTGATCGGCGCCGCGGCGGCGGCCGACGCCCTGGGCCTGACGCTGGACCGGATCGAGGCGGCCCTGCGCGCCTCCCTGAAGCCGAAGCTGGTCGACATGAACGTCCGGGCCCTGCACGCCGGGGCGCGGGCCGCGGCGGCCGCCCCGGCGGCGGCGGCCCCGGCGGAGGCGCAGCCGTGAGCGCCGCCCGCCCCGACGACGGCCGCCAGGCCGGGCAGCTTGCCGCCATCCGCCGCCTGCTGGCCGGCATCCGCGAACGCAGCGCCTTCTACCGCGCCAAGTACGCCGGGCTGGACCTGGACGGCATCGACACCTGGGAGGACTTCCGTCGCCTGCCCTTCTGCGAGAAGGCGGACCTGCGCGACGCCTATCCGCTGGGGCTGCAGGCGGTGCCGGACGAGGAGGTGGTGCGCATCCACTCCTCGTCGGGGACGACGGGGACGCCGGTGATCATCCCCTACACCGCCGGCGACGTGGAGGACTGGACGCGGATGTTCGCGCGCTGCTACGAGATGGCGGGCTGCACGCGGCTGGACCGGATCCAGATCACGCCGGGCTACGGCCTGTGGACGGCGGGCATCGGCTTCCAGGCCGGCGCCGAGCGGATCGGCGCCATGGCGGTGCCGACCGGCCCGGGCAACACCGACAAGCAGATGCAGATGCTGACGGACCTGAAGAGCACGGTGCTCTGCGCCACCTCGTCCTATGCGCTGCTGCTGGCCGAGGAGGTGGAGCGGCGGGGGCTGCGCGACCGCATCCACCTGCGCAAGGGCATCATCGGCTCGGAGCGCTGGGGCGAGAAGATGCGCCGGCGCATCGCCGCCGAGCTGGGCGTGCAGCTCTACGACATCTACGGCCTGACGGAGATCTACGGGCCGGGCATCGGCATCTCCTGCGAGCACGATTGCGGCATGCACTACTGGGACGACTACCTGCACTTCGAGATCATCGACCAGCACACGGGCGCGCCGGTCGCCGAGGGCGAGGTCGGCGAGCTGGTGATCACCACGCTGCGCAAGGAGGGGGCGCCGCTGATCCGCTACCGCACCCACGACCTGACGCGCTTCATCCCCGGCCCCTGCGCCTGCGGCTCGCCCTTCCCCCGCATCGCCGACATCCTCGGGCGCACCGACGACATGGTGAAGGTCAAGGGGGTCATCGTCTTTCCGGCCCTCTTCGACGAGGTGCTGCACAGGATCGAGGGGGTGAGCAGCGAATTCCAGGTGATGATCGACCACCTTGAGGGCCGGGACGTGGTGACGGTGTTCTTCGAGACGACCGAAGGGGCACACCGGGAAGGCGTCGAGGCCGAGGTGCGCCGCCGCTGCAAGGAACGCATCGGCCTCACCGTGGTGCCGAAGGCGGTGGCCGTGGGCGACCTGCCGCGCAGCGAGAAGAAGACGAACCGGCTGTTCGACAACCGCTACTAGCCGGGCGGCGGGCGGATGGCCGCGGGGCTCCTGCCCGCCGGGCGCCACGGGCGCAGGGCTCCCCCGGCCTTTGACCTGAATCAAACCTCCAGACGGATCAAGGGCCTATAGTCGCTCACCCCGTTTTGGAGCGGATTCCATGACCGCGCCCACCCCCTTCGAACTCGTCTGCCCCGCCGGCGGCCTGCCGGCCCTGAAGGCCGCCGTGGACAATGGCGCCGACTGCGTCTACCTCGGTTTCCGGGACGACACCAACGCCCGCAACTTCAACGGCCTCAACTTCGACGACGCGGCCATCCGGGAAGGCGTGCGCTACGCCCACGACCGCCAGGTGAAGGTGCTGGTGGCGCTCAACACCTACCCGCAGACGGAGAACTGGCCGCGCTGGACGGCGGCGGTGGACCGGGCGGCGGGCCACGGCGTCGATGCCGTCATCCTGGCCGACATGGGCCTCATGGACTATGCCTGCCGCACCCATCCGCAACTGCGGCTCCACCTCTCGGTGCAGGGCTCGGCCACCAGCTACGAGGCGATCAACTTCTACCGGGAGCGCTTCGGCATCCAGCGCGCCGTGCTGCCGCGCGTGCTGTCCCTGGCCCAGGTGGAGCAGGTGATCCGCCAGACGCCGGTGGAGATCGAGGTCTTCGGCTTCGGCGGCCTGTGCGTGATGGTGGAGGGCCGCTGCTCCCTGTCCGCCTATGCCACCGGCGTGTCGCCCAATTGCAACGGGGCCTGCTCGCCGGCCAAGTCGGTGCGCTGGGAACAGACGCCCCGGGGCATGGAGACGCGGGTCAACGGCGTGCTGATCGACCGCTTCTCCGACGACGAGCGCACCGGCTACCCGACCCTCTGCAAGGGCCGCTTCGAGGTGGACGACGAGACCTACTACGCCATCGAGGAGCCGGCCAGCCTGAACACCCTGAAACTGCTGCCGGAGCTGATGGCCATGGGCGTGCGGGCCGTGAAGATAGAGGGCCGCCAGCGCACGACGGCCTACGTGGCCCAGGTGACGCGGATCTGGCGCGACGCCATCGACGCCGCCCGCCGCGAGGGCGAGAAGTTCGCCCCGCGGGAGGCCTGGATGGCGGCGCTCGACAAGGTGTCCGAGGGCCAGTCGCAGACCCTCGGGGCCTACTACCGGCCGTGGAAATAGGCATGGCCATGAAGATCGCATTGGGTCCCCTCCAGTACTACTGGCCGAAGCAACGGGTCCTGGACTTCTACGCCGCCGTCGCCGCCATGCCGGTGGATGTGGTCTACGTGGGCGAGACGGTCTGCTCCCGCCGCCACGAGTTGCGCACCGAGGACTGGATCGAGGTGGCGAGGGGCCTCGCCGCCGCCGGCAAGGAGGCGGTGCTGTCCACCCTCACCCTGGTCGAATCGGAGTCGGACCTGAAGGTGCTGCGCCGCCTGGTCGGCAACGGCGAGTTGCGGGTGGAGGCCAACGAGATGGGGGCCGTGCGCCTGCTGGCGGAGGCGAAGCTGCCCTTCGTGGCCGGTCCGACCCTGAACGTATTCAACGGCCACACCCTGGGCCTGCTGGCCGGCATGGGGGCGCAACGCTGGGTCCTGCCGCCGGAGGCGAGCCGGGAGACCCTGGCCGGCCTGCAGCGGGAGCGCCCGGCCGGCATGGAGACGGAGATCTTCGCCCACGGCCGCCTGCCGCTGGCCTACTCGGCCCGTTGCTTCACGGCCCGCCGCTTCAACCTGCAGAAGGACGCCTGCGAGTTTCGCTGCCTGGATTTTCCCGAGGGCCTGGAACTGAAGACCCGGGAGGGCGAGCCCTTCCTGGCCCTGAACGGCATCCAGACCCAGTCGGCGAAGACCTATAATCTGCTGCGCGAAATCCCGGCCCTGGCGGCCGCCGGCGCCGACCTGCTGCGGGTCGGGCCGCAACCCGAGGGCACGGCCGACATCCTGGCCCTGTTCCACGGGGCCATCGCCGGGACGACGGCCCCGGCGGACGCCTGGACCGCCGCCCAGGCCTGGCTGCCCCATGGGGCCTGCAACGGCTTCTGGCACGGCCAGCCGGGACTCGAACTGATCGCCGCCTGAAGCACCGGAGACCACCATGACGCTGCCGACCCGCCTGCCCGATTTCACGCTCCCGGCGCCCTTCGCCCGCCTGGGCGAGCGATTGCCGCAACTGCCGCCCACCCTCGCCCTGGTGGGGGCGCTGAACGCCGCCCTCGGCCGGCTGCTGCCGCGGGAACCCCTGGAGCCCCTGCTCGGCAAGCGCTTCATGCTCCGCGTCACCGACGCCGGCATGACCCTGCGCTTCTCCTACGGCGAACGCGGCTTCCGGCCGCTGTTCGACGGTGGCCCGGCCGACCTGAGCATGACCGCCCGCAGCCGCGATTTCCTCGCCCTGCTGCTGCGCGAGGAGGACCCGGACACCCTGTTCTTCAGCCGCCGCCTGCTGATGGAAGGCGACACGGAACTGGGGCTGCTGGTCAAGAACACCCTCGACGGCATCGACCTGCCGCGCTTCGACCCGGCGCGCCTGGCGCCGCGGGAAATCCTCGCCCGCCTGCGCGAACGCCTGGCCACGCCTCGCCACCACGGCGCCTGATGGCCCGGCCATCGGCCGGCGGCAACATCGCCTTCGTCCTGGCGGCGCTGTGCACGTTGCTGGTCATCTATGCCAGCCTGCATCCGCTGACCGGCTGGCACCATTCCGGGGCCCCCCTGACCGCCTTCGTCACGGCCGGCTGGCCCCGCTACACGACCTGGTTCGACCTGGCGGTGAACGTGGCCGGCTACCTCCCCCTGGGATTCCTGTGGGTGCCGGCCAACATGACGCGCCTGCGCGCCGGGCCGGCCGTGGTGGTGGCGACGGTCCTCGGTGCCGGACTCAGCCTCGGCCTGGAGACGGCCCAGAACTTCCTGCCCAGCCGCGTTCCCTCCAACGTGGATTGGGCCTGCAACAGCCTGGGCACCCTGGTCGGCGCCCTGCTCGGCGCCCGCTGGGGCCGCACCCTGCTCGACGGCGGGCGCCTCCATTCCTGGCGGTCGGCCTGGGTGGCGGACGGCCCGGCGGGGGATTTCGGGCTCGTGCTGGCGGTCCTCTGGCTGTTCACCCAGTGCGATCCGGCGACCCTGCTCTTCGCCAACGGCGACCTGCGCTCGCTGCTCGGCCTGGCGGTCGGCCTGCCCTACTCGGCGGCCGGCTTCGCCCGGGTCGAGGCCGCCCTGGTGGCGGCCCACACCCTGGCCCTCGGCCTGCTGCTGCAGGGGCTCTTCCGCCGCCAGACGGTCCTGCCGGCAGCGGCGGTGGTGGTCGCCGGCCTGGCCGCCAAGAGCCTGGTCCTAGCCCTGGCCATGGGCGGGGGCCACGCGCTGGCCTGGGCGACGCCGGGCAGCCTGACGGGTTTCGCCGCCGGACTGGCCGCCTGGGCCGTCTGCGCCTGGCTGCCGGGCGGCCTCCGGCGCGCGCTGGCGGCCATGGCCCTGCTGGCGGCGACGGCCCTGGTCAACCTGGCCCCGGAAAACCCCTACCTGGTGAACGCGCTGCAGGTCTGGACCCCGGGATACTTCTTCAACTTCCACGGGGCCACCAGCCTGGCGGCGACCGTGTGGCCCTTCCTCGCGCTGGCCTGGCTGGTGCGCCCCCAAGGACAGACGAATGAATTCCGATGAGATCGGGAACCTGGCGGACCTCCGCCAGGCGTTGCGGGAATTCGCCGAGGCGCGCCGGTGGCGGCCCTTCCATACGCCCAAGAACCTGGCGATGGCGATGATCGTGGAGGCGGCGGAACTGGTGGAGCACTTCCAATGGGCAACGCCGGAGGAAAGCCTGGCGCCGCCGCCGGACAAGCTGGCGGAGATCCGCGACGAGGTGGCCGACGTGCTGATCTACCTGACCGAGATCGCCGACGTGCTCGGCATCGACATGATCGCCGCGGCCCGGGAAAAGATCGCCAAGAATGCGCTGAAGTACCCGGCCGGAGGGTAGCCGGCCCGCCCTCGCCGAGGCGGCCCGGCGGTCGCCGCCGTCGGCGCTATCGGGCCGCGGGCGGCGCGCCGACGGGCGGATTGCGCGGGGGAAGGTCCGGCGGCGGCAGGAGGATGTTGCCGGACGGCGGCGATTCCGCCGGACGGGCGAAGGGAACGCCGACCGGGAAGCCATTGACCTTGAGGCCGCCCTCGCGCCAGCGGGCCGAGGTCTTCAGGCGGTCGCCGTCGCGGACCAGGTGGCCCTGGACGACCAGGGCGTTGATCTGGTCGGAGGCGGCGCTGCGGGCCTGGCCGTCGGCCTCCGGGTCTTCGGCGGCACCGGGCATGGCCAGGCGGCCCCGCTGGCGCAGGGCCTTCTCGCCGAGGGCGAGGGCCAGGGGCTCGGCGAGGTCCAGGTCGAGGTCGGCCTCGATGCCGTCCAGGGCCTTGAGGGGGTTGGCCGCCGCTTCCTCGTCGTAGCGGGTGACCCGCAGGGCGAAGCTCAGCTTCAGGTCGCCGGCCGGCATGCGGAAGCTCAGTTCGTCGATGCGCAACTCGGGCTGGTGCCGCATCAGGTCGGCGACGAAGCGGCGGGTGAGGACCATCTGCTCCAGCATCTCCTCCCGGGGCTTGAGGTTGCGCTGCTGGAGCGCCTCGGCGGCGTCGCGCAGGGCCTTCACGGTGGGGCCGTGGAGATGCTTGACGCTGAAGGCCAGGCGGACGGGGCCCGCCTTCTCGGCCTGGGCCTCGATGCCTTCGGCGCCCATGTCGCCGGTGACGTCCAGGAACTCGCCGACCTCGGTGACGCCGGTGCGATAGCCGGCACCGGTGGCGACCAGGTTCATCCCCGGCCAATTCGCGGTGAATTCGCCGGCCCGGGCGTCCGCCGTGCCCAGCCAGAGGCCGTGGGCGCCCAGGCGCATGTCGGCCTTCAGGCTGATGCGGTTGAGGGCCGCCTTGCCGTCCTTGCCGGTCAGTTCCAGGGCCGGCATGGCCAGGTCGGACTGGATCCTGTCGTAGGCGCGGGTGAACCGGATGTCGCCGGCCAGGCCCTGCCAGGCCAGGCGGGCGCCGCCGGCCAGGTCGCGGGAGACGGCGGGCAGGCGCAGGTGGGCGATGCCGCCCTGGGCATCGATGAATTCGGTGACCACCAGGGCGGGGGCCTCGGGACCGAAGAGTTCCGGCAGGCGGTTGCCGAGGTCCCCCTCCAGGCGGAAGCGGGTCTCGACGACGGCCCGGGCCGGGGTAAGGTCTCCCTGCCGCCAGTTGGGCAGGGGGCCGTGCCGGATGTCGTGCAGATAGGCGAGGCGCACGGGTCCCTGGATACCGGCGGCCCGGGCCAGGGCCTGGCCGACGACCTCGGCATAGGGTCCGCGCAATTCGACGGTGGCCGAGGCGGTGGAGGCGAACAGGCCCCGGTCGTAGGTCTGGCTGACGATGCGCAGCCAGGGCTGGCGGGCCACGAAGGCCTGCTGCTCGGCGATGGCCTCGGCCACTTCGAGGCCGGCCTGGCGGCTGACCCAGGTGAAACCGCCGGCGGCAAGGAGGACGAGGGCAAGCAGGACGAGGACGAGGCGTTTCATGGCGGGGGCCCGGCAGGGAATATGACGATGGCGGCCGCCATCATACCCGATGGCCCCCGGCCCCCGCGGCAGCGGGCTTGCGCCGGCGGCGGACGATCCGGGGCGACGATTGGCCTCCCCCGGGGCGACCGGTCATCGACGTTTCGTCGACGTTTCGGCGACATTTCGGCGACGATGGGAGGGCCGAATTTGACTATGATGTGCGCCGCCCCGCAGCGCGGGCGGCGGAAGGATGGACGCCCCCCGGGGCGGTGACAGGAACGGAAATCCCCGACCCCGATGACCGAGAACCGGCTGGAGCAATTCGTCACCCGAACCACCCTGTGGCTGGTTTCGGTGGTCTCGATCGTCGCCCTGGTCGCCTTTGCGATGATCCTTCCGCACGGCACCGCCGCCATGCGTTCCGCCCAGTTCGGCGGCTTCCTGGCCGCCACGGTGGCCTCGGTCACGGCCTTCTTCCTGGCCCGCCGCGGCCACCCCCGGATGGGGGCCGCCCTGGTCTGCGGAACCATCTACGTGGGCGTGATGTACTACGTCGTCGTCGCCGAGTACGGCCTCCACAGCTATTCCATCGGCCTGCTGTTCCTCATGGTCCTGCTGGTCTCCCTGCTGGTCGGGCCGCGCGCCGGCCTGGCGGCAGCGGCGCTCACCATCGTCTCCCTCGTCGCCCTCTACGTCCTGGAGCGGCAGGGCCTGCTGGTCAATCCGGAGGCGGTGCAGGCAATCCCGGTCTCCAACATCCTGGTCATGTACAGCGTCGTCGCGGGTTCCACCGGGGCGGTGCTCTACGGTTTCTCGCGGACTTTCCGGCAGGCCCTGCGCGAGGTGGATGCGAGCGAGACCCGCCTGCGCCAGATCATCGACGCGGCGCCCCTGGCCTACTACGTGCATCGGGACGATCGCGTGCTGATGGCAAACCGGGTCGCCGCCCGCTTCGTCGGCTGCGCGACCGCGGACCAGGCGGTGGGCGCGCGCCTGAGCGGACTCCTGCCGCCCGAGCAGCGCGAGCGGGCGCGGCAACGGGCAGAGGCGGCGATGTCCGGCCCGCCGGGGACGGTCATCACGTCCGAATACTCGCTGACCGACCTGGAAGGCCTTCGTCGCCACGTGCAGACGCTGACTTCGGCGGTGCATTTCGCCGACGGCCCGGCCGTCCTCACCGTGGTGCGCGACAAGACTCGGGAAAAGGAGGCCAACGCGGCCCTCGCCGTCGCCAAGGAGCAGGCGGAGTCGGCCAACCGGGCCAAGTCCCAGTTCCTCGCCAACATGAGCCACGAGATCCGCACGCCGATGAACGCGGTGATCGGGTTCTCCGAACTGCTGATGGCCTCCGACCTGACGGCGGAGCAGCGGCAGCGGGCGGCGGCGATCCACGGATCGGCGCTGGCCTTGCTGCACGTCATCAACGACATCCTGGACGTGTCGAAGATCGAGGCGGGACGGATGGAACTGGTGGAGGCCCCCCTGGACCCGGCCCGCGTGGCCGAGGAAGTGGCCGACATGGTCCGCCCGCTGGCCCGGGAGAAGAAGCTCTCCGTCGATCTCACCCTGGCGCCGGGAATTCCCCGGGCGGTCCTCGGGGACGAGGGACGGCTGCGGCAGATCCTGGTGAACCTGACGGGCAATGCGGTGAAGTTCACCGACCGGGGCCGCGTCGGCATGGCCCTCGACGTGGTGCCCGGTGCCGGCGACGGGAACTGCCTGCGGATCCGGGTGGACGACACCGGCATCGGGATGAGCGCGGAGCAGCTGGGCCGCCTGTTCGCGCCCTTCGTCCAGCTCGATGCGACGAGTACCCGCCGCCATGGGGGAACCGGCCTGGGCCTGTACATCGCCCGCCAGTTCGCGCTGCTGATGGGCGGCACCCTGGAGGCCCAAAGCGAACCCGGGCGGGGCTCGACCTTCGAGCTGCGGCTCCCCCTGCGGCCGGCGGCCGTTCCGGTGCGGGCGCCGGCGGGGGCGAAGGCGACGCCGGACTGCGCGCCGCTGACCATCCTCCTGGTGGAAGACAACCCGGTGAACCAGGAGGTGGCCAAGGCCATGCTGCAAGGCGCGGGGCACCGGGTGGAGGCGGCCTCCGACGGCGACGAGGCGCTGCGCATGTTCGGCCGCGGCGGTTTCGACTGCGTGCTGATGGACTGCCAGATGCCGGGAATCGACGGCTTCGAGGCGACGCGCCGGATCCGCGCCGGCGAGGCGGCGGCCGGCGGGCGCCGCACCCCCATCGTGGCCCTGACCGCCAATGCCATGGCCGGCGACCGGGAACGCTGCCTGGAGGCGGGCATGGACGACTTCCTCGCCAAGCCCTTCGACACGCGCTCGCTGCTGGCGGCCGTGGCCCGGAACGCGCCGGCGGGCACCGGGCCGGAAAGGGGGGCGGACGGAGAGACCCTGGAACTCTCGGCCCTCGACGATCTCGTCGCCCTGGACGGCGGCTCGCCGGGGCTGCTGCGGCGGATCGTGGACCGCTACCGGGAGGGCACGCGTCCGCTGATCGCCGGCATCGCGGCGGCGTCGGCCGAAAACCTCGAGGAGGCCCGGCGCGCCGCCCACTCGATGAAGTCGAGCAGTGCCCAGGTGGGCGCGGTCCGCCTGGCCGCCCTGGCTGCGGAGGCGGAACACGCCTTGCGCGAGGGCGATGTCGGGCGCATCCCCGGCCTGGTCGCCGACCTGGAGAGCGAGTTCCGCCGGGTGGAGGCAGGGCTGGAGGAGTTCGCAGGAAAGATCGAATCCCGGGCCCGCCGGTGAGGAACCGGGCCGCGGCTTTGGGATAATGGCGCTTCCCCACTGGAGCCCCCATGAGCCATTTCCGCCACCACGTCTTCTTCTGCACCAACCAGCGCGAGGCCGGCGAGGCCTGCTGCGCCAACCACGGCGCCGGCGACCTGCGCGCCTACGCCAAGGACCGGGTCAAGGCCCTGGGCCTCTCCGGCGCCGGCAAGGTGCGCATCAACGCCGCCGGCTGCCTGGACCGCTGCGAGCAGGGGCCGGTCCTCGTGGTCTATCCCGAGGCGGTCTGGTACACCTACGTGGACAAGGAGGACATCGACGAGATCATCGAGTCCCACCTGGCCGGCGGCAAGGTCGTCGAGCGCCTGAAGGTCTGAGATGTCGTCGCGCCACGAACGGGTATTGCTGGACGGTCCGGCCGGCAAGGTCGAGGTCTTCGTCGAACCCCACGCCGGGGCGACGGGCATCGCCTTGGTGGCCCACCCCCACCCCCTGTTCGGCGGCACCGCCGACAACAAGGTGGTGACCACCCTGGCCCGGGCCTTCCGGGAACTGGGCTGCGCCACCCTGCGGCCCAGCTTCCGCGGCGTCGGCGGCAGCGAGGGCGAGCACGACCACGGCTTCGCCGAGACCGACGACCTGATGGACGTGCACGCCTATGCGAGGCAGCGCTTCGGCGACCTGCCGATGTTCCTGGCCGGCTTCTCCTTCGGGGCCTACGTGACCACACGCCTGGCCCGGCGCCTGGCCGAGGCCGGCGATCCCGCCCGCCGCCTGGTCCTGGTCGGCGCGGCGGCCGGCCGGGTGCCGGGCGCCCGCGAATACGAGGCGGAGAAGGTGCCGGCCGATACCCTGGTGATCCACGGCAACCTGGACGAGACGGTGCCCTTGGGCAACGTGCTGGCCTGGGCCGAGCCCCAGGAACTGCCCGTGGTGCTGGTGCCCGGCGCCGACCATTTCTTCCACCGCAAGCTGCACGTGATCCGCGACGTCATCCACCGGGCCTGGAAGCACTGATGGCCGACGGCCCGGGGATCCTGGACGTCGACGGGCTGCGCAAGTCCTACGACGGCCGCGAGGTGGTGGCGGGCCTCTCCTTCTCGCTGCGGCCCGGCGAATGCTACGGGCTGCTGGGGCCCAACGGCGCCGGCAAGACGACGACGCTGCGCTGCTGCCTGGGCCTCACCGGGCCCGATGCCGGCAGCATCACCCTGGCCGGCGAGCCGGTGCCGGCCCGCGCCCGGGAGGCGAGGACCCGGGTCGGCGTGGTGCCCCAGTTCGACAACCTGGACCCGGATTTCACGGCCGCCGAGAACCTGCGGGTCTATGCCCGCTACTTCGGCATCCACGGCCCTGCGATGGAGGCCAGGGTGCCGGAGCTGCTGGACTTCGCCGGCCTGGCGGGCAAGGAGAAGGTGGGCATCAAGACCCTCTCGGGCGGCATGAAGCGCCGCCTGACCCTGGCCCGGGCCCTGGTGAACGATCCGGACCTGCTGATCCTGGACGAGCCGACCACCGGCCTGGACCCCCAGGCCCGGCACCTGATCTGGGAGCGGCTCAAGCGGCTGCTGGCGGCCGGCAAGACCATCCTCCTGACCACCCACTTCATGGACGAGGCGGAACGCCTGTGCCAGCGCCTGGCCATCATGGACGACGGCCGCATCATCGCCGAGGGCACGCCGCGGGAACTGATCCGGGGAAACATCGAACCCCAGGTGGTGGAGGTCTACGGCGAGGGGGCGCCCGAGTGGGCCCGCGACGAGGCCGGACATTTCTCCCGCCGCTGCGAGGTGTCCGGCGAGACGGCCTTCTGCTACGTCGCCGACGCGGCGCCGCTGCTGGCGCACCTCGAGGGCCGGCCGGCCCTGCGCAGCCTGCACCGGCCGGCCAACCTGGAGGACGTCTTCCTGAAACTCACCGGCCGCGAACTGAGGGACTGATGGACTGGTCGCCCCCCCGCTTCTCCCTGCGCGCCCTGGCCGTCTGGCGGCGCAACTTCCTGGTCTGGCGCAAGATGGCGATCCCGTCGGTGCTGGGCAACCTGGCCGACCCGATGATCTACATGTTCGGCCTAGGCTACGGCCTGGGCAGCCTGATGCCCGACGCCCTGCCCCAGTTCCACGGGGCGAGCTACATCGCCTTCCTGGCCACCGGCACGGTGTGCGCCTCGGCCATGAACGCGGCCTCCTTCGAGGCCCTCTACTCGGGCTTCTCGCGCATGCACGTGCAGAAGACCTGGGAGGCGATCATGAACGCCCCGGTGTCCCTGGACGACGTGGTGGTCGGCGAACTGCTCTGGGCGGCCAGCAAGGCAACCCTGTCGGGCACGGCCATCCTGGTGGTCGTCTCCGCCCTCGGGCTGGTGCAGCCGGCGATGGCGGTGGCGGTGATCCCGGTCGTCTTCCTGGTCGGCCTGGCCTTCGCGGCCCTGGGCCTCATCGTCACGGCCCTGGCGCCGTCCTACGACTTCTTCATGTACTACTTCACCCTCTTCGTGACGCCCATGACGCTGCTGTCGGGGGTCTTCTTCCCGCTGGAGCAGCTGCCGCCCGCCTTCCAGGCGGCGGCGAAGGTGCTGCCCCTGGCCCATGGGGTGGAAGCGATACGTCCCATGCTCTTCGGCCGCCTGCCCGACGGACTGGCCGTGCACCTGGCCGTCCTGGCGGCGGTGACGGTGGTCGCCCTGTGGGTGGCCGTGACCCTGACCCGGCGGCGGCTCCTGCGCTGAAACGCCGATTGGCGACACATCGGGAACGGAGTCGAACCACCAAGACACCATGGACACCGAAGGGCGTCGGGCAAGGCCGTCAGTCCAAACGCTTCGCCAAGGAGGCACAGAGGTACGTGAGGCGCCGAGACACGGAGTAGGGCCATTCATCAAGGCATCGCGGATCGCGTTCGGCGGACCCATCGGGCGAGCGCCTCGAATCCGGCAGATCCCGGTTTCTCCCCTGGGATCTCTGCGTCTCCGTGGTGCGATTGCGACACGTCGATCGGGCCGGGGGGCCACCGGCATCACGCATCAGCCAACGCGCATCCGTTCCCAGAACTGGCGCGGCGACAGGATAGGGAGGCCGGCGGACTCGCCCCAGGCCAGCAGCGCCTTGTCGCCGGTGACGAAACAGGCTGCACGGCCGGCGACCGCGGCGGCGATCAGGGGGGCATCGGCCGGATCGGGAATACCGGGGAGATTCATGTCGCCCGCGCCGACCGTTTCGGCCGAGCCGGTCACCAGCTCGATGAAGCCCTCGACGACGGGTACGGGCAGACGGAACTTTTCCGCCAACACGCGGCGCAATTCCGCCAGTACCTCGGCGCTGGTCAGGAGTTCATGCTCGACCAGAACCGCCTCGAACAATGCGGAGCACATCCCGCGCGTCGCCAAGGCACTGGCCAGGACGTTGGTGTCGAGAAAAACCCTCACGAAGCATCCTGGAAGACGTCCTCGTCGAGCAGGTAACCGGCTGCCTCGGCATAGGGAATCGCCTTGGCTCGCAATGCCTGGAAGCGCCGCAGGGCCAGCTGCCGGCGCAGCATTTCGCGCGCCAGGTCGCTTTTCGTCCGGTGGGTCGTCCTGGCAAGCCGTGCCAACTCGGCCTCCATCGGTTCGTCGATGCGCAAGGTCAGCGTGCCCATGGTCACTCTCCGGGGAAATGTCGTATTACATCGTAACACGATCGGTGTATCGGGCGTTCGGCGATCAACCCCTTCGAGAAGCGACGGAAGTTCGCCCATCCTGGTACCCCTTGGTGTACCCGATACCTTGGCGGTGGACCATGTCGGGCCGCAGGACCGACGAGAGGTCACGGAGAAAACTGGGATGGCATCGCCTGGACGACGTCGCTTCCATGAGACATTGCCTTTGGTCGACGGTGGATTTGGGCCGCCTTTCTCTGCGGCCCTTTGCGCCTTCGCGCCTTTGCGTCGGATTGTCCCGCCGGCGGCTCCGGCGCTGAGCGGGGCGCCGGAAGGCGGGCCGGGGCCGGAAGCTCAGCGTCCCTGGATACGGGAACTGAAACTGCCGCCGCCGGCACGGGGCGGACCGATCCGGCGGGCGAAGGCTTCGGCGTCCGTGTCCATCCGCAACTCGCCATACCCCGGCCGATCGGCCGGCCCGGTGCCGACCAGCAGCCAGGCGGCAAGGCCGCCGAGGGCCAGCCCGCCGGCGATGCCGGCCACCAGGCCGCGCCAGGGCAGCCGCGGCGATGCCGGGGCAGGCAACGCGTCGGCGGTTTCCGGATCCGGCATGCCCGGAATGGCAGGGATGGCGGCGGCCCGCGGTTCGGGGCCGGGAACGCCATCGGCCGCCGGCGTACGCGACCGCTGCTCGGCGGCAAACCGGGCGGCCACGGCGGCGGCGAGCTCGTCCTCCCGCTGGCCCCGCAGGACACCGAGCCGGTCGGCCTCCTGCTCGGCGGCGGCCCGGGCCAGCGCCCGCGCTTCGGCGGCCTCCTCCTCCCGGATCCTTTCCTGGGCCAGATCGAGGGCGGACTGCTCGGATTCCAGCCGGTCCCGGGCCAGCTTCTCGGCTTCCGCCTCCCGGCGGGCCCGGGCGCTGGCGGCGCTGGCCAGGTCGGCCGCCGCAAATTCGCGTCGGCGGGCGGCCTGCAATGCGCGCTGTTCCATCTCGAGCCGGTCCCGGGCGGCCTGCTCGGCCCGGCGCTCGGCGGCGGCCAGTTCCTCGGCCCGGGCGCGGGCCGCTTCCTCGGCCGCTTCCCGCAGTCGCGCCTGTTCGAGGGCCAGGGAGTCGGCCAGGAGGCGGCGGCGGGCCAGGTCGAGGGCATCGGCGTCGGCGCGCTCGCGGGCCACGGCCGCCGCCCGCGCCTTTTCCTCGCTGCCCGCCAGCGCCAGCGCGGCAGCTTCCGCCTCGCGAATCTCGTAGCTCGCCTGAACCATGTCGGCCCTCCCCATCCGGAGCTGCCATGGTGGCCCGGAGCGGGCGCCGGCGATGGGCCGATTACGGGCCGGGGAGGACGGCAATCCCGGCTTTCCGGGCACGCTACAATGCCCCGATGGATGCCGAGCCGTCCCTCCTGCTGGTCCTCACCAACCTGCCCGACGAACCGGCGGCCCGGCGCATGGCTGCCATGGTGGTCGAATCCAGGCTGGCGGCCTGTGTGAACATCCTGGCCCCCTGCCGCTCGGTCTATCGCTGGCAGGGTCAGGTGGAGGAGGCCGGCGAGGTGCCGGTGCTGATCAAGACGACCGCCCTCCGTTATGCGGAACTGGAGGAGGCGATCCGCGCGGCCCATCCCTACGAACTTCCCGAGATCGTCGCGGTCCCACTGGCTCGGGGCCTGCCGGCCTACCTGGCCTGGGTGGCGGGCGAGACGGCCCCTGACACCGGAACCTCCTGCTGACCATGCGCCGCCCACTGACCGTCCTGCTGCTGCCCTTCGTCCTGCTCCTGACCCTGCTGGCGGCGCCCCTGCGGGCGGAAGAGCCGCTGGAGCCGGAGAAGGCCTTCCGCTTCTCGGCCCGCATGGCGGACGCCGGCACCCTGGAGGCCCGCTGGCAGATCGCCGACGGCTATTACATGTACCGGGACAAGTTCAAGTTCAGCGCGGACCTGCCGGAGGTCAAGCTCGGCGAACCCCGCTACCCCAAGGGCAAGGTCAAGGACGACGAGATCTTCGGCAAGGTCGAGACCTACCGCGGCGAGCTGAAGATCCTGATTCCGGTCGAAGGCCCTGCGGGCATCGCCTTCCGCCTGAAGACCTCCTCCCAGGGTTGCGCCGATCTCGGGGTCTGCTATCCGCCCCTGCCGCAGCAGGCGGCCCTGACCCTGGCCGCCGCGTCCTCGCCCCAGCCGGCGTCGGCGACCCCGGCGCCGACCGCCGCCGCCGAGAGCGAGGACTCGCGGCTCGCCCGGCTCCTCGGCGAGGCCGGCCTGTGGGCGATCCTCGCCACCTTCCTGGGTTTCGGCGTCCTGCTCGCCTTCACGCCCTGCGTCCTCCCGATGGTGCCCATCCTCTCGGGCATCATCGTCAACCACGGCCACGCGGTGAGCCACGGGCGGGCCTTCGTGCTCTCCCTGGCCTACGTGCTGGGCATGGCGGTGACCTATGCGGCGGCGGGCGTGGCGGCGGGCTTTTCCGGCACCCTGCTCTCCAATGCCCTGCAGAACGCCTGGGTGCTGGGCGGCTTCGGCCTGGTCTTCGTCGCCCTGTCCCTGTCCATGTTCGGCTTCTACGAACTGCAGCTGCCCTCGGCCCTGCAGAGCCGGCTCTCCGAGCGGGCCAACGCCCAGGGCGGCTCCCTGCCGGCCATCGCCGCCATGGGCGCCCTGTCGGCCCTCATCGTCGGCCCCTGCGTGACGGCGCCCCTGGCGGCAGCCCTGCTCTACATCGCCAAGACGGGCGACGCCGCCCTGGGCGGGGCCGCCCTCTTCGCGCTGGCCATCGGCATGGGCCTGCCTCTGCTGCTGGTCGGCACCTTCTCCCGCTCCCTGCTGCCCAAGCCCGGGCCATGGATGGATGCGGTCAACCGCTTCTTCGGCGTCCTGCTGCTGGCCACCGCCCTCTGGATCGTCGGCCCGGTGATCCCGGCCTGGGCCCAGATGGCGGGCTGGGCGGCCCTGCTGATCGTTCCGGCCATCTACATGCACGCCCTCGACCCGCTGCCGCCCCATGCCTCGGGCTGGCACCGGCTCTGGAAGGGCGTCGCCGTCGCCATGCTGATCGGCGGCGGCGCCATGCTGGTGGGACTGCTCGGCGGCTCCCGGGACCCGCTGCAGCCGCTCGGTTTCCTGCGCGGCGCCACGGCCGCCGTCGAGAAACCGGCCGGTGCGGCCTTCGAGCGGGTGAAGAACATCACCGAACTGGAGGCCCGGCTGGCCGGCGCCGACCGCCCGGTGATGCTCGACTTCTACGCCGACTGGTGCATTTCCTGCAAGGAGATGGAGAAGTTCACCTTCGCCGACCCGCAGGTGGCCGCGCGCCTGGCCGGCTTCCGACTGCTGCAGGCCGATGTGACGGCCAATTCGGCGGACGACTCGGCGCTCCTCAAGCGCTTTGGCCTGGTCGGCCCCCCGGGCATCATCTTCTTCGACCCCGCCGGCAAGGAACTGGCCGGCCTGCGGGTCGTCGGCTTCCAGGACGCGGCCGCCTTCGCCGCCGTCCTGAACCGGGCCCTGGCCGAGCGCCGGGGCTGAGTGTCCTTCCCCCGCAACCCCCACCTCCCATCCCCGCCATGTTCACCGGAATCGTCGCCGCCACCGGCCGCATCACCCACCTGCAAGCCCTCGAGAAGGGCCTCCGCCTCACCGTCGAAGCGCCTGCCCTCGGGCTGGACGACGTCGCCCTTGGCGACTCGATCGCCCACAACGGGGTCTGCCTGACCGTCATCGAGAAGGAAGGCGAACGCTACCGCATCGACGTTTCGCGGGAGACCCTGGACTGCACCGTCGGGCTCGATGCCCCGGGCGAAGTGAACCTGGAGAAGGCCTTGCGCCTGGCCGACCGGTTGGGCGGGCACCTGGTGTCCGGCCATGTGGACGGGGTCGGGACGGTGCTGAAGTTCGAACGCATCGGCGAATCCCACGAACTGGTGATCCGGGCGCCGGGCGACCTGGCGAAGTACGTGGCGCGTAAGGGCTCGATCTGCGTCGATGGCGTGTCGCTGACCACCAACCGGGTCGAAGGCGCCGACTTCTCCATCAACCTGATCCCCCACACGGTCCAGGTGACGACCCTCAAGCGCCTGGCCGCCGGGGCCCGGGTGAATCTGGAGGTGGACCTGATCGCCCGCTACGTGGAGCGCATGCTCAACCCCGACTGATAGAATGCGCGCCTTTCTCCAGCAGGTGCCCCGTCGTGTCCATTAGCCCCGTCCAGGAAATCATCGCCGACCTCAAGGCCGGGAAAATGGTCGTCCTCGTGGACGAGGAAGACCGGGAGAACGAAGGCGACCTGGTCCTGGCGGCGGAGCACGTGACGCCGGAGGCGATCAACTTCATGGCCAGGTTCGGCCGCGGCCTGATCTGCCTGACCCTCACCGAGTCCCGTTGCCGGCAGCTCGAGCTGCCCCTGATGGTGCGCGACAACAAGACGCCCCACGGTACGGCCTTCACGGTGTCCATCGAGGCCGCCGAGGGCGTGACGACGGGCATCTCGGCCCATGACCGCTCGCGCACGGTGCAGGCCGCCGTGGCGAAGAACGCGCGGCCGGCCGACATCGTGCAACCGGGACACATCTTCCCGCTGATGGCCCAGAAGGGCGGGGTGCTGGTGCGCGCCGGCCATACCGAGGCCGGCTGCGACCTGGCCCAGCTGGCCGGCCTGGAACCGGCGGCGGTGATCTGCGAAATCCTGAAGGACGACGGCACCATGGCCCGCCTGCCGGACCTGCTGGAATTCGCCGCCGAGCACGGCTTGCGGATCGGCACCATCCGCGACCTGATCCATTACCGGTCGGAGAACGAGAAGCTGGTGGAATGCGTGGCCGACAAGGAAATCCGCTGCGCCCATGGCAGCTTCCGCCTGCGCGCCTTCGCCGACAAGACCTCCGGCGACCTGCACCTGGTGCTGACCCGGGGCGAGATCCGGCCGGAAACGGAAACCCTGGTGCGGGTGCACGAACCCATTTCGGTCCTGGATTTCCTCGACTGCGCCAGCGGCCGGCACACCTTCAGCGTGGACCAGGCCATGCGCGTGATCGGCAAGGCGGAGAGCGGCGTCATCGTCCTGCTGCATCGACGGGAGGGGCAGCAGGACATGCTCGCCTCCCTGCGCGCCGACGCCGGTGAGAGCCGCCCGGCCGCCAAGTGGGACCCGCGCCTCTACGGCATCGGCGCCCAGATCCTGCGCGAGGTCGGGGTGCGCAGGATGCGCCTGCTGGCCAGCCCGCGACGCATGCCCAGCATGGCCGGCTTCGGCCTCGAGGTCTGCGGCTATCTTTCGCCGGCCGAGGCCGGCCTGTGAATCCGGAAGGACTGTCATGACCCAGTGCAAGGACGTGCGCGAGATCGATCCCGACCTGAAGGGCGAGCACCTGCGCATCGGCGTCGTCATGAGCCGTTTCAACAACGACGTGGGCGAAGGCCTGCGTTCGGCCTGCTGCCGGCGCCTCGGGGAATTGGGGGTGAAGCCGGCCAACGTCACGGTGGCAACGGTGCCCGGAGCCCTGGAACTGCCCCTGGTATTGCAGACCATGGCACAAAGCGGCCGCTACGACGCCCTGGTCGCCCTGGGCTGCGTGATTCGGGGCGAGACCTACCATTTCGAGATCGTTTCCAACGAGTCCGCGCGGGGCATCACCGATGTCCAGCTGGCGACGGGCATTCCCATCGCCAACGGCGTGCTGACGACCGAGAACGACGACCAGGCCCTGGTCCGGATGAGCGTCAAGGGCGCCGAGGCGGGGGAGGCGGCCATCGAGATGGCCAACCTGCTGCGGGCGGTCAAGTGAACGGCGACCCCACCCCGGGTGACCGCAAGCCGGGCGGTCGGCCCGGCCCCTCGCCCCGCCGGCGGGCGCGGGAGTTCATCGTCCAGGGGCTCTATCAGCACCTGGTCGGTGGTCAGGACGAGGCCGCCATCCGCGCCCAGGCCGAGGAGGTGGAGGGTTTCGAGAAGGCGGATCGCAGGCTCTACGGCGCCCTGCTGCGCGAGGTGCTGGATCGCCAGGCCGCACTTCAGGACTTGCTGGCCCCCCATGTGGACCGGCCATGGAACGAGGTCTCGCCGGTGGAGCGCGGCATCCTGCTGCTGGGCGCCTGCGAGCTGGGACACCATCCGGAAACCCCGTTCCGGGTAATCATCAACGAGGCCATCGAGCTGGCCAAGACCTATGGCGGCGCCGACGGCCACAAGTTCGTGAACGGGGTGCTGGACAAGCTGGCCCCGCAACTGCGTCCCGACGAGGCCAAGCGGCCCTGAGCCGCCGCCGGGCACCCGATCCGGCGGCCCACCCTCCCAGCCAACCCGACGCCATGCCTTCCGAGTTCGCGCTGATCGACCGCTACTTCCGGCGCCCGACGGCCCACACCCGGCTCGGTGTCGGCGACGACGGCGCCCTGGTCCGGGCGTCGCCGGGTACGGAACTCGTGATGTCCACCGACATGCTGGTATCGGGCACCCATTTCCTGCCCGACACCGATCCCGAGGCCCTGGGCTGGAAGGTCCTGGCGGTCAATGTCTCGGACATGGCGGCCATGGGGGCCGAGCCGCGCTGGGCGCTGCTGGCGGCCGCGCTCCCGGCGGCGACGGAGAGCTGGATCGAACGCTTCGCCCGCGGGTTTTTCGATTGCGCGGCGGCTTTCGGGGTGGACGTGGTCGGCGGCGACACGACGCGGGGGCCGCGCAATTTCTGCGTCACCATCATCGGCGAGGTCCCGGAAGGCCGCGCCCTGCTGCGCTCCGGAGGCCGGGCCGGCGACGACGTCTGGGTCTCCGGCGCACCGGGCCTGGCGGCCCTGGGCCTGGCCCACCTGCAGGGCGGCTGCCGGCTTTCCGAAGCGGTCCGCGACGAATGCCTGACCGCCCTCCACCGGCCCCGGCCCCGGGTGGCCCTGGGCCTCGCCCTGCGGGGCATTGCCAGCGCGGCCATCGACGTTTCCGACGGATTGCTGGGGGACCTGGGGCACATCCTGGCGGCGTCGGGGGTCGGCGCCGAACTGGACCTGGCGGCGATGCCGGCGGCGGCCCTGGCAGCCGCCCCGGACCCGGACCTCGGCCGCCATTGCCTGCTGGCGGGGGGTGATGACTACGAACTCCTGTTCACCGCTCCGGCCGATCGAAGCCCCCTCATCGACGCCCTGTCCGGTCAATTGGGGTTGGCGCTCACTCGCATCGGATCGCTGGTCGCGGATCATCCGGGAGAGAGCATCGTGCGCGACGGGGACGGCAGGCCGGTAACGCTGGAGCGGACCGGCTACGACCATTTCGGCTGAGCGATCCCATGGCCAAGGCACCTCCACCCCCACTGAATTTCCTCCTTCGCCACCCGGCCCACCTGGTGGCCTGCGGTTTCGGGAGCGGACTGTCGGCCTTCGCGCCGGGGACCGCCGGCACCGTCTTCGCGTGGGCGACCTATCCCCTGCTGCGACTGGGCATGCCGGGCGACCTGAATTTCGCGTTGTTCCTGGTCTTCATGTTCCTGCTCGGCATCCATGCCTGCCAGGTCACCGGCCGCTCCCTGGGCGTGGTGGACCACGGCGCCATCGTGTGGGACGAGATCGTGCCCTTCTGGGGCGTACTGCTACTGGCGCCCCAGGCCATGATGGAGACGCCGCACGGCGCGATGCTGTCGGTCAGCGGCCTGTTGTGGCAAACCGCCGCCTTCTTCCTGTTCCGCTTCTTCGACATCGTGAAGCCGCCGCCGGCCAGCTATTTCGACCGCCGGGTGAAGAACGGCTTCGGCGTCATGATGGACGACCTGGTGGCCGCGGCCTATACGGTGCTGGCCCTGGCGCTCGCCAAGTCGCTGCTCGGCTGACATGGACGAGGACCTGGCCGAACTGTCCCGGCGGGTGGGCGAGGCGCTGCTCGGGCATTCCCTGAGCCTGGCGACGGCCGAATCCTGCACCGGCGGCTGGGTGGCCCAGGTGGTGACCCATACGGCCGGCAGTTCGGTCTGGTTCGAGCGGGGCTTCGTCACCTATGCCAACGACGCCAAGGTCGAGATGCTCGGTGTCGCGCCGGCGACCCTGGAGCGCTGCGGCGCAGTCAGCGAGGAAACGGCCGCGGAGATGGCGACCGGCGCGCTTGCGTACTCCAAGGCGCTGATTTCATTGGCGATCACCGGAATCGCCGGACCCTCGGGTGGCTCACCGGGTAAGCCAGTGGGCACCGTATGCTTTGCTTGGTGCCGCCGCAACGGCACGCCGGAGACGGATCGTCGGGTATTCGGAGGCGACCGGGAGGCCGTGCGCCAGCAGGCTGTCGAATTCGCGCTGGCAGGTCTGCTCGCGCGGCTCTAGGCCCGAGAAACGGCGCCGGTCCGGCAAAAACTGTGCCACGCATGCGATAATCGAATCGCCAAACGAAAGGACGCAACAATGGACGACAACAAGGCGAAAGCCCTCCAGGCCGCCCTGGCCCAGATCGAGAAACAGTTCGGCAAGGGCTCCATCATGAAGATGGGGGAAGGCCAGATCGAGAACGACCTGCAGGTGGTGTCCACCGGCTCCCTGGGCCTCGACATCGCGCTGGGTATCGGCGGCCTGCCCCGGGGACGGGTGGTCGAGATCTACGGCCCGGAGTCCTCGGGCAAGACGACGCTCTGCCTCCAGGTGGTGGCGGAGGTCCAGAAACTGGGTGGCGTGGCCGCCTACATCGACGCCGAGAACGCGCTGGATCCGGTTTATGCCGGCAAGCTCGGGGTGAATGTTCCCGACCTGCTGATTTCCCAGCCGGACACGGGCGAGCAGGGGCTGGAGATCGCCGACATGCTGGTCCGCTCCGGCGGCGTCGACCTGATCGTCATCGACTCGGTGGCCGCCCTGGTGCCGAAGGCGGAGATCGAAGGCGAGATGGGCGACCAGCTGCCCGGCCTGCAGGCCCGGCTGATGTCCCAGGCCCTGCGCAAGCTGACTTCCAACATCAAGCGCACCAATACACTCGTCATCTTCATCAACCAGATCCGCATGAAGATCGGTGTCATGTTCGGCAACCCGGAGACGACCACCGGCGGCAATGCACTCAAGTTCTACGCATCGGTACGCATGGACATCCGGCGCACGGGCGCCATCAAGAAGGGCGAGGAGGTCGTCGGCAACGAGACCAAGGTCAAGGTGGTGAAGAACAAGGTGGCGCCGCCCTTCCGCGAGGCCCATTTCGACATCCTCTACGGCGAGGGCATCTCCCGCGAGGGCGAGATCATCGACCTGGGCGTGGACCACAAGATCGTCGAGAAGTCGGGTGCCTGGTACGCCTACAAGGGTGAGAAGATCGGCCAAGGCAAGGACAATGCCCGCGAGTTCCTCCGGGAGCATCCCGAGACCGCGGTCGAGATCGAGAACCGGGTGCGCGAGGCCGTCGGCGTTTCCGCCCTTCCGGCGGGCCCGGCCGGCGCGGCCTGACACGGGATGCTGCACCCCCTTGCGTGAATGAACTGAGGCAGGCGGCGATCCGGCTGCTGGCGCGCCGGGAACACAGCCGTGCCGAGATCTCCCGCAAGCTGGCGAAGCTCGGCAGCCCCGAAGAAATCGACCAAGTGCTCACCGAACTCGAGACCACAGGCCTGTTGTCCGACGCGCGCTTCGCCGACGAATGGCTGCGCAGCCACGGGGCCCGCCATGGGGCCGTACGACTGCGCCAGGCCCTTCGCCAGCATGGCGTCGCCGCCGAAGCGATCGAAGCACAGATGGCCGCAGCCGACCTGCCGCCCGAACTGGAACGCGCGCGCCAGGTCTGGGCGCGGAAGTTCGATGCGGCGCCGGCCGACGCGAGGGAATGGGCGCGCCAGGCACGCTTCCTCCAGGCCCGGGGGTTTTCGTCCGAGGTGATACGCCGACTCCTGCGGGAACCCGCCGAATGATCCGGCTTTCGGTCTCCCACCTGAACAAGCGCTACAAGTCGCGGACGGTCGTCCAGGACGTTTCCCTCGACGTGGCCGGGGGCGAGGTGGTCGGCCTCCTGGGACCGAACGGTGCCGGCAAGACGACCTGCTTCTACATGATCGTCGGCCTGGTGAGCGCCGACGGCGGCGACATCCGGATCGGCGACACGACCATCACCCATGCGCCGATCCACCGCCGGGCAAAGCTCGGGCTCTCCTACCTGCCGCAGGAGAACTCGGTCTTCCGCAAGCTCAACGTGGCGGACAACGTGCGCGCCGTCCTGGAACTGCAGGACCTGCCGGAACGCCGGGTCGAGGAACGCCTGGACGAGTTGCTGCAGGAACTGCACATCGGCCACCTTCGCGACAATCCGGCCATTTCGCTCTCGGGCGGCGAGCGGCGGCGGGTCGAAATAGCGCGGGCCCTGGCGACGGACCCCCGCTTCATCCTCCTGGACGAGCCCTTCGCGGGGGTCGATCCCATTGCCGTGCTCGACATCCAGAAGATCATCCGCTTCCTGAAGGAGCGCGGAATCGGCGTCCTCATCACCGACCACAACGTGCGCGAAACCCTGGGCATCTGCGACCGGGCGACCATCATCAACGAGGGCAGCGTGCTGGTTGCTGGACGTCCGGAGGAAATTGTCGATAATGAGAGCGTACGGAAGGTGTACCTGGGCGAGCATTTCCGGATGTAGCCCGGCACTTTCGACCTATGAAGCAAACCCTCCAGCTCAAGCTCTCGCAACACCTGGCGCTGACTCCGCAGCTCCAGCAATCCATCCGTCTGCTGCAGTTGTCGACCCTGGAACTGAATCAGGAGATCGAGCAGTTCCTGCGCGACAACCCGCTGCTGGAACGGGAGGACAGCATTCCCGAGCCGGCGGTGTTCGCCGGCGACGCGGGTACCCTGGCTGGCCCGGCTCGGGAGGGCGAGGCCCCGGCCCAGCCCCAGGAAGAGGCCCCGCAGGAGGTCTCCTCCGACCAGGACGGATGGGGTGCCGAGATGCCGGCCGGGCCGGGTCGGCGCGACGACGACGACAGCGACTACGGGGACATCCAGGCGGCGGCGACCAGCCTGCGTGACCACCTGGCCGCGCAATTGGCCATGACCCCCCTCTCGGACCGGGACCGGGCAATGGTCGGCTTCCTGATCGAGGCCCTGGACGAGGACGGCTACCTGGCCCAGAGCCTGCAGGACCTGGTCGATGTCTTGCCTGACGGACTGGGCGAGGACCCCGAGGAACTGCTGGAGGAACTGCAGATCGCCCTGCGCCACCTGCAGAACTTCGACCCGCCCGGCATCGGCGCACGGGATCCGCGTGAATGCCTTTCCCTGCAGCTGGAGAACCAGGCGCCGTCGCCGGCGCGCGACCTGGCCCTGGCGATCGTGCGCCAGCATCTGGAGAGTCTGGCCGCCCGGGATTTCACGCGCATCCGGAAGTCCCTCGGCTGCGACGACGACGCGCTGCGCGCGGCCCATGCCCTGATCCGGTCCCTGAACCCGCGGCCGGGCGCCCAGTACGCAGCACTCGACACCCGCTACGTGATCCCGGACGTGGTCGTCCGCAAGCTGCGCGGTCGCTGGCTGGCCACGCTGAACCAGGAGGCGATGCCGCGCCTTCGCATCAACCGCCTCTACGCCGAGCTGCTGCAGAAACACCGCAGCGGTGCCTCCGCGGGTGGCATGACCGGCCAGTTGCAGGAAGCAAAGTGGCTGATCAAGAACGTCCAACAGCGATTCGACACCATCCTCCGGGTGGCCCAGGCCATCGTTGACCGGCAGCGGCAATTCTTCGAACACGGCGAGGTGGCCATGCGGCCCCTGACGCTGCGCGAGATTGCAGACACGGTGGACCTGCACGAATCGACCATCTCCCGGGTCACGACCCAGAAATACCTGGCCAGTCCGCGGGGCATCTACGAACTGAAGTATTTTTTCGGCAGCCATGTCGCCACCGACACGGGCGGGGCTGCCTCTTCCACCGCGATCCGGGCGCTCATCAAGCAGCTCGTCAGCGCCGAAGACGGCCACAAGCCGCTCTCCGACGCGAAGATCGCGGAAATCCTCGGCGAGCAGGGGATCGTGGTGGCAAGGCGTACCATAGCCAAGTACCGTGAATCCCTGAACATCCCGCCGGTCAATCTGCGCAAGACTCTTTAAACAAACCAGGAGGCGTCATGAACCTCAACATCACTGGCCACCACGTCGAAGTCACCCCGGCCATTCGCGATTACGTCACCAACAAGCTCGATCGCGTCATCCGCCACTTCGACAATGTCACGAGCGTCCACGTGATCCTGTCGGTGGCCAAGCTGAAGCAGAAGGCCGAGGTAACCCTGCACGTGAAGGGCAAGGACCTGTTTGCCGACAGCGAGGAGGCCGATCTCTATGCCGCCATCGACACGGTCTGCGACAAGCTGGACCGGCAGGTGCTGAAACACAAGGAAAAGGCCGGCGACCACACCCGGGACAAGCGGCCCACGGTGGAATAAGGGCGTCGTTTCCGGCAGGGGCCTTTTTCGCTATACTCCGCCGCCATTCGGCCAGGCCCCCGCCACCGCCCCTTCTCCCGTCCGCAAAGGCCATGAACCAGATTGCGCCGCTGCTTCCCGCCACGAATGTCGTCGCCGGCCTGGACACGAGCAGCAAGAAGCGCGTTTTCGAGCAGGCGGGATTGCTGTTCGAAAACCATCAGGGGATCGCCCGCAGCACGGTCTATGACGCCCTGTTCGCGCGCGAACGACTGGGGTCCACCGGGCTGGGCCAGGGCATTGCCATTCCCCACGGCCGCATCAAGGGCCTGAAGGAAGCGATCGGCGCCTTCTTCCGCCTGGCCAATCCCGTCCAGTTCGACGCTCCGGATGGCAAGCCGGTCAACCTGATATTCGTCCTGCTGGTTCCCGAGGCGGCGACCGAGCATCATCTCCAGCTCCTTTCCGAACTGGCCCAGATGTTCTCCGACCGGGCCTTTCGGGAACAATTGAACTCGGCCGCCGACGCCGACGCCATCCATACCCTTTTCGCCGGCTGGCAGTGCAACAGCTGACCATCGCCAAGGTGTTCGAGCGCAACGGCGAACGCCTGCGCCTGCAATGGATCTGTGGTGACCTCGAGCGGACCCTGACCGAAGGCGAGACCGATGTCTCGCCGGCCGACCTGGTCGGCCACCTGAACCTGATCCACCCCGAACGCCTGCAGGTACTTGGAGCGCCGGAGATCGCCTGGGCCGGCGGGCAGGCTCCCGCGAAGGTGGGCCACCACATCGAGGAAATCATCGCGGCCCGCCCCCCGGCAGTGATCATCGCCGACGCCTGCCCCATCCCCGACATCGTGCGCAAGTGCTGCGAAGCGGCCGGTACTCCCCTCTTTACGACACCTCTCCCGGCCGCCGCCGTCATCGACGCATTGCGTCTCTACCTTTCCCGGCGGCTGGCGGAGACGGTGTCCCTCCATGGCGTCTTCATGGACGTGCTGGGGATGGGCGTGCTCATCACCGGTGATTCCGGCGTCGGCAAGAGCGAGCTGGGCCTCGAACTGATCTCCCGCGGCCACGGTCTGGTGGCGGACGACGTGGTCGAGGTCTGCAAGGTCGGCCTGGATTCCCTGGAGGGACGCTGTCCACCGTTGCTGAAGGATTTCCTGGAGGTTCGAGGCCTCGGGCTGCTGAACATACGGACGGTCTTCGGCGAAACCGCCTGCCGCCGAAAGATGCGCCTGAAGCTGATCGTGCATCTCCAGAAACCCCAGACGGGCGTGCCCGAGATGGCTCGCCTGCCCCTCGATGCCCAGACGGAAACCATCCTGGGCGTACCGGTCCGCCGGGTGACGATACCCGTCGCCGCGGGGCGCAACCTGGCGGTACTCCTGGAAGCAGCCGTACGCTCCACCATCCTCCTGTTGCGGGGCATCGACAGCATGCAGGAGTTCATCGATCGCCAGCAGCGCGCCCTGGACAACGATTTCGATACGGAGGAGTGAGGAAAATAACTCCCGGCCCTGTCAACGGGACCGACGGCTGGCGCGTTCCTGCCCATGCCGCCGTATTTCCGTCCCCAGGGGGAGGGACGGCGACATCCATCCCATGTCACGGAGACCCATGATGAAAAGACTGATGACCGCCCTGGTTGCCTCGCTGTTCGCCTCCGCCGTGTTCGCCCAGGCTGCCGGGGGCACATGCGAAGCGCAAGCCACCGAGAAGAAGCTGGCCGGCGCCGCCAAGAGCAGCTTCATGAAGAAGTGCGAGCGGGAAGCCAAGGCCGCCGAGGGCAAGACCGCCAAGACCGCCCAGCAGGAGAAGATGAAGACCTGCAACAAGGAAGCCGGCGAGAAGAAGCTCAAGGGCAAGGACCGCAAGGCCTTCATGAGCGACTGCCTGAAGAACAAGTAAGGTGAACGAGACGGAGTAATCCGTCACGCGACCCATGCCGGCCGATTGTGGGCCGGCATTTTTTTTGCAACAATCCCCCGCTTAGCCCTCCGGTCCTTCCACGCCATGAAGTCGCGCCGAATTCTTCTCGCTTCCCTGGTCCTGGCCACCCTCCCGTTTACGGCCCAGGCGTTCCGGTTCTCCGACGAGGAAGCCAAGGAGAAGGCAGCGGCGGACGACGCCGCGGCGCGGGCCAGGACCGCAGCGCCCGCCGTATCGCCGGCCTGCCGGGAAAGGCTGAAGAACGAGAGGGTCGCCGTGCTCCTCGCCGAGCGGGGCAGCCGGGGCATCAACGTCGACCAGAGCCGTTACGGCATGCACTTCCAGGCCATCGACCGCCGCCTGCAGAAGCAGGGCATGCGGACCTACAGTCAGGACGAGATCAAGAAGCAGATCGCCCAGGCCGAGCTGGAGGCCCACTTCCGCAACGATCCGGATGCCGCCCTCAACGCATCGAAGAAGCTCGGGGCCACCATGTTCCTGAGGGGCGCCATCAGTTCGCGGACGGGCATCAATCCCATACTCAAGATCAATGAGGTCTACGTGAACATGGGATTCACGCTGGTAGGCGCCGATGGCCAGATCATCTCGGAGGCCTCGGCCGCATCGGATTCCTATTCCGGGGGCGATACCGTCGGAATGGCCCTGACCCTGATCAACGAACAGGCCGACGGGGTCGTCGGCCGGCTGCTGGGCGGCTATTGCGCCGAACGCGGCGGCCGGAAGAAGAAATGAAATCGACATTCAAGGAAACGCCCATGACCTCCCTATCGAAGGCTGCCGTCCTCTCCACGTTCATCGCCCTCAGCCTGCCCGTCCTCGCCCAGCCGAGCTTCGACAGCCCGTCGCCGACGGCCGGCAGCGACACCTCCAAGAAGGCCAACGAAATGGCCGACAAGGGGATGTACAAACCCATCGAGTACCAGAACGCCGCCAGGAAGGGCCCGACGCTGATCGTGGTGCCCGGCGACATCAAGAGCAACAACGCCACCTTCACGCAGAAGTTCGGGCCGAACAACATCGCCGACTTCGCGGAACTGGAACTGGGGAAGGCGAATTTCGGCATCCTGGAACGGACGGACCTCGGTCCATTGCTGCAGGAATTCCAGCTCGCCTATACCATGGGCGACCCGCAACAGGCGCGCAAGTACCTGCAGAAGGGCAAGCTGAAGACGACCAAATGGGTCGTCAAGTTCGACATCCTGAAAGCCGAGCAGGTGGCCCAGGCCCAGGAAGGTTTCGACGGCCGGCCGATCGGCGCGCTGCTCGGCATCTTCGGCGGCGGTCGGGGCGGCGCGGCGGCGGAAACCGTGGTCGGATCGGTGAAGACCGGAGAGGCGACGGGCGTCTGGATCATCGGCATGCGCTTCAAGATCCTCGACGCGAACACGACCGAGCAGGTGGCGACAGGATACACGGAGGAGAAAATGGAGGTGGGCGCCAAGTCCTCCTCCGTGATGGGCGTGTCCTCAGGGCAACAGGGCGGCCTGACCCTGGACGGCATGGTGCAGCGCCTGGTCCAGAAACTGGTCTGGGAAATCGATTCGAAGCACAAGTAAGCAGCAGTGCAGGGCTGGCGCGGCGTCCGATCGGACGACCGCGTCCCGGGGGAGACGATCACATGCATATCGATTCAAGGCGGCTGCTGGCCACCCTCGCCGCCGGGTTGCTGCTCGCCGCCTGCGAAACCAACCCGTCGAAACCGGCGGACCCGGCCGCGGCGAACAATCCGTCGCCGACGGCCGCAAGCGGCAGTTCCCAGAAAGCCAACGAGATGGCCGACAAGGCCATGTACAAGCCGATCGAGTACCAGAACGCGGCCAGGAAAGGCCCGGCCCTGGTCGTGATCCCCGGCGACATCAAGAGCAACAACGCCAGCTTCACCCAGAAGTTCGGTCCCAACAACATCGCCGACTTCGCAGAGCTGGAACTGGGCAAGGCAAACTTCGGGGTCCTCGAGCGGTCCGATCTGGGCCCCCTGCTCAAGGAATTCCAGCTGGCCTACACCATGGGCGACCCGAAGGCGGCACGCAAGTACCTGCAGAAGGGCAAGCTGAAGACCACCAAATGGGTGGTCAAGTTCGACATCCTGAAAGCCGAACAGGTGGCCCAGGCCAGCCAGGGCTTCGACGGCCGGCCCATCGGCGCGCTGGCCGGCATCGCGGTGGGCGGCCGGGGCGGGGCGGCGACGGAGACTGTCGTGGGATCCGTCAAGACCGGTGAATCCACCGGCGTCTGGATCATCGGCATGCGCTACAAGATTCTCAATGCGAATACCACGGAACAGGTGGCCACCGGATACACGGAAGAGAAGATGGAAGTGGGTGCGAAGTCTTCCTCCGTCATGGGATTCTCTTCCGGCCAGCAGGGTGGCCTGACCCTGGACGGCATGGTGCAGCGCCTGGTCCAGAAGCTGGTCTGGGAAATCGACGCGAAGAACAAGTGAGCGCGCACGCCGCAACGGCGACGCGCCACGGGAGACGGCCATGAACATGCCGCAGAAGCTGGGCAAGTACGAGATCCGCCGCGAGTTGGGCAGCGGCGCCATGGGCATCGTCTACGAGGGCTGGGATCCGGCAATCGGCCGGCGCGTGGCCATCAAGACGGTCAAGCGCGAACAACTGGATCGGGCCGAGGTCGAGGAGGTGCTCGCCCGGTTCCGCCGCGAGGCCCAGGCTGCGGGACGCCTGTCCCACCCCAATATCGTGTCCATCTACGAGTTCGGCGAGGACGGCGGCACCTCCTTCATCGCCATGGAATTCATCGAAGGTCGGGAACTGAAGGATCGCTTCGACGCGGAGGAGCGCTTTCCCCTGCCGCAGGTGGTCCACATCATGGCGCAGTTGCTGGCGGCCCTGGACCATGCCCACAAGAACGGGGTCGTGCACCGGGACATCAAGCCGGCGAACATCATCCTGCTCCCGGACGGCACGGTGAAGGTGGCCGATTTCGGCATTGCGCGTATCGAATCCTCCAACCTCACCCAGGCCGGCTCCGTGCTGGGTACGCCGTCCTACATGTCGCCCGAGCAGTTCATGGGGCAGACCGTGGACGGACGCTCCGACCTGTATTCCGCCGGCGTGATCCTCTACCAGTTCCTGACCGGCGAGAAGCCCTTCACCGGCGCCCTGACCACCATCATGCACAAGGTGCTGAACGAGGATCCGCCGGCGCCGTCCATCCTCAACGTGCAGGTACCGCGGCCCTTCGACGCGCTGGTCAGGAAAGCCATGGCCAAGCGGCCCGACGAACGATTCGAGAACGGCCGGGAATTCGCCGACGCCCTGGCCGACGCGGCCAGCCGGCCGACAACCGATGCGGACGCCACGCTGATCGGTGACGCCGATGCCACCGTCGTGGCCGACCGGACCCAGGCCGTCGATCGCAGTGTTGCGGAGCGTTCCGTCCCCGCAACCACGACACCGCCAACGGCGACACCCCCCACGGCGACGCCGGGCGCGCCGCGCCGGACGGGCCTGCCGCTGGCCGCCGTGGCGGGCGTGGTCGGGGCCGCCGTCATCGCCGGCGGAGCCTGGCTGATGCTCGGCAAGACCCATGATTCGGCGCCACCGCCTGCGGCCGCGACGGCCCCCGTGGCGCCGGCACCGGCTCCCTCCCCCGCACCGTCCGCAAGCGGGGGCGAGAGCATCGTCATCACCGCCGTCGGCCTGGCTGACCCGAGCGACCCCCGCTACCAGCAGGACAAGGGCCTGATGCAGGCGGACCTGAGGGAAGACGTCAAGCGGCAGTTGGTGGAGAAAGCCGCCGCCCTCTACGTCAGCCAGTCGTCCCTGGACCAGAACTATGCGCTCGTGCAGGCCAGGCTCCTGGCCCGCAGCGGCGATTTCATCAAGGCCCTGGCCGACGACGGAGCACCCCGGATGGGCAAGGACGGCCTCGCCACCCTGGCCGCCAAGGCGACCATCGATGTGCGCCAGGTCCAGAAATCCCTCAACCAGATGTCCCGGGACGAACGGGTGGATTTCATTCGCAACAACGGGGATCCGAAAATCTCGGTCGCCATAACGGCAAAGAGCGCGGAAGGCGACCCGAGCGCCGCGGCGCCGCGTTCGCCGGTGGCGGAAAACCTGCTCAAGGAAAAGATCCAGTCCTTCGGTTTCCGCATCTGGGCCGACGAGGGCCACAACGGGGCCGACTTCGCGGTCACCGGCGAGGCGCGGTTCAAGAAGCTCTCAGCAAAGCTGGAGGCCTCCGGCATCACCATCGAGAAGTTCGTGCTGACCTCCTGGACGGTCAAATGCACCGATCGGAAATCCGGGGAGGAGATCTACTACAACACCCAGATTCCCGAAAAGACCAGCTGGGCCACCGAGGAACAGGCTCTCCGCGACATTGGCAAGCTCATCGGCGACGAGTTCTCGAAGAATTTCTTCCTGCAGCATTTCCATTTCGCCGGCCAGGCCGTGAAGCTGCGCTTCCAGGGCCTTCCGGGCAAGGAGACCGCCGAGGCTCTGTTGCGCGAGATGCAGGGCCTGCGCGGCGTCCTGTCGGTCGCACCGGCCGGCGCCATGGGTCCGGATGCCGTGTTCGACGCCCAACTGTCTGGTGGCATGGTGGCTCCGTCGGAACTGGTCCAGGGCAACCTGGTGACCTTGCTGAACCGAAAACTGGGCAAGACCTGCTTTGCCGTGACGGGCACCGGGACCGCCGAGGTGACCGTGGGCTTCGAGAAGTCCTGCGGCGACCCTGCCGTACTCGGTCGGCTCGAGTCGCTGCCGCCGGCGTCCCTGATGGCGGCGCCGCAATCGCGCCGGGATGCCGTGGTGAAGAATCCGGAAACGCTGAAAAGGCTCAGCGTCTAGCCACCCGTCCGATACGATGGCCCTCCCCGGGCCAGCAGCGCCCCGCTGCGGCCTCCCCGCCGCCGGGGCGATGCCCTACCCGACCTGGAACTCGACGACCTCGGCACCCTCGTCGGCGGCACCATGGCCGAAGGCGATCCGGCCCTTGCCCCGAAGCAGGGCTTCCTCCCGCTTGAGCACGAATTCCGCCTCCCCGTCGAGGGTGACGTAGGTTCCGTTGGTGCTCTGGTCCACCAGGTAGTACTTGCCGCGCCGGCGTTCGATACGCCCATGACTACGGGAAGCGCGAGGATCACGGATGATGATGTCGCAATGGGTATCCCTTCCCATGGACACGGCCGGTCGGTCGGGACCCAGCTGGATCTCCTTGCTGCCGTGGCGCAACTTCAGGGCCGGTCCGTCCGCAGCCGGGGCGCTGCGGTTCTCGGCCAGCATGGTGAGGTCCCCGGACTCCTGCCAGATCACCTCGACGATCCGCACCTCCTCCGCCTTGCCCTTGACCGCCAGGGCATCGAGCTCGCGCGTCGATTGCTTGAGCAAAACGGGCAGGGTATCCATGGTCTCGCCGGATGTGATGATCTGGCCGCCTTTCGCCAGTCCCGCCATGCGCGCGGCGGTATTCACCGTATCGCCGAAGACGTCGCCACCCTCTTCGATCGCCGGGCCAAAATGGAAACCGATCCGGATCGCCAGCTTGACGCCGGACACGGGAGGCAGGGCATCCACGCGCTGCTGCATGTCGCAGGCGGCCAGGCAGCCCTGTTCGGCGTTCTCGAACACCAGCATCAGTTCGTCGCCGATGGTCTTCACGACCCGACCCCGGTAGGCCGACGCCGCCCGCTCCATCCGGTTGAGGCAGCGTTCCACGGCGCGCAAGGCCTCCGCGTCGCCCAGTTTCTCGTAGAGGCGTGTGCTGCCGGAAACGTCGCCGAAAAGTACGCAGAGGTTTCGTGGAGTATTCATACCGGGTTCAATTCGGGTTTCCTGTTGGTGTGGCCACGGCGTTCCGGCCGGCATAGGCCTGATGGGCGGCCGCCTCGGCCTGGCCGACTTCCACGGGGTATCCCAGGTCCGACAGTACCGAGCCAAGTGCCGACAGGCAAAGCATGACATTTTCCGGCTTGCACGAATAGCCCATCAGGCCGAAACGCCAGACTTTTCCCGCCAGGGGGCCGAGGCCCGCGCCGATCTCGAGGTTGAAATCACTGAGCAAGCGCCTGCGGACGTCGAGGTCGGCGATGCCCTGGGGCACGTAGACGGCATTCATCTGGGGAAGCCGGGCGCCGGGGCGGACGACGAAATTCAATCCCATGGCCTCCAGGCCCGCCTTGAGCGCCGCATGGTGACGCTGGTGCCGGGCCCAGGCGTTCTCGAGACCTTCCTCCTTCAGCAACAACAGCGACTCATGGAGGGCATAAAGGCTGTTTCCGGGTGCGGTGTGGTGGTAGGTGCGCTGGGTGGCACCCCAGTATTCCAGCACCAGGTTCAGGTCCATGAACCAACTCTGGACCTTGCGCTTGCGCGCCTTGACCCGGCCAATGGCCGCTTCGCTGAACGACACCGGCGACAGCCCCGGCGTGCAGGAAAGGCACTTCTGGCTGGCCGAGTAGATGGCATCCGCCTGCCAGTCGTCAACCAGCACCGGGGTACCGCCCAGGGACGTCACCGCGTCGACGATGGCCAGGCAGCCGTGGCGGTGGGCGATGTCGATCAGGGTCGCCGCATCGGACTGGGCGCCTGTCGAGGTTTCGGCGTGGACGAAAGCGACGAGGCGGGCATCCGGGTTGGCGGCCAGCGCATCCTCGAGCTTTTGCGGATCGATGGGCTCCCCCCAGGTGTCCTCGACGACGACCGGGATTCCGCCCGCGCGTTCCACGTTCTCGATCATCCTGCCGCCGAAGACGCCATTGCGGCAGACGACCACCTTGTCGCCCGGTTCCACCAGGTTCACGAAACAGGTTTCCATGCCCACGGAACCGGGTCCGGAAACGGGAAAGGTAAGGGGATTGCGCGTCTGGTAGGCGTAACGCAGGAGTTCCTTCAATTCCTCCATCATGCCGACGAAGATGGGGTCCAGGTAGCCGACCACGGGCTGGCCCATGGCGGCGATCACCCGGGGATGCATCTCCGACGGGCCGGGGCCCATCAGCGTGCGCAGGGGGGGGTGGAATGAGGAGATGTTCGACGGAGCGGGAATGGTCATCGTCTGGGTGTGGTCAAGGGCAGGAAACAGTCGAATATCATAGCAAGATCAAGGGCCCGGCTGGATGGATACGGGCATCCAGCCCGGCTGCGGCGAGTCCTCGGCAGACCCTTCGTCGAAGGCGCGGTCGCCCTCCGGATCGGGACGGCCGGACGCCGCCAGGCCGGCGAAATCGAAAAGGCTACGGTCCATGAGGTGGGACGGCACCACGTTGGCGAGGCTGCGGAACAGGGTATCGATGCGGCCGGGGAAGCGCTTCTCCCAGTCCTGCAGCATGGCCTTGACCTGTTTGCGCTGGGCCTGCTCCTGGCTGCCGCACAGGTTGCAGGGTATCACCGGGAATTGCCTCACCTGGGCCCAGGCGGCCAGGTCCCGCTCGTTGCAGTAGGCGAGGGGCCGGATCACCAAGTGCCGCCCGTCGTCGGACTGGAGCTTGGGCGACATGGCCTTCATCTTGCCGCCGAAAAACATGTTCAGGAAAAGGGTTTCCAGGATGTCATCCCGGTGATGGCCGAGGGCGATGCGCGTCGCGCCCAGCTCCGACGCCACGCGATACAGGATGCCGCGACGCAGCCGGGAGCAGAGGGAACACGTGGTTTTGCCTTCGGGGATCAGGCGCTTGACGATCGAGTAGGTGTCCTGTTCCTCGATGCGATAGGGAATGCCGAGTCCGTCCAGGTAGCGGGGCAGCACGTGGGCGGGGAACCCCGGCTGCTTCTGGTCCAGGTTGACCGCCACCACGTCGAAACGCACCGGCGCCTTGTCGCGCAAGTGGAGCAGGATGTCGAGCAGCCCGAAGGAGTCCTTGCCGCCCGACAGGCAGACCATCACCCGGTCGCCATCGGCGATCATGTCGTAATCGACGATGGCCTCGCCCACCTGCCGGCGCAGGCGCTTGGCGAGCTTTCGCGCTTCGCGCTCCGCCTTGTCGGATCGGCGGCGCGAAGGACCCGGCGTTGCAGACACCGTTCCCGCCGGATTGTCGGCCACGGAGTTTTCCGTTTTCGCTCCCATGCTCACAACCGGGCCGTGCGCCCGCCATCCACGTTGATCACCTGGCCGGTGACGTAGGGAGCGTCGAACACCAGGAAACGGACGGTCGCGGCGATGTCGGCCGGCGTGCCGGTGCGGCCGAGCGGGGTGTGGGCGATGATGTCGGAACGCTCCCCCGCCGGAAAGTCCGCGTCGTTCTCCGGCCAAGCGATGGTACCCGGTGCAACGGCATTGACGCGCACTCCCGGTGCCAGTTCCAGGGCCAGGGCGCGCGTCAGCCCCAGCAGGCCGGCCTTGGCGGCGCTATAGAGGGGATAGCCCTTGAGGGGCCGTTCGGCATGGACGTCCGTGATATTGACGATGCATCCGGAACTGCTCCGCAGGTGGGGCGCGGCCGCCTGGGACAGGAACAGCGGGCCCTTGAGATTGCTCCCCACCAGGTCCTGCCAGGCCGCCTCGTCGATGCTGCCCACCGGCGTGCGATAGAAACTGGAGGCATTGTTTACCAGGACATCGAGCCGGCCGAACCGCTGCAGCACGGCGGCGGTAAGGGTGGCGGACTCCTGGCTCAGGCGCAAGTCGGCCTGCAAGGCGGCGGCGGAACCAGGGTGCAACGCGTTCAACTCGGCCGACAGACCCTCGGCATCTGCCCGGGATTCCCGGTAATGGATGGCGACGCAGGCACCGGCCCCGTGCAGGCAGCGGGCGATCTCGGCGCCGACGCGGCGGGCAGCGCCGGTAACCAGGACGACGGGAGCGCAGGCGGGGGAAGGCATGGGCGAAAGTATACCCGCCCGCTCGCGCCCTCCCGCTCGACCGCCGTCGGCGTCGATCAGGGCGCCTTGAGGACGAACTCCAGGAGGCGGGCGGCGGCGGCGAAACCGAAGCAGGCCGTGACGGCGACCGATGATCCATAGCCGGCGCAGTTGAGCCCCTGCGGGCCCTCGACACCCTGGTCCGTGTCGCAGGAGGCGACTTCCGGTCGAGCGACGGCTTCCGGCGAATAGACGCAATCAACGCCGAACCGGCGCTTCGGCTCCCGGGGGAAACCATAGTCCTTGCGCAACCGCGCCCGGACCTTGGAGGCCAGGGCGCACTGGACCGTGCGGGAGAGATCGTCCACCACCATCCGGCTCGGGTCCCGCCGCCCGCCGGCGCCGCCGGTGGTCACGATGGCGATGGCACCTTGCCGGCAGTGCGCGATCAGGGCCGCCTTGGCCCGGACCTGATCGATGGCGTCCACCACGCCGTCGCAAGCCGGGACCAGGCTGGCGACGTTCTCTGGATCGACGAATTCTTCGATGCAGGACACCCGGCAGTCCGGATTGATGCCGCAGATCCGCTCGGCGAGGGCGCGGACCTTGGCCATGCCGAGAGTGGAATCGGTGGCCTGGACTTGCCGGTTGATGTTGCTTTCGGCCACATGGTCCAGGTCGATCAGGGTCAGGTGCCCGACCCCGGACCGGGCTAGGGCCTCGGCTGCCCAGGAACCCACGCCCCCGACACCGACGACGCAGAGGTGGGTCTCGTTCAGACGCGCCAAGGCCCCCGCGCCATACAGTCGTTCGACGCCGCCGAAACGGCGCTCCCGGTCCATGACCGGCGCAGATGGAGGGACCGGTTCGGTTTCCGGACGGCGGCCAGCGTTCATGGCGCCGCATCATACAATGGCGTCCCAATGCCTTCGCCTCTCCCCGAACCCGCCGCCGACGCCTGCCAGGCGAGCCGCGACCTCTGCGCCCACATCGCCCGGCGCATCGGTACGGCAGGCGGCTGGATTCCCTTCGCCGAGTTCATGGACATGGCCCTGCATCTGCCGGGCCTGGGCTATTACGCGGGAGGGTCGCGCAAGTTCGGTGCCGAAGGGGATTTCGTCACCGCCCCCGAGCTCACTCCGCTGTTCGGCCAGGCCCTCGCCGCCCAGGTGGTCCAGGTGATGGCCGCCTCGTCGCCACAGGTGATGGAAGTGGGCGCCGGCAGCGGGCGCCTGGCTGCCGACCTGTTGCAGGTCCTTGGCGATGCGGGCTGCCTGCCCGAGCGCTACCTGATCCTGGAATTGTCCGGCGAGCTTCGTGCCCGCCAAAGGGAGACCCTGGTTCGCGAGGTTCCCGAATTCGCGGACCGCGTGTCGTGGCTCGATGCCCTGCCGGAACGATTCTCCGGCTGCGTGCTGGCCAACGAACTGCTCGACGCCCTGCCAACCCATGTCGTGGCCTGGCGTCCCGAAGGACTGATGGAGCGGGGCGTCGTCCTCGACGCCGCCGGCACCTTCGCCTGGGAGGAACGGCCGGCCCCTGCAGCCCTGGTCGCGGCGGCCGCAGACCTGCCTCCGACGGCACCCTTCGTCAGCGAGATCAACCTCGCGGCAAGGGCGTGGACCGCCGAGTGGGGACACCGCCTCGAACGCGGCGCCCTGCTGCTGCTCGACTACGGTCTGCCGCGGCGGGAGTTCTATCATCCGCAACGGAACGGCGGCACGGTACGCTGCCACTACCGGCACCGCAGCCATGACGATCCCTTCTGGTATCCGGGACTCGCCGACATCACCGCCCATGTCGAATTCACGGCCATCGCGGAAGCGGGTTACGCGGCCGGGCTTTCAGTCCTCGGCTACACCAACCAGGCCACCTTCCTGATGAATTGCGGGATCGCACAGCACCTGGCGGAGCGCCAGGCGGCCGGCGGCGAAGCCGCCTTCCGGGCCATGGGGGCGCTCCAGGTGTTGCTGGCCCCCAACGAGATGGGGGAGTTGTTCAAGGTCATCGCCTTGGGGCGGGGCCTTGTGGAACCCCTGCTGGGATTCCTCCGGGGCGACCGCCTGGCCGCCCTCTGAGTCGGGCCCCCGATCAGCCGCCTCAGGGCGCGCCCCAGGCGTCGGCCATGCGACGGTGGTAGGCCACCAGGTTGTCCAGCCGGGACGCGGCCTGCTTGAGGGGGGACTCCACGGGCGGCACGAAGATGTTGGCAAGAAAAGCGTAGCCGACCGCGTCGACCGAGGTGGCGACGTCGCCGAGGAAATGAGTTCGATCGCCGAGCATCCCGGACAGGGCGACCAGATCCTTGATTCCATTGGCATAGACCTGCTCGCGCGGATGGCGGCCGGTCCCCTGGAACCACAGTTCCCGGGCCATGTGCTTTCTCGCCAGCTTCGGGACGAGCGTCCGCAGCGGCCAGGGCATGCTGCCGAAGAAGGCCGGCCCGGTCACCGCCCAACCGCCCGGATCGATGAACCTGCCGTAGAGCATCGTCCAGTAGAGGCTCTCCTCGAAGACCCGGCGAATCGCGTGACCCCGTGCCTTGGTGGGAGCATCCAGCCCGCCGTCCAGGGGATCGCCGTAGGTCGCGCACAGATGCTCCAGGATGGCGCCGGAATCGGCGACGACCTTTCCGCCGTCCTCTATCCAGGGCAGTTTCCCCTTCGGCGCCTTGCGCGGATCGGCGTCCCTCGTTTCGTAGGGCAGGCCGGCCATCCGCATGAAGACGGCAACCTTCATGCAGAAGGGGCTGGCGTTGAGCAGGCCGAACACCTGGGGAAACTGGTGGAGGACGATCATGCGCATCTCCTTGTCTGGAATATCCGTCAGGGACGGCGGCGAGCCAGGACCGCCACGACAGGCGCGAGCAGACATCCGATGCCCAGACTGCCGCAAGCCAGCAACCACGCGGCGCCGCTGCCGGCGCCTCCCGCCAGGTCGAGGACGAATCCGAAAACGAAAGGGCCGAGAAAGCCGGCGCCGAACCCGAACAGGGAATAGACCGCCAGGGCTCCCCCGCGGCGCGTGGGATCGGTCGCGGCCACCAGGCCCGCTGTCAGGGCCGCCGAATCGGCCATGATGGCGACATTGTAGAGGAAGAGGACCGCCAGCAGGATCCAGGGCCAGGGCAGGGCAGCACCCAGCACCCAGGCGAGGAGGCCGGAGGTCGCCATCACGGCGAGGATGAAGCGGCGGCGGCCGACCCGGCCGGCGATTTCGTTGCCGAGGATGCTGGCGGGAATTCCCACCAGATTGACCACGGCGGCCGCATTGGCGGCGGCAAGGGGAGACGAACCGCCCGCGGAGGCCGCGGAATAAGCCACCAGGGCGACGATCCAGGAGCGCAATCCGAACAGTTCCCAGCAATGGACGGCATAGCCTGCGACGAAGCCGAGGGTGGCCGGTTCGCGCAGGACGCGGAACTGGCTGAAGACGGAGGACCGGTGGCCGCCGGCATGGGGCGCCACGGGTGCCAGCCCGGCCAGTACCAGCACTCCGGCCAGGGCGGGACCGCCGGCGGCGACGAGTACGGCCGCTTGCCACCCCAGCCGGGCGGCGACGAAGCCGGTCAGGGCATAGGAAAGGCTGGCGCCGATGCCGAAGGTCGAGGTGTAGAAAGCGATGTGGCGGGGCTGGCGCGGTCCTCCGACGCGATCCGTCATGGCCTTGAGACCCGGCATGTAGCTGCCCGCCAGCCCGGCTCCGGCCACGGCCTGGAAGAGGATCGCCGCCACGGTACCGCGGGCGAACAGGGCAAAGCCGAGCGTGCCTGCGGCGGCAAGCAGGCAGGACAGGAAATAGACCCGCCGCGCGTCCACCCGGTCGGTCAGGCCCGACAGCCAGGAGACGGCCACCATGTAGCCCGCGAAGTAGGCCCCGCCGATGGCACCGGCTTCCGTGCCCGAGAGTCCCCATGCCCGTTCCAGTTCCGGCAGCAGTGCGGGCCAGGTGGCAAAACCCGTCATGCTGAGGACTTCCGCCCCGCAGAGCAGGGCCACGGGACGGGCGGACGGCAGCTTCCCGGCGCTGCCGTCGCTCATTTCACGCCTTCAGCTTCTCGAGGCAGGCCCGGATCGCCGGCGGGATCGCCGTCGGCTTGTCCTTTTCCCTGTCGACGAAGACGTGCACGAAGTGGCCAGTGGCCGCCGGCTTGTCCTCGCCCTGGCGGAAGAGGGCGATTTCGTAGCGCACCGATGAATTGCCCAGGTGGCCGACCCGCATTCCGGCGTCGATGCTTTCGGGAAACGTGATCGGCCGGTGAAAGCGGCACTGGGTCTCGACCGCGTACCCGACCACCCTTCCGTCATGGATGTCGAGGCCGCCTTCCCGGATCAGGTACTCGTTGATGACGGTGTCAAAGTAGCTGTAGTAGACGACGTTGTTGACGTGGCCATAGACGTCGTTGTCCATCCAGCGGGTGGGAATGACCAGGAAATGGCGGAACCCCTTGCGGGAATCGACGCGGGGCTCCGCTGGAATGTGGGGGGTCAGTGAATTGGGGTTGTGACTCATCGTGCGCCTCCGGGAGAACGGAGCGCACGATGATACCAAGCGCGCTTACGCCTGGGACCTGTAGATGCTCGCCAGATAGGCTTCGGGGTCGATTTCGCGGTCGTTGCCGGCGGCCGACACGGCCTCCTGGAGTCCGAGCTGCAATTCCGGCTGCGGCGGAAGCCAGCCGGCGTTCAACACCTCGTCCTCGTAGCGCCCGAATTCGTCCTCGTAGATTTTTCCGCTGCTCATGTCCATCACCACGATCATGTCCGGCTCCTTTCCGATACGGCAGGGGGACGCTTTCAGTGTAACGAGGCATGCGGCAAAAAGTTGAAGCCTTCAGGAAAGGGCGTGCGCTATTTCACGTCGCTGTTGCTTTCCCGCCACGGCGCGACGCGAACCAGCAGGACCATGCCGGGAGCCGCCAGGATGGTGCAGAGCACAAAGAAGGCGGGCCACCCCATCTGCTCGACCATCCACCCGGCAGCCGAGTTGATGAAGGTCCGCGGCACGGCGGCCAGGCTGGTGAACAGGGCGAACTGGGTCGCGGTATACGCGGGGTGTGTGGCCCGGGCGATGAAGGCGACGAAGGCCGCCGTGCCCAACCCGACCCCCAGCGCCTCGGCACCGATGACCAGGGCCAGCAGCATCCTGTCGCCGGCCTCCACGACCGTGCGCGGCCCCAACCAGGCGAGGGCGGCGAAACCGAGGATGGCCGCCCATTGCACGAATCCGAAGACCCAGAGCGCCCGGTTGATTCCCAATCGCAGCATCCAGAGTCCGCCGAGCAGGCCGCCGAACACCGATGGCCAGAGGCCCGCATGTTTCGCCACCAGGCCAATGTCCAGCTTGCTGTAGCCCATGTCCAGGTAGAAGGGCGTCGCCAGCGAGGTGCAGAGGGAATCGCCGAGCTTGTAGAGGAAGATGAAGGCCAGGATGCCCAGGGCCGGGCCCCATCCCTGGCGTCCGATGAATTCCCGGAAAGGTTCCACGACGGCATCCCGCAGGCTGCGCGGCGTCCTCCCGTCGGCCGCCGGCTCGGTCACCAGGAGGGCCAGCAGGAGGCCCGGCGCCATGAAGGCCGCGGTGATCCAGAACACCTGGTCCCAGGGGAGGGTTTCGGCCAGGATCAGGGAGAGGGAACCCGGCACCAGGCCGGCGACCTTGTAGGCGTTCACATGGACCGCGTTTCCAAGGCCCAGCTCGACATCCGGCAGCAGTTCGCGCCGGTAGGCGTCGAGCACGATGTCGAGCGTCGCGGACATGAACGCGAGGGTGACCGACAGCCAGACCACGGTGGCGAGATGGTCCCGGGGGGAGCGCTCGCCCAGCATGCCGATGGCGACGAACACGCCGAGGCCGGCGAGCAGCATCCAGCCCCGGCGTCGCCCCAGCAGGGGCAACCGATAACGATCGAGGAACGGCGCCCAGAGGAACTTCCACGTGTAGGGAAACTGGATCAGGGCAAAGGCGCCGATGATCCGCAGGTCGATGCCTTCGGTCTTCAGCCAGGCCGGGAGGAGATTGAAGATCAGGAAGAGGGGAAGGCCGGAGGTGAAACCGGTGACGACGCAGATCAGCATCCGCCGCGTCAGCAGCGCGGCGAGCCAGGGAGGCAGGGACATGGGGCGATCTTGACAGCCGGGGGCAGCGGAGCCGGTGACCGGCGGGGGCCGCTTCACCGGCGGGCGGCGGCGCTCGCCAGGGTTCCGGTCAGCAAGCTGATCTCCACCCTGTCGCGGCCCGCGTTCTTCGCCCGGTACAGGGCATCGTCGGCGGCGTGGAACAGGGATTCCAGGCTCATCCCGGGAAACCACTGGGCAACGCCCGCCGAAAATGTCAATGGAATTCTCGTGCCATCGGCCAGGGGAACCGGGGCGGCGGCGAGGATCTCCCGCAGTCGCTGGGTGGTATGGGCGGCGAGCTGGGCCTCGGTCGCCGGCATGAGAAGGACGATCTCCTCGCCCCCGTAGCGGGCCGAGAGGTCGGTGGAACGCAGGTGCTGGCGCAGCAATGCCCCGAGGTGGCGCAGGGCCTGGTCGCCGGCCGCATGGCCCCAGGTGTCGTTGACCCGCTTGAAGTGGTCGATATCCAGGATCACCAGGGAAACCTGCTGACCGATGCGCTCGCTGAGTTCCAGTTGTTTCGGGAATATCTCGTCGAGCCAGGCGCGGTTGCGCAGGCCGGTGAGGGCGTCGTACTCGGCCTTCTCCCGGTAATGCCTCTGCATCTCGAGGCTGGAGAGGATGATGGCGTTGTTCTGGCGGATGCGGTCGGCCAGGATGTGCAGGAGATTGGCGCCCACGGCCGGCTGCTGGGCCACCATGCGCCACATCAGGTCGCGGGTGATGGCGAGCAACCGGCAGGCTGTGGCCGCCACCACATAGGCGGAGGGCGGACGGGTATCGATGATGGACAGTTCGCCGACGCAGTCGCCGGGCTTGAGCGTCACCAGCGGATTGCCCGGTCGAGGCTCCAGGCAGACCAGCAATTGGCCGTCGAGGAGGATGTAGACGACGTCGTTCTGGCGCAAAGGATCCAGCAGTACCTCGCCCGGCGCCAGATCGGTCGTCGCCGCGGTCTCCAACTCGCCGGCCAGCAACTTGCGGTCGACGGATGCGAACAGGGGACAACGGTCGAGGATGTCGGCGAGGGGCTGGATCATGGCGGGGCCCAAGGGGAGTCAGCCGGGAATTGTAAGTAAAAACCCCGGAAACCGGAGGGAGACGCAGCGCGCCGCGTCGCCGGCGGCGGGCTCAGCGGCCCTGGAATTCCGGTCGGCGCTTTGCCAGGAAGGCGGCCAGGCCTTCGCGGTAATCGTGGCTGTCGAGGAAAGCGAAATTTTCGCGCACCTCGGCTTCGGTCAGCGGCGGCACGGTCGCCGTCAGGCGGCGGACCAGGCGCTTGTGGGCGCGGGCGGCCAGGGGCGCGCCGGCGGCGATGCGGCGCGCGGTCGCCGCGGCCTCCGTCGCCACCGCCTCGTCGGCGACGACCCGTGTCAGCAGTCCCTTCTCGTAGGCCTCCCGCGCCGTCAGGATGCGTCCCTCGAGGAGGATCTCGAGGGCGACGGCCGGGCCGGCCAGGGCCACGAGGCCGACCAGCTCCGAATGTGCCATGGTGAATCCGAGCTTCATGATGGGGGCGCCGAAGCTCGCCCCTTCACCCGCGATGCGCAGGTCGCAGGAGGCGGCGATCTCCAGGCCGCCCCCGATGCAGGGGCCGCGAATCTCGGCGACCACCGGATGGAGGCAGCGGGCCACCGCGTCGAGGGCGCCGGCCACCCATTCGCCGTGGTAGGTCAGGGCCTTCTCGTAGGTATCCCGGACGGTCAGGAACTCCTCGATGTCGCCCCCGGCCGCGAACGCCTGCCCCTCGCCGCGGATGATCACGCAGCGCAGGTCGGCTGCGGCCGAAAGGGCGTCCATGACTTCCTTCAGGCGGCGCCACATGGCGGCCGTCACGGCATTGAGCTTGTCGGGATTGAAGAGGGTGACCGTTGCGACGACCCCGTCCCGCTCGACCAGGATGTCCGGACTCACTGGGGTGTCGGTCGATGCAGGCGGGCCAGGGCGGCGCGCCCGGAGAGGATGTGCTGGTGCATGAGGCGGCCGGCATCGTCCGCATCGTGGCGCCGGATGGCGTCGAGGACGGCCCGGTGCTCGGATAGGGACTGGCGCAGGCGGCCGTCTAGGCGCAGGGAATCCCGGCGGGTCAGCTTGATGAACTTGCGCGTGTCGGCGATCAGCTGGTTCAGCCAGCGGTTGCCGGCCAGTTCCTGCAGGATGGCATGGAACAGCTGATTCGCCTCGAAGAAGCGATCCGCGTCTCCAGCCGCCGCATGGCGTTCCAGGTCCACATGGACCGTTTCCAGGCGACGGACGTCGTCCGCCGTGGCCTTGACGGCGGCCTCGGACGCGCAACGCCCCTCGAGGAGGGCCATCACCGGGAAGATCTCGTCCAGGTCCTGCTCCGACAACTGGGCGACATAGCAGCCCCGCCGGGGCCTCAACTCCACCAGGCCCTCGGAGGCCAGGACCTTCAGGGCCTCCCTCAGCGGCGTCCTGGAAATCCCGAATTCGGCGGCGATCGCCTGTTCGTCCACCCAGGCGCCCGGCGGCAACTGATGCGAATAAATCCGGGATCGCAGTTCCTCGGCGACCTGCTCGTAAAGCGCGGGGGCGGACAGCGAGAGTGGGCTGCCGGATTCTCTTGCATTCATAATTATGTGCACAGTATTATGCCCGGGAATCGCCTGTCAAGGGGCGCGCGCGGGAGCCGGGGACGATGCGGGCGTTTCGCGCCGCGCCGGGAATCCTGCGTTTCGGTTGTAGGATCGGTCGCGATGGCGCAACATGCCGTCGCGTCCCGCGCCGTTCCCCGACGAGGCCGACAGCCCAGCTTCCCGAAAGGAATAGACATGAGCAAGCATCCCGAAGCCAATATCCCTTCCCTGGAGGCCTGGGCAAAGGCGGCAGCCAAGGCTGCCCCCGGCGGCGATCCGGGCAGGCTCGACTGGATCACCCCCGAGGGACTGCGGGTCAAGCCCCTGTATACGAAAGCCGACGTGGAGGGTCTGCCCTACGCCGACACCCTCCCCGGCTTCGAACCTTTCCTGCGCGGACCCCAGGCCACGATGTACGCCGTCCGGCCGTGGACCATCCGCCAGTACGCCGGCTTCTCGACCGCGGAGGAATCGAACGCCTTCTACCGCAAGGCCCTCGCTGCCGGCGGCCAGGGCGTTTCCGTCGCCTTCGACCTGGCCACCCACCGGGGCTACGACTCGGACAACCCCCGGGTGGTCGGCGACGTCGGCAAGGCCGGCGTCGCCATCGACTCGGTGGAGGACATGAAGATCCTCTTCGACGGCATTCCCCTCGACAAGATCTCCGTCTCCATGACCATGAACGGCGCCGTGCTGCCCGTGCTCGCCGGCTACGTGGTGGCGGCCGAGGAACAGGGCGTGGCCCAGGACAAGCTCTCCGGGACCATCCAGAACGACATCCTCAAGGAGTTCATGGTCCGCAATACCTACATCTACCCGCCGGAACCCTCGATGCGCATCGTCGCCGACATCATCGAGTACACGGCGCACAAGATGCCGAAGTTCAATTCCATCTCCATCTCCGGCTACCACATCCAGGAGGCGGGGGCGAACCAGACCCTGGAACTGGCCTTCACGCTGGCCGACGGCATGGAATACGTCCGTTCGGCCATGTCCCGCGGCATGGACGTGGACGAGTTCGCCGGCCGGCTCTCCTTCTTCTTTGCCATTGGCATGAACTTCTACCTGGAGGTCGCCAAGCTGCGGGCGGCGCGCCTGCTCTGGTGGCGGATCATGAAGGAGTTCGGCGCCAAGAACCCGAAATCCATGATGCTGCGCACCCATTGCCAGACCTCGGGCTGGTCCCTGACCGAGCAGGACCCCTACAACAACGTCGTTCGCACGGCCATAGAAGCCATGGCGGCGGTGTTCGGCGGCACCCAGTCCCTGCACACCAATTCCTTCGACGAAGCCATCGCCCTGCCGACCGACCACTCCTCCCGCATCGCCCGCAACACCCAGATCCTGGTCCAGGAAGAAACCCACATCTGCAACGTGATCGATCCCTGGGCCGGGTCCTACATGATGGAGAAGCTCACCCAGGACATGGCGGACATGGCCTGGGGCATCATCGAGGAAGTCGAGAAGATGGGCGGCATGACCAAGGCCGTCGCCTCCGGCTGGGCAAAGCTCAGGATCGAAGCCAGCGCCGCCGAGAAGCAGGCCCGCATCGACTCCGGCAAGGAAGTCATCGTCGGCGTCAACAAGTACCGGCTGGACAAGGAATCGGCCATCGACATCCGCGAGATCGACAACAGCGCGGTGCGCGATTCCCAGATCGACCGCCTGCGGCAGATCCGCGCCGGCCGCGACCAGGCCGCCGTGGACAAGGCCCTTGCGGCCCTGACCGCCGCCGCCGAGTCCGGCCAGGGCAACCTCCTCGAGCTGACCATCCAGGCCACCCGCCTGCGTGCCACCGTCGGCGAGATCTCCGACGCCCTGGAAAAGGTCTGGGGCCGGCACCGGGCCACCGGCCAGCTCGTCTCCGGCGTCTACTCGGCGGCCTTCGGCGAGGGCGGCCCGATCGCGGACATCCAGCGGCTGGTGGACGAATTCGCCGCCGCGGAAGGGCGCCGCCCCCGCATCATGGTCGCCAAGCTCGGCCAGGACGGCCACGACCGGGGCGCCAAGGTGGTGGCCACGGCCTTCGCCGACCTGGGCTTCGACGTGGACCTGGGTCCGCTCTTCCAGACCCCGGCCGAGGCGGCACGGCAGGCCGTCGAGAACGACGTCCACGCCATCGGCGTGTCGACCCTGGCCGCCGGCCACAAGACCCTGGTGCCGCAACTCGTCGAGGCCCTGAAGAAGGAAGGGGCCGAGGACATCGTCGTCTTCGTCGGCGGCGTCGTCCCGGCCCAGGATTACGACTATCTCTTCAAGGCCGGCGCCAAGGGCGTCTTCGGACCGGGCACGCCGATTCCCCAGGCGGCCCAGGAGGTCCTGCGGGCCATCCGCGCCGCCCGCCTGCCGGCCACGGCCTGAGGCGCCACCGCCGATGCATCCGGTGGCCGAACTGGGCCTGGGGCCCGAGGATGCCCGCCTGATCGAGGGCGTCCTCGGCCGCCGGCGCCGCGCCCTGGCCAAGGCGATCACGCTGGCCGAATCCGCGCGCGCCGACCACCAGGTCAGGGCGGCGGCGATGCTCGACGCCCTCCTCCCGCACACGGGCAACAGCATCCGGGTCGGCATCACCGGCGTCCCCGGGGTCGGCAAGTCCACCTTCATCGAGACCCTGGGCCTGCGGCTCATCGAGGGCGGCCACCGGGTCGCCGTCCTCGCAGTCGACCCTTCGTCGACGGTGTCCGGCGGTTCCATCCTGGGCGACAAGACGCGCATGGAACAACTGTCCCGGCGCGAGGAGGCCTTCATCCGCCCGAGCCCATCGTCCGGCGCCCTCGGCGGCGTCGCCGAGAAGACCCGCGAAGCCCTGCTGCTGTGCGAAGCCGCCGGATTCGACGTGATCATCGTCGAGACCGTCGGCGTCGGCCAGTCGGAAACCACCGTCGCCGGCATGACCGATGCCTTCGTGGTCCTGCAGCTTCCCAACGCCGGCGACGACCTGCAGGCCATCAAGAAGGGGGTCATCGAGCTGGCCGACCTGGTCGTGTTCAACAAGGCCGACATCGACGAGCGGGCCGCGGACCTGGCGGCCGCGCAGATGAAGTCCGCCCTGGCCCTGTTGCGGCCGAGTTCGGAGCACTGGCGCCCCCCCGTCCTGAAGGTCAGCGCGGCCAGGGGTGCCGGCATCGACGAGATGTGGGCGACCGTGGAGCGCTACCGGGAGACGATGACGGCCGCCGGCGAGTTCGGCGCCCGTCGCCGCCGACAGGCCACGGCCTGGATGTGGCAGCTCATCGATTCGGGCCTGCGCCACCGTTTCCGCGAGCATCCCGGCATCAGGACGAGCCTGCCCGAGGTGGCCATGGCCGTCCAGAACGGCGAAACTACGCCGACGGCGGCGGCCCACCGCCTGCTGAACCAGCTCAACCGATTCTTCTGACCGAAAAGATGGCCAACGAAGGGGGAAAATTCCAATGACCTTATCAGCCAAAGCCATCGAGGAGTTGCGCCGCAGGCGCGCCGCCGTCGCCGCAGGCGGCGGCGAGTCCAAGCTTCGGGAACGCCGCGAAAAGGGCCTGATGACGGCCCGCGACCGGCTCCAGGCGCTGTTCCAGCCCGACACCTTCCAGGAGGTCGGCATGCACGTGCGCCACGGCGAATGCGGATTCGGCCTCCAGGACAAGGAGCTCGCCGCCGACGGCGTGGTCACCGGCACCGGTTACGTCAATGGCCAACTCGTCGCCGCCTTCAGCCAGGACTTCACGGTCGCCGCCGGCACCCTCGGCAAGATGCACGCGCAAAAGATCGTCGAACTGATGAAGTTCGCCACCAAGACCGGGATCCCGCTGGTCGCCTTCAAGGACTCCGGCGGCGCCCGCATCCAGGAGTCCGTCGATGCCCTCTCCGGATATGGCCAGGTCTTCTACCAGAACGTGCTGATGTCCGGCGTCGTGCCCCAGATCGCGGTCATCTGCGGGCCCTGCGCCGGCGGCGCCTCCTATTCGCCGGCCCTGATGGATTTCATCGTCATGACGCGGCACAACGCCCAGATGTTCATCACGGGACCGGAAGTCATCAAGGCGGTGACCGGCCGGGCCACCACCATGGACGAGGTGGGCGGCGCCGAGATGCATGCCAGCGTCAGCGGCAACGTGCATTTCGTCGCCGAGGACGAGGACCATGCCGTCGCCATCGTGCACCAGTTGCTGTCCTACCTGCCGTCCAACAACACCGAGGACCCGCCGCACGAACTCCATGCCGACATCGCGTTGACCCGCGACGAAGGGATGAACGAGCTGATTCCGAACGACCCGATGGAACCCATGGACGTCCGGCGGATCATCAGCCACCTGGTGGATGGCGGTGACTTCCTGGAAGTCCATGCGGCCTTCGCCCGCAACATCATCGTGGGCCTGGCGCGCATCGAGGGCGTCGTCGTCGGGCTGGTCGCCAATCAGCCCACCGAGATGGCGGGCGCACTGGACATCAACGCGGCGGACAAGGGCGCCCGCTTCATCCGTTTCTGCAACGTCTTCAACATTCCCCTCGTGACCTTGGTGGACGTGCCGGGCTTCCTGCCCGGCGTCGAGCAGGAGCGGGGCGGCATCATCCGGCACGGCGCGAAGATGCTGTTTGCCTACGCCTCCTGCACCGTCCCGAAGATCACCATCATCCTGCGCAAGGCCTATGGCGGGTCCTACCTGGCCATGTGCAGCCAGGAGATGGGCGCCGACTTCGTCTATGCCTGGCCGAATGCGGAGATCGCCGTCATGGGCGCCGAGGGCGCCGTGAACATCCTCTACCGGAAGGAGCTGGCCGAGGCCGAGGACAGGGCGGCGAAGAAGGCGGAGTTGGTGGCGAAGTACCGTACCGAATTCGCCTCGCCCTACCTTTCCGCGGGACGCGGTTATATCACCGACGTGATCGAGCCCGCCGAGACGCGCGGGGTCCTTGCGTTGTCGCTGCGCAAGATGCTCGACAAACGGGAACTGCGGCCGGCGAAGAAGCACGGCAACATTCCACTCTAGCCGGGGACACGCACATGGTCGATGTATGGATCAAGACGCTGGCAATCGCCGGCATCGCCCTGGTCGTTTCGGTTCTGATCGCCGTCGTCATCCGGGTCATCGTGGTCACCCTCGGCCGCCTGGAGTCGCGGCCGGCGCAGCCCGCTGCCCCGGCACCCGCGCCCCATTTGCAGGCGGGACCACCCGCCGAACACGTGGCGGCGATCAGCGCCGCGGTGTACGCAATGCTCGGCTCTCATCGCATCGTGCATATCGAGGAAACCCGCCGCAGGGCGGGTTGGCTCGCCGAGGGAAGACTGGCCCACCATTCTTCCCATGGCCTCGAACACCATCCGCGGCACTGAAGCCCCCAGGGAGGGAAACACATGGAACGTCGATTCCGCATCACGGTAGATGGCAACGAATACCAGGTCACGGTGGAGGACCTGAGCGAAGGCGCGGGCCAGCTCTACCCCCATCCGGGCAGCATGGCGATTCCCGCCCCCGTCCACGCGGCAGCGCCGCCGGCTCCCGCCGCCACCCCGCCCGCCCCGAAAGGCGCGCCCGGGGCAGGCGACATCACCAGCACCCTCGGCGGCGTGGTCGAATCGGTCCTCGTCTCCGTCGGCCAGCAGGTCAACCAGGGCGACCGGGTCGCGGTCATCGAGGCCATGAAGATGAAGACACCGATGATCGCCCACAGGACGGGCAAGGTGGTCGCCGTCGCCGTCAAGGCCGGCGACGCGGTGGACGCCGGCCAGACCCTCGTCTCCCTGGGCTGACGGGGATGGAAGGCATCGGGTTTCTCGACCTCTTCCAGGGCATCGGCACCCTGTTCATGCAGGATCCGACGGTCGCCGTCGGCCGGGTGGTGCTGATGCTGCTCGGCTTCCTGCTCGTCTACCTGGGCAAGAAGGAGGTGCTCGAACCCCTGCTGATGATTCCCATGGGCCTGGGCATGTCGGCGGTGAACGCGGGGGTCCTCGTCCTCGAGGGAGGCAAGACCGGCACCCTCTTCGTCGACCCGCTGGTCAGCAAGACCGACGACGTGGTCAACATCCTGCAGATCGACTGGGTGCAGCCCATCTACACCCTGATGTTCAGCAACGGTCTGATCGCCTGCCTGGTCTTCATGGGCATCGGCGTATTGCTCGATGTCGGATTCGTGATGGCCAGGCCCTTCCAGAGCATCGTCCTGGCCCTTTTCGCGGAGCTCGGCACGGTGCTGGTCTTCCCCATCGGCGTCGCCCTGGGCATGACCGAGAAGGAGGCAGCCTCGGTGGCCATGATCGGCGGCGCCGATGGCCCGATGGTGTTGTTCACCTCCCTGGTCCTGGCCAAGCACCTCTTCGTACCCATCACCGTCGTCGGCTACCTCTACCTGGGCCTCACCTATGGCGGCTATCCCTACCTGATCAAGCTGATGATCCCGAAGCGCCTGCGCGGCATTCCCATGCCGGTGGATACAGGCCGCAAGATCACGTCCGGCCAGAAACTGGTGTTCGCGGTCGTCATCTGCACCCTGCTCTGCCTGCTCTTCCCGGTGGCCGCGCCGCTCTTCCTTTCCCTTTTCGTCGGCGTCGCGGTGCGCGAGAGCGGCCTGGTGAACTTCCAGAACCTGCTGGGGGAGACCTTCCTCTACGGGGCCACCTTCTTCCTCGGCCTGACGCTGGGCATCCTTTGCGAGGCCAGCACCCTGCTCGACCCGGTCGTACTGAAGCTGCTGCTGCTCGGCTGCCTGGCCCTGCTGCTTTCCGGCATCGGCGGCATCCTGGGCGGCTATGTCCTCTATTTCTGGTACCGGGGAAAATACAACCCCATGATCGGCATCGCGGGAGTGTCCTGCGTACCGACGACCGCCAAGGTGGTACAGAAGATCGCCACCGAGGCGAACCCGGGCGTGATGATCATGCCCCATGCCCTCGGGGCCAACATCAGTGGCGTCATCACCACCGCCGTGATCGCGGGAATCTATGTCGCGCTGTTGAGGTAGCAGGGCAACCCGACGCCCGCCGGGCAGGCGGGGCGGACGACGAATTTGCGTTAGACCATGTTCAGGAGTGGAAGCTCATCATGCAGGAAATCATCAGGCAACTCGACGAAAAACGCGGACTGGCCCGCCTTGGCGGCGGGCAAAAGCGCATCGACGCCCAGCATTCGAAGGGCAAGCTGACGGCCCGGGAGCGCATCGAGCTCCTCCTCGACGAAGGCACCTTCGAGGAGTGGGACATGTTCAAGGAGCACCGATGCACCGATTTCGGCATGGGTGACACGAAGATCCCCTCCGACGGCGTCGTCACCGGCTACGGCACGGTGAACGGCCGCATGGTCTTCGTCTTCTCCCAGGACTTCACCGTCTTCGGCGGCGCCCTCTCGGAGGCCCACGCCGAGAAGATCTGCAAGATCATGGACCACGCCATGAAGGTCGGCGCGCCGGTGATCGGCCTCAACGACTCCGGCGGCGCCCGCATCCAGGAGGGCGTCGCCGCCCTCGGCGGCTATGCCGATGTCTTCCAGCGCAACGTGATGGCCTCCGGCGTCGTGCCGCAGATTTCCCTGATCATGGGCCCCTGTGCCGGCGGCGCCGTGTACAGCCCGGCCATGACCGACTTCATCTTCATGGTCAAGGACACGTCCTACATGTTCGTCACCGGCCCTGAAGTGGTGAAAACCGTGACCCATGAAGAAGTGACGGCGGAGGAACTGGGCGGCGCCGTCACCCACACCACGAAGTCCGGCGTCGCCGACCTGGCCTTCGAGAACGACGTGGATGCCCTGCTGATGCTGCGCCGCTTCATCAACTACCTGCCCATGAACAACCGGGACAAGGCGCCCATCCGGCAGACCCAGGATCCGGCCGAACGCCTGGACATGAGCCTGGACACCATCGTCCCGGACAACCCCAACAAGCCCTACGACATCAAGGAACTGATCATCAAGGTGGTGGACGACTCGGACTTCTTCGAGCTGCAGCCCGACCATGCCAAGAACATCGTCATCGGCTTCGGGCGCATGGAGGGCCAGACCGTGGGGATCGTGGCCAACCAGCCCATGGTGATGGCCGGCTGCCTGGACATCAGGTCCTCCATCAAGGGCGGCCGCTTCGTGCGCTTCTGCGACGCCTTCAACATCCCGATCATCACCTTCGTGGACGTGCCCGGCTTCATGCCCGGCACCGCCCAGGAGTACGGCGGCATCATCAAGCATGGGGCCAAGCTGCTCTACGCCTACGCCGAATGCACCGTGCCGAAGATCACCGTGATCACCCGCAAGGCCTACGGCGGCGCCTACGACGTGATGGCCTCCAAGCACCTGCGCGGCGACGTCAACTTCGCCTGGCCGACGGCCGAGATTGCCGTCATGGGGCCCAAGGGTGCGGTGGAGATCATCTTCCGCGAGGAGAAGAACGACCCGGCCAAGGTGGCGGCCCGGGAGGCCGAGTACAAGGCCAAGTTCGCCAACCCCTTCGTGGCCGGCGCCCGCGGCTTCATCGACGACGTGATCCAGCCCCACGAGACCCGCAAGCGCATCTGCCGTTCCCTGGTCATGCTGCGCAACAAGAAGATCGAGAACCCGTGGCGCAAGCACGGGAACATCCCGCTTTGAGAATCATGCTTACCGCAGAGGGCGCAGAGGACGCAGAGAAACCGGTTTCTCGGGTCTTCCTCCGCGTCCTCCGTGTCCTCCGTGGTGAAAGGCTTTAGACCATGTTCAAAAAAATCCTGATCGCGAACCGCGGTGAAATCGCCTGCCGCGTCATCAAGTCCGCCCGCAAGATGGGCATCAAGACCGTCGCCGTCTTTTCCGAGGCCGACAAGGACTCCCTGCACGTCTCCCTGGCCGACGAGTCCGTCTGCATCGGCCCGCCGCCCTCCAAGGAGTCCTACCTGGTGGCGGACAAGATCATCGCCGCCTGCAAGCAGACCGGCGCCGAGGCCGTGCATCCCGGCTACGGCTTCCTCTCCGAGAACGCCGCGTTTTCGCGGCGCCTGGAGGAGGAGGGCATCACCTTCATCGGTCCCAAGCACTACTCCGTCGAGAAGATGGGCGACAAGATCGCCTCCAAGAAGCTGGCCCTGCAGGCCAAGGTCAACATCATCCCCGGCTACAACGATCCCATCCAGTCGCCGGAACAGGCGGTGGAAACCGCCCGTGGGGTCGGCTATCCGGTGATGATCAAGGCCTCGGCCGGCGGCGGAGGCAAGGGGCTGCGCGTGGCCTTCAACGATCAGGAGTGTCACGAAGGCTTTTCCTCCTGCCGCAATGAAGCCCGCAACAGCTTCGGCGATGACCGCGTCTTCATGGAAAAGTACGTCGAGGAGCCGCGCCACATCGAGATCCAGGTGCTCGGCGACGCCCACGGCAACACGGTCTATCTCTGGGAGCGCGAGTGCTCCATCCAGCGCCGGCACCAGAAGGTGATCGAGGAGGCGCCCTCCCCCT
>JBPOHD010000023.1:0-48047 GCA_052035955.1 Pseudomonadota bacterium
CAGCGTCCCGACGGAAGCTACGAGATCCTCAGCGCCGAGCACATCTTCAAGGACTACCAGTTCAGCAAGGCCGGCAGGATCGCCCTCCCCGCCTGAGCCCGACGGCGACGCATGAAAAAGCCCCGCCGCGGCGGGGCTTTGTTATGGTCCGTGGTCCGCGCGATCAGCGGGCCTGCTCCCGATACCAGTACACCTTCGTCGCCCCGCCCACGGTGCCGATCTGCTTGTAGAGCAGCCGGCCCTCGGCCACGTGCACCAGGAACACCTTCTTGTCCCGCACGACCACCGTCCCCGTGGGGATGTAACCGCGCACCGAGAAGCCCGCATACTGCTTGTTCATCTGGGCCGGCACGCCGGTGGCGATCGTTGTTCCCGGGGCAACCCCGCCGAAACGGGAGTCGACGTTGTACAGCGTCCCCTTGCCCGGCGGCAGGCAGGCGTTGATGGTGCCCGTCGGGCTGTAGGTGGAGAAGCGCAGCACGTTGCTGAACACCGTCGGCTGGGCCGTGACCTTGCCATAGATCTGGTTGTCCGGCGCCGTCAGTGTGGGATCCGTGTAGTTGAGGCTGATGAACCAGCCGGACTTGAGGGCCCAGGCGTCGTTGCTGAGGCCGAAGTCCGACTCGGTCAGGACGCTGGATACGTCGTAGAAGGTCCCCGGGAAACTCGCCGCCGAACCGCTCGTCGCCGTGAGACCAAGGTCCAGATCCTTGATCATGAACATCTTGTCGTCGCTCGGCAGGGCCAGCGGATGTTCGCGATCGCCGGTTCCCACGTAGATGGCGTCGTACTTGGCCCCGCGATAGCTTTCCTTCACCACGACCGGGGAGAACAGGATCTTCCGGTTCGGCGGGGTGCCGCCGGCGATGTCGAAGGTGTCGGAGAGGGCCGCGATCTGCTTCGCCGTCCAGTTGGCGGGGTCCGTGTCGTTGATGTCGAACCGCCACAGGTTGGCCGCCATGTCACCCACGTAGAGGCGGTCGATCAGGTTCTGGGAATCCAGGTCCGTGTTCAGTACCGCGACATCCGAGGGGATCGCGAAATCCATGCCGGAGATGTTGCCGCCACCCACGGCCGCCGCCTCGCCGTTCTTGAACACCTTGATCAGCTTGCCGTTGGTGCCGTCGACCACGTATACCGCCTTGCCCATGGTGTCGCCGGTGACCAGGGTCCCGCTGTCCTCGTTGGTATCGTAGCCGCCGCCGAAGAACAATACCGGGTCATTGATGGTACGGGTTCCGCCCGTATAGGTGGTCGCCCGGATACGGCCGGCCAGCGGCGCCGACCACGTGAAGCCCATCTGGTCGAAATCGGCCACCGCGGTGCAGGTCGTCGCCTCGCAATGCTTGGCGTTGGTGATCTTCCAGAGGAACTGGGGATTATCCACGTCGGTGATGTCGAAGCCGTAGTAGGCCCGCCCGCCGCGCCGAAGGCCGAAGAACAGATAGGCCTTGTCGCCGTCGGCGGCCTTGATCGACCCGTCACCGTTGGCGTCCACCACCCAGGCGACCGGCGAACCATCGCCGCCTTCCAGGTGCTCGCCCGCCGCGTTGTCCAGCATGCCCTGGGCCTTGGACAGGGTTTCCTCGACCACGAAAGCCCACTTCTCCTTGCCCGTCTTGGTGTCGATGGCATGCAGCACGCCCTGGTTCGACATGAAGTACAGGTACTGCGTGGTCGGCAGGTTGGAGGTGGCATCTTCCGGATCGACCACGGCCGTCGGATCGTAGGTGACGATGGCCGGCTTGCTGTGGATCACGTCGCGCTGCGGCCAGGTCTGCCAGGTCGAGCAGGTGGTTGCACCATTGGCGTCCGCGCAACCGGCGTCGCCGGGATCGCCGCCGCGGACATAGTTCAGCAGCTTGCCGAGGTTGGCGTCGCTCATGGCGGCGTTGCCGAACCGGGTCTTGGTCAGGATGCGCCCGGTGGCGCCGCCGATCTGCGCATTCGCCTCCGTCACCGAATTGCTGGCATGGCTGAGCGCCACCTGGGTCGACAATCCGCCGCTGGCGCCGTCGTCCTCGGTGATGAAGGTATAGACCTTGCGCGTCGCCGGAGTCATGACAGGCGCCTCGGCGCTGCGCAGTTGATACCCCGTGCCTCCCTTGCGCGGGCTGCTGCCGTCCTGGATGCCGGTCAGGTTCCAGTAGCTGACCGACGCCGGATTGACGATCACCGTCTTCTCGGCGGTGATCGGATCCACGTCCTCCTTCTCGATGTTCTTGACCGTTGAACCGGAAAGCACGGTCTTGCCGATCAGGCACAACTCGATGGATTCGCCCGAGGACGTGGTACCGCACTCATTGACGAAGGTTCCGGTCGAGTCCGTATTGACGCCGAACTTGAACTTCTTCACCGTCCCGTCCCAGGTCTGGCTGGTCTGGGGTCCGAAGAAGGCGAGATAGACGTCCTTGGCATTCTCGGCCCGGTTGAGGGCCGAAATCGGCACGGTCGGCGCGGCAATCGTCGGGTTCCACTCGCGAATGGCCGCGACGGCCGCCGTCAGGGCCGCGGAAAGCGCCGCGCTGTCGTCGGCCACGTAGTTGTTGCCGCCCGCCCGCGAGGCGGTTTGTTGCAACACGGGCGTGTTGGCGCCGGCGAAACCGATCGTGTAGGTGATCACCGGTTGGCGGCCCTGCAGGGTGGCGTGCATGTCGGCCGACGCCATGTAGTAGGCGAGTTCGTCCAGCCAGATGTAGCCGCCATCGACCGCCGTTCCCGCCAGGTCCGTCGGTCCGTAGGGCTGGGCCGCGGTGATCTCGAACTGGTCGGTGGTCGTGTCGCCCTCCTGGGTGTCTATCGTCGTCCGCGGGTGAACGGTATTGCCGCCACCGCCGAGGTAGGGTGGCAGCGACCTGATCAGGGAATTCGCCGAAAAATCGTCTTCAGGTCCGCCGTCGGTCACCAGGATGATGAAGTTCTTCTGGCACGCGGCCGGGGCGGTCGTGGTCGGATTGGACAACATCGGAGACCGATAGTCGCCGACCACCGGACAATCGGCGCTGACCGCGGTGCAGACCGCCGTCGTATCCCGCGCGTCGCTTTCGGTTCCGCCAGCCGAGGCCGGCAGGGCTCGGGTGCCGAACACCGGCCTTTCGCCGCGGAAATACAGGTAGGCCTCGTAAAGCGTCTCGGTCAGGGGCGTACGACTGGCCGCCACCAAGCCGTTGATCTTGGTCTGCAACAACCCGCGGTTCGCGTACTCCGTGGTTTCCGCCGCGGTACAGGTCGGCACGGCGATGGTGACCCCGCTGACGGTCGTGCCGGCCGCGCTGGCCAGCGTGATGGTCGTGCCGACGATATTGGTGATCGTCGTCACGTGGTTTGCGCCACCGGCTCCGGCTCCGGGGATGGTGATCGTGTTGCCGATGCCGAAACCCGGATTCGATGCCACGACCAGGATCACACTACCGGACGTAACGCCGCCTGTCGTCGTAAGGCCGCTCACCGAGCAATTCTTGGGACCCATCGTGGTGATCTTGAAGGCGATGTTGCCGCCCTCGGCCGACACGTTGCCGCTGCACGGATTCATCGTGACCAATGCCACCTCCGGCTCCGTCGAGACAGTGGCTGAGGCCAAAGTCGTCGCCGCCCCGGTCGCCAGCGTCAGGGTGGTCCCAGTCTTCGCAGTGACCGTGGTCACCAGGTCGGCACCACCAGCGCCGGCCCCGTTGACCCGGACGCTCCCGCCTATCGAGAACCCCGGGTCGGTGTCCAGCGTGATCGTATTCACACCTGCCGTGGTCGGGCCGACGGCGGTGACACCCACCGAACGCGTGGGCGCCGTTCCGACGGTGAATGTGGTCCCGGCGATGGCCGTGATCGTCGTGTTCAGGTCGGCGCCCGCGGCCCCGGCCCCCTTGATCGTGATGTTGTTGCCGACGACGAAGCCCGGATTGCTCGACACGGTGAGAGACGTGCTTCCCGCCGTGGCGACGCCGAAGGTGGACATGCACGCGGCGCTCTTGTTGAACACCTCGAGCCCGAACCGCACCCCGTTCGTCTGCTCGATCAGGCCGACCAATGCATCCTTGGCAATCTGCAACCGGGTCTTGCGGCCGATGGGATGGCCATTCGGGCCTTTCGGACCGAACTTCCAGTTGAGGTAATTGACGGAATACATATCCACGGCCGGATAGGAAAGTCCGGGATCGGTGCCCACGTATGGCTGGTTGGAGGAAGCACAGGATGCAGAATAGGACGTGCTATGCGGTATGTTGTTCTGTCCGGTCATGAAGCAACTGCCGGGATTGGAGGTCGTACCGTTGTCCGCCTTGCAGTCGTGGTAGAGATAGTCGTCCTTGAAGGCCATCGAATGCACATTGAAATCCGAGGTTCCACCGCCGGAGGTAACGCTCCTGTCCGAGCAAGGATCCGTTCCGCTCACGTAGTAGCAGCCGGCGAAGCCTTCCCGGGTGGGACAGTTCTGCGACAGGTCGGATTTGTCGCCGCAGCCGCTGGTGGCACTGTTCAGCACGGCGTTTGTCATGGTGGTACCGCTGCGGATGACCGTCGATCCGCCGGCCGTGCAATAGGTCGTGCTGGATGAACCGGCGCCGCAGTCGGCCGCGCCGACCACATAACCCTGGCCGCGGCAGGAACCGCTGCAGGTCCCGCCGTAATACCAGGTGCCCTCGCCCTCCACGTACAGGGAACTGCGCCCCGTCCAGCCGCAGCCCGTGTAGTTGGCGTTGACGTAGTTGCTTCCGGTGTTGGGGGTGCCGCAGGCCGCCGGTGCCGTCGAGCAGTCCGATCCGGTCACGGAGACGCTCTGGCAGGTGGCTCCCGACTTGACCCAATAGCGATTCGAGTTGCTCCCATCCGGGTTTGGGCTGGCGGCATTGGCCGCCTGATTTCCGGCGGTACCAGGGTCGGAATCAATATCGCACTGGCGCGTGCAGACGGTGGTCACCGTCCCCGTGTTCAGCTTGAGGTTGGTGGCCGCGCTGTCGTAGTAGGCCGGCGTGCCGACCGTGTAGTCGTACGTCGGGACGCTGGGTACAGTCTGGTCGCGGTTTCCGCGCCAAGCGATTGACAGTGCGTTGGCGGCGACCGGTGTCGTCCCGTAATAGGTGCTCTGGTAGGATTTCAGCGTATCGATCACGATCGTCATCGACGACGAATAAGGGGCAGATACCAGGGCATCCGCAAAATTGAACCCGCCGAGATCCGCCTTCAGGTTGGTCCAGCCGGAACGGCTGGTGCCCTGGAGCGTCCGGATGGGCTGGCCCCGGTCCCCGATGTTGGTAAGGTTGTCGCTGAAATTGGGCATCCGCGGCCAGGAATCCCGCACCGGATTGGCGCCACCACCGACGGCCGGGGGTCCCAGGTATTCGTCTCGGGCCCGGACGCGACTGCCGACCGTGCCGACCACCGACCCGGTGGCAATCGTGTAGGTGCCGCTGGTCGGAGTCGTGGCCGTGCCCACGGTCAAGGGATAGGTCGTGTCGCCGGCGGCGGCGCGGCCGTCGCGCAGGTCCAGCCATTGCTCCCAGCGCTGCCATTGCTGGTTCAGGTACTTGCCCGTGTTCTTCGGGTAACCGGCCGGCGCGAACACCGTGGAAGGCAGCAAGGCATTGGGCGAGGCGCCACACAGGTTGTAAGAGCGGAAATCGTTGGTGCTGCCGTAATTGATGCCACCGCGCAAGCCACCCACCGTCTTCAGGCCGCCGGCCCAGCGATTGAAACTCGTCGAGCGCAGGCGGGAATCGGTTTCCGCAGTCCCGGCCGGCAGCCAGTGGATCCAGTTGGCGTTGTTGTAGTTTCGGTAGCGATACCGCGGGCCGGGATCGCCCGTCTCGATACCGTTGGAATAAGCCAGGGCGGCCGCCCACAATGCGTAGCGCTCCTCGAAGGTGCTCCCTCCCCAGAATCCGTAGGGGCTCGTCGGGACCGGATTGCGCGAACCGACCAGGATGGGACGCGCAGCCGGCGCAGCCGCCGGGACCGACGAGGTGGTATAGGTGAAGGTGTTCGGGCCGGTGACCGTGACTTCGAAGGTACCGTTGTAGAGATTGTCCGTCGCGTTCTTGATGGTCGCGATGTTGTGGCCCGCCTCGTTGGTGAGGCCATGGGCCGTCTGGGTGACAGTGACCGTGGCGCCGCTGTTGGTGATCGACGTGACGGAAAGATCGTTGGCCACGATCCCGGCCGTAGCGCTGGCTGCGGGCGACCCGGTCATGACATAGGTGAAGGTGGTCGTCGACGGCACCGAGACGATCGTGTAGGTGCCGTTGTAGAGGCTGTTGCTGGCATTGCCGATCGACACCTGCCAGCCGACGGAATAGCCGTGGGCCGCCGATGTCGTCACCGTGGCCGTCGTACCCGTGGGGACGATGGAGGTGACCGTGGCGTATCCCAGCGCGATCGTGGTGGCGCTCTCCGAATACTGGGCCGAGGTACCGATGACCGACTGGTCGTTCCACAGGTACTCGACATGGGAATCGTAGGCGCCGGGATACTCCCGCCAGTTCTCGGGCACGTTCATCGAGTCGGAGGTATCGAGGGTCAGCAGGATGTTGGGCACCGCGCTGGTACCGACGCCGACCGTGGTGTAGATGTCCGTGTCCCGGGCGAGGGCCGGCGTCAGGAAGGCCGGGTTGCCCATGCATGCAACGAGAAGCCAGGCGAGCAGGCGCTGGCGACGGGTGGTGGCGTTCATGTGGAACCTCCTGGAGAACGCGGCGGCGGGGATCAGTTGCAGCCGCCGGCCGGCAGCGGTGACTTGATCCCCTGGTGTACGACCGCGCTGCCTTGAAAATCGCCTGTGGAAACGGCCTGGATGTCGAAATAGACGGCCTGCAGGCCGCCGCCGAGCTGGGTGCCGCTGCCGCGCGTGGAATCGTCGGCGCAACCGATCTGGACGACGACGACATCCACCTGCTGGGCGCCGAAGAAGGCCGGGCCGTCGACCCTCAGCGTGGCCGGCGTGGCGCCGGCGGCCGGGATGAGGCTGGTCCGGTTGCCACCCACGTTGGCGGTCCCGCACTGGCTCGAATCCGGATTGGTGCAGAAGCAGCCGTTCGGCGCGGCGGCCGTCAGGCAATTCCGCGAGAACCGACCGTTGTTGTCGTTGATGTACTTGCCCAGCGCCACTTCCGCATTGGAGAAGTTCTGCTCGGCCGTATGGGCGATGCCGCCGATCTTCAACTCGAGCACGCTGGCCTTCAGCATTCCCAGGACCAGCAGCGTCATTACCACCAGCACGATCAGGCCGGTGAAAAGCACGGCACCCGATTGCCTGCGTGGAGTCAGCATCCCTTGCCCATCCCTCTACGTTGTGCGCAATTCCGGATCGAGGCGATCTGGGTGAACACGTGCCGCTTGAAGTTGCAATTCACGGCCGGCGTGCAGGTGAAGTTCACGCCGCCGCCCAGATCGTAGGTCTTGTTGACGTCCGAGTAACCGGGCGTCGAGTTCGGCGTCCGGGCGAGGACCGACACCTGCACGGCGATCACCTGTTCCCACGCGGTATCGGCCGGCGTCGCGGTGAACTGCTCGGCGACCCCGTCGTTGTCCGCATACAGGCCGTACAGGAGGCTCACCCGTTCGATGCCTTCCACGAGTGGCACCAGTTGCATCGCGGCGCCAACCATCTCGTGTCGCACGAGGGTCGGAATGGAGGTGCCGCCATCGTCATTCAGGCTTGGCGAACAGGTGGTCAGTGGCGGCGTCGGCCGGCTGCAAGGCCGCACGTAATAGACATGGGACTGGTACTCGAATATGGGCGCATCGGCTCCCGTGGAGAGGGAACGGACGATCCCCGAACTTTTCTTTGGAGAGAACACGTCTCCCCGGAACACAAGGGTATTCGGATCCGCATTGGGCGACGATTGGACGTAGAGCGTCGTCGCGTAGTTCGGCTGGGCCTCGAGTTCCGGGACCAGGTTCCCGTCGCCGTTGAGGTCGCGAACCTGGAATCCCAGGGCGCCGCGCAACACGATCACCGACGCGTTCCCCTCGTCGAAATCGTTGGCCTGGATGCACGGGACGGTGGAATTGATATTGGTCTTCGTCAGGACGGCGCCGCCGGCCGTCTTGGAAATCACCAGCACCGGCTGCGCCACATTGAGCGCCCAGGGAGTCCCATCGGCCAGGGCTGCGCCGCAATCCGACGAGATGCCCGAAATGCCCATGTCGGCAAGGGCGGCGGTGCCGGTCGTGGCCGACTGGGTGCTCTGGGCCAGGCCGTAAAACCCTGCCATACGCAGATCGTCGACGATGTAGCGCAGGGCCATCGTGCCGTTTTCCTGCAGGCGCGCGAAATCGTCCTGGACCCGGAAGGCCCGGGACGTGTTGCTGACCAGCATGAACAGACCGAGGCTGATCACCAGCCCCACGGACATGCCCACCATGAGTTCGACCAGGGACAAGCCGCGTTGGACCGTATTCGGGGACCTCATAGCGGCGGCACCAGAGTCACGTCGATGGAAACCAGCCGACGGGTGCGATTGCTGGCAATGCCGTCCTTGTTGAAATAAAGCCCGGCGCCGCAGGCCGAGGCGGTCGGCTCCGCCGTCTCTTCGTCGCCCTGCCAGGCGACGCTGACCCGGAAGGTGTTCGGTGGCGAAGGCGCAGCCATGGGCCCCTCGATGCAACCGCGGGCGTTCACGATCCCGCCGAGGCGCGTATCGTCGATGACCCGTCGCTCGGTGACTCCCAGGAGAAGGCCCTCCCAGAGCCCGAGGTCGTATTCCACCAGTTGGGCACGGGTGCAGACGGCTACCCCGCAATCGAGCGTCGAATGATCCACCATCAGCGCATTCCACTTGGTCGGATTCGTCGGATCGCCCAGGGGTATGGCCACCGTCGCGCCGGCCGCGTATTGGGCCGCGATCCACAGATTGTCCTGCATGGCGCCGCCGGAAAGCGTCGTCCCCGACGTCGGCGACTGATTGGCCCGCACGCGCTCGGCGATGTCGTTGGCCACGGTCAGGGCCTGCTGGCGCTGGTAGGCCTCGTAGGCGGCCCGCTGCCCCTTCACGATCAGTCCGGCCAATCCCAGCAGGCCGAAGAGCAGGATCACCAGGGTCACCATGACCTCGATCAGGGTGAAGCCGCGCGCCTTCATGAGCAGGCTCCCGCGCCGTTCTCCGAGGCAGTCGTCATCCGGCCCGACGGGCCGAAATAGATGCTGCGGACCTTGTCGTTCGTCGGTGCCGTATCCGCCATGTTGTCGCTCAGGCGGACATAATCCAGGCCACCGAAGGGCGTTTCCGTATCGATCCGGCCATCGGGCCGGAAGGCGATGCGCGGATTCGAGAGGCTGACCGGAGACCCACAACTGCGGATGCGGGTACTGGCGAAGCCTTGCGAGGTGCGAAGGATCTCGGGCGACCCGGTACAGTCGAAGCGGGCGGGGGAAGCGGCCGGGTCGGCGACGCACACGCGCCATCCACCGGTCCAGTCGGCCCCGTTCAGGCCTTCGATCACGATTCTTCGCTGGTTGTTGAGGGCGTCGGCGCGGGCGAAGATCAAATCGCCCTGGATGTCGGATATGGCAACGCGAACCCGCTGATCCGCGATGAAGGAATTGAATTCCGGAATCCCCAACACGGCAACGATCGCGACGATCACCGCAACGATCATGAGTTCGAGGAGACTGAAACCGGAATCCTTCCTCACGTCGCCCCCCCCCGCATCAGTCCCAGCGGTGGTCCGACGCCGCACTGAAGGTGCAACCTTCCGTCGTGCAGGAACTATCGGACTCGCGCCACTTCTCGCCGCGGCTGTTGATGAAGAGTCGGCCGTCGTTGGCCAGGACTCCACCCACCTGCGGAACCAGGGCGGCCTGGAAGAAGGGTCGCGTGCCGGCCGCGTTGACGATGATCACCGGCGCCTGGTAGTAGGTCGCAACCTCGTTCGGCATCACCATCCGCAGGTCGGCCGTGAAATCGAGGGCGTATTGACGGGCATCGGTCAGGAATTGCTCCTGCCTTTGGGCCAGGTCCATCAGGAACTGTTGTCCGTTGGCCCGGTGGCCGCGGATCGCATAGTTCTGGTATTGCGGATAGGCGATCATGGCCAGGATCCCCATGATCGCCACCACGATCATCAACTCGATCAGCGTGAACCCGCGCGTTGTGGCATGTCGCTTCATCCGACTCTCCTTCGCAGTGGATTATTGTTGCGGGCGAGGAGGTTAGCACGGCGGTCCGACGTACGGTCGGTTTGTTGCCGCCAACGGGAAGCAAGGGGAACAGGCGCCGGATTCGGGCCTCTGATTCGGGTCCTCCACATGCAATCGAGCGGCCCGGTTGCATCCGACAGGCTCTCCCCGGGGGGCCGACTGACGACGATCAAAGTGGTGCCGGGAGAGGGACTCGAACCCTCACAGTGTCGCCACCGGCGGATTTTGAGTCCGCTGCGTCTACCGATTCCGCCATCCCGGCAGGGAGGACAGCGCGGCGTAGAATTCCCGGCCCGCGCGAAGGCGCGCATTATCCGACAATTCCCCCATGCCGACAACCGGCCTCGACCCCGAAGCAGCGGCCTTCCTGCGCCGGCTGGAACGACCGGGCCAGCCGCCCTACCACCTGCTTCCCCTGGATGTACAGCGGCAATCGACCGAGAAGATGACATCCGCCTTCGGGCCGCCGCCGCCGGAGGTGGCCATGGCCGAGGAAGGGCGGATGTCGCGGCCTGCCGCCCTGGGCGGCAGCCTGGGCTACCGCCTCTACCGACCGCTCCACAGCGACCTCGTCGAGCGGCTGCCGGCTCTCGTCTGGTATCACGGGGGCGGATGGACCGTCGGCAGCATCGCGGCCTACGATACCCTCTGCCGACAACTCGCGAACTCCTCCGCCTGCGCGGTCGTGTCGGTTTCCTACCGGCTGGCGCCCGAGCATCCGTTTCCGGCGGCGACCGACGATGCCCTGTTTGTCTTCGATTGGATCCGCGAGCACGCACCCCGCCTGGGCATAGACGCCGGACGCCTGGCCGTGGGCGGCGATTCGGCGGGCGGCAACCTGGCGGCGGTAACCGCCATCGCCTGCCGGGACCGGGGCGCGGCGATGCCGTGCTTCCAGCTCCTGATCTACCCGTCCACCGACCAGCGTGGATCGAGCGCCTCGCACCGGACCTATGCCGATGGCTTCCTGCTGACCCAGGCAAGCCTTCTCCGCTTCCGGGACAACTACCTGCCCGATCCTGCCGACCACGAGGACTGGCGCGCCTCGCCGCTCCTGGCGCCGTCCCTCGCCGGGCTTCCGCCGGCGCTGGTGCTCACGGCGAGCCACGATCCCCTGGTCGACGATTGCCGCCGCTACGCGACCAGGATGCGGGAGGCCGGCGTCCCCGTCACCTATTCCGAGTACCCGGGACAGATCCACAGCTTCTTTGTCCTCGGGGGGGCCATCAGGGCCGCCAACCGGGCCGTGGAGGAAGCCGCCGCCGCCCTCGCCCGGGCACTCTTCTAAGCGGCGCGTCGGGCCCGCCCCATGGCCCGAAACTCGTTGCATCGCCTGCATCGGCTTGCGCGCAAGCCTTTGCCAACGGACTCGGGAAACTCCTGGAATGTCGCGCCTGCAGTGCCTGGGGAGCCAGGGGGCGACGGACGCCGTCCCGGCTACCGGCCGAACCAGCCCAGCCGCCCCCGCAGGGAAACCACCGAGCCGACCACGATGAGGGCCGGCGGCGCCAATCCGGCTGCGACCGCGGCACCGGGAAGCGAATCCAATGTGGCCGACAGCACCCGCTGGTCCGGCAATGTCGCATTGCGCACCAGGGCGGCCGGCGTATTGCCGGGCAGGCCATGGGTGGCCAGGCGCTCGCAGATGACAGGCAGGGCGCCGACGCCCATGTAGATCACCAGGGTCTGATTGGGCCGGGCCAGGGCCGGCCAGTCCAGATTGACGGTGCCGTCCTTCAGGTGGCCGGTGACGAAGACGCAGGACTGGGCGTGTTCCCGGTGGGTCAGGGGGATGCCCGCGTAGGCGGCCATGCCCGTGGCGGCGGTGATGCCCGGCACCACCTCGAAGGCGATGCCGCTGGCCACCAGTTCCTCGATCTCCTCGCCACCGCGTCCGAAGATGAACGGATCCCCGCCCTTCAGGCGGACGATGCTGCCATGGCGGGCGGCCAGTTTCACCAGCAGGGCGTTGATTTCCCCCTGGGGCAGGGTGTGGTTGCCGGACTCCTTGCCGGCATATATCCGCTCGGCGGTCGGCGAGGCCAGGTCCAGGATGTCCGGACCGACCAGGTGATCGTAGACGATGGCATCGGCGGAACGGATCAGGCGGGCGGCCTTGAGGGTCAGCAATTCCGGATCGCCGGGGCCGGCGCCGACCAGATAGACGGTACTCATGGGATCGAATGTTGACGGTCCTCCGCCGCCCGGTCAACCAGGACTTTGGGCTTCGATTGACGCCCGTCAAGGAAATCGGACCCGGGGAAGCAGAATCTGCCGGCCATGGGACGTCAGGTGGCAGTCAGCCCCTGAGCCGGGGAGTTTTCGAGTCTGAAATCCATCAACTGTGGAGAGGGGAAACTGATGAAACGCAACCAATACCTGCAAGCCCTGCGTCTGGCTGCCCTGCCGCTGGCCATGGGCGCCCTGTTCGGGACGGCGTCCGCCCAGGATGCGACGGCGCCGGCCATGACCGCCGAAGAGAAGGCGACGGCGAAGAAGATCTATTTCGAACGCTGTGCCGGCTGCCATGGCGTGCTGCGCAAGGGTGCCACGGGCAAGAACCTGGAACCCCACTGGACCAAGAAACTCCCTGACGGCACGACCCAGGAAGGCGGCACCCTGAAGCTCGGCGCCAACCGCCTGGAAAAGATCATCGCCTACGGCACCGAGGGCGGCATGGTCAACTTCGACGACATCCTGACCAAGGACGAGATCTCCCTGATGACCAAGTACATCCAGAACGTGCCGGATGTACCGCCCGAGTACAGCTTCAAGGAAACCACCGACTCCTGGAAGGTGATGGTCCCGGTGGACCAGCGGCCCAAGAAGCAGATGAACAACTTCAACCTGAAGAACATGTTCTCGGTCACCCTGCGCGACACGGGTGAAGTGGCCCTGATCGACGGCGACACCAAGGAGATCCGCAGCATCGTCAAGACCGGCTACGCGGTGCACATTTCCCGCCTCTCCGCGTCCGGCCGCTACGTCTATGTGATCGGCCGCGACGGCCGCCTGTCGCTGATCGACCTTTGGATGGAGAAGCCCGCCGTGGTGGCCGAGGTCAAGGTCGGCTTCGACGCCCGTTCCGTCGACACCTCCAAGTTCAAGGGCTTCGAGGACAAGTACGCCGTGGCCGGCTCCTACTGGCCGCCCCAGTACGTGATCATGGAAGGCGACACCCTGAAGCCCCTGAAAGTGGTTTCGACCCGCGGCATGACGGTGGATGGCGAATACCACCCCGAGCCGCGCGTGGCCTCCATCGTCTCGTCGATGATCAAGCCCGAGTGGGTCATCAACATCAAGGAAACCGGCCAGATCCTGCTGGTGGACTACAGCGACATCAAGAACCTGAAGACCACCACCATCGAATCCGCCAAGTTCCTGCACGATGGCGGCTGGGACGCCACCAAGCGCTACTTCCTGGTGGCCGCCAACGCCTCCAACAAGATCGCCGCCGTCGATACGAAGACCGGCAAGCTGGCCGCCCTGGTGGACACCAAGAAGATTCCCCACCCCGGCCGCGGCGCCAACTTCATGCATCCCCAGTACGGTCCCGTCTGGGCCACCGGCCACCTGGGCGCCGACGTCGTGACGCTGATCGGCACGCCGAACGACAAGATGCCCAAGTACAAGGGGAATGCCTGGAAGGTGGTGCAGGAAGTCAAGCACATCGGAGCCGGCAACCTCTTCGTCAAGACCCATCCGAAGTCCAAGCACCTCTGGGCCGACGCGCCTCAGAATCCCGAGCGCGCCATCGCCGAGTCCGTGGCGGTGTGGGACATGGCCGACCTGTCGAAGCCGAAGAAGGTACTCAACGTCGCCAAGGACTCCGGCCTGCCCGAGACCAAGGCCATCCGCCGCGCCGTGCATCCCGAGTACAGCGCCGACGGCAAGGAGGTGTGGATTTCCCTGTGGGGCGGCAAGACGGACCAGTCCGCCATCGTCGTCTATGACGACGCGAGCCTGACGGTCAAGAAGGTCATCACCGATCCGAAGATGATCACGCCGACCGGCAAGTTCAACGTTTACAACACGCAGCACGACATCTACTAAACTGCGGATCGTCCGGGCAGGGGCCGCCACGGCGGCCCTTGTCTTTTCTTGAGTCTCGTCAAGGTGCATCGGCGGGACGGGAACTAGGATGAACGCATGACAACGCCCGACAAGGAGCCTCAAATGAAACAGAAGTTGCTCGCCTCCTCCCTCGCCGCCCTGCTGGCCTGCGCCGCCGGCGGTGCGATCGCCGCGCCCGACTGGAGCAAGGCCCCCGGCAAGAAGATCACCGTCTTCTATCCGGGCGTGTCGCCCATCGAATGGATCACCAAGGGGACGGAGCACGGTGGTGCCAAGGGCCTGAGGAAGGGCGAGAGCTGCGCCTCCTGCCACGACGAGGAAGCCGCCGACATGGGCAAGAAGATGGTCACCGGCCAGAAGCTCGAGCCCCACGTGATCAAGGGCAAGGCCGCCGCGATTCCCGTCACCGTCCAGGCCGCCAACGACGGCACCAACCTCTACCTGCGCTTCACCTGGAAGCAGCCGGCCGGCGGCGCCGACAAGATGGACAAGGAAAACCCGGTCAAGCTGGCCTTCATGCTGGACGACAACAAGGTCGAGCGGGCCAACCTCTCCGGCTGCTGGGAGACCTGCCACCAGGATGTCCGCACCATGCCCGACGGCAAGGACGACAAGAAGACCAAGTACGTCAAGGACGGCGGCCTGGCCTCCGGCAAGTTCTACGACCTGCTGCAATGGACCAGCAAGGCCAACAAGGGCCGCGACGGCCACATCGCCGACAAGCGGGTCATGGAAGGCGGCAAGGGCCTGGTCGAGGCCAAGGGCGAGAAGAAGGGCGACGAATGGGTCGTCACCTTCACCCGCAAGCTGGCCGGCGGCGGCGAGGGCGACATCGCCCTGGCCTCCGGCAAGACCTACAACTTCGGCTTCGCCATCCACGACGACCACACCGAGGGCCGCTACCACCACGTCTCCCTGGGCTACACCCTGGGCATCGACGCCAAGGCGGACATCTCGGCGAACAAGCAGTAAGGTCCATGCACCGCCGTCCGACGCGATGGGCGCCCCTGGCGCTCGTCGCGTTTTCCTTTCTGGCGGGGCCGCTTGCAATTGCCGGCGAGGTCGCCGAGGTCGGCATCCGCGAGTACCGCTACGATCCGCCGACGCTCACGGTCAAGGTCGGCACCTCCGTGCGCTGGACCAACAACGAGAAGCGGGTCAGCCACTCCATCCTCTTCCTCGGCCCCGGCGGCTTCGAGTCCGATCGCATCTTCCCCGGCGAAACCTTCGAGCGCACTTTCGACCGGCCCGGAAAATTTCCCTACACCTGCGGTCCCCATCCGGAGATGAGGGGCCTCGTCGAGGTCGAGTAGAAAGGCGTGCAGCAGGCCGGCGGCATCGCGGTTCCCGCCTTCCGGCCAGTTCCGTCCCATTGACGCACGTCAAGGCGCCGCCCGGGGCGACGCGCGATCCTTTCGCCCATGAAATCAGCGCTTTTCCTTGCCTTGGTCCTCCTGCCCCTCGGCGCCGCCGCCGGTGACCGGGAAAGGGAACTGGTGCGCCTGGTGCGCCAGGACTGCGGCTCCTGCCACGGCATGCTGCTCACCGGCGGCCTGGGCAATCCGCTGACCCCCGAGGCCCTGCGCGACAAGCCTGCGGAAAGCCTGGTGGCGACGGTCCTCCACGGCCGTCCCGGAACCGCCATGCCGCCCTGGAAGAGCATCATCAGCGAGCAGGACGCCGAATGGATCGTCGAGCGCCTGATGAACGGCTTCCCCAAGGAAGGCGGCTGATGCGCTGGCTGGCCCTCCTCCTCGCCGCGCTGCTGGCCGGTTGCGCCGCCCAATCGCCGGTCGGGCTCCGCGGCACGGGGGACCTGGGCGTCGTCATCGAACGCGCCGCCGGCCGGGTCGCCATCGTCGACACCACCGCCAGGGCAGTGCTGGCGCGGGTCGACGGCCTGGGCGACCTCTCCCACGCCTCCGTCGTCTTCTCCCGCGACGGCCGCTATGCCTACGTGTTCGGCCGCGACGGCGGGTTGACCAAGGTGGACCTGCTGCTGGCCCGCATCGACCGGCGGGTGATCCAGGCCGGCAACAGCATCGGCGGCGCCATTTCCCAGGACGGTCGCCTCGTCGTCGCCCAGAACTACGAACCCGGCGGCATCAAGGCCTTCGACGCCAACACCCTCGAACTGGTGGCCGATGTGCCTGCCTCCTACGGCGATTCGGGCAAGCGATCCAAGGTGGTGGGCCTGGCCGACCTGCCCGGCAACCGTTTTGCCTATGCCCTCTTCGATGCCGGCGAGATCCGCGTCACCGACCTGTCGGACCCCGCGAAGCCGAAGACCGCGGCCTATCCCGCAGGCATGCAGCCCTACGACGGCCTGGTCACCCCCGACGGCCGCCATTTCCTGGCCGGCCTGTTCGGCGAGGACGGGGTCGCCTTGCTGGACACCTGGAAGCCCGGGCAAGGTGCCCGGAAGATCCTCGGCGACTACGGGCGCGGCCAGGAGAAGCTGCCGGTCTTCAAGATGCCCCACCTGCGCGGCTGGGCAGTCGCCGGGCGCAACGCCTACCTGCCGGCCATAGGCCGCCATGAGGTGCTGGTGGCGGACACGAGCGACTGGCGGCTCACCCGGCGCATCCCCGTCAAGGGCCAGCCCGTCTTCGTCATGGCGCGGCCCGACGGGCGCCAGGTCTGGGTCAATTTCGCCTTCCCGGACAACGGCTGGGTGCAGGTCATCGACACCCCGAGCGGCGAGGTCGTGCAGACCCTGCAGCCGGGCAAGGCCGTCCTGCACATGGAATTCACCCCGCGCGGCGAGGCGGTATGGATCTCCGCCCGTGACGACAACCGGGTAGTCATCTACGACACTGCGAGCTTCGCCCGCCAGGCAAGCCTGGCCGCGGACAGCCCGTCCGGCATCTTCTTCACGCCCCGGGCGGCAAGGACGGGATTCTGATGGACGCCCCCTACAGCCCCCTCGAGTTCCGGCTCCTCAACGAGTATCAGCGAGCCTTCCCGCTGGTCGAGCGGCCTTACGCACGGATTGCCCGGGACCTGGATTGCGACGAAGCCGCAGTGCTCGCCGCCCTGCGCCGCCTGCTGTCCCGCGGCGCCGTGAGCCGCATCGGCGCCGTGCTGGCGCCGCGGCGCGTCGGGGCCAGCACCCTGGCCGCCATGTCGGTGCCGCCGGACCGGCTGGAGGCCGTCGCCGCCATGGTCAGCGGCCGGCCCGAGGTCAATCACAACTACGAGCGCGAGCATCGCTACAACCTCTGGTTCGTCGCCACGGCGGCCGACCAGACCGCCCTCGCCGCGACCCTGGCGGACATCGCCCGGCAGGCCGAGGCGCCGCTGATCAGCCTGCCCCTCGTGGAGGAATACCACATCGACCTGGGCTTCGATCTCTGCGGCGGCGGCAAGGACTCGGTGCGCGGCTGCGGCCGGGCCGTCCGCGCAGCGCTGACGGATGCCGACCGTTGCCTGCTGGCAGCCCTGGAACCGGGCCTGGAGGCGGTGCCGCGACCCTACGCCCGGCTCGCCGACCGCTGCGGCTGCGACGAGGTACTCGTCCGGGAACGGCTTTCCGCCTGGCTGGAAGATGGGCTGATCAAGCGCCTGGGCATCGTCGTCCGCCACCACGAACTGGGTTACCGGGCCAATGCCATGGTCGTCTTCGACGTACCCGACGCACAGGTGTCGGAGATCGGCCAGCGGCTGGGCCGCGAGGCCGGCGTCACCCTCTGCTACCGGCGCCGGCGCTCGCCGCCCGAATGGAGCGGCAACCTGTTCTGCATGGTCCACGGCCGCTCCCGCGAGGCGGTGCTGCCCATCGTCCATCGCCTGGGCGCCGCGGCCGGCCATCCCTGCGAGGTCCTGTTCAGCATTCGCCGCTTCAAGCAGCGCGGCGCCCGCTATTTCGAGGCCGCCCATGGCCCGGCCGGCGATTGAACCGATTCCGCTCGACGAGGCCGACCGGCGCATCATCAACGGCCTGCAGGGTGGATTCCCCCTTTCCGAGGCGCCCTATGCCGAGGCAGCGGCAGCGCTCGGCATGGAAGAGGGCGAACTGCTCGAGCGCCTGAGGAAACTCCTCGACCGGGGCGTCCTGACCCGCTTCGGCCCCATGTTCCAGATCGAGCGCATGGGCGGTGCCTTCGTCCTCGCCGCGCTGGCCGTGCCGGAGGCCGATTTCGACCGGGTTGCGGCCCAGGTCAACGCGCTGCCCGAGGTGGCCCACAACTACCGTCGCGAGCATCGCCTCAACATGTGGTTCGTGATCGCCGCCGAGACGCCCGCCGGGGTCGAGGGGGCCATCGCCGCCATCGGGCAATCGACGGGCCTGCCGGTGTTCGCCTTCCCCAAGGAGCGGGAGTACTTCGTGGAGATGAAGCTCCATGCCTGAGCAGCCGACCCGCGCGCCCCTGGCTTCCCTGGACGAGGCGGACCGCCGGCTGGTGCGCGCCACCCAGGCCGGCCTGCCCCTGGTGCCGCGTCCCTGGGACTTGCTTGGCGCCGAACTCGGCATGGCGGGCGCCGAAGTGCGGCACCGGTTGCAGGACATGCAGGACCGGGGGGTGATCCGGCGCATCGGCGCAGTGCCCAACCACTATGCCCTTGGATACAGGTTCAACGGCATGACCGTCTGGGACGTCGATGACAAAAGCATCGACGTCCTGGGGGCTGCCGTGGGAGCGCTGCCCTTCGTCACCCACTGCTACCGGCGGCCGCGGCGCCTGCCCGATTGGCCGTATAATCTTTTCGCGATGGTGCACTGCAAAAACCGTGACGAGGTGGATGGTTTGGCGGCTGCCATCGCCGGCCTCCTGGGCGATGCCTGCCGGGGTCGGGACGTGCTGTTCAGCACCCGCATCCTGAAGAAGACGGGCCTGCGCCTGAGCGATTAGAACGCCGCCTCCCCTCCCGGGCGAAGGCGGGAAGGGAAGGAAGAAGTCATGTCCTCCGACAGCGAAGGGAAGAAGGAGCTGGCGCCCATGGCGCTGGCGGCCATGGGCGTCGTCTACGGCGACATCGGCACCAGTCCCCTCTACACCCTCAAGGAAGTCTTCAACGGCCACCACCCCGTGCCCGTGACCCCGGACAACGTCATGGGCATCCTGTCCCTGATCTTCTGGGCCATGACCATCACGGTCTCCCTCAAGTACGTGGTCTTCATCACCCGGGCCGACAACCGGGGAGAGGGCGGCATCATGGCGCTCACCTCCCTGGCCCTGCGCACCCCGAACCTGGACCCGCGGCTCATGTGGCTGCTCTCCGCCCTGGGCATCTTCGGCGCCGCCCTGTTCTACGGCGACGCGGTGATCACGCCGGCCCTGTCGGTCCTGTCCGCCGTCGAAGGGCTCGAGGTGGCGACGCCCGCCTTCCGGCCCTACGTGGTGCCCATCTCCCTCGGCATCCTGGCCGGCCTGTTCCTCTTCCAGCGCAAGGGCACCGCCAGCGTCGCCACCCTGTTCGGGCCCGTGATGCTGTTCTGGTTCGCCACCCTCGGACTCCTGGGAATCTGGAACATCCTCAAGCATCCCGGAATCATCGCGGCCATCAACCCCTGGTACGCAGTGAAGTTCCTGACGGAAAACCGGACGATCGCCTTCCTCGCCCTCGGCGCCGTGGTCCTCGCGATCACGGGGGGCGAGGCCCTGTACGCCGACATGGGCCATTTCGGGCGCCGCCCCATCAAGTACGCCTGGCTGTGCTTCGTCTTCCCCACCCTCTATCTCAACTACCTGGGCCAGGGCGCCCTGGTCCTCGACGACTTCGATGCCATCCAGAGCCCCTTCTTCCGACTGGTGCCGGAGGTCCTGCTCTACCCCATGGTGGGCCTGGCCACGGCGGCCACCGTCATCGCCTCCCAGGCCGTGATCTCCGGGGCCTTTTCCCTCACCAGCCAGGCCATGCAGCTCGGCTACTGCCCCCGCATCCAGGTCAAGTTCACCTCGGAGCGCGAGAAGGGCCAGATCTACGTGCCCAACATCAACTGGCTGCTGCTGCTGGCGGTGGTCATCCTGGTCCTCGGATTCAAGTCCTCCTCCAACCTGGCCTCGGCCTACGGCATCGCCGTGACCCTGACCATGATGATCGACACCATCCTGGCCTTCGTGGTCGTGCGCGCCCTGTGGCAGTGGTCCTGGGCCCAGGCGGGCCTGTTCCTGGTTCTCTTCGTCGCGGTCGATTTCGCCTTCTTCTCCGCCAATGCAGTCAAGATCCTGGACGGCGGCTGGTTCCCGCTGGCCCTGGGCCTGTCGGTCTACCTCCTGCTCTCCACCTGGCGGCGCGGCCGGGCCCTGCTCTACGCCAAGCTCAAGGAAGACTCCATGCCCCTCGATGCCTTCCTCGCCGCCCTCGGCCCCGGCGGGCCGCACAGGGTCGCCGGCACGGGGATCTTCATGACGCCCAACCCCGAGGGCGTGCCGCGGGCAATGCTCCACAACCTCTACCACAACAAGGTCCTGCACGAGCGGGTGGTCCTCCTGAACGTCATCAACGAGGACGTGCCCCACGTCCCGGAGATCGACCGCGTGGAGGTCCACAAGATGCCCCAGGGCTTCTACCTGCTGCAGGCGCGCTACGGCTTCAAGGACGACCCGGACATCCCCCGGGCCATGGACATCTGCGCCGAGCACGGCCTCGAGTTCAACATGATGGAAACCTCCTTCTTCCTCGGCCGGGAAACCATCATCCCGAGCAAGAAGCTGCCGGGCATGGCCCTCTGGCGGGAGATCCTGTTCATGTGGATGTTCCGCAACGCCGACACGGCCACCGCCTTCTTCAAGATCCCCGCCAACCGTGTGGTCGAACTGGGCACCCAGATCGAAATGTGAGGAGTCCCGTGCGACATCATGTCGCATGGCGACCCGCGGCCTGCGACGTAATATCGCAGCCGTACACGCGCGACCGAGCGCGATCGTCGAAGGACCGGGGAGCGGTGGCCATGAATGCACAGAACCAGCAGAAATCCGAAATGACGTCCCTGTTGCTGGGCGCCGGCTTCGCCCTGGCGTCCCTCATCATCCTGCCTGCCGTCGCCCAGCGCGTCGGCCTCGGCTCCAGCCTCACCATCGCCCTGCGCGGAGCCCTCATGAGGGCGGCCAACCGCTTCTGAGCCGCCCTGCCGGGCCGCCCCGCCCGGCCTTTGTCCCGAATGGCGGGTACCGTAGGCCCGCATCTGTTTCTCGTCGCCCCATGCCGCTCCAGAAGTCCCTTGCCGCCCTCCCGGCCGCCGTCGCCTGCCTGGCCCTCCTCGCGCCGGCCGCGTGCTCGCCCGGCGACGGCTCCGGGTCCGCTCGGCCGGCGGCGGTCGCGGCGGCTCCGGCCGGGGGCGATTTCGTCCTGCGCTCGGCCGACGGCCCCTTCGATACCCGCGCCCAGCGCGGCAAGGTACTGCTCGTCTATTTCGGCTATACCCATTGCCCCGACGTCTGCCCTGCCGCCCTGGGCAACGGCGCCCAGGCCCTCAACCGCCTCAGGCCCGAGGAGCGCCGACGGGTGCGCCTGACGATGGTTTCGGTAGACCCGGAACGCGACACGCCGGCCATGCTGCGGGAATACGCCGCCTTCTTCCACCCCGAGATGGTCGGCCTCACCGGCACCCCGGCGGAGATCGCCGCAGTGGCGCGGTCCTTCGGCGCCGGCTACCTCCGCCAGCCCCTCCGTCCCGATGGCGGATACGCCGTGGACCATACGGCCAACACCTACGTGGTCGGGCCGGACGGGCAGCTCGCCGAGACCCTGCCGCCGGGCGCCGACCCGGACCAGGTGGTTGCCGCCCTGCGGCGCCGGTTGTGAGGCGGCCACGATGAGGCTGCAGCGTCCCTTCCGGCTCGCCCTGACGGCCCTCGCCTTCCTCGGCGCCGCCTTCGCCGCCACCTTCATCGATGCCGCCTTCCTGGCGGAGCGGCGCCTCCCCGAACGGACCGCGCGCCAGCACCTCACTGCCCGCCTCGGCCTCACCGACCCCGCCCTGTTCACCGAAGCCCGGTACACCCGCCATCTCTCCCGGGCCGACCTCCATTCGGCCTTCCAGGACCATCCCCTGGCCTACGAACACTTTCCCAGCGGCAGTCTGGTTCCACCGCCGCCCATGGGCCCGCCGGACCGGGACGGGGGAGCCCCGTGAAGACCGGGCTCGCGCGCCAGGCCTGGCTGATCGACTTCACGCTGGGCTCCCTGGCCCGGCGGAAGACCAAGAACATCGGCCTGTGGCTGGTCTACGCGATCCTCGTCTTCGTGCTCGCCTCGGTAGCCCTCTACACCCATGCCCTGCGTCGCGAGGCGGCGGCGGTGCTGGCCCACTCGCCGGAGGTGATCGTCCAGCGCATGGTGGCCGGCCGCCATGACCTGATCCCGCCCGGCTACCTGGAACGCATGGGTCGCATCCGCGGCGTCCAGAAGCGCGAGGGCCGCCTCTGGGGCTACTACTACGACCCGGTGCTGAAGGCCAACTACACCTTCATGGTGCCGCCGGACGGCGGCATCGCGAGCGGCACCCTGGTCGTCGGTCCCGCCCTGGAGCGGGAGCGCGGCCTCGCCCGGGAGAACGGCATCTCCTTCCGCGCCTATTCCGGACGGCTCTTCTCCTTCACGGTCGCCGACGTGCTCCCCCAACCGACCGAACTGATGAGCGCCGACCTGGTGCTGCTCAACGAGGAGGATTTCCGCGCCTTCTTCGAGTATCCCGCCGGCCACTACACCGACATCGCCCTTTCGGTGGCCAACCCGCAGGAGGTGCGCACCGTCGCCGCCAAGGTGGCCGCGGCGCTGCCTGATTCCAGGCCCATCCTGAGGGAGGAAGTGCTGCGCACCTATGCCTCCATCCTCGACTGGCGCGAGGGCATCGTGCTGGCCGTCCTCTCCGGCGCCCTGCTGGCCTTCGCCATCCTGGCCTGGGAGAAGGCCTCCGGCCTGTCGGCTGAAGAGAAGCGGGAGATCGGCATCCTCAAGGCCATCGGCTGGGAGACGGGCGACGTGATCCTGATGAAGTTCTGGGAGGGCGCCCTGATCTCCGCAACCGCCTACCTGGCCGGCTTCAGCGCCGCCTACCTGCACGTCTTCCGCCTCGGCGCGCCGCTGTTCGAGCCCGTGCTGAAAGGCTGGGCCGTCCTCTACCCGCGCTTCGACCTGGTGCCGGCCATCGACGGGCTGCAGGTGGCGACCCTCTTCTTCTTCACCGTCTTCCCCTACACGGCGGCGGTGCTGGTGCCGATCTGGCGGGCGGCCGTCACCGATCCCGACGCGGTAATGCGGCAATGATCCTAGAAACCGCAGTTGACCGCTCACCGCGACCTGGAGCGCCCGATGGACATTGAGTTTTCTCCCTGCCGCCCGGACGCACCATCGGGCGTGTCCAACTGCGGTTTCTAGGATGATCGAGCTCTCCCGCATCCGCAAGGTCTTCAACCAGGGCCGGCACAACGAGTTCCGGGCCCTGGACGGCATCGACCTGGCCATCCCCGGCCGGCAGGTCACCGCCCTCGCCGGCCCCAGCGGTTCGGGCAAGACGACCCTCCTCACCCTGATCGGCTGCCTGGCCCGCCCCACCGAGGGCCGGGTGCGCCTGCGCGGCGAGGACATCTCCGGCCTGCCCGAGCGCTTCCTGACCGAGATCCGGCGCCGTACCTTCGGCTTCGTGTTCCAGCAGTTCAACCTGATCCGCGGCCTCACCGCCCTGGACAACGTCATGCTGCCGGCCTATCCGCTCGGCCCCGGCCATCGGGAACTGAAGGCGCGGGCAGAGGAACTGCTCGCCCGGCTCCGGCTCGGCCACCGTCGCGACGCTCGCGTCGAGTGGCTCTCCGGCGGCGAGCAGCAGCGGGTGGCCATCGCCCGGGCACTGATCAACGACCCCGAGATCGTCATCGCCGACGAACCGACGGCCAACCTGGACACCGCCCTGTCCCGGGAATTCATGGGCATCCTGGAGGCCTTCCACGGCGAAGGCCGCACGGTCATCCTGACCAGCCACGATCCGCTGGTGGTGCAATCCTCGGTGGTGCATCGGGTCGTCGCCCTGCGCGACGGCCGGATCGTAGAATCATGACTTCCGCCGCCACCCCGACCGACCGCCATGAGCGATTTCGTCTCCAAATCCACCCGGGAGAACTGGGACCGCCTGGCCGAGCACGACGCCATGTGGGCCATCCTCACCGACCCCTCCAGGGCCGCTGGCGGCTGGACCGCGGAGGAGTTCTTCGCCACCGGCCGCGCCGAGGCCGCCCGCGTCCTGGCCGGCCTGGCCGAGGCCGTGCCGTCCTTCGACCCGGCGACGGCCGTCGCCCTGGACTTCGGCTGCGGCATCGGGCGCCTCACCCAGGCCTTCGGCGCCCGCTTCGCCCACGCCATCGGCATCGACATCTCGGCTGCCATGCTGGCCCGCGCCGAGGCGCACAACGCCGACAAGGGCCGGCTCACCTTCGTGCTCGGCAACCCGGCCGGGCTGCCGCTGGCCGACGCCTCGGTGGATTTCGCCTACAGCGGCATCGTCCTCCAGCACATTCCGCGTCCCATGCAGGAAACCTACCTGCGGGAGTTCTTCCGGGTCCTGCGGCCCGGCGGCCTGGCCTGGTTCCAGACCCCGTCGCGGCATGCCCGGGACCTGGGCACGATCTTCTACGGCCAGGTGGCGACGGACGGCGGACCGGCCCAGATCGAACTGCACATGTTCCCGCGGCCGGCCGTCGAGGCCATCGTCGCCGGGTCGGGCGGCGAACTGCTGCGCGTATCCGCGGACGGAAGCTGCGGCAAGGACTTCGAGAGCTGGACCTACCTCGCCCGGCGCCGGCCGCCGGCACCCTGACGCGGGCGGTCCCGGCCCCCGGCGGTCGCGCCGCCGCTGCCGCGCCCCTGCCCTGCCCGGCCTGAACCCGCCGTGCTCTTCCATCCGGCCGTCATCGCCATCCTGCTCGCCTCCGGCCTCGGCGTGCTGATGCTGCTGGTGGCCTCGCCCTTCGCCCTGCAGGTGATCCGCCGCTGGGACACGGGCAGCGGCAGCGAGCTGCAACTGGTCCTGGAGCGCCGCACCTACCTCTTTTCTACCCTGCTGGCCTTCGTCTTCGCCAGCCAGCTGCTCGGCTTGCTCCTCTTCGTCTTCAATGCCGATGCCATGGCCGTCATGTTCGTCGGCGCCATGTGCGCCGTCGGCACGCTCAACGTCAATGCCTGGGGCTTCCCCGCCCTCCTGGCCCAGGTGGGCCTGTTCTTCCTGGCCGCCGTCTGGCTCGCCCTCAACCACCTGGACAACCAGGCCCGGGACTATCCCCTGGTACGCCTCAAGTACGGCCTGTTCCTGGCCCTGGGACCCCTGCTGGCGATCTCCTTCGGCCTCCAGCTTGCCTACTTCCTGGGCCTTCGTGCCGACGTCATCACCTCCTGCTGCGGCAGCCTCTTCTCAGGCGAAGCGAAGGGCCTCTCCGGCGACCTCTCGGCCCTGCCGCCCGGGCCGGCCCTCTGGGGTTTCTATGCCACCCTTGGGCTCGCGGTCGCGGCGGCCGCCCACTCCTGGCTGCGTCGCCGGGCCGGCGCCCTGCTCGCCCTGGTCTCTGCCGCCGCCTTCGCCGCCGCCATCGCCGGCATCCTCGCCTTCCTGTCGCTCTACATCTACGAGCATCCGCACCACCACTGCCCCTTCTGCATCCTCAAGCCGGAATACGACCACCAGGGCTACGCCCTCTACCTGCCGCTCTTCCTCGCCACGGCGGCCGGACTCTCGGCCGGGGCCGTTCAGGTCTGCGGCCGGCGATCGAGCCTGCGTGAGCTGGCGCCGGCCTTCACTGCCCGCCTGGCGGGTATCGCCGGCCTCGGCTACCTCGTCTTCGCGCTGGTGGCGAGCGCCATGATCTGGCGCTCCAACCTGCTGCTCCTCGAATAGACGCGCCAAAAGCCCGGCTTCGGCCGCGGCAAATCGTCGCAACCGGCCGCAATCCCAAGCCGGGCACCCGGAAAATTGATCGGCATCAGGGCGTTGCAGCCGCGCGATCCGGACACTGGCGCCCCGTGACCTCCATCGAATCGACGCATCCGGACCGCTCAGGCCGACGGCCGGAGCCAGCCGTGTCCCCCACGCCCTGCGTTCATTGCCTCCTCCTTTCCCGGGCCGCCGATGCGGATTCCTGTCCCGCTTGCCATCCCGCGTCGGAACCGCAGGTGGTCCGGACCGGGGATGCCCTCTTCCTGGCGGGTCAACGGGCAGCCCACGTGCATGTGATTCGCCGCGGCGCGGTCAAATTGGTACGAAGTGACGAGGTCGGCAATCACCGCATCGTCCGCATCCTCACAGAGGGCGACATCGCCGGCCTCGAAGCTTTTCAGTCGGACCGATTCGAGCAGTCCGCGGTCGCCGCCAACCTGGTGGCGTCGTGCCGCGTTCCGCTGGTCGCATTCCGCGCGGCGATCAACGGGCACCCGGCCTTCCGGGACGCCGTGCTCGGCAACGCCTTCCGGGCCATCCGGGAGTCCGAACTATGGCTCTGCGAATTCACCGGCGGCCGGTACTCCAGCCGTTGCCGCGTCGCACGACTGCTGGTCCGCCTGCGGGTCGGCGAAACCTCCCTGATCCACCGGTTGAATCTCGAGGACATGGGCGCCATTCTCGGCCTGGCGCAGGAAACGGTGAGCCGGGTGATCGCCGATCTGGTGCGAAGGAAGGTGCTGATTCAGGTTGGCAGGGGTCGGGGGAACCGGCGATTCGCAGCGGACCTGCGTCTGCTGGAGGCCATCGCGGCCGGGGCCCCGTAGGCAGGGCCCCGGCGTCGCGGGCCGGCCGCGCTCAGCGGTGTCGCCGCAGCCTCCGCCCGAGCAGGCCGAGGCCCGCCAGGAACATGGCGTAGGTTTCGGGTTCGGGCACCGGGGCCGACAGGGCAAGAGAGATGTTGTCCGCCGACGCGTCGTTGTACATGCCCCTGGCCTTCGTCATGGACAGCGTTATCAACGCCGATGCGCTTCCGGCCGGCACGAACCCCTCGGCCTCCCTGAGCCACAATCCGGTCACGTAGGACCCGGCCACGAGACGATCGCTTGCCCAGACCGCGGGAAGGACGACGTTCCCCAATACCGCGGAGGTGCCGTCCAGGAAGCTGAGGCTCACCTCGGCCCGGTCGTTGTCGTTGCTGTAGCCTCCCAGCCAGGCCGAGAAGGAGTAAGCGACCTTGCCGCCGGCGATGTCGCCGAGAAACGACGCCAGGGAGATGGTTTGCGTGGCGGTCGCCACCGACCCACCCATCATGCCCATGCCGCGTCCGCCGGCGAAGAAGTTGGCGCCGCGTTCGGTCGGGCCTGGCGAGGCGGCAGTGGGAAAGCCGCCGCTGCCGCCGTACTGGGCTGCGGTCAGGGTGCCGGCGACGGTCCAGCCGGCAGGCGGGAGCATCGTCGAGGTGCTGGTGTTCGGGACCCCGGCGGACGCTTCGGCGCCTCCGTTCGAGACCAGGTTTTCGCCATAGCCGGCGGCGCGGGCCGACAGGGCGAGGCAGGACAGGGCGGTCAGAAGTGCGATTCTCTTGATGCACATGGCGTTACTCCTCGGTGCTGGAACGATGATCGCCGATTATCCGTGCTGGCAACATGGATACGACGCGACGCGGCGTCGCATGTGACCCCGGGTCGCACGGCGACGAAAGGCCGGGCTGCCGGATTCCGGGGCATTGGGAAGGGGTGGGGCCTACTGCGTTGGATCGGGCCGGTGGCCCGGCCGGTGCACTCCGACGCCGGCCCGCCCCGCGTCAGTCCGGAACCGGCTCCGTGATGAATCCGATCCTCGCCAGCCCCGCCTTCGCCGCCAGGGCCATCACGCGGGCCACCTGCTCGTAGCGGGCGTTGCGGTCGGCGCGGATGTGCAGTTCGGGCTGCGGCTGGCGCGCCGCCTCCGCGGCGAAGCGGGCGGGCAAGCCCTCGAGGCCGATGGCCTCGCCGCTCCAGAACAGGTCCCCGTTCTCGCGGATGCCGAACTCGATCCGCTCGGCCCGGGCCAGGTTGGCCTGGCTGGACACCTTGGGCAGGTCGATCTTCACGGCATGGGTCAGGATGGGGGCCGTGACGATGAAGATCACCAGCAGCACGAGCATCACGTCCACGAGGGGGACGACGTTCATGTCCGACAGGGGCGCCTTGCCCCGGTGGCGGTTGAAGCGGGCGGTCGCCATGGTCACCCTCCGGAAGCCTGCCGCGGCCCGGATCCGGCGGCTTCGGGGAGGACGGTGCGCACATAGAGTTCCTGGGCGAATTCCTCCAGTCGCGCGACCCAGACCCGGTTGCGGCGGTTGAAGGCGTTGTGGGCCAGCACGGCCGGGATCGCCACCGCCAGCCCCAGGGCCGTCATGATCAGCGCCTCGCCGACCGGCCCGGCCACCTTGTCCAGGGTTCCCTGGCCGCTCATGCCGATCTGCAGCAGCGCATGGTAGATGCCCCAGACCGTGCCGAACAGGCCGATGTAGGGCGAGGCCGATCCGGCGGAGGCGAGCACCGTCAGTCCCTGCTCGACCCGGGCCGCCTCCCGATCCACCTCGTTGCAGAGGGCGCGGGTGAGGAACTCCGCAAAGCCGCCGGCGGCAGCCCAGGCCTCGGGGGCGGCCCGGCGGTCCGCCGCCTCCGCTGCCCGCTGCGCCATCCGCGCGAACGGGCATTCCGGTGCCGGTACGTCGGCCGGTGCCGGCGCCGGGAGTCCGGATTCGGCGAACCGGTGCAGGAAGGCATCCGCCCGGCGCCTGGCAAGGAAATCCGCCAGGGCCCGGGTCAGGATCAGGTACCAGGTCGTCATGGAAAGGACGAGCAGGGCGGCCAGCACGCAGCGGCCCACCATGTCGGTCTGGCCGAGGAAATGGGCAAAGCCCAGCGCCTGGGGGGTGGTCGGATCCATGGTTCAGTCTTCCTGGAGAACGAATCTGAAGGGCTGCAGCGCGATCGCCCGCACGGCCTGCCCGTTGCGGCGGGCCGGCGTGCAATGCCAGGCGCGTACGGCGGCGAGGCCGGCCTCGTCCAGGCGCGGGTGGCCGCTGGACGTGGCGATCCGGGCGGCGGCGACCCGACCGGTCTCGTCCAGTTCCACGCGCACGACAACGGTGCCCGCTTCGTTGAGGCGGCGGGAGGTGGCGGGATAGGCCGGTGCCGGACGTTCCGCGCAGGTCGCCGACAATTCGGACGAAAGGACCAGGGGCGCGGCCGGAACCGGGGGGGCGGGCACCGGTGACGGAGGTTCGGGATCGGGCGCCATGGGGCGCCGCTCGGGCGGCGGTGCAACCGGATCGGTCGCGGCCGTCACGGCCGCCTCGGCGGCCAGCAGGGGCGATGCCGGCCGCGCCGCCGGCCGCGGGGCCGGTCGCGGCGCCTGCCGTGGCCGTGCCGCCGGTTCCGGCGCCGGCAGGCCGACGAAATGGACGAACAGGGACAGCGCCGACCGGGGGTCCGGGATCATGCGCTGCTGCCAGAGGCCCCAGAGGACCGCCAGATGGGCGGCGGCGACCACCAGGAGCCCCGCCAGCCGATCAGCCGGCAGCCTCAAGCGCGCCCCGCCACATCCACCGCCGCCTCATGAGCGAAGCCGGCCAAGCCGGAACCAGGCAGGCGAGGCTTCGATCGATGCCTTTGTCTCTCGGCCGGAAAAGCGAATCGAAGGCCCGCCCCTCCCGTCCGCCCACGGTCGGTCTTGCACGACCGACCGGCTCCGGCGGCGCGGAGCAGTGCTCCGCGAAACCCCGCCTCCGCCCCCTCGCGGGGAGGCGACTCGTTGGCTCGCTTCGCTCGCAATTGTTCGCAGGATCTGTCATTGCTTCGCCGCTTGGTGACTAGAAACGCAAGCTCAGGGAGACATTGCCGGACCGCCCCCTGCCCGGCACGCCCATGCCCCAGGGAACCCCGCCCAGGGTCATCGCGTTGCCCTGGCCCAGGTAGGCGCCGCCCAGGGGCAGGAGATGGAACTTGTTCCCGGCGTTCTCGACGCCCAGGTCGAGGCGGGCATGCTTCCACTCGTAGCTCGTGTAGACGTTCACCAGCGTGTAGGCCGGCGTCCGGATCTCGTTGCGCACCGCCGACACCTGCGTCTTGGCACCCACGTGCTCCAGTGCCAGCGTGTTGGTCCACCCGCCCAGGCGGTGCACCAGCCCGAGCCTGGTGTCGCGCGGCATGATGTGGTACAGGTTGTCGCCGGTGGCGCGATTCTTCCCCCGCACCTGGCTCAGCGCGCCGGTGAGCGTGAAACTGCCCAGGCCATCGACATGCCCGAGCAGGGCCTGGCCCGAGAGGTCGATTCCCTGCAGCCGCGCGGCGTGGTTCGCATACACCAGCTTCACGTACTGGTTGCTGGTCGTCACGTTGGCGGCGGTGCATTGGGCCGGTATGGCCGACATGCCCGGCGCGCAGCGGATCGCGTCGATGTAGTCGAAGACGTGGGTGGCGTAAGCGGTGAGCTTGAGCTTCCACCGTTCCCGGGCGGCATCGTGCCAGTCGGCGCTGCCGCTGATCGTGTGCGCCGTCTCGGGCCGGAGATCCAGGTTGCCGATGTAGGCATTGCCGTCGCCGACGAAGTTGTTCATGGCCGAGGACATCGACTCGTAGCTCCACGGATAGCGCTCGTACAGATTCGGCGACCGGGTCTTGCGGGCGAAGCCGGCCTCGTAGGTCTGCGTCGCGTCCGGCGCGTGGCGGACCAGGGCGGTCAGGTCCAGGTGCCGGTCCCGGCGGGCGTGCTGCCGGGCGTTGAAGCGTGCCGCATTGCGGGCGTACATGGGCAGCGTGCTGTAGCCCTGCGCGGTCCCCGCATCCGACGCGACGGTGTCGAAACGGATGCCCAGCAGGCTCAGCCAGGCCGGGCTCCAGCGGGCCTCCCATTCGGCGAAGACGCCGGACCCGTCCCGCTTGCCATCGCGGACGTTCCAGAAGTCGTTGCAGCACATGGCCCCCGGCGGCAAGACGCCGACGCCGAGCGCAGGCCACCAGTCGTCGAGCCGGTATTTCTGGAATTCGCTTCCCAGCCGCAACAGGTCGGTATCGGAAAGGGAAATGCTGGCCATGAGCGACCCGCCCACGGTCGAAGCCACCGTATCCATCGGCATGAACATGAACTGGAACCGGTCCTGGATCATGTCCATGTGGTGCGTCAGGTCCTGGCGGAAGAGCCGCCCGTCCAGTTCGCCCCACTCGTACTGCCCGGCATAGTGGAGGTTGACCAGCCGGTTCACGTTGGCCGGCTTGCCCTTGTCCAGCACGTAACTACCCGGGTTGGCCGCATCCGGGATGCTGGAGATCATGTCCATGCGCTGGTTGGGAAAACCCTCGTAGGCCAGCCGCTGCTCGCTCACCTTGAGTTCCAGCAGATGGCCCGAGACCTTCATGGCGAGTCCCAGGTCCCGGTGGCGGGATCCACGGTATTCGCTGGCCGTCACCTCGTTCTGGGGAACGTTCGGGCGCTCGCCGAACTGCTGCCAGGCCATGGGGCGGGTGATCTTGAAATTCCCTCCCGCCCAGTAGTTGTCCGACTTGGAACCGGACTGGTTGTAGGACAGGTTCAGGAATTCGCCGGCCACCGTGAAACCGGCATGGTCGCCGCTGGCGCGGCCGTTGCTGCGCGAGAAGCGGCCCGCCTGGCCCTCCACCAGCAGTCCCGCCTCCACCTTCGCGAACTTCGGTGGCGCCGACCTGGCCTGGATCGTGCCACCGATGCTGTCGCCGCCGACGCTCACCGGGGTGATGCCGGCGAACACCTCGACGCTGGCGAGCCGGGTCGGGTCGATGAAGGACAGGGCCGGATTCATGTGGTTGGGGCAGGCCGACATGAGGTCCATGCCGTCCACCAGGGTGCGCAGCCGGTCGTCGGCCAGGCCATGCACCGCCGGCAGGCTGGAGATGCCGCCGGCGCCATAGACGCTGACGCCGGGGATGTCCTTCAGGAGGCTGGCGCTGTCGCTGGTGGAGGCGCGGCGCGGCGCGATGTCCCGCTCGCCGAGGCGCCCCGAGGACTTCCGTTCCCCGGCGGGCGCGGTGATGACGATCGTGCCCAGCGTCGCCGCCGCGCCGTCTCCGTCGCCGGTCGCGGATGGTCCGGGATCGACCGTGGCGCCCGGGGCGGCATGCTGGGCCGCGGCGTGGAAGGGCAGGATCGCCGCCAACGCGGCTAGGATCGGCGGCAGGGCGTGCCGGAAGACGAGGCGAAACAAGGCGGGAATACCGGAGGATGCGTTGGGGGGGAGGAAGCCGGGTGGCCGCAGGGGGCCACCGAAGGCTTCCAGGAAGACGCAGGCCGCGGCCCCCGGTCCCGGGGACGGGAGACCGCGAGCCGTTCAGGCCGCCTTCATTCGCTCCGGCGGCGCCGGCGGGCAATGCTGCCCAGGACACCCAGGCCGGCCAGCATCATCGCGTAGGTCTCGGGCTCCGGCACCGGAACCGGGACACGGGTGATGATCTGCTCGACGGGATAACCGCTCATGGTGCCGATGGCACCGTAGCCGCCGGGCAGGTCGGAGGTGCCCGTCATGCACACGGCACCCATCATGCCCCCGGGGGCGCAATCGGCATAGGCCAGCTTGCGGAGCTGGGCGGTGGTCAGGGCCGCGAGGGGGTCGTCGGGCACGAAGATCAGCGCATAGGCATTGCCCGGGTTCTTGGCCGGTTTCGGGAAGCCGGAATACACGCCGCCGGCGTCGATGCCGGTAGACGGGTGCCATGCTGCGCCGAGGGTCGAATGGGTCGCGAACCAGTCGTCTCCGGCGCCTGTCCAGAAGGTCAGGGTGTTGGTGTTCCTGAAGACCGCGGCGAAGGTGCCGTGCAGCGAGGCGTCGTACCAGGACACCAATTGATGGCTGAGGTCCAGCCAGGTCATGGTGTCGTGGGGGTAGCCCTTCGAACCGCCAGTCATGGACTCGCTGAGCTTGCCCATCAGGTTGGAAACCGTGTGGGTGGAGCTGTCGTAGTCGAAGGTGCCGATGAAGATCGAGTCGCTCGGCTGGGTGTCGGGTTCGTAGAAGCGCTCGAACACGTCGTAGGACACCGTCGCGGCCTGGGCGGCCGGTACCGCCCCGAAGGCGGCGAGGGTGGCAGCGATCGTGAGTTTCAATTTCATAATGCTCTCCTTTCAGGGAGGGTGTGTCGGGACGCGCGGCTCAACGGGCCTTGCGGCGCCGGGCGATGGCGCCGGTAAGGCCCAGGCCGGCAAGCATCAGGGCATAGGTCTCGGGTTCGGGCACGGCGGCGGTGATCGTCTGCCCGATGGGGTATGTCCCCATCATCGTGCCGCCGGCCAGGTTGGCCTTGGCGTGGTCCACCCACCCGGTCATGCAGGTTCGCGGGCTGCCCATCCCCATCAGGGAGCCGTCCGTGCAATCGCCGTACACCAGCTTGTCGACCTGGGCGGAGGTCAGGGCGGCAGTCGGATCCGTCGTATTCACGAAAATAGTCACATAGGCGTTCTGGTTGCCGTACTCCTTCCTGCCGCCCGTGGCGAAGCCGCCGCCCTGGAATACGTCCGTCGTGTTCTGGCGGAAGACGCTGACCAGCAAGCCGCCGAGGGTGGCGTCGTAGACCGAGGACAACTGGAAGCTCAGGTCCCGGAAGGCCGTGTTGCCCGTCATGGCCTGGCTGAGGGAGCCGGTCAGGCCGGAGACCCTGTCGGCCGGCGCGGCGTGGGGATCGAAGCTGAAGGACCCGGTGAAGATGGTGTCCCAGGTCGGATGACTGCTGTCGTACACGACCTGGTTGTAGGTCTGGGTGACGTTGTAGACGATTTCATGGGCGTTTGCCGTGGATGCGGAGAACGCCAGGGCGATGGCGCAGCCGGCGAGACAGCGTTGCTTCAGTTTCATTTCGGATCCTTCTTAGACAAATGGAAAAACCGATCGTCCCTGCCGCGCCGGCCCCGCGATTCCCCGCGGGCTGTTGCCCGTTCGTGACGGGCCCCTGGATCGTACGGATCGCGGCAGGCTTCCAATCCCAACCCGGACGATTCTAGGCGGCGCGTCATGCCCCTGGAATGCGGCATTCGGCCGCGCGACGCATTGCCACGCGGCATAAGGTCGCGTGCATCATAGGGGGGGACGAGTGCGCAGAGCTGCGACCCATCGCCGCATGCGGCGCGATGCCGCACGGGTCGGGTAATATCCCGGGACCCGAGAAAACAGCCTCCATTGCCACCCATGCGGCGATCCGCCCTCCTCGCCTTCTTCCTGCTCGCCGCCTGCGGCGGGACGCCGCCCGCCAAGTTGAACGTCGGCGACGCGGCGCCGACCTTCCAGACCTACCGCCTGGACGGCGCGCCGGTGCATTTCCCCGCCGCCTTTGCCGGCAGACCCCTGGTCGTGCGGTTCTGGGCCGACTGGTGCAAGTTCTGCGAGGGCGAGATGAAGGCCATCGAGGGCGTCTGGCGGCGCCATCGGGACAAGGGGCTGGAGGTGCTGGCCATCAACGCGGGACAGGACCGGAAGGCGGTGGCCGCCTTCGCCGCGAAGATCGGCGTCGGCTATCCGGTGCTGCTGGACGAGAAGTCCGCCATCGCCAGGAGCTACGGGGTCGTCGGCCTGCCCACCACCTATTTCGTGGACGCCCGCGGCATCGTGCGCAGCAAGCTGGTGGGGGAGGCGGACGAGGCGACCTTCGAGCGGCATGCGCTGGAATTGCTGAAATGAGCCGCGCCTGCGACCTCTGCGGCCTCGACGTGGGTGCCCGGCCCTTCCCCCTGAACCATGCCGGCCAGCACCTCCAGTTCTGCTGCGAGGGCTGTCGCGGCATCTACCAAATGTTGAACCAGATCAATGACGGCCCGGCGCCGGACGCCCAGAATCCCCCTACGGAACCCGAAAGGAGAAAGCGATGAACGGCATGATGATGGAAGAGGCGGCCCGCCAGATGCCCCACATGATGGGCGGCATGATGAGCAACCCCATGACCCAGGGCGCCATGATGGCGGCCACCGGCTTCGCCGCCGGACGGGGCCTGCTCGGCGCCACCCTGTTGCGCAATCCGCTGCTGTTGCTGGCGGGCGGCCTCGCCGCCGGCTACCTCCTGCACAAGTACGAGAAGGAGATCGTCCTGGCCCTGTCCAAGGCCGCCGGCATGGGCAAGGACTTCGCGCTGCACCAGAAGGAGAACCTGGACGACCTGATCGCCGAGGCCCGGGAATCCGAGGCGGCCCAGGCCGCCGCCCCTGCCGCTCCGGCGGAGCCCGCCGGCGACTGAGGGACGGCGATGGATGCCACATCCCTGGCCCGGCAGACCTTCGTCCGCCACCGGGAACCCGGGTACCTGCGCCTGGACCTGCCCCCCGCGGTGCGTCACTCCAAAGCCGCCGCCGCCCTGGAGGCGGGGCTGCGGCGGGTGGCCGGCGTCTATCGCGTCGGAGTCTCGCTGCCGGACGGGCGCCTTGCCGTGCGCTACGACCCCCATGCCTGCAATGCTGCCGAGTTGGGCCGCGCGTTGAAGGAACTCTATGGCGCCCTGCCGGAAGTGTCGCTGCGGGATGGATCGGAGGCCGGCGCGGCGTCGCCGGCTCCGCCGGCGGCGGCGCACGATGCGCTGGGCCAGGGTGCGCACCGAGCCGCGGCAGCCCTGCACGCCGGTGTGGAGCGGGCCCGCACCGGCGCCCGTCAGCTGGCCCTGCGGCTGCGCGCCTCCTATGAACAACTGCGCACACCCCAGGCCCCCCCGGGCTCCCTGCAGGCCCGGCTCCAGCCTGTGCTGGCCAGCGCCCTGAGCGAAAAGGCGATCACCAACTTCCTCAACGACGTGGTGGCCTTCTACCTGATCAAGGTCCATTGGGAACTGATCAGCCAGCGCTGGCTCAAGGACCCGATCCGCCACCGCAATGCCTGGCTGACCGTCTTCTACCTGGTCTTCCTGCTGGTCCGTTACCGCAAGGGCAAATGATGCCCGCCCACTTCCGCATCGCCCACCGCCTCTCCCGGCGGTTGCGCATCCTCGCCCCGGGGCTCGCCCGGCAGCCGGAGCGCTGCTACATCCTGGAGATCCTGCTGCGCAAGCACGCGGCGGTGCGCGAGGTGAGGGCGGTCGCCGCGATCGGCTCGGTGACCGTCCATTACGACCCCGCTGCCCTGCCCGAGGAGCGCCTGCTGGCCACGCTGGATGCGGTAATCGGGCGGCTGGTCGCCGCGCCGCCGCCCCGCCCGGCGCCGCCGCCGGACATCGCCGCCCATGCCACCGATGCCACCGATGCCGCCGATGCCCCGGTCGCCGAGTGCTCGGTGGCCGTCGAGGGCATGACCTGCGCCTCCTGTGCCCTGCTGATCGAGATGTCCCTGCAGCGGGACCCGCGGGTGGAAAGTGCCTCCGTGAACTTCGCCGCCGCCACGGCGACGGTGCGCGGCCGCCTCGGGCGGGAGGATCTCTACGCCCGCGTCCGCGCGCTCGGCTACGAGCCGCGGCCCATGGACACCCTGGCCCAGCGCCGCCTGCTGGTCGAGCGGGAGAAGGCCCGTTTGGCCGAAGCCCGGCGACGACTGGTGCAGGCGGCCTGGATGACGGTGCCCGTGGTCGTCTCGGGCATGCTGATGCACCGCTCGCCCACCCTGCGCCTGGCCGAGCTGCTGCTCTCCACGGCCGTCGTCTTCGGCAGCGGCGGCGACATCTTCCGCAAGGCCTGGGCGCTGGCGAAGCAAAGGGAGGCCAACATGGACTCCCTGATCGCCCTGGGCGCCGGGGCCGCCTGGACCTACAGCCTGCCCGGCCTGCTGCGGCCCCACCACCACGTCTATTTCGAGTCCGCGGCCGGCATCGTCGCCTTCGTGCTGCTGGGCCGCTACATGGAGGAACGGGCCAAGGGGAAGGCCTCGGAAGCCATCCGCAAGCTCATCGAATTGCAGCCCGAGACGGCCCTGCGCCTGCGGGACGGCGTGGAGGAAACCGTGCCCGTCGAGGCGCTCGCGGCCGGCGACCGGCTGCGCGTGCGTCCGGGCGACCGGGTTCCAGCCGACGGCATCGTCGAGGAAGGTCATTCGGCCGTGGACGAGGCCATGCTGAGCGGCGAGCCCCTCCCCGTGGCCAAGGGCCCCGGTGATGCCGTGGTGGGCGGCTGCATCAACGGCAACGGCGGTTTCGTGATGCGCGTGACCGCGGTCGGCCCGGACACCGTGCTGGCGGGAATCGTGCGCCTGGTGGACCACGCCCAGGGCGCCAAGCTGCCGGTGCAGAAACTGGCCGACCGCATCTCAGCGCGCTTCGTACCGGCCGTCGGCGGCATCGCGGCGCTGACCTTCGCCGGCTGGCTGGCGGCCGGCCACCCGGCCTCCCGGGCCCTGGCCCACGCCGTCGCCGTGCTGCTCATCGCCTGCCCCTGCGCCCTCGGGCTGGCGACGCCGACGGCCATCATGGTCGGCACCGGCCAGGCGGCCCGGCGGGGCATCTACATCCGCAAGGGCGAGGCCCTGGAGACGGCCGCCGCCCTCGACACCCTGGTCTTCGACAAGACCGGCACCATCACCGAGGGCAAGCCCGTGGTCACCGACTTCCTGCCGCTGGCCGGCGAGGATGCCGATCGGGTGCTGGCCGCGGTGGCCGGCGCCGAGGCGCCTTCCGAGCACTTCCTGGCCCGGGCCATCGCCGCCTGGTGCCGGGCCCGCGGCGTCGCCCCGGCCCCGGTGGGCGGCTTCCGCGCCGTGCCCGGCCACGGCGTGGCGGCCAGTGTCGGCGGGACGCCCATCCTGGTCGGCAATGCCACGCTCATGGAACACGGCGCTGGCGACATCGCCGGACAGGAAGCCCAGGCGGAGGCCTGGGCCGGCCAGGGCAAGACGCCGGTCTATGTGGCCCTGGGCGGCCGCTGCGTCGCCCTCTTCGCCGTCGCCGACCAGGCGCGGCAGGGGGCCCGGGAGGCCATCGCCCTGCTGCACCGCCTGGGCCTGACCACCGTCATGGCCACCGGCGACGTGGAGGCGGCGGCGAACCACGTCGCCCGCCAGGTGGGCATAGACCGGGTCGCCGCCCGGGCGACGCCGGCCGACAAGCTGGCCCTGGTGCGCCGCCTGCAGGCCGAGGGACGCAAGGTCGGCATGGTGGGGGACGGCATCAACGACGCGCCGGCCTTGGCCGCGGCGGACGTGGGCTTCGCCATCGGCGGCGGGGCGGACATCGCCGTCGAGTCGGCGGACGTGACCCTGGTCGGCGGCGACATCGGCCGCGTCGCGGCGGGCATCGACCTCTCCCGGCGGACCATGGCCGTCATCCGCCAGAACCTGTTCTGGGCCCTGGGCTACAACGTCACGGCCATCCCGGTGGCCGCCGCCGGGCGCCTCAATCCGATGATCGCCGCCGCCGCCATGGCCATGTCCTCGGTGTCCGTGGTGACGAATTCGCTGCGGCTGCAAAGGCGATGAGCCGAAAGCCCACCGCAGAGGACTCGGAGGTCGCGGAGGAAAGGCAGGGAAAAAGGCCGACCGCGTGGACGTCTGGATGTCCAGCGGCCTTCGCGTTCCCATGACCTCCTGCCCTTTCTCCGAGTCCTCCGCGTCCTCCGTGGTGAATGCTTCCAGCGGTTCTTCGTGAATGGACCACGCCCACCACGCCCACGTCGCCGAGTTCTCCTACGCCCTGGCCTTCATGACCGGACTGCTGGGCAGCGGCCATTGCCTGGGCATGTGCGGCGGCCTCGTCTCGGGCTGCTTCATGAAGCTGCGGGCCCGGGGCCCCTGGCCCTACGCCGCCTACCACGGGGCGCGGATCTCGATCTATGCCGCCGTCGGCCTGGTCGCCGCCCTGGTCGGCACGGTACTCGTCGCCACCGGCGCGACGGGCCTCGCCCAGGGGGTGCTGCAGATCGTCGCCGGCCTGCTGGTGGTCCTGCTCGGCCTGGACCTCCTGGGGGTCTCGCCGATCCGCAATGCCTGGGGCTTCGCCCCCGTCGCCTGGCTGCGCCGCGTGTTCGTGACCGCGTCGCAACGGGGCCCCGTCCTCGGGGCCGCCATCAGCGGCGCGGTGAACGGCATGATGCCCTGCTCCATGACCATGGCCATGGCCGTCCAGGCCACCACGGCCCCCTCCCCGCCGGAGGGCATGCTGCTGATGCTGGCCTTCGGGGCCGGCACCCTGCCCTCCATGCTCTTCGCATCGGTCCTGTTCGGCCGGCTGGGACCGCGACTGCGCGGCTGGCTGCAGAAGGGGGCCGCGCTCTTCGTGATCGCGCTGGGGTTGTCTACCCTGTGGTCGGGGGTGAAGTTCTATCTGGTAATGCATCGCCTGGTGGGGTGACACAGGCACTCCTGCGTCAATCCGTCGCACCTCCGGCGCATTCGCGGCGACTAATATTGCGATGCACACCAACGCTTCCAGGAGACTGCGATGAAACGCCGCGAGATGCTGAAACTTTCCCTGCTGGCCGGCACCGGCCTGGCCGCCGGAACGACCGCCGCGCAACAGGCCTGCCCCGCCGACGGGACCCCCGCCCAGTTCGTGCCCAAGAAGCCGGCGGACGCCAATCCGATGCAGAACGAGCTCGAGAAATACGGCAAGTGTCCCTATTGCGGCATGGACCGCAAGGAGCACCACCGGGCCCGCATGCTGGTCCAGTACAGCGACGACCTGGCGGACGGCGTCTGCTCCATCCACTGCCTGGCCATCAGCCTGGCGGTGAACATCGACCGGGAACCCAAGCAGATCTGGGGGCCGGACTACGGCTCCGCCGCCGAACCGCGTCCGCTGCTGCCGGTGGACCAGCTCACCTACCTGATAGGCGCCGACCTCAAGCACGCCATGACCAAGCGCAGCAAGCACTCCTTCGCGTCGAAGGACGTCGCGAAGACCTTCCAGGACAAGCACGGCGGCACCTTCGGCAACTTCGACGAGGCCCTCAAGCAGGCCTACCTCGACATGGCCGAGGACGTGCGCATGATCCGCAAGATGCGCGAGGAGCGTCGGCAGCGCGCCATGCAGCAGAAGCAGGGTTGAGGCGTCTCCTCCTCGCCTTCCTGTTCGCCGCCTGGGCCGCCACGGGGTCTTGCCCCGTCGGCGCCCAGGCGGTGTCCATTCCCAAACCCGGGCCGAAGGATCTCTGCCCGGTCTGCGGCATGCTGGTGTCCAAGTATCCGAACTGGGTAGCCGCGGTGGTCTACAAGGACGGCCACGCCCACTACTTCGACGGCGCCAAGGACCTGTTCAAATACCTGCACCAGTTGCCGAAGTACGCGCCCGGCCATCGGAAGGAAGACATCGCCACCATCGCGGTGACAGATTTCTACGGCCTGGAGCGGATCGACGCCCGCAAGGCCTGGTTCGTCACCGGCTCCGACGTCCTCGGGCCCATGGGGCACGAACTGGTGCCGCTGGCCACCCAGGCCGACGCCGAGGATTTCGTGAAGGACCACAAGGGCAAGCGCGTCCTCCGCTTCGAGCAGGTGAGCCGCGAGGTCGCCACGGCCCTCGACGACGGCCGGTTCTGAGCCGGTCCCCGGCGGCAGCGATGGCGCCGGGGCGGCCTTCCGCAGTATCGTCCTTTGATAATATTCGCCAGGGGACCGATCGGCCGGGCCCCGCCGACCCCGGGGATGACGCATGAGCAAGGTGACACCACAAGTCCGCTGCCAGGGCCGCAGCAACTGCTTCGCCTGCGGGCTCCGTCACGAGATGGTGTGCTCCGACGTTTCCCTGGACGACCTGATCGACTTCCACGCCGGCATCGAGGATTTCGACTACGAGCACGGCTCCGCCATCTACAACATGGGCTCCCCGATGGAGGCGGTCTATTGCGTGCGCGGCGGGGCGGTGAAGATGGTGCGCTACGACCCGGCCGGCGAGCAGCGCATCGTGCGGGTGCTGAAGACCGGCGACGTGGCCGGCATCGAGTCGGCCTTCGCGGAGAAGTTCGAGCACACGGCCATCGCCGTCGGCAAGGTGCGCGCCTGCCGCATCCCCATCGCCTATTTCCGCAAGTTCGTGGAGGACCACGGGGGCTTGCAGATGCGCCTGCTGCGCAAGTCCCAGGAGGCCCTGCGGGAGGCGGAGACCTGGCTCTCGCAGCTCATGGGCGGCACGACCCCTGCCCGCACGCGCATGGCCCGGCTCTTCCTGCGCCTGCGGGCGGCGGAGGGAGGCGACAAGATCCACCGCTTCAGCCTGGAGGACATTGCCGCCATCATCGGCATCACGCCCGAGACGGCGAGCCGCGTCATCTCCGACTTCGTCCGCCAGGGCATCCTGGTCAAGGGCGGCAGCACCTATGCCACCCGCTACTTCCGCGGCGACATCCCGGCCCTGGAGAAGATCTCCCAGGAGGTCTGAACGAAGGCGGAATCCACCTCCATGGCGCCGGGGACGGCGCCTGCGGGAACGAGCGAAGCGGCTATCTCTGGATTTGCGTCTGCGCCGCGGCGAGGCTTGCCGGGGCCGGCAAGCCGGCCCGGCGACGCAGGTCGGCCAGCAGGGCATCGGCGTCGGTGCGGGCCGCGGCCACGGCCTCCCGGCGGTCCCGTTCCTCGATCAGGCCGAGGGCCTGGCGGCGCCAGCGCTGCATCTGCTCGTCATGGCCGTGGTGGGCATGGTGGGCCCGGCCCATGACGAACCAGCGGTGGGCTTCCTTCTCGTCGCGGGCGACGCCGTCCCCATTCAGGTAAGCGAGTCCCAGGGCGTACTGGGAGACCTTGTCCTCCCGCTCGGCGGCGACGCGGTACCACTTGAGGGCGGTGGCCATGTCCCGGGGCACGCCGTCCCCATGCTGGTGCACGACGGCCAGGTTGTAGGCGGCATCCACATGGCCGCGTTCGGCCCAGGCATTCCAGATGGCCGTGGCCCGGGCCGTCTCGCCGGCCTTGTGCAAGCGGGCTGCCTGTCGCAGGTCCTCGTCGGCACTCGAGGCGACGGCCGGCGGTCCGGCGACGGCGGGCGCGGCGGGCACGACGGCACCGAACAGGGCGGCAACGATGGGCAGGGCTGGCAGCAATCCGATTCGCATGTCTGGGTCTCCGGAAGGAAAGCGCTCCGGCGGCGACGAGTACCCGGGAGGTGGGCCGGGGGGAGCAAGGCGTCGGGGCCGGAGCCGGGGCGAAGTCTACAGACCCCGGCCGGTGGCGGGAATCGGGCAAATTGCCGCGCGGCGCCCTGCCGCACCCGGCGAGCCGCCATGCCGATGGAAAGGCGCCGGCACGGCCGGCCGCGCTCAGGGAGCGGTCCTGCCGGCGAGGGCCTCGTTGCAATGGGCGCGGCCGAAGGTCTCCGCGCGCTTGGGGCTGGAGATGCCCGGTTCGTCGTAGACCTTCCTCACGATGGCGTTGGCGATGGCGGGGCCGGGGCCGCCGTCGTCCGGGTAGACGCGCGCCGGACGGCCCCGTTCCCGGTCCTTCAGGGCCTGGATGGCGACGCCGGCCATCTCGCCGCAGAGGCGGTATTTCCAGGCCTCCGGATTCGCCTCGTCGATGGCGGCCGGATGGCCATGGCCCCGGGCGCCGCCGGCCACCAGGGCCGCCGCAAGGAAGGCCGCGGCGACGCGCATCACTGGGGATCCTGCAAGCTGGTCAGGTAGGCCAGGATGTCCTGCAGGTCCTTTTCCTTCAGGGCGTTGAGGATGCCGGTCAGGCCCTCCTCGTCGTGGGGCCGCTCGCCCTTGAGGAACATGTCCATCTGCCGCTTGAGGTAGGCGGTGTACTGGCCCACGAGGTTGGGAAACTTGCCGCGTCCCTTGCCGGTCCTGGCGTGGCAGGCGGCGCAGTCCTTCTGGTAGACGGCCTCGCCGTTCTTCAGGTCCCCCTCCAGGCGGGGGATGATCATCACCTTTTCCATGGCCAGCAGCCGGGTCAGGGCGTCGTCCGTGTCCTTGAACTCGGGTGCCCGGGTGGGCAACACGATGGCCGAGAGGTAGGCCGACACGTCGCGGATGTCCTCGTCGGAAAGCTCCCGCTCCTGGGTGTAGGGGAACATGGGGATGTTGATCCGCTTGCGGGAGCGGAAGGCGCGCAGTTGGTCCTCGATGTGCGCCGCCCGTTGGCCGGCCAGGCGCGGGTACTCGCCCTTCTTGCCGCCCTGGCCGAACTCGCCGTGGCAGGCGGCGCAGGTGCCGTTGATCTCCTTGCCCTTGTCCGCGTCCTGGCCATTTACGGCCGTCGCAATGAGCGGCAGGCAGAGGACCAGGGGACGGAGGGAACGCAGGAGTCGGCGGAGGATCGGGCGCATCGGGGGCTCCGGGGGTGGATCGGCGGGCTGGGGACGGATTCTGGCAAAACCGCCGCTGATTGAATTTATTGCAAATCAAGCTTCGCGGATAATCGTCCCATGGATCTGTTTGCCCCCTCCGCCGAAGCGGCCTTTTCCCTGCTGCGCCGCCTGCACTGGCTGCGCTGGTGCTTCCTCGGCGCGGCGGGCCTCGCCCTGGCGGCGGTGCCGGCTTCCCTGGGCATCGCCCTGCCCCTCTTGCCGCTGCTTGCCGTCCTCGTCCTGCTGGCGGCCTTCAACCTGCTGGCACGGCGCCGGGTTCGCGGCCCGGCGGACGCGACGCCGGCCGAGGTGGCCAGCCAGCTCGCCGTGGACGTGGCCGGGCTCGCCGCCCTGCTGTTCTTCACGGGCGGCGCCACCAACCCGCTCGTGTCCCTCCTGCTGCCGCCCGTGGCCTTTGCCGCCATGGCCCTGCCGGGCCGCCTGGTGGCCCTGGTGGCGGGGCTGGGGGTCGCCGCCTATTCCCTGTTGATGGTCGCCTTCGTGCCCCTGGCCCTGCCGGATCCGGGCAAGGCGGCCGGCCTGCACCTGGCGGGCATGTGGCTCACCTTCGTGCTTTCCGCCGCCATGCTGGGGTGGTTGATCGTGCGCATGACCGCCTCCATCCGCGAGCGCGACGCGCGACTGGCCGAGGCCCGGGAAGCGGCCCTCGCCAACGAGCGCATGGTCGCCCTCGGGGCGCTCGCCGCCGGTGCCGCCCACGAACTGGGAACGCCCCTGGCCACCATCGCCGTGGTGGCCGGCGAGGTGGCCCTGGACCCGCGCCTGCCCGAGGACCTGGGCGAGGAAATGGCGCTCCTGCGCCGGCAGGTCTCGACCTGCAAGGAGATCATCAGTGGCATGGCGGCCCGGGGCGGCGCCGGGCGCTTGGAGGCGGCGGCCCCGATGGCCGCCGACGCCTGGCTCGCCGGTGTCGTGGGCCGCTGGCAGGCCCTGCGCCCGCGGGCGAGCTGCCGGTGGGCGGCGAACGGAGAAGGACCGCCACCGGCGGTGGTCGCCGATCCTTCCCTGGAACAGGCGGTCGGCAACCTCCTCAACAATGCCGCGGACGCCGGCGGCGGCGAAATCGGGGTGAGGCTGGGCTGGAATGCCGCTGGCATACGGCTGGAAATCCGCGACCGGGGGCCGGGATTTCCGGCGGCGGTGTTGGCGGCAGGCGGCAAGGCGCCGGTGCCGTCGGCGACCGGCGGGGCCGGCATCGGGCTGATGCTGGCCCATGCGGCAATCGGTCGCGTCGACGGCCGGCTGGCCCTGTGCAATGATCCGGCCGGCGGGGCGCTGGCCCTGGTCGAATTGCCCGCGAAGCCCCCGACATGAACAAGCCTCCCATCCTGGTCGTCGACGACGACGAAACCTTCAACGGCGTGCTGGTGCGCGCCCTTGCCCGCCGCGGCATGACCGCCCGCGGCGTCACCGACGTCGATTCCGCCCGGGTGGCCATCGCCGACCAGGCGCCGGCGCGGGTCGTCCTCGACCTCAACCTAGGGGGCGCCTCCGGCCTCAACCTGATCGCCCCCATCCTGGCCGCCAATCCCGAATGCCGCATCGTGGTGCTGACCGGCTACGCCAGCATCGCCACGGCGGTGGACGCCATCAAGCTGGGGGCCGCCCAATACCTGGCCAAGCCGGTCGAGGTGGAGGCCATCATCGCAGCCTTCGCACACGAGCCGGCAGCCGAGGCGCCGCCACCCGAGGCTTCGCCCCTGTCGGTGGACCGCCTGGAGTGGGAGCACATCCAGCGGGTCCTCCGCGAGCATGACGGAAACATCTCGGCGACTGCCAGGGCGCTGAAGATGCACCGCCGCACCTTGCAGCGGAAGCTCTCCAAGCACCCCGTCCGCGACTGACCGCCCCGGCCCGGCGCCATCTCCGCCGCGGCCGGAATGCCCCCAGCGCGCCGGCGCGGCAATCGGCCGCATTCCTTTTGCCAAGCGCCGCCGGTATGGTCTTCCCGCGTCGGCACCCATCCCGACGTCCGGGTTCCCGGAAAACGACACCCAACCATCCCAAGGAGAGTCCCAATGAAACTTCGCATGAGCGTCGCCGCGGCCCTTGCCCTGGCGGCCGCCGCGCCGGCCAGCGCGCACATCAGCTACACCGGCCGGAATCTCGGCAACTTCAGCGGCACCGACTACTCGGTGACGATCGCCAACCAGGCCGTCACCGGGAATTTCGGCTGGGCCGATGCCGCCGACGGCAACCTGGGCGACAGCCACAAGTCCCGGGCCTTCCGCTTCCACCTGGACAGCAAGGCCTGGGTCACCTTCAGCGTGGCGGCCAATCCCTCGGCCACGGCAGCCTCGATCGGCGGACTGGTGCCCGGTTTTTCCCTCTATCGCGGCCTGGCGGCAGTATCGCCCTACGCGCCACCCCAGACCAGCGCCGACTATGATTTCAACCCCGCATCGGAGGCCTGGCGGACGGCCTGGGCACTGGCCAACCTGGGCGCCGGGAAGGATTTCAACGACACCACCGGAAGCTGGAACGCGGTCGGCGACTGGAAGATCGGCGGCGACGGAGACCCGGCGGGGGCGGACGCGGCCCTGAGCAGCTTCGTGTTCCAGTATTACCGCGCCGGAACGGGGAACGCCGTTGCCGGCAAGTTCCACCTGGACGCCGGGGATTACAGCATCTTCGTCGGCGGCAACGACATCGGCAACAAGCTCACGCCGGACGCCGCCCGGGCCTATGGGATGACGGTCACCTACAGCGTCGCGGCGGTGCCGGAACCGGAAACCTGGGCCATGTTCCTCGCCGGCCTCGGCGCCCTCGCGGCAGCCCGCCGGCGGAAGTCGGCAAGGGCTTGACCGGATCCCGGGATCGCCGCGCCGGGGGCGGTCCCGAATCCAGGCCGGCGCGGCGGGGGCCAGCCCGCGCCGATGCCGGGACCGCGCCGCGGCACTCCTTCCTCAGTGCTTGTGTTTGGAGTGGTCCATGGGCGCCGCCTCGGCGGTGGCCTTGACGACCCTGGCGTCCACCTTCTTCGTGCTTCCGTCGGCGAACTGCAGGGTCAGGGGGACGCTGTCGCCCTCCTTCATCGGCGCCTTCAACTCGATCATCATGACGTGGTAGCCGCCCGGCTTGAGGGCGGCCTCCCCCTTCGCCTTGATCTCGATGCTCTTCACCTGGCGCATCTTCATGACGCCACCGTCGTTGATGTGGTTGTGCAGCTCGGAGATCTTCGAGACCGGGTTGTCCACCTTCACCAGTGCCGTGTCCTTGTCCGCCTCGTTGCGGAGGACCATGAAGGCGGCGGTGGCCTGGGCCCCGGGAGGGGCTAGGCGGACGTAGGGATCGACGACGCTGACCCGGTCGGCGGCTCCGGTAGCGGCGAGGACGGCGCCGGCGGCCAGCAGGCCGGCGACGAGGGTGGCGAATCGGGCGGGAACAGTGGCGATGCGGGTCACTTGCGGTCTCCTTGCGGGGGTTGGATGGGAAGGCTCAGGGTCTTGCGGATCTCGGCCTGCAGCGCCGGCACGGAGAGGGGATAGGCGAGGGTGGCGGCGATGCGGCCGTCCGGTCCCATGACGTAGACGAAAGCAGAGTGGTCCACCGCATAGCGCCCCTCCCGGTCGGCCGGTTGGGCGGTGAAGACCGCCCCATAGCGGGCGGCCAGTTCGGCCAGCTCGGCGGGATTGCCGGTGAGGCCGACGATGTTCGGGTGGAAGAAGGCCACGTAGTCGGCCAGCCCGGCCGGCGTGTCGCGGGCCGGGTCCACGGAAACGAAGAGGGCCCGCACCCGCTCCTGCTCGGCGCCGCTCAGGCCGGACAGGGCCTGGCCGACGGCGGCCAGGGAAGTCGGACAGACGTCCGGACAAGACGTATAGCCGAAGAAGAGCAAGACCGCCCGGCCGCGGAAATCCTTCAGTGAAACGGGGCCGCGGGCCGAGGCGAGCGTGAAATCCCCGCCCCGGGGCGGTGCCGCCAGGCCGGTCTGCCGGGACTCCGGCAAGGATGCCGTGGCGGCGGGAACGGGAGCGGCGGCAGCGCCCGGGCCGCCGGCCATGAAACGGAAGGGGGCGGCGATGCGACGGCGGCCGGACTCCACCAGGACGGTGGCCGCCCACTCCATCTCGCCGGTAACGCAGACGGGGAGCGTTGCTTCCGCCGCATGGCGTCCGTTGCCGGTCGGCGCCAGCAGGGGCCGGTTGTAACCCATGTTCATGGAGACGCCGGCGAAATCCACCTCCACCTTGTCGGCTTCCACGCCCGACACCGCCACCTCCAGTCGCAGGGGCGCCGCCAGCGGAATCGGGCGCGGCATGACCGTCAACTCGATGCTACCGCCCCCGGGCAGCTCAGCCCGGCAGGGGCCCCTGTGCAGATCGCAGCCGGGCGCAGCCGTCGCGGTGACGTCCGCCTTGGGCAGCAACAGGTCGGAGAACAGGTAGCCGGCCCCCACGACACCCATGAGAGCGAGGATCAGGAGGACGTCGGCAAGGCGGCGGCGCTTGGATTCCAAGGGGAGGACGGGGAGCAGGTTCCGGGGCCCCGGGATTCTGCTGGGGCGGTGGGAGGTGAAACTTGACTGCCGTCAAGGATACCGCAGGGGGCCGGGGGGTAGAGTGTGCGGCAAATTGCCGCAGTGGCCTGTGGACGCGGGCGGCAATTCGCGGGTGGGACAACTTAAGTTGTTGTTTTAATTACTGGGAGCGAAACCATGAAGAGAATCCCGATGAGGGCGACCACGATGTTGGTGGCGGCCGGTTTGGGTCTTGGGGCGGCCGGGGTATGGTCGGCGGAGACCCTGCAGGACGTCATGAAGCGT
>JBPOHD010000044.1:0-10208 GCA_052035955.1 Pseudomonadota bacterium
CCCCGCCGCGCGCCCGCGGGGCGGGGTTCGCCGGTGCCCCCACGCGCGCCGGCACGGGCGCCCCCCCCGGGGGGGGGGGTTGCCGCGGGGCGGCGGGGAATGGTCGGCCGCTGTAGGAGCGGCGTCCTCGCCGCGATGGGTTTTCCGGAGGCCGTCATCGCGCCGTGAACGGCGCTCCTACAGGGGGGGTGGATTGCCGCGGGGCGGCGGGGGAGGGTCGGCTGTTGTAGGAGCGGCGTGCTCGCCGCGATGGGTTTTCCGGAGGCCGTCATCGCGCCGTAAGCGGCGCTCCTACAGGGGGGGCGGTCGGACTTTGGCGGGGGTGGTAATCCGGGGTGTCCACGGAAAGCAGATGTCATCCCAGCCACGCCTCCGGGTCCAGGCGGCCGGCCGACGCTTCCGCCTCCAGTCGGCCATATTCGTCCTTGCCGACCGGCAGCAGGCGCACCGTGTCGCCCGGCGCCAGCAGGGCGGGGCGCGCCGCGTTGCCGGCATCGAAAAGGCGCAAGGGCGTGCGGCCCAGCAGGCGCCAGCCGCCGGGGCTCTCCCAGGGATAGACGGCGGCCATGGCGCCGGCGATGGCGACGCTGCGCGCCGGCACCTTGAGCCGGGGTGTGGCCAGGCGGGGACGATGGAGGATGTCCGGCAGGCCCCCCATGTAGGGAAAGCCCGGCATGAAGCCGATCATGTAGACCCGCAGCTCGGCGCCGGCGAGGAGTTCGACTGCCGCGCCCTCGGTGATTCCGGCCTCCTCCGCCACCGCCGCCAGGTCGGGTCCGAACTCGCCGCCGAAACAGGCCGGCAGCCGCCAGCGGCGGCCCGGGACCGCGGCCCCCGTCGCCCCGGCGGCCGCTGCCAGAAGCCGGCGCCCTAGGTCCGGGCCGTCGATGACGAGGGGATCGAAATGGACGGTGAGGGACCGGAAGGTGGGCACCAGGTCGAGGATGGCCGGCTCCCCGAGGGCTTCCACCGCCGCCGCCAGGGCCATGACCCGGGCATGGACGTCCGGGGCGATGGCCTCGCCGAACTCGACGGTCCAGGCAGCGTCGCCGAGGGCGAGCAGCTTCGGGGAACCGCTCAACCGATCATCCGCGCCGGCAGCCACGTGACGACGCCCGGGAAGAGGTAGATCAGCGTCACCGCGGCGACCATCAGGAAGAAGAAGGGGGCCGCCGTGCGGGCGATCCAGGTCATCTGCCGGCCCGTCATGCCCTGGAGCACGAAGAGGTTGAAGCCGACAGGAGGCGTGATCTGGGCCATCTCGACCACCAGCACGAGGAAGATGCCGAACCAGATCAGGTCGATGCCGGCGGCCTGGATGGTCGGCTGGATGACGGCGATGGTCAGGACCACCATGGAGATGCCGTCCAGGAAGCAGCCGAGGATGATGTAGAAGACCATCAGCCAGGCCAGCAGCCCCACCTGCGAGAGCCCCAGCCCGCCTATCCATTCGGCCAGGTGGCGGGGCAGGCCCAGGTAGCCCATGGAGAGGGTCAGGAAGGCCGAGCCGGCCAGGATGAAGGCGATCATGCAGTAGAGCCGGGTGGCCCCGAGCAGGCTCTCGTGGAAGCTCTTCCAGTTCAGCGACCCCTGGGCGGCGGCCAGGGCCAGGCTGCCGACCACGCCGAGGGCGGCCGCCTCGGTGGCGGTGGCGACGCCGGTGTAGATGGAGCCGAGGACCAGGGTGATCAGGAGGACCACCGGGATCAGGTGGCGCGAGGCAAAGAGCTTCTGGCCGAAGGTGGTGGTGCCGGCGGCGGCCGGGATGCGCTCGCCGTTGAACAGCGACCAGACGACGATGTAGGCCATGAACAGGGCGGCCAGCAGCACGCCGGGCAGTACGCCGGCGATGAACAGCTTGGCGATGGACACCTCGGCGGCGACGCCATAGACGATCATGATGATGGAGGGCGGGATCAGCAGGCCCAGGGTGCCGGCGCCGGCCAGGGTGCCGATGGTCATGGCGTCCGGGTAGCCGCGTTTTTCCAGTTCCGGAATGGTGATCTTGCCTATGGTGGCGCAGGTGGCAGCCGAGGAGCCCGAGACGGCGGCGAAGATCGAGCAGCCGATGACGTTGACGTGGAGCAGCCGGCCGGGGAGCTTCTCCAGCCAGGGCGCCAGGCCCTTGAACATGTCCTCGGAGAGCTTGGTGCGGAAGAGGATCTCGCCCATCCACAGGAACATGGGCAGGGCGGTCAGGGTCCAGGAGGAGGAGGCCCCCCAGATGGTCACCGCCATGGCGTCGCCGGCCGGGCGCGCAGTGAATAGGGCCATGCCCACCCAGGCGACGCCGAGCAGCGAGAGGCCGATCCACAGGCCGCTGCCCAGGAGGACGAAGAGGGCCGCGATGAGGGCGGCGGTGATGGCGAATTCCATGGTTCCGGCCTTACCGCGGGCTCATTCGCTGCGCACCGGTTCCTCCTTGGCCGCGCGCAGGCGGCGGCCCGAAACGAGCCCGAGGAAGTCGTCGATCATGGCCACCAGCAGCACGGCGGCGCCGACGGCCATGGCCAGTTGCGGAATCCACAGCGGCGTTGCGTCCGTGCCCTGGGAGATGTCGCCGAAGCTCCAGGATTGCCAGACCAGGCGCGCCGAGAACCAGGCCAGGGCCCCTGCCAGCGCCGTGCCGGCGACATGGGACCAGAGATCGAGGGCCCGCTTGACCCTGGCACCGCCGTGTTCGAGCAGGAGGGTCACCCGGATGTGCTCGCCGCGCTTCAGGGTGTGGGCCAGGGCCAGGAAGGCCGCGCCGGCCATGAAATAGCCGGCGTAGGCGTCGGTGCCGCGGACGTGGAAGCCGAGCAGGCGGCCGCTGACGCTGAGCAGGATCATCACCAGGGTGCCGATCATGCACAGGGCGGCCGCCCAGGCGGCGAGGCCGTAGAGGCCGTCCAGCAGACGACGCATCGACAAGGACGGGCGAACCGGGAGCGGGGGGACGGCGACCTACTTCATGTAGCCGTCGTGGATCGCCTTGCCTTCGGGACCGGAAGTCTTGAGCCACTCGGCGATCATGGTGTCGCCGACCTTCCTGAGGTCCGCCTTGAGGGCCGGCGAGGGGCCGGCGACGGTCATGCCGTTCTTGGCCAACTGCTCCAGGTAGAACTTCGTCTTGTCCTCGCTGCTCTTCCAGCCCCGCGCCTCGGCCTCCGCAGCCATCTTGAGCACGGCTTCCTGGGTGGGCTTGTCGAGGGCATCGAAGGTCTTCTGGGAGACCAGGACCGCATTCTTCGGCAGCCAGGCCTGGGTATCGTAGAAGAACTTCACCTGCTCCCACACCTTGCTGTCGTAGCCGGTGGCCCCGGAGGTCATGAAGGCGGCGACCGCCCCCGTGGCCAGGGCCTGGGAGAGCTCCGCCGCCTGGATCGTCACCGGCTGGGCGCCGACCAGTTCGGCGATGCGCGAGGTCTGCGGGTTGTAGGCCCGCCACTTGACGCCCTTCAGGTCGCCGGCGACGGCGATGGCGTTCTTCGAATAGATGCCCTGGGGCGGCCAGGGCACTGAGAACAGGAGCTTCAGGCCCTGCTTGGCCAGGTGGGCATCGAGCACCGGCTTCTGGGCGACCCACAGCTTCTTCGCCTCGGCGTAGCTGGTGGCCAGGAAGGGCACGGAGTCGACGCCGAAGATCGGGTCCTCGTTGGTGTAGCCGGAGAGGATGATCTCGCCGATCTGGGCCTGGCCGCCCTGGACGGCGCGCTTGATCTCGTTGGCCTTGAACAGGGAGCCGTTGGAATGGACGGTGATCTTCAGCTTGCCGGCGGTGGCCTTGTCCACGTCGGCGGCGAACTGGACGATGTTCTCGGTATGGAAGTTGGTCGGCGGATAGGGGGTGGGCATGTCCCACTTGGTCTGGGCCGCGGCGGCGAGGGAAAGGCCGCCGAGGGCGACGGCGAGGATCTGGCGGAAGGCGCGCATTGAATTCTCCTTTGGGCGGTGATCGGGGGGGAAACTAATCGCCCCCCGGGGTCTTGTCAATCGCCATGGGGCCGCAGTGGTTGCGGGCGGGGCACGCGGCGAACGCGGGGCCGATTGCCGTCGCGGCACCAATCGCGGACAATGGTCCGGCCGCCGTCACCTTTCGTTCGCCCATGAACCTCAACGACCTCGTCCGCGACCTGCAGCCCCGCATCGCCGCCCTGCGCCGGGACATCCATGCCCACCCCGAACTCGCCTTCTCGGAGAAGCGCACCTCCGACGTGGTGGCGGCGCAGCTGGAGAAGCTGGGCCTGGAGGTCCATCGCGGCCTGGCCGGCACTGGCGTCGTGGCCAGCATCCGCGCCGGCACCGGATCGCGGGCCATCGGCCTGCGGGCCGACATGGATGCCCTGCCCCTGGACGAGCTGAACGGCTTTCCCCATCGCTCCCGCCATGCCGGCCGCATGCACGCCTGCGGCCACGACGGCCACACCGCGATGCTGCTCGGGGCCGCCGAGGCCCTGGCCGCGCGGGCCCGCGAGGGGGCCTTCGACGGCACCGCCTACCTGGTCTTCCAGCCGGCCGAGGAGCACGAGGGGGGCGGCCGGGTGATGGTGGAGGAGGGCCTGTTCGAGCGCGTCCCCATGGAGATGATCTTCGGCCTGCACAACTGGCCGGGGCTTCCCGCGGGCAGCTTCGCCGTCATGGAGGGGCCGGTCATGGCCGGCGCCGACCGCTTCGACGCCAGGATCACCGGCCGCGGCGGCCATGCCGCCATGCCCCACCAGGCCGTGGACGTAGTGGTGGCGGGGGCCGCCTTCGTGCAGGCGGTGCAGACCCTGGTCAGCCGCTGCACCGACCCCCTGGAATCGGCGGTGGTCAGCGTCACCCGCTTCCAGGCCGGCCATGCCGACAACGTGCTGCCCGAGGAGGCCCGCCTGGGCGGCACGGTCAGGACCTTCCGCCCCGACCTGCAGGACGCCCTGGAGGCGGGCCTGCGGCGCGTCGCCCAGGGCATCGAGACCACCCACCGGGTGAACATCGAACTGCGCTACGAGCGCGGCTACCCGCCGACCATCAACGCCGCGGAGCCGACGATCGTCTGCCGCGAGGTGGCGCGCCAGGTGGCCGCGGGCGGGGAGGTCCATGCCCACATGAAGCCCAGCATGGGGGCCGAGGACTTCGCCTACCTGTCCCGGGTCGTGCCCGGCTGCTACGTCTGGCTGGGCAACGGGCCGGGCGAGGGTGGCTGCATGCTGCACAGCCCCCATTACGACTTCAACGACGAGATCATCGCGACCGGCATCCGCTACTGGGTGCGGCTGGTCGAGAAGGTCCTGGCCCCGGCGGCGTAGTCCCCAGGCGATGTCCGCGAGGCCGCTCTCCCAGCTGGAGATGCACGTCACGCATGCCTGCAACCTGGCCTGCGAGAGTTGCGCCCACTACTCGAACCAGGGCCACGGCGGCATGCTCGATCCCGGCCAGGCGGAGGAATGGCTGGCCGCCTGGAGCGGGCGCATCGCGCCGGCGGTGTTCTCCCTCGTCGGCGGCGAGCCCAGCCTCAATCCGCGCCTGGGCGAGTTCGTCCCCCTGGTCCGCCGGCACTGGCCGGACACCCTGATCCGCATCGTCAGCAACGGCTGGTTCCTGCACCGGCACCCGGACCTGCCGCGGATCCTGCGCGAGGACGGCCGGGCCATCCTCTACCTGTCGGTTCCCCACGGCTCGCCGGAATACCTGGAACGGATCCGTCCCTTCATCGACCTGGTGGATGGCTGGGAGAGGGAGCAGGGGGCCCGGGTCGGACGCTATGCCTCCCACGGCCGCTGGACCCGGCGCTACAAGGGCTTCGGCGCCGATCTCGAACCCTATGCCGACGGCCGGCCCCGGCAGAGCTGGGAGCTTTGCGTCGCCCGGGATTACCCCCAGCTCCACGCCGGACGGCTCTGGAAATGCCCGGCCATCGCCTACCTCGGCATGCAGGAGGCCCGCTTCGGCCTGTCGGAAGCCTGGCGCCCCTACCTGGGCTACCGGGGCCTCGACGCAGGCTGCGACGACGCGGCCCTGGAGCGCTTCCTCGCCGCCGAGGACGAGCCCGTCTGCGGCTTGTGCCCGGCGCAGCCCGAACCCTTCGTGCCGCCCCTGCCGATACGGGTCGTCCGCCGCCGCGATCCCGGCGTCATTGCCGGCTGAATCCCGTGGGCGGCAGCGGAATCCATTCCTTCGGCCTGCCCCTGCCCGGCGATCCGGCGACGGGCTGGCGACGCCACCCGCTGTTCGGCGGCCCCATGGGCGGCCTGGCCTTCCTGAGCTGCCATGTCTCCGTGCTCGGCCCCGGCGCCACGCCCCATCCGCCCCATGCCCACGAGGACGAGGAGATCCTGCTCATGCTGGACGGCGAGGCCGACCTCTCCTACGGCGCGACGGCGGCGGCCGGCGATGGCGAACGGCTGCGCCCCGGGCAGTTCATCCACTACCCGGCGGGGCATTTCCACACCCTGGCCAACCCCGGGCCCAGGGACGCCACCTACCTGATGTTCCGCTGGCATGCCGAGGGAGCATCCGCGCGTGCCGCCGCGCTCGGCCGGTGCACGACCGGGTTTCCCCTCTTGCCGGCGGCGCGCCGGCCCGGCGGCGACGGCTTCGATGTCAGCGTGCTGCTGGAGGGCGCCACCCGGCACCTGGCCAGGCTGCACGCCCACCTGACGGTGCTGCATCCGGGCTGCGGCTACGCCCCCCATGCCGACGCCCACGACGTGGCCATCGTCACCCTGGCCGGCGAGGTGGAGACCCTGGGGCGCCGCGTGCCGGCCCACTCGGTGGTCTTTTATGCCGCCGGCGAAGTCCACGGCATGCGCAATCCGGGACTTGCCCCGGCGGTGTATCTGGTTTTCGAGTTCCAGGCCTGAAGCCCCGTTTTCACACCAGGACACCAAGGACACCGAGGGGCACCAAGGGACACCAAGGGGCACCAGGGAATGCGAAGGGGGCGGGCGGCGACGCCTGGCGTGGCGCCGGGGGCGGTCGCCAAGGCCCGTGCGTCATGCAGCGGCCCCGGGGGCGGTGGCTTACCCCTGGTTCAGCAGGGCCAGCTTGCGGCGCTGGTGCAGGTTGTTGGTCACCAGGGCGCCGATCACCAGCAGGACCCCCAGCACTTCCACGGGGGCCGGATGGCGGCCCTGGGCCACCGCGATGCCGTAGGTGACGACGGGCGTGAAGTTGGCGAACAGGCCGGCATTCACCGGCCCCAGGCGGACCACGGCCATGTTCCAGAAGAGCAGGGCGAGGACGGTCACCGCCAGGACGACGAAGGCCAGGGCCCACCAGACCTCCAGCAGCGCGGCCGGCTCCGGCGGCCGGCTGTGGCCGAGCGCCGTGGCCACCAGGGCGGCGCCGGCGATGAAGAACCAGCCCAGGCCGCAGGTCATGGCCGTGAAGCGGATCGACGACCAGCCGGGGAATTGCTGGCCGCCCAGCGTATAGACCAGCCAGAGCAGCGAAGCCAGCAGCAGCATGCCGTTGCCCAGGGCGTCGCCGCCCGAGAGCCGCGACAGGTCGCCCTGGGTGATGACCAGGGCCTCGCCGGCCAGGGCCGCCGCGATGGCCGCCAGGGTCACCCGATCGGGCCGCCGGCCGGTCTTCCACCATTGCCAGAGGGCCACCTGCACCGGTGTCAATGCCAGGATCATGGAGGCCTGCTCCGGCCGGGTGAGCTTCAGCCCCTCGAAGACCAGCAGGCCGAAGCCGCCGATGCCGACGCTGCCGATCAGCAGCGCCCGCCGCCAGTGGCGGCCCGGGTCGAGGGCGGCGGGGCCCTCGCGCCAGGCCAGGATGCCCAGGAAGACCAGGGCCCCGGCCGCGAAGCGCAGGCCCGAGAGCCAGTAGGGGTCGAGGGCCCGCAGGGCCACCTTGCTGACCGGCAGGAAGGCGCCCCAGACGAGGACCACCACGATCATCAGCAGGGTGCCCTGGGCGAGGTCGCGGGGGTTTTTCATGGCGATTCCATCGTCACCCCGAAAGCCTTACCGCAGAGGCGCAGAGACACAGAGGCGCGGAGAAGGGCCAGGCATCGAGGGCTCGCACCCGGTTCCAGTGACCTGGCGGGCGAGGACGACGCTCCCCGAATCTGCGGCTTTCCTCCGTGTCCTCCGTGTCCTCTGTGGTGACATCGAATTGCCGCGTTCACAACTCCACCCGGCCTTCCGCCCAGCGCTTGGCCTCGGCCACCCGGGCCAGGGTGGGCAGCAGGTTGAGGCCGCTCTCCTTGCGCAGGGCCTGGGCGCCGGCCTTCAGCTCTGCCAGGGTGGTCGAGACCGGCGCCCCGGCGGCGGCGAAGGCGACGGCATTGCCGCTGTCGCAGGAGGGGAAGGCGAGCACTCGGCCGTCGAAGGCGTCCATGATCCGGGCCACGGAATCCCGGTAGTCGCGCCGCCGTGAGAGCAGGTTGATGGCCACCAGGCCCCGGTCCGACAGGCGGGACCGGCAGGCCGCGTAGAAGGGCTGGGTGTCCAGGGCGCCGGCGCGGGCCTGGTCGTCGAAACCGTCCACCACGATGAGGTCGAAGTCCGGCCCCGGGCGCAGCATGTAGTCGGCCCCGTCGCCCAGCGCGATGGCGATGCGCAGGTCGTCGTCGGGCAGCCGGAAGGCGTGGCGGGCGACGGCGACCACTTCCGGATGGATCTCGACGATGCGCAGCCGCGCCTGCGGCCGGTGGCGGTAGAGGAACTTGGTGATGGAGGCGGCGCCGAGGCCCACCTGCAGCACCCGGGCCGGCCAGCCGGGCCACTCGCCCTCGGGGCGCAGCAGCAGGGCGGCCATCAGTTCCCGCGTGTAGTCCAGCTCCAGGGCCCAGGGCCGGGCGATGCGCATGGCGCCCTGGACCCAGTCCGAGCCGAAATGGAGCTGGCGCACGCCGGCCTCCTCGCTGACCTCCACGGGCCAGAGGGTCGCCGCGCCGCCGGCGCCGCCACCGCCGCCGCCTCGCTTCGTCCGGCTCAATGGAAGGTCCGTTCCGGCGGCGGGAAGAGGCGGTCGAGGATCTCCTCGCCGTAGCGGTATTCGTGCTGGCAGATGTCGTCGCGGATCAGCAGTTTGCCCTGCTCGGCCAGGGTCTCGGCCACCTCCTGGCGGCCCAGGCTCTTCAGCATGCCGAGCACCTTCTCCTCGTCCCGGGGGCAGTGGTAGGCCACCGGCCGGGCCGGGTAGAGGCGCAGGTCCTCCTCCGGGAAAAGCCGCTTCAGCAGCGTTTCCGGCGGCAGGGCCAGCTCGGCCGGGGTGACGGTGGAGGCCAGGTGCAGCATGCGGTTCCAGCCGTCGGGATCGCGGGCATCCGCCTCCGGCAGCTTCTGCAGGAAGAGGCCGCAGGCATGGTCCTCGTCGGCGGCCAGCCAGAGGCGGGTGGGTGTCTGTTCCGAGTTCTCCAGGAAATGCTCGAAGACCCCGGCGATGCCCTCTCCCTCCAGGGGCACGATGCTCTGGTAGGGCCGGCCGGCGGCCACGTGGGTCTGCAGGGTCAGCACCAGCTGGCCGTCGCCGAAGAGGGCGGACAGGGGGGCCGGCGCCTGGTCCGCCGGTGCCTTGGCCAGCCCGCGCAGGCGCAACTGCTCGTCGCAGTCCATGACCAGCAGGCGGACGGCCCCGTGGCCCTGGAGCTGGCAGGTCAGGCGGCCGGGCAGCTTGAGGTTGCCGGCCACCAGCACCGTCACCGCCGCCAGCTGCCCGAGCAGGTCGCGCACGGCCGGCGAATAGGCGTGGCGCGAGCGCATCTCGTGCCAGGCCGGGCCCAGGCGGACCAGGGCGCCGCGGATGTCCAGGTTCTCGAGCAGGAAGCGGCTGACCGAGTCGTAGGCGGCCGCGCTCACTTGAGGAAGCTGGCGAAGAGGGCGGGATCGAAGCCGACCAGCAGCTGGCCGGACGCGGTCTCGATCACCGGCCGCTTGATGGCGCTCGGATATTCGAGCATGGTGGCCACCGCCTTGCTCTGGGTGGCGATGTCCTGCTGCTCCGGGCTGAGCTTGCGGAAGGTGGGCCCGCGGGTGTTGAGCAGGGTCTTCCAGCCCACCACCTGGCACCAGGCGACCAGGCGGTCCCGGGGCACGCCCTGCTTCTTGTAGTCGTGGAACTCGTAGGCCACGCCGTGCTTCTCGCACCAGGCGAAGGCCTTCTTCATGGTGTCGCAGTTCTTGATGCCGTAGATGGTGTTGGTCGCCATGTCACTCTGGATCCGGATGGAAAGCGCTCCCGGCAGGCCGGGAGACGCAATTCTATGCCGAGACGGGGAGGGGGCCGGGGGG
>JBPOHD010000115.1:0-10623 GCA_052035955.1 Pseudomonadota bacterium
CCCGCCCCCCGCCCCAGGGCGGGGGTGACGGAAGTTCGCCGGCTGCGCCGGCTCCGGGCACCACGTTCGATTTCCCCTTGGGGCGGCCCGGCGGGGAAATCCTGGCGAAATCCAAGCCCCTGGCCCGCAAGCTCGGCCAGGGCGAACTGGCCGTGGCGGCGGTGTTCGGCCTGGCGCCGAGCCTCTTCCTGCCCTGGCCCGAGATGCTGGTGGCCATCACCGGCGCCACCCTGGCCGCCTGGATGGGCGGGCGCTACTTCCTCCGGCGCATCGGCGGCTACACCGGCGACTGCCTGGGCGCCACCCAGCAGGCCGCGGAACTGCTCTTCTACCTGAGCCTGCTGTGCGTGTTCTCCTGAGCCGCCACCCCCGCGGGAGCCGCGTCCGCGAGGCGAACATCCGTCACCCCCTTCCGCGGACAAAGGGGCCGGGGGGAAGGTCGTGAAACTGTTCCTGGTCCGCCACCCGAAGCCCGACGTCGCCGAAGGCACCTGCTACGGCCGCACGGACCTGGGCCTGGCCGAGGACCCGGCGGCCTGCGCCGGCCGCCTGCGCGGCCTGCTGCCCGATGCGGCGCCGGTCTGGTCCAGCCCCCTGAGCCGCTGCCTGCGCCTGGCCGAGGCCCTGCATCCGGCGCCGCGGGTGGATGCGCGCCTGGTCGAGGCCGATTTCGGCGCCTGGGAGATGACCCCCTGGAAGCGGATCGGCCGCCAGGCCATCGACGGCTGGGTGGCCGATCCGCTCCACTTCGCGGCCCACGGCGGCGAGAGCGTCGCCATGCTGCACGCCCGGGTGGCCCAGTTCCTTGCCGGCCTGGCCGACCTGGCCAACCCGGCCGAAGTCGGGGAGGCCGCCGGGGCGGTCCCCGAGGCGGTCGTCGTCGCCCATGCCGGAGTCATGAAGGTGGCGGTGGGCGAGCTGCTCGGCCTGCCGCCCCGGGACTGGCTGGGCCTGCAGTTCGAGTTCGGCACGGCCACCGCCCTCGAAGGATCGGCGCCGGGCGACTTCCAACTGCTCTGGCAGAATAGGACCGATGGCTGAATTCGATCCGCGGCGGGTCCGCCGCGCCCTCGTCACCAAGCTGCGCCACCACGGCGACGTGCTGCTCGCCTCGCCGGTGTTCACCGCCCTCAAGCGGGCGGCGCCGGAGGCGGAGATCGACGCCCTGGTCTATGCCGAGACGGCCCCCATGCTCTCGGGGCACCCGGCCATCGCGCGCCTGCACGCCATCGACCGGCAGTGGAAGAAGGTGGGGATCGCCGGCCAGGCCGCCGCCGAGTGGGCCCTGCTCTCAGAACTGCGGGCGCGGCGCTACGACCTGGTGGTGCACCTGACCGAACACCCGCGCGGTGCCTGGCTGGCCCGCCTCAGCGGCGCCGCCCATGCCGTCTCCCTGCAGCGCCCGGGACGCTTCTGGCAGGGCAGCTTCAGCCACCTCTACCGCCTGGTGCCGCGCCGCCACACCGTCGAGCGCAACCTGGACGCCCTGCGCCGCATCGGCATCGCCGTCGAGGAGGCGGACAAGGCCCTGGTGCTGGTGCCCGGCGCCGCAGCCGAAGCGGCGATCGACACCCTGCTGGCCGCCCGCGGCCTGGCAGCGCAGCACTTCGTGCACCTGCACCCCGCCTCCCGCTGGCTGTTCAAGTGCTGGCCGGCGGAGAAGGTGGGCGACCTGGTGGACCGGCTCGCCGAACACGGCCTTCCCGTCGTCCTCACCGCCGCCCCGGACGAGCGGGAGCGTGCCCTGGTGGACGCCGTGGTGGCCGCCGCCCGCTCGCCGGTGGTGAACCTGGCGGGACAACTGAGCCTGAAGGAACTGGCCGCGCTGGCCGCCCGGGCCCGGCTGTTCGTCGGCGTCGACTCGGCGCCCATGCACATCGCCGCCGCCATGGGCACGCCCAGCGTCGCCCTGTTCGGCCCCTCTGGGGAGACCGAGTGGGGCCCCTGGCGGGTCGCCAGCCGGGTCATCGTCTCGTCGGAGCACGCCTGCCGCCCCTGCGGCCAGGACGGCTGCGCCGGCAGCAAGGTGAGCGACTGCCTGACCACGCTCTCCGTGGACCGGGTGTTCGCCGCCTGCGGGGAACTGCTCGATCGATTCGAATGACTGACCACCAAGACACCAAGAGCACCAAGGCTCACCAAGGAAGGCAGTGCAAGGCACCGCCCGACGGGCGACAGGTTTTCGGGCTTCCGTGCGGCGCGGTGGCGCGACGGAGAGCAGGGTACGGAAGCAACCAGGCCACCGGACGTCAAACCTCACGCGGACGAATGACGAGCAGTTCCCGCATGCCGGGCCCGTTTCGTCTTTCCCCACGCCCGTGCGCTTCCAGGCCGGCGTTTGCGCGGCCAAAGGTCTCGTTGGTGCCCCTTGGTGCTCTTGGTGTCTTGGTGGTTCGCTTCGGGACGTTGAATTGAAGCTCGCCGTCGTCCGCCAGAAATACACCCCCTTCGGCGGCGCCGAGCGCTTCGTCGAGCGGGCGCTCAACGCCCTGCGCGAGGAGGGCACCGAGGTGACCCTGCTCTGCCGCAGCTGGGAGGGCGCCGAGGCGGCGAGCTTCCCGGTGGAGGTCTGCGATCCGCCCTGGCCGCGCTGGATGGGCCGCCTGGCCAGGGACCGCAGCTTCGCAGAGGGTATCGGGGCGATCATCGCCTCGGGGCGCTTCGACCTGGTCCAGTCCCACGAACGCATCCCCGGCTGCCACGTCTTCCGCGCCGGCGACGGCGTTCATGCAAGCTGGCTGGAAATCCGCGACCGGGCCCGGGGACTACTTTCCTCCCTGTCCAGTCGCATATCCCCCTGGCATCGCTGGACCGTCGAGGCGGAGGCGGCCATGTTCCGCCACCCCAACCTGCGGGCGGTGATCTGCAATTCGGACGTGGTCCGCCAGGACATCGCCCGCCGCTTCGGCGTGCCGCCGGAGAAGCTGCGCCTGGTCAGGAACGGGGTGGACCTGGAACGCTTCCACCCGCGGCTGCGGGTCGAGCACCGCGCCCGGGTCCTGGCCGAACTCGGCATCCCGGCCGGGACGACGGTGGTCCTCTACGTGGGCTCCGGCTTCGAGCGCAAGGGCGTGCCCTTCCTATTGCGGGCCCTGGCGGCCATGGAGGACCGGCGGCCCTCGCTTCTGGTGGTCGGCAAGGACCGCTGGCAGCAGGCCATGGGCAAGCTGGCGGCCAAGCTCGGGGTGGCGAGCCGGGTGCGCTTCCTGGGCGGACTGAAGGACGTGGCGCCCCTCTACGGTGCCGCCGACCTGTTCTGCCTGCCCACCCTCTACGATCCCTTTCCCAACGCCGCCATGGAGGCCCTGGCGGCCGGCCTGCCGGTGGTCACGACGGGCAATTCGGGCGCGGCGGAGCTGATCCAGCCGGGGCGGAACGGCCTGGTCTGCGAGGCCGCCGACGCGGCCGGCCTGGCCGCCGCCCTCGACGAACTGGCGGCCCCCGGCCGCGCCGCCGCCATGTCCCCGGCCGCCCGGGCCAGTGCCCTGCCCTGGCCGGTGGCCGACACGGCCCGGCGCCTGATCGCCCTCTACCGCGACCTCGGCGCCTGAGGCGCACGGCGGGGGGTCCCCGGCCGCCCGCTATAATCAGCGATTCTTTCCGCGCCAGGCCGCCCGCCTTCCGTGACCTCCGCCAAGGCCCCGATCAGCAGTTTCCAGATGTACCTGCGCCTGCTGGGCTACGTGCGCCCGCACTGGAAGGCCTTCCTGCTCGGCATCCTCGGCATGACCCTGCTGGCCGCCTCCGAGCCCCTGTTCCCGGCGCTGATGAAGGTGCTGCTCGACCGCGGGTTCACCGGCCAGCCGCGCGACGACCTCTGGCTGGCGCCGCTGGCCGTGGTCGGCATCTTCCTGCTGCGCGGCGTCCTCAGCTTCGTCACCGACTACACCATGTCGTGGATCACCAACCGCCTGGTGTTCGACCTGCGCAACGTCATGTTCGGCCGCCTGCTGCAACTGCCGGCCCGCACCTACGACGACCAGAGCACGGGCCTGCTGATCTCCAAGGTGACCAACGACGTGAACAACGTCACCGGCGCCGCCACCTCGGTGCTCACCGTGGCCGTCCGCGACACCCTGACCATCGCCTTCCTGCTCGCCTGGCTGGTGTACCTGAACTGGAAGCTGACCCTGGTCGCCCTGGCCGTGACGCCCCTGATCGCCGCCGTCGTGCAGGTCTTCAGCAAGCGCCTGCGGCGGGCCAGCCGGGCCACCCAGCACGCCATCGGCGACATCACCCGCATCCTCGAGGAGAGCATCAGCGGCCACAAGGTGGTGAAGATCTTCGGCGGCCAGGACTACGAGTCGGGCCGCTTCGGCGAGGCCAACCAGCGCTTCCGCCGGCAGAACATGCGGCAGGCGGTGGCCGCGGCGGCGACCGTGCCCATCGTCCAGTTCTTCACCTCGATCGCCGTCGCCGTCGTCATCTACATCGCCCTGCTGCAGTCCCAGACGGCGCAGACGACGGTGGGCGGCTTCGTCTCCTTCATCACCGCCATGCTGATGCTGCTGGCGCCGCTGAAGCGGCTGACAGACGTCAATGCGCCGCTGCAGCGGGGGCTGGCGGCGGCGGAGAGCGTCTTCGCCCTGCTCGACGAGCAGCCGGAGGAGGACAGCGGCGGCGGCCATACGCTGCGCGCCGAGGGCGCCGTGCGCTTCGCCGACCTTACCTTCTCCTATCCGGGCGCCGAGCGCCCGGCGGTGGCCGGCATCGACCTGGAGATGGCGCCGGGGCAGACCGTCGCCCTGGTCGGCCCCTCGGGCAGCGGCAAGACCACGCTGGCCAACCTGCTGCCGCGCTTCTACCACCTGTCGGACGGCGGCAGCGGCAGCATCCTGGTGGACGGCCAGCCGGCCGAGGCCCTGAGCCTCGCCTGCCTGCGCCGGAACATTGCCCTGGTCTCCCAGGACGTGGTGCTGTTCAACGACACGGTGGCCGCCAACATCGCCTACGGGGCCATGGCCGGTGCCACGCGGGAGGAAGTCGAGGCGGCCGCCCGGGCGGCCCACGCCCACGATTTCATCGTCGCCATGCCTGAGGGATACGAGACCATGGTCGGCGAGCGCGGCGTCAAGCTTTCCGGCGGCCAGCGCCAGCGCATCGCGATCGCCCGGGCCCTGCTCAAGGACGCCCCCATCCTGGTCCTCGACGAAGCCACCTCGGCCCTCGATTCGGAATCCGAGCGCCAGGTCCAGGCCGCCCTGGAACGGCTGATGGAACATCGCACCACCCTGGTCATCGCCCACCGCCTGTCCACCATCGAGCGGGCCGACCGCATCGTCGTCCTCGACCGCGGCCGCATCGTCGAATCCGGCACCCACGGCGAGCTGATCGCCCGCGACGGCCTCTACGGCCGCCTGCACCGGCTGCAGCGCGCCGCGGCCCAGGCCGCGCCATGACTCAGCCCCGTCTCGCGAGGCGCGCCTCCCGACCCGGAGCCGCCCAGCGGCGACCCACCGTCACCCGGTCCCGCCCGGCATCTGCCCTCGGCCGCCCCCACCCATCGGGAGCCGCCCCGCGGCAACCCACCGTCACCCCCTCCCTCGGGGAGGGGGCTGGGGGGTGGGGGGCCACCAATTCCCCCACCGGGGAGCATTCCCCCACCGGGGAGCGCTTGCGCTCCCCCGGGGTGAGGGTCACGCAGTGACCCTCACCGTCCTGCACACCGAGTCTTCCCTGGGCTGGGGCGGCCAGGAGAACCGCACCCTGAACGAGATGCTCGGCCTGCGTGCCCTCGGCCACACCGCGCTGGTGGCCTGCCAGCCGGGGGCCAGGCTGGCCCTGCGGGCCCGCGAGGCCGGCTTCGAGGCCCACGAGATTCCCATGCGCCACGCGCTCGACGCCAGCGGCATCCTGGCCCTGCGCCGGCTGATGCGGCAGTGCCGGGCCGACGTGGTGAACACCCACAGCAGCCGCGACACCCAGGTCGCCGGACTGGCCGCCCGCAGCCTGCGGGGCCGGCCGCGCATCGTGCGCACCCGCCACCTGGCCCTGCCCATCACCTCCCGCTTCACCTACAGCGTCCTGCCGGACCGGGTGGTGGCGGTGAGCGAATTCGTGGCCCGCACCCTGGCCGCCGCCGGCGTGCCCCCGGAACGCATCAGCGCCGTGCCCACCGGCATCGACCTGGAGCGCTACGCCCCGGCGCCGGAGGGCGGCGGCCTGCGCGCCGAGCTGGGCCTGCCGGCCGGCGCGCCGCTGGTCGGTACGGTCGCCATCCTGCGCCGCAAGAAGGGCCATGCCGAACTGCTGGAAGCGGTGCCGCGGGTGCTGGCGGCGGTGCCCGGGGCCCACTTCGTGTTCGCCGGCGACGGCCCCCAGCGGGAGAACCTGGAACGCCGCATCGAAGAGCTGGGCGTCGGCCGGCGGGTGCACCTGCTGGGCCTGCGCCGCGACGTGGTGAACGTCCTCCAGTCCCTCGACCTCTTCGTCCTGCCCACCCACCAGGAGGCCCTGGGCACCGCCTTCGTGGAGGCCGGGGCCCTCGGCCTGGCCGCCGTCGGCAGCCGGGTGGACGGGGTGCCCGAGGTGGTGGCCGACGGCGAGACCGGCCGCCTGGTGCCGGTGAACGACCCGCCGGCCCTGGCCGAGGCCATCGTCGCGCTGCTCGCCGACCCGGGCCTGCGCGCCCGCATGGGAGCCGCCGCCCGGCGGCGGGTGGACGGCCGCTTCTCCCGCCAGGCCATGGTCGCCGGCATGCTGGAAGCCTATGCGGCGGCGGGGGCGGGGCGATGAGCACGGCCGCCGTGCCGATCCTCATGTACCACCACGTCAGCCCCAGCCCGGGCCTGGTCACGGTCTCGCCGGAAAACTTCCGGGCCCAGATGCGCTGGCTGGCCGAAGGGGGCTGGCGGGGCGTCGGGCTGGCCGAACTGGCCCGCTTCCTGGCCGGCGAACCCCTGCCCGACAAGTCCGTCGTCATCAGCTTCGACGACGGCTGGCTGGACAACCGGGTGCACGCCCACCCGGTCCTCGCCGAATTCGGCCTCAAGGCCGTGCTCTTCCTGATCACCGGCCTCCTGGGCGAGGGTCCGCCGCGCCCCTGCGCCGGCGAGGGCCGGACCCTGCCCCCGACGCCGGACCACGGCGCCGGCAAGGCCGCCGTCGCCGCCGGCCGGGCCGACGAGGTGATGCTGCGCTGGTCGGAGGCGGAAGCCATGGCCGCCGCCGGCAGCTTCGAATTCCACTCGCATACCCACGACCACCGGCGCTGGGACCGCGCGGAGCCCGACCGGGCCCGCCGCCGGGAAGGCCTGGCCGCCGACCTGGCGCGCTCCCGGGAGGCCCTGGCCGCCCGGCTGGGCGCCGCCACGCCCCACCTCTGCTGGCCCCAGGGCCACTACGACGACGACCACATCGACGTCGCCCGCCAGGCCGGCTTCACGCACCTCTACACCACCGAGCCGGGCACGGTGGACCGCCGGGCCGACCCGCTGCGCCTGCCCCGCATCGTCACCAAGGACGCCCCGGGCTGGCTGGGCAGCCGGCTGTGGATCTACCGCCGGCCGGCGCTGGCCGCCGCCTACCAGGCCCTCGCCGGCCGCCGCTGAACTCCGGAGACCGAACCATGCGCCTCAAGAAGCTGGAACGCGCCATCAAGCTCTTCCTGCCGCCCATCCTGACCGAGCCGGTGCGCCGGCGCCGGCGCGCCCGCCGCGACGCCCGCTACGACAACATCCCCGACCGGGCCTTTTACGACGGCGTCTTCAGCCCGTGGAAGGGCTACGGCGACTTCGGCCCCGTCTTCGCCGACATCCGGCCCTACACGCGGGTCTCCCCGGACCGGGCCTGGGTGCTCTGGTCCCTGGCCCGCCAGGCCCTGGCCCTGGACGGGGCCTTCTACGAGGCCGGCGTCTTCCGCGGCGGCACGGCGCGCATGTTCGCCGCCCTGCTCCGGCAGGCCCCGCAGCCGCGAGAACTGCACCTCTTCGACACCTACGCCGGCATGCCGGAGACCGACCCGGAGCGCGACCTGCACCGGGCCGGCGACTTCTCCGACACCAGCCTGGCCGGCGTGCGGAAGGCCGTCGGCACCGATCCCTTCATCCACTACCACCCGGGCTTCGTCCCCGACACCTTCGCCGGCCGGGAGGGCGACCGCATCGCCTTCGCCCACATCGACCTGGACATCTACCCCGGCATCCTGGCCTCCTGCGAGTTCATCTACCCGCGCCTGGCCAGCGGCGGCTTCCTGGTCTTCGACGACTACGGCTTCATGTCCTGCCCCGGCGCCCGGCAGGCGGTGGACGAGTTCTTCGCCGCCCGGCCCGAGGTGCCCCTGGTCCTGCCCACCGGCCAGGCCGTCGTCTTCAAGGGCCCGGCATGAGCGAGGCCGCCGGCCCGTGCCCGGTCTGCGGCGGACAGCCGCAGCCCCGGGACGCCCGCTCGGCCCTCTGCCCCGGCTGCGGCCTGCTGCTCAACCGGGACAGCCGGCCCCTGGACTACGCCGAGGGCGGCGGCCAGGCGGTACCCGACGCCGCCAAGATGCGCTGGCGGCTGGAGAACGCGCAGCGCCGCCTCCGGCTGGTGGAGCCCTTCCTGGCCGGCCACGAGGTGCTGGTGGACATCGGCTGCGGCTCGGGCGAGATGCTGGAGGCGGGCCGCGGGCGCTTCGCCCATTGCGTCGGCTTCGACACCAACAAGCCCCTGATCCGGCACATCGCCGCCCAGGGGCGGGCCATCGCCCTCGAAGGGCACTTCGACGCGGCGCGCATTCCCGCCGAATTGCGCGGGCGCCCGACGGTGTACGCCCTCAGCCACGTGCTGGAACACCTGTCCGATCCGGCCGGCCTGCTGGGGCAGATCGCCGCCGCCATGGGCCCCGGCGACCTGCTCTACGTGGAGGTGCCGCTGCACACCGGCGAGTCCTTCCGCCGCCAGGGCTACGGCTGGAACCTCTGGAACGCCGAGCACCTGGCCCTCTACGGGCCGCGCACCCTGGCCGTGCTGGCCGGCCGCGCCGGCCTCGCCGTGCTGGACGGCGGCAGCCGCATCTTCGCCCGCGGCTCGCGCAGCACGAAGATGCGGCTGCGCCTGTTGCGCCGCGCCCCCGCCGCCTTCCTGCGCACCGCCCTGACCAAGCCGCGCCGCCTGAGCATTGCCGACGTCATGGTCGCCGATTACGGCTACGCGGTGCTGCGCAAGCCCTGAGGGCGCATCCGGGGACGGGTCCATCCGGCGGCGTTCCGGGGGATAATGCCCACGACATGGCGGCCCGGTCCGGGCGACCCATGGGGACACGCCGTCCGACGGCGAACCGGAGGAAGTGCATGCCTTACCTGATCACCTGGGAAGCCTCGGGCGTCTACACCAAGTACTGGGGCCAGGCCACGGGAGAGGACGTGACGGCGGCCGGGGCGGCGAAGAGAAACGACCCGCGCATTTCCTCGTGCCGCTACACGATCAGCGACTTCCTTGAAGTGGAGGCCCTGACCCTGACCAGGTTCACGACCCTGATGACCGCCGCCCAGGACCACAACGCGCCGCGGGTGGAGCGGTCCCTGAAGATCGCCCTGGTGGTGGACAAGCCCGAGTTGGCGGAACTGGCGAGGACCTACGCCGACTCCCCGCTGATCCGCGACACCTTCCGGGTGGGGCTGTTCCCCACCCTGGCCGAGGCCAGGGCCTGGGCCGAGGCGGACTGAGCCACGGCCCGGCAGGGCCGGCGGCGGGAATCCCGTCCGGCCCTCAGTCCAGCACGAAGTGCCCCACCCCCGCCTTCAGGGTCTCGACGGGCGGGAAGCGGTCGCGGTATTTCTCCGGCTGGCGGGTGGCGACGGTGACCACGTAGACCATGTGCCAGGGATTGTCGTTGCAGGCCTGGTATACCGTCGTGAAACCCTGCTCCTCGAGCAGCCGCGCCATGCAGGCCGGGGTCGGCCGCCACCAGTCGCCGAAGGAGCCCTCGATGTAGTGCACCGCCTGCAGGAAGGGCGTCACCAGGATCACCGTGTCATGGCTGAGGGCGCAGATCCCGGCCACGGCGCGGCGGATGTCGTAGATGTGTTCCAGCGTGGTGTGGTTGAAGGCCACCTGGAAACGGCGCGCCAGATCGGAAGGCGTCTCCCCCTCCAGGTCGAGGAAGATCCCGCCGATGCCGTCGGCGGTCCCCCGGTCGCCGCTGTAGTTGGAGACGGCGTAGGCGGCGGCACGGGTGAAGTAGTCCCGGTAGTGGCCGCCGGCCTTGTCCTCGTCGCGCCAGCCGCTGACGTTGATCACCTCCCCGTCATAGTGCGGGGCCAGGCGGCGCAGCTCGGCATTGGACCACTCGCGGGGCCGCACCCGGTCACGGCGGGCCCGGCGCAGGGCGCGCACCATGCTCCGGTGCAGGCCCTCCAGGCGGCGCTCGAACCAGGGGCCGAGGCCGGGGGCCCGCAGGGCGCCGGTGAGCAGGGTTTCGATGATCTTCACGGGATGGGGGCCAGGGCGGGTTGTGGCGGCGGGCGGCGGCCGCCGGGACGGGACTGCCGGCGGGGCCGGCTGGCCGGGGATGATAAAATTTTTCCCCCGCCTCCGCCAGCCACGCCGCTGCCCCGCGCCCCAAGTGCGTCTCCGCCCGACCGACCTGCTGCTGCGCGCCTGTCTGAAACTCGGCAAGGCGGCCGATTCCCGCGACGATGCCCT
>JBPOHD010000096.1:0-4728 GCA_052035955.1 Pseudomonadota bacterium
CCGTGGCGCGGGACATGATCGCCGCCGAGCGCGGCCGGCATTTCGACCCGGACATCACCGACGCCTTCCTCCAGGCCTTCGACGAATTCCAGGCCATCGCCCGACAGTTCGCCGATCCGGAGGACGGCCAGGAGCCTTCCGGCCGGGCAGGGGACGCCTCGGCCGCGATCGCGGGCGGCGCGACGGCCGAACGAATTCGGTCGCCGTCGACGCGCCGGGCGGCGGTTCAGCCCGGCGACTTCAGTGAATCGAGGATGATGGCGAAGCGCTTGTCGAACTCGAGGCCGATGTCGAACAGGCGCAGCACCTGGTCGGCCGAAGCCCGCAGCGTCGCGCTGAGGGTGTCTTCCTGGCGGTCGGTGAGCCCGAGAAAAACATAGGTCTTTTCGACCTGCTCGATCAGGTCCTGCATCAGGACCCGCGTTTCCGCCTGCTGCTTGCGATAGAGGTCGCGCAATTCCTCGATGGCGTGCACGCTGTTTCGCGAGGCCGACTGCAGGGCCTCGGCGTGGCCGGCCGCGGCCTTGCGGATGCCGATGGTCTCGGCAATGGCCTCCGCACTCTCGGCCAGGATGGCCACGTTGTCGCGGATTCGACCCACTTCGTCCGGATCGTCCGGCAGGGTCACGATCAGGATGGACACCAGGTCGTAGTTGATGATCATCCGCTTGCTGAACTGGAAGATGCGCCCCAGTCCGCAACACTTGTCCACGATCGAGTTTTCCAGAGGCGAGGCCTCGCCCTGCGGCGTGTAGGTATAGGTGCGGCCGGCGTGGCGCACCTGGACATGGCAGGTCAGGCCGTATTCCAGGTTGGCCTGCACCAGTTTGCGGGCTAGGTCCTCGTACTCCAGGCAGGCAATGCTCTTCCGGATGAAATCCAGCAGCACACCCGTCTCCCCCATGTTCTTGAGGAATCCCATGGCCATTTGTTGCAGGGAGCTCTTTTCGGCCGCCAGGCGGACCCGCTCGGCATGCATGGCGACGATGCGCCGTGCCTTCCTGGCAAGCAGGTCGCCGTCGAAAGGCTTGCTGACGAAATCGTCGCCACCCGCGTCGTAGGCCTTGAGTCGTTCCTCCAGCGTGTCATGGGAAGAAACGAAGAGCACCGGCATCGCATGCTCCTGGCGCAACCTGCGGCAGGTCTCATAGCCGTCTATGCCGGGCATCTCGATGTCCATCAGGATCAGGTCGGGTTCCGAGGCGGCGACCGCGGCCAGGCATTGCTCGCCTGAATCGGCAGTCTCCACGAGGAATTCCTCATCGAGTACTGCCCGCAACGTCTCCTGGACCACCCTGTCGTCGTCCACCACCAGGACCCGTCCGGCGGGTTCCGGCGTTTCCTCGGCTGCCGCCGGGGCGTCGAAGTCGTCGAACAACTCGCTCATGGATGATCGCTCCTCAAGTCACCACGGAGGCACAGACCTCGTTGCCGCGGCCCCCATATTCAAGAGTGTCGAAACTGATCATTCGGGCCATCGCGATGCCGCGGCCGTGGGTATGGAAAGCCCGTTGCGGCTGCATCTCCAGGAATTCGTTCCAGACGAAGCCCGGACCTTCATCGACGATCCGGAATTGGACGGAGGAGGGGCTCTTGTCGAGGAACAGGGTCGCCTCGCGCTTCCCGTACCGGTCGCTCGACAAACGCCGCTCGACCTCTTCCATCAGCTTGTCCTCCCGGATCAGGGCCGTCTTGTCGTCGTAGGAGATCTCCAGGTTTCCGTGCTCGATGGCATTGAGCATCAGTTCGATCAGGCCCAGGATGACCCGGTCCGGTTCGGGCGCCGCATTGGCGACCAGGGTGGCTATGTCCCGGGCCTCGCCAGGGGTCCGGAATCCGAATTCGGCACGCTTCAGCCAGCTCAGCGTGCGAGCCGTCGAGCGGGCCTGCCTCTGCAGATCCCGGTGAAGGCGATGGTCCTTGACCGCCGCCGCCACGATGGCCAGCATGGTTTCGGCGGCGAAGGGCTTGGTCAGGTAGTAGAAGGCTCCGGCCCGCAAGCCCTCGGCGACCTCGGCGTCGGCCGACAGGGCGGTCTGCATGATCACCGGCGTGTAGGCCATGGCCGGATGATCCTTCACCCGCCGCAATACCTCGATGCCGTCCATGTCGGGCATCACGCGGTCGAGGAGGATGGCGTCGAAGCGCTCGGGAGCCTCGCTGATCAGGCGCCAGGCCTCGGCCCCGTTTTCCGCACTGGCCGTCTCGTAGCCCTCGGCCTCCAGATTCTCGACCAAGGCCAGAAGATTGACCGGCTCGTCCTCGACGACCAATATCAGGGGTACTTCCATGCTCGCCAACGCCTCTGCCTCCCGGACGGGAAGATACCACCGCTCGCCCGAAAGCCAATTTTCCCGCCGGAAAAACCCGTGGCCTGTCAGGCAAGGCCTACAGGCCGCGGGTCCGATGGCCGGGGCTTTTCCGTTCGCCGGGGGGATCGCGGGCCTGAGGGGTCCGCCGGGCCTGACGAGCCTAACGCGATTCCTTGATCAGACGGCCCTGGGCCGGCTGGACAGGGCGCGCGTTGTTGCGGTACAGGCGGGAGAAGACGGCAATCTGTTCGCCGGAGACCTGGACCGCTTGCTTGAAGACCAGCCAGAGCACGTTCTCGCTGCACGGGGGCGTGGTCAGGGACCCCATGTAGGTGTAGTAGGCCCGATTCTCGGGCAGCAGTTTGACCAGGTCCAGGGTGGCGCCCGGCGGCGCCACGTCAATGCCCTTTTCCAGGGGCATGTAGTTCCACACGGTCTGGATCAGGGGATGCTCGACGCCTTTCTCCAGGAGGACGGCGACGACGGCCAGGTTGCCGTCGTAATCCCTGTGCACCAGGTGGGCCACCATGTCGAAGGCCTTGCCGTTGATCCGCTCTTCGGAAGGGCGATGGAAGTGGAACTGCACCAGGGCGTATTCCTTGCCGAGGACGGTGATGGAACTTCCTTCGCCGACCGTCACCTGGATGGTGTGGCCGTTGTCCGTGACCCGGAACTGGGCCGGCTTGTAATCGAACCGGATCGGTTCCAGATCGACGCGAATGCCGTCCCGTATGTCGATGGGAGATTGTCGGTTGCCGCTGGCGCATGCCGCGTAGTCGGGGCGCAATTTCCCCCAATTGGCGGGGGCGCCGGCACCCTCGTAGTCCCAGTGGATCCTCGCATGCTCGGTGACGCCCTCGCTGCCCTCGGCAGGCGCGGTCTTGCGCGGGGCCGTCCGGCGCGGCCCGGAGGTCGCGTACTGACGCTCCAGGTCCAGGCGCGTCGCCACCGGCTTCCTGTCCGCGGCCTTGGCCGCCTCGGCGGGTCTTGCCGGAGCCTTGGCAGCCTCGGCCGCTTTTTCGTCGCGCGGATGCTCGACCTGCGACTTGTCTATTTTCGGCAGTTCAATGAACCGCTTGGGGGCCACTGCCTCGGCCGCCTTGTCGGCCGGCTTCTCGGTCGGCTTGGGATCGGGCGCCTTGGCGTCCGCCTTGGGCGCAGTTTTCGGGTCTGCCTTGGTATCCCCCTTGGATTCCGGCTTCGGCTCGGCCACCAGGACCGAGCCCGGCTTCCTGGCGCCTCCTTCGCTGCGCATGTCGGCATACATAGGCGCCGGCCGGGCAGCCTCCGCCGCCTGCTTGGCGGCCGTTTCCGCCACTTGCCGACCCTCCCCGACGGTCCGCAACCGACAGGCTTCGGCGAGCAGGCGGTCGTCCACGCTGCCTGCCTCGACCGACGCTTCCCGCGAACCGGCCGCGGCCTCCTCCCGGACCTTGCGGCCATCGCGGAGGAAGACCCGCTTCACGGTGGCGGCGGCGCGCTTTTCGCAGTCGTACCGGTGCTGGACCTCGATGGCCGTATAGCGCTGGCCCTGCTCATCCACCATCTCCTTGGCCAGGACCAGCCGGGTCCAGGCCGTCGTGTGGCCCTCGGCCGTCCGCTGGATGCGGGCCTTGTCGATCTCCACGCCTTCTCCTCCGGCCACGGGTTCCCATCTGGCTGCCAGGGCAGGGCTGGCCAGGAGGGCCGCGACGGCGAGGAAAAGCCTGTTGTGTGCGCTGCGCATGGTGCTCCCCTGTTGATATCGGTGGCCAGGGCCACGCCCCGGCCTTTATGGAGGTTCCCCGATCTTACGGCAGGGCGACACGATACTTTAGCCGGCGGTCGGGTTGCATTCACCGGGGGATTCCAGTAGTTTCAACCAATTGCGCAGGAGTCCCCATGAACGCCAACGATAAATTCATTGCCTCCCGGGCCCACGTCGACGAGGCGGCCGTCCAGCCACTCCCCAACTCCCGGAAAATCCATGTCGAGGGATCTCGGCCCGATCTGCGGGTGCCCATGCGGGAAATCAGCCAGAGCGACGCGGGCGGCGAGGCGAATCCACCGATCTATGTCTACGACTGCTCGGGCCCTTATACCGACCCGGCGGTGAAGATCGACGTCCAGGCCGGCCTGAATCCCTTGCGGCAGTCCTGGATCGAGGAACGCGGCGACTCGGAACTTCTCGCCGGACTGTCCTCCACCTACGGCCGTGAGCGCGCCGCCGATCCGGAACTGGCCGCCTTGCGTTTTCCCGGCCTGCACCGCCAACCCCGCCGCGCCCGGCCGGGCATGAACGTCAGCCAGATGCACAATGCCCGCAACGGCATCGTCACCCCGGAAATGGAATACGTCGCCATCCGCGAGAACAACAACCGCCGCGCCTACGTCGAGCAACTGAAGGCTTCCGGGGCGCAGGGCGAACGCTTCGCAG
>JBPOHD010000109.1:0-34727 GCA_052035955.1 Pseudomonadota bacterium
CCCGCCCGCCAGGGAAGAAGCGCAGCGTATAGCTGACGCAGCCCATGTAGAGGGATTCCAGGCGCAGCGGACGGATGTTGCGGCCGATGATGAATTCGGTGGAGCCGCCGCCGATATCCACCACGAGCTGCTGCATGCGTGGATTGGGAAGGGTGTGGGCGACGCCGAGATAGATGAGCCGCGCCTCTTCCCGGCCGGCGATCACCTCGATCGGAAAACCCAGGGCGGCCTCGGCCTCGACGAGGAACTGGGGGCCGTTCTTGGCGACCCGCAGGGTGTTCGTGGCGACGGCGCGGACGGCGCCGGGGTCGAAGCCCCGCAGGCGTTCGCCGAAGCGCGCCAGGGCTTCCAGGCCACGCAGTTGGGACGGTCCGTCGAGGCGCTTGTCGGCCGTCAGGCCGGCCGCCAGCCGGACGGCCTCCTTGAGGCCGTCCAGGGGATAGATCTGGTTGCCGACGATGCGTCCCACCTGGAGGCGAAAGCTGTTGGAACCGAGATCGACGGCGGCGATCTGCTCGTAATCCATGGGTGGGGACCAATCTGGAGAGGCGCCCGGATTCTAGCATCGGGCGGCCGGCCGGCCGAGGCCGGTTGCCGGCCCGAAATTGATATTTCCCCTTGCCGGATCGGCCGCGCCGTCGTAATGTGTTTCAGATATCAACAAAACGAGAAAAACCGGCCCGCCACCGGCCGTTCCGATGCCATGAACCTCCCCCGCGACCCGACTGCCGACCGTTTCCTCAACCGCGACCTTTCCGTCCTCGCCTTCAACCGGCGCGTCCTGGCCCAGGCGGCCGACGACCGGGTGCCCCTGCTCGAACGGCTGCGTTTCCTCTGCATCGTGTCCAGCAACCTGGACGAGTTCTTCGAAATCCGCGTCGCCGGCCTCAAGGAGCAGTTGAAGCTGGGCAGCATCGCGGCAGGGGCGGACGGGCTGCCGCCCCAGGAGGTCTTCCGCCGCGTCACCCTCGAATCCCATGCCCTGATCGCCGAGCAGTACGCCCTGCTCAACAACGTGATCCTGCCGGCCCTGGCCGGCGAGGGCATCGTCTTCCTCCGCCGCAGCCTGTGGACCGAGGACCAGGCCGCCTGGATCCGCGACTACTTCTTCCGGGAGGTGATGCCGGTGCTGACGCCGATCGGCCTCGATCCGGCGCACCCCTTCCCCCGGGTGCTCAACAAGAGCCTGAATTTCGCCGTCGAACTGGCGGGCACGGATGCCTTCGGCCGCAACTCCGGCGCCGCCATCGTCCAGGCCCCGCGCGCCCTGCCCCGGGTCATCCAGCTGCCACCGGAACTCACCGGCGTGGCCCACGGCTTCGTCTTCCTGTCGTCCATCATGCACAGCCACGTGGGCGAGCTGTTCGCGGGCATGGAGGTGCTGGGCTGCTACCAGTTCCGGGTCACCCGGAATTCGGACCTGTTCGTGGACGACGAGGAAGTGAAGAACCTGCGCACGGCGCTGCAGGGCGAACTGCCCCAGCGGCATTTCGGCGACGCCGTGCGGCTGGAGGTGGCGGACAACTGCTCCGAGGACATGGCGGTCTTCCTGATGCAGCAGTTCGGGCTCTCCGCGGCCGATCTCTACCGGGTTCCCGGCATCGTCAATCTGGTGCGCCTGATGTCGGTGCCGGACCGGGTCGACCGCCCCGACCTGAAGTACCCACCCTTCCAGCCGGGCATGCCCAAGGTGCTGACCAAACGCTTCGACGTCTTTGCCAGCATGCGCAAGCAGGACATCCTGGTGCACCACCCCTTCCAGTCCTTCAGCCCGGTGATCCAGCTCCTGGAACAGGCCATCGACGATCCCCAGGTGGTGGCGATCAAGATGACGGTCTACCGGACGGGGACCGACTCGGTGCTCATGGAGCACCTGCTGCGGGCCGCCCAGAAAGGCAAGGAAGTGACCGTCGTCGTGGAACTGATGGCCCGCTTCGACGAGGAGGCCAACCTGTCCATCGCCACCCGACTGGAGGAGGTCGGGGCCCACGTCGTCTATGGCGTCTTCGGCTACAAGACCCATGCCAAGCTGCTGATGGTGCTCCGCCGCGAGGACCACGGCTACCGGCGCTACCTGCATTTGGGCACCGGCAACTACCATCCGCGGACGACGCGCTTCTATACCGACTTCGGCCTGCTCACCTGCAACGAGGAGATCGGGGACGATGCCAACGAGGTGTTCAAGCAGATCACCGGCCTTGGCAAGGCGGGTGCCCTCAAGCACCTGTGGCAGGCCCCCTTCACCCTCCACGCCAACATGATGGCGGCCATCCGCGCCGAGACCGAGATCGCCCGCGCCGGCCGCAAGGCCCGCATCATCGCCAAGATGAACGCCATCATGGAACCGGCCGTCATCGAGGCCCTCTACGAGGCCTCCTGCGCGGGGGTGGAGATCGACCTCGTGGTGCGCGGCGCCTGCGCCCTGCGCCCCGGCGTGCCGGGGCTCTCGGAGAACATCCGGGTGCGCTCGGTGATCGGCCGCTTCCTGGAGCACCACCGCATCTTCTACTTCCTGTCCGACGGGGAGGAGAAGGTCTATCTGTCCAGCGCCGACTGGATGGAGCGCAACTTCTTCCGCCGCATCGAGGTCTGCTTCCCGGTCCTCGATCCACGACTGAAGCGGCGCATCATCAAGGAAGGGCTGAAGCCTTACCTGGCCGACAATTGCCAGTCCTGGCACATGGACGCCGACGGCCAGTACCGCAACAGGTCGTCACGGCGGGCGCGCTACTGCGCCCAGGAACACCTGCTCGCCGACCTGGCGGCCGCGGTCACCTAGGGAGCGATCCCGACGGCCCGGCCGACGCAGGGGGCGCCTCGGGGCCAGGGGGCGCCTGGGTCGCCGCCGGCAACGACGGAAGCAGCGGCGGCGCCACGGCGGGAACCGGGGCCGGCGGCGCATCCTCGATGGCGCGCGCGTCCACGACGAAATACTCCGTTTCGCCGAAACAGGACGAGGGCACGAACTTGTGCTGTTCGTAGCTCAGCACGACGCGCCGGCCGGCCAGGGCGTTGATCCTGCCTGCCACGCCGTCATCGCGAACGGAGAACTCGAACCGGTCCGGAATGGCGCCGGGCATGGTGACCATGGCAATCTCGCCTTCCCAGGTCTTGCACAGCCAGCCCTTGCGCGAGAACTTCTGCACGTAGCCGGCCCGCTCGCCTTCGGAATAGCTCCAGCTGAGGGCGAGCCAGACCCAGGCCGCGGCGGCCAGCACCACGAGGACGACGAAGGCGAGGACGCCCCGCAACACCATGCTTCCCATTTTCCGGCTCCGCTGATCGGGGCCGCTACTCTACCGCAAGCCCGCGGGCCGCGGCGGGCAGGCGGGCGACGACGAGCGCCGAGGCCGCCCAGGCCATCGCCATGGCCACCGATGCAGCCGCCGGCAGCGCCGTGCCGAACCAGTCCGGCATGGTCAGGACCGCGGCGGCCATGGCCAGGGTCCGGACGGCCTCCGCCCCCCGGGCGCCCCGTCCGCCCTCCAGCAGCCGCCCGACGCACCAGGTCCAGGCCGTGATCACCAGCCCGTAGGCCGCCGCCTCGCCGGCGCCCAGGCCCGGAAACACTGCCAGGAAGTGGACGATCATCAAGGTGCCCAGGGCGAACTGGAAGGCGCCGTAGGCCTGCACGGCGAGGGGGGTGCCGGTCGAGAACCGCCGGAAGCGAGCGAGGCTGGCGGGAATCAGCGCCTCGCGCCGCGACCACTCCGGGTCCGCCGCCGACCAGCGGAACAGGATGGCCAGCCGGTTGCGCCACCCCGCCGTCTCGCGCAGCCGCCGCCACAGCCAGCCATAGACGCGGAACACGGCGGCCAGCGGCTCCCAGCGCGCCACGGCCTTGCGCACCCCGAACACCACCGGCTCCCCCGCCCGCTCCCCGGCGAATGTCCCGAACAGCCTGTCCCACAGGATCAGGATGCCGCCGTAATTGCGGTCGATGCAGTAGGCGTTCTGGCCGTGGTGCACCCGGTGGTTCGAGGGGGTGACGAAGACCCGGTCCGCCCAGCCCAGGCGGCCCACCAGCTCCGTATGCACCCAGTACTGGTAGAGGAGGTCCACCAGGCCGGCCACCGCGAAAACCAGGGGCGGGATGCCCAGCCAGGCCAGGGGCAGGTAGAACATCCAGCTCCAGAAGGCCAGGGGCGTCTGGCGCAGGGCCGTGGACAGGTTGAAGTACTCGGAGGAATGGTGGTTCTCGTGGCTGCCCCAGAAGAGCGGCCACTCGTGCCCGAAGCGATGCACCCAGTAGTAGGCGAAGTCGTAGAGCAGCAGCCCGAGGAGCCAGACCCAGGGCGCGTCGGCGGGCAGCGCGAAGGCGTGGAAGGCCCCGTAGGCGGCGGCGTAGAGGCCGAAATTGAGCCCCTTCAGGAAGGCCCCGCTGACCTGGGAGAGGACGCCGAAGTGGAGGCTGGTCAGGGCATCGGGGATGTCGTAGGTCCCCGACCGCCGCCGCGCCGCCCAGGCTTCCGCCAGGATGGTCAACAGGAACACGGGAATGGCATAGACGATGGGGTTCATGGTGTCGTGAAACTATCCGCCGCGAGTGGGAGGGCCACAAAGACGGACGACAGCATGCCACGCGCCCCCCCGGTTCAAACGGTCCGCGTCACAGGTCCTTTTCCTCTGCGACCTCTGCGACCTCGGCGACCTCTGCGGTGAAGATTCTCGCATCACCCCTTCACGCACAGCACCTGCTTGAGCGTATGCACCACCTCGGTCAGGTCACGCTGGTTCTCCATCACGGCATCGATGTCCTTGTAGGCACCCGGGATCTCGTCCACGACGCCCTTGTCCTTGCGGCAGACGACGCCCTCGGTCTGGCGCGCCAGGTCCTCGGCGGTGAAGCGCTTCTGGGCCGCCGTGCGGCTCATGCGGCGGCCCGCCCCATGGGCGCTGGACTCGAAGCTCTCGGGATTGCCCAGGCCCCTGACGATGTAGCTGCGGGCGCCCATGCTGCCGGGAACGATGCCCAGGTCACCGCGCCGGGCACGGATGGCGCCCTTGCGGGTGACCCAGACGTCGGCGCCGTAGTGATGCTCCCGGGCCACGTAGTTGTGGTGGCAGTTGACCGCCTCGCCGGTGACCGTGAAGGGCGGCAGGTGGCGCCGGAGGGCCTCGAGGACGGTATCCACCATGCATTGCCGGTTGCGGAAGGCGTATTCCTGCGCCCAGTGCACCGCCTCGACGTAATCGTCGAAATGGCGGCTGCCCTCCTTCAGGTAGGCCAGGTCCCGGTCGGGAAGCTGCGCCACCTGCCGCTCCATGTCGCGCCGGGCCAGGTCGATGAAGTAGGTGCCGATGGCATTGCCGATGCCGCGGCTGCCCGAATGCAGCATGATCCAGACGCGGCCGGCCTCGTCCAGGCAGACCTCGATGAAGTGGTTGCCGCCGCCCAGGGTGCCCATCTGCCGGACCCAGTCGGAATGGCGGCCGAAGGACTTGAGCAGTTGCGGATGCGTGCGGACGAGGACCTCCAGGCGCTTCGCGAAGGGGCGGGCCGCCTCGCCATGCACCCTGCCCTCCGGATGCTGGTCGCGGCCGACGGGCACGTCGCGGCTGATCTGGTCGAAGACCCTGCGCAGGCTGCGCTCGTCGATGTCGGCGTCCGAAAGGGACAGGCGGCAGGCGACCATGCCGCAGCCGATATCCACCCCGACGGCGGCGGGAATGATGGCGTCGCGGGTGGCGATGACCGAACCGACGGTGGCGCCTATCCCCGTGTGGGCGTCGGGCATGGCCGCCACATGGTGATGGACGCAGGGCAGTCGCGCCACGTTTCCGAGCTGGCGCAGGGCGGATTCCTCGATCTCCCCGGTCCATATCTTCACCGGGACGAGACCGGCATCGAGGACCCGATGGACGGGCATGGGCATTCCCCCCGGTGCACGAAAAAGCCGCCCGGAGGCGGCTTCTTCGTTGCAGTTCTGGTAGGCGCGATTGGACTCGAACCAACGACCCCCACCATGTCAAGGTGGTGCTCTAACCAGCTGAGCTACGCGCCTGCAAAAGAGGCGCGAATTCTAGCGGAACTCGCGCCCTGCCACAAGGGCTCCGGAAAACAATTCCGGATGATTATTTGCCGGCCAGCGCCCCCTTGATCTGCTCGAGGGTGGAGGGGTCGTCGATGGTCGTCAGGTCCCCCGGATCGCGGCCTTCGGCCAGGGCCTGGATGGAGCGCCGGAGCATCTTCCCGGAACGGGTCTTGGGCAGGCCGGAGACGAAATGCACCCGGCCCGGGCGGGCGATGGCGCCGAGTATCTCGTCGACGGTCTTCATGACCTCCTTCTCGAGGGCCGCACGCAGTTCCGGCGTCGCCGTGCGGGCGGCATCCTTGACCACGGCGAAGGCGACCGGCAATTGCCCCTTGAGCTGGTCGTTGACGCCCACCACGGCGACTTCGGCGATGGCCGAATGGGCCTGCACGGCCTCCTCGATCTCGCGCGTGCCGAGGCGGTGGCCGGCGACGTTGATCACGTCGTCGGTACGGCCGAGGATGAAGTGGTAGCCCTCCGCGTCCTTGATGCCCCAGTCGAAGGAGGAATAGACCAGCGGATCCTTGAACAGGCTGAAGTAGGTCTTGACGAAGCGGTCGTCGTCTCCCCAGACGGTGGACAGGCAGCCCGGCGGCAGGGGCGGCACGACGCCGACGATGCCTTTCTCGTTCGGGTCGCATTCCGTGCCGTCCTCGCGGAAGATCTTCAGGTTGTAGCCATAGACGGGGAAGCTGGGCGTGCCGAACTTGAGCGGGGTCTTCTCGACGCCGTGCACGGCGGAGAGCATGGGCCAGCCGGTTTCGGTCTGCCAGTAGTTGTCGATGACCGGCAACCCCAGTTCGCCCATGATCCACTCGTGGGTCGGCTGGTCCAGGGGTTCGCCGGCGAGGAACAGGTGCTTGAGCGAGGACAGGTCGTACTTGTGCATGTAGGCCGGATCCTGCTTCTTCAGCACCCGGGCAGCCGTCGGCGCCGAGAACATCACGTTCACCCGGTAGGTCTCGACGATCTTCCACCAGATGCCGGCGTCGGGACGCAGCGGCGTGCCCTCGTACATGATCGTGGCCATGCCGGCGATCAGGGGGCCGTAGATGATGTAGGAATGGCCCACCACCCAGCCGATGTCCGAGGTGGAGAACATGGTCTCGCCCTCGCCGCCGCAGAAGATGTGCTTCATCGAGGCGGCAAGCGCCACGCAGTAGCCGCCGGTGTCGCGCTGGACGCCCTTGGGCTTGCCGGTGGTACCGGACGTGTAGAGGATGTAGGACGGTTCGCTGGACTCCATCCAGACCACGGGCACCTGGGCATCCATGTACTTGGCGCGCATTTCGGCGTAATCCACGTCCCGGCCCGCCACCTTGTTGAAGCCCTTGTCCAGGCCCCGGTCCACCATGAGCACCTTCTCCGGCTTGTACTCGGCCAGGTTGATGGCCTCGTCGAGCAGGTTCTTGTAGGGCACGGCCTTTCCACCGCGCATGCCGGCGTCCGAGGAGACGATCAGCTTGGGCTTGGCGTCGTCGATGCGCGTGGCCAGGGACCCGGAGGCGAAACCGCCGAAGACCACCGAATGGATGGCGCCGATGCGGGCACAGGCGAGGATGGCGAAGCAGGCCTCGGCGATCATGGGCATGTAGATCAGCACCCGGTCGCCCTTGCCGACACCCAGGGATTGCATGATGGCGGCGGTGCGCATCACCTCGGACTTCAGTTCGGAGAAGCTGTAGGTCTTCTCCTCGTCGGTCTCCGTCGAGATGTAGATGAGGGCCGGCGCATCGGGACGCTTGGCGGCGTGCCGGTCAACGGCGTTGTGGCAGAGGTTGGTCTCGCCGCCGGAGAACCAGTTGGCGAAGGGGGGGCGGGAGTAGTCGAGGATCTTCTGGGGTGGCTTGTGCCAGTCCACCAATTGGGCCTGTTCACCCCAGAAATCCTCGGGCTGGGCAATGGAACGCTGATGGAATTCCTTGTAGCTGGACATATTGTTCCTTCCGTATCCCTGCAGAGTGTCGTGTGGTCGGTTATGTTTTTTTTACGATGATGCAGCTCTTATCTTCTTCTCCATCTCGGCCAGGGGCAGCCCCAGTCCGAATTGCCTGTCGATCAGGGAAAGCAATGGCAGCAGGCGCAGGCCGAGGGCCGCCAGCCGGGAATGGACCTCGGCCTGTTCGCCGGCGGCCAATTGGGCAAGGGCATGGTCGACGCTCTCCACCGCCGGGGGTGCCGCCGGCCGCCGCGCGACGGGCATGTCGCCGGCGCCGAGGACCCGGTTGCCGCCGGCATCGCGGGCCTGGCGCATGCGCCGCTGGGCCAGGTCCAGCATGGCGTCGCCGGCGTCGATGCCGTCGAGGATGTTGCTGGCCAGGCCGATGCTGATCGTCACCCGCAAGGCCTGGCCCTGGTACTGGATCGACGCGGCCTCCACGGATTCGCGCAGGCGCAGCGCGAACGACGAGGAAGCCTTGATCGGCGTACCCGGGCAGAGGACGGCAATTTCCTCGCGGGCCAGGCGGCCGAGGCTGTCCTCCTTGCGCACCTTCTGGGCCAGCAGCCGCCCGAACTGGGTCAGCAGCAGATCGGGAATGTTGGCGCCGTGATGGCCGATCAGCTCGTCCATCTGGTCGAAGCCGATGACCAGGGCGGTGACTTCCTCCAGGTGCCGGTGGGCCCGCGAAATGGCCTGCTCCGACTGCCGCAGCAGCAGGGCGCGGCTGAGCAGGCCGGTGACGGGATCGACGACCACCTGGTCGCGGGTTTCCTCCAGGGCCTCCCGCGCCTTGGCCAGCTTGACCACCGTTTCGAGCCGGGTGAGCAGTTCGACGGTACCCGTGCCCTTGGTGATGAAATCCGTGGCGCCGAGGTCCTTGGCCTTGATCCGGGCGGCCTCGTCCTCGTCGCCGGAGATCATGATCACCGGCAGTTCGCGGATGCGCGTGATCTTCGAGGCGCGGATGCGCTGCAGCAGGCCGTAGCCGTCGAGGCGCGGCATGGAGAGGTCGGAAATGACGACCTGCACCGAGGGATCGATGACCAGGGCGCCCCAGCCGGCCTCGCCGTCGCCTTCCTCGCGGACGTCGAAGCTGCTGCGGATCTGCTTGATGATCGTCGCCCGGACGATCCGCGAATCGTCGACGATCAGGACCCGCGGCGGGTGGTCTGGGGCGATGGCCGGAGTTTCGCTCACGTCGCTCGCCGCCGGATCAAGCGCCGATGCCGACCACGAGGCGGCCGCGGGCGCGGCCCTGGATGTAGTCGTCGAAGACCTTGGGCAGGTCCGGGAACGGAATGGTCCGCGTCATGGCGGCAAGCCCGGGGGGCTTCATGTCGTCCCCGAGGCGGCGCCAGACATCGGCCCGCCGGTCCATGGGGCAATTCACGGAATCGATGCCCAACAGGCTGACCCCGCGCAGGATGAAGGGCGCCACGGTGGTGTTGAAATTCATGCCGGCGGCCAGGCCGACGGCGGCCAGGGTGCCGTCGATCTTCATGGTGCTGGCCATCCAGGAGAGCACATCGCCGCCAAGGTTATCCACGGCGCCGGCCCAAAGGGACTTGTCCAGGGGCTTGATCTTGGCCAGGTCCAGGGACTGTCGGAGCATGACCTCCTTGGCGCCCAGGGACTTCAGGTAATCCGTTTCGTGTTCCTTGCCGGTCAGGGCGACCACGTGATAGCCCCGTCGGGCGAGTATTTCGATGGCCACGCTGCCGACGCCGCCCGTCGCACCGGAGACGACCACCGGCCCATTGGCCGGCTGCAAGCCGTCGTGTTCCATGCGCACGACGGCGAGGCCGGCGGTGAAGCCGGCGGTGCCCAGGGCCATGGCCTCGTGCAGATCCAGCCCGGCCGGCAAGCGGACCACCCAGTCGGCGGGCACGCGCGCCAATTCGGCAAAGCCGCCGTGGTGCGCCACGCCGATGTCGTAGCTCGTCGCGAGGACCCGGTCCCCCGGAGAGAAACGGGGATCGGCGCTCGAGACGACGGTTCCGGAAAGGTCGATGCCGCCGATGCAGGGAAAGCGGCGGATGATGCGGCCAGCCCCCGTGGCCGCCAGGGCGTCCTTGTAATTGACGCTGGAGTAGGCGACCTTGATGGTCACCTCGCCGGGGTCCAGTTGCGATTCCTCGAAGTCGGCGAAACCGCTCGCCACCTTGCCGTCCTTTTGCTCGATCAGGTATGCCTTGAACGCCACGGGACCCCTCCGGATACGGCTTGAAAGCCCGATTATTGGAAAAATAAGCCGCGATTATAGCCAAGGGCGGCGCGCCCATGGCTGGACACCGAGGGTTTACACGCGGCTCGGGGATGGCTATAGTCCGGCCCCATGCGTTTTTCCCCTTACTTGTCCGCGGCCCTGGTGTTCTGGGCCGCCTGCACATCCAGCCCCGTACTCCGGGCGGCGGAAACCCTTCCCGTACAAGAGGTCCCGAACCAGTCCGTCAGTTTCATCGACCGGACGGTGGACCAGGTCGAGGCCACCCTGGACAAGGCCCTCGACCTGATCGGGATCCGTTACCGGCGCGGAGGCAGTTCGCCGGACAGCGGTTTCGACTGCTCGGGATTCGTCAACCACGTGTTCAAGGAAGGCCTGGGCCTCTACCTTCCGCGGTCCGCGAAGGAAATGAGCAGGACCGGCGACGAGGTCGGCAAGGAGGAACTCAAGCCGGGTGACCTGGTGTTTTTCAACACCATGCGGCGTACCTTCTCCCATGTCGGCATCTACCTCGGCGACAACCTGTTCGTGCACTCGCCGCGGGTAGGAGGAAAGGTCCGCATCGAGGACCTCCGCGACCGCTACTGGACGCGCCGCTACAACGGCGCCCGCCGCGTCGCCGACTGATCCACCGGTTCGGGCCGATCAACCCACGGCCTGGGTCCGCGATTGCGGGCCGCGCGCTTTTTCCAGTTTCGCCTTCAGGTCGGACATCGCCGCGGAGGCCGCCTGCTCGCCTTCGAGCACTGCCTTGTGGCGGGCCTGGAAATCCGCCGAAGGCAGTTCCGCCGTGTGGGGCCGGATGACCAGGTCGGCCTCGGCCAGTTCGTGGCGGGCTATGGTCTGCCCCATGATGGCGAAGGTTTGCAGCAGCACGTCCAGCGTTCCTTGCGTCTTGCCGTCCCGGGGTCGCGCGGAGATGTCCACGGCAATGACGAAGTTGGCTCCCATGGTTCGTGCGGCCCGGGCCGGCACGGGACTGACGAGACCGCCGTCCACATACTCCCGGCCATTGATGCGTACCGGCTGGAACAGGCCGGGCACGCTGCTCGAGGCCCGCACGGCCATCCCGGTGTTGCCGGTCCGGAACACCACCTGCTCGCCGGTCTGCAGGTCGGTGGCCACCGCGCCGAAGGTCCGCGACAGTTTCTCCAGGGGACGTCCGCCGACGACCTTGTTGACGAAGTTCTGCAGGGCCTCGCCCTTGATCACGCCCCTGTCCGGCAAGGACCAGTCGCCCACCTGGCCCTCCTCCATCTGCATCGCCACCTTCTGCAATTCGAATCCCGTCAGGCCCGCGGCATAAAGCGAACCGACGACGGAACCCGCGCTCGTTCCGACGACGATGTCGGGGACGATGCCCTGGGCTTCCAGGGCCTTGATGACGCCGATGTGAACGAAGCCGCGCGCGGCGCCTCCGCCCAGGGCCAGTCCTATCCTGACGGGCGCCGGGACAGGCGGCGGCGAGCTGCCGGTGGTCACGCAACCGGGCAGGGCCAGCAGCGGCAACGATGAAAGGACGAGGCGTCGCTTGGAATCCATGGGGGAATGGGATCGAAACTGAATGGGCCCGGATTCTAATCCCTGCCGCCGCCGGGCCCGGCAGGGGCGCCGGCGACGCCCCGCCGGGAACGCTTGATGTTGAGAATCATTCGCATTAGAATGCACCCACCATCATCCCGGGAATCCACCATGCGCCACCTGCTGCCTGCCATCCTCGCGATCCTCCCCGTCCTCCCCCATTTCCTTGTGACCCCTGCCGGCGCCCAGGAGAATGTGCTCAACCTCTACTCGGCCCGCCACTACCAGACGGACGAGGCGCTATACGCGAATTTCACCAAGCAGACGGGAATTCGCATCAACCGCATCGAAGCGAAGGAAGACGAATTGCTGGAACGCCTACGCAACGAGGGGGCCGCCAGCCCGGCCGACGTTTTCATCACGGTGGATGCCGCGCGTCTGGCCAGGGCGGACGAACTCGGACTTTTTGCACCGGTGAAGTCCAGGGTGCTGGAAGAACGCATTCCGGCCCATCTGCGCAGCCCGGACTGGTTTGCGTTCTCGACCAGGGCCCGGGTCATCATCCACAACAAGGACGCGGTGAAACCGGACGATGTCCAGACCTACGAGGACCTGGCGGCCCCGCGACTGAAGGGCAAGGTCTGTTCGCGGTCGGGCTCCCATCCCTACAACCTGTCCCTGATGTCGGCCCTGATCGCGCAGATGGGCGAGGCCCGGGCGGAAGAGTGGGCGCGGGGCGTGGTGGCCAATTTCGCCCGGGCGCCGAAGGGCGGCGACACGGACCAGATCAAGGCCGTGGCGGCGGGCGAATGCGGCGTCGCCGTTTCCAACACCTATTATCTGGTGCGGCTGCTCCGGTCCGACAAGCCCGAGGATCGCAAGGCCATGGAACGGATAGGCATCGTCTGGCCGAACCAGAAGGCCCAGGGCGCCCACATCAACATCTCCGGCGGCGGCATGCTGAAGACGGCCCCCCACAAGGAAGCCGCCGTCAGGTTCCTCGAATACCTGGCATCGGACGAGGCCCAGCGCTATTTCGCCGACGGCAACAACGAATGGCCGGTGGTACCGACCGTGAAGGTGCAGAACGCCGCCCTGGACTCCCTGGGCCGATTCAAGGCCGATCCCCTGCCCGTCGCCACCCTCGCCCGCAACACCGCCGCGGCCCAGAAGATCTACGACCGGGCCGGCTGGAAGTAACTCCGCGGGGCCTGCCCCCTCGCGGCCCGTCCCGATGCGGGAACCGGTGCCGGCGGCACGGAAACGCCTTCAGCAGGCAGCGTCAGTCGTCCGCCCGCCGGCGATCTGCCTGGCCAGGATGCCGATGGGAAGGAGGCCGACGGCGACGATGGCCAGCGCGACGATGGAAGCCTCGGCGAGGCGCTCGTCCGCCGCCAGCGTGTAGGTCTGGGTGGCCAAGGTGTCGAAATTGAAGGGTCGCATGACCAGCGTGGCCGGCAATTCCTTCATGACATCCACGAACACCAGCAGCAGCGCGGTCAACAGGCTGCCGCGCAGCAGCGGCAGGTGGACCTTCTTCAGCGTCCCCGCGGACCCGAAGCCCAGGCTGCGCGCCGCATCGTCCATGCTCGGGGTGATCTTCCCGAGGCCCGCCTCCACGGTCTGCAGGGCGATGGAGAGGAAGCGGGCGAGGTAGGCATAGACCAGCGCCGCGATGCCGCCGGTCAGCAGGAGGCCCGGATGGCTGCCACCCAGCTGCTGCCAGATGCCGGCGAGGAAATGGTCGAGCCGGGTGACCGGGATCAGCACGCCGACCGCGATCACGGAACCGGGAACGGCATAACCGAGGCCCACCACCCGGTTGGCCAGGCGCGGTAGAAGTCCGCGACCGCCCCGGGCCGCATAGCCGAGTACGAGGGCTAGCGCCACGGCCAGGCAGGAAGCGACCATGGCCAAGGTGAGGCTGTTGCCGGCCAAGGTCCAGAACCGCTGTCCGAATTCCCCTTCCCTTTCGCCGACGGCCAGCCTGAGCAGCAGGCCGCCGGGAATCAGGAAACCCACGGCCAGGGGCACCAGGCAACCCAACCAGGCGAACAGGGCCCGCCATCCCCGCAGTTGCCGGCCCGGGAATGGCCGTCGCCGGCCCGTCGTGTCATGGTAGCGGGCCCTTCCCCGAGTCAGCCGCTCGGCCGCCAGCAGCAGGAGCACGAATCCCAGCAGCAGGGCCGCCAATTGGGCGGCGGCGGCCCTGTCGCCGAGGGAGAACCATGCCCGGTAGATGCCGGTGGTGAAGGTCGGCACCGCAAAGTAGGCAACCGTGCCGTAGTCGGCCAGGGTTTCCATCAGGGCCAGGGCCACGCCGGCGGCGATGGCGGGCCGGGCCAGGGGCAGCGATACCCGTCGGAAGGCGGCCCAGGGACCGAGACCCAGGGCTCTGGCAACCTCGATCATTCCGGAGGCCCTTTCAAGGAAGGCGGTGCGGGCCAACAGGTAGACGTAGGGATAGAGGGCGCAAACGAAGAGGACCGCGGCCCCGGGGAGGCTGCGGACATCCGGAAACCAGTAGTCGTCGCGGCGCCAGTCGAAGGATTCCCGCAGGCCCGTCTGCACCGGACCGACGAATTGCAGGAAATCGGTGTAGGTGTAGGCCAGGACATAGGCCGGCATCGCCAGCGGCAGCAGCAGCGCCCACTCGAAAACCCGCTTGCCGGGGAAGTCGTGCATGGCCACCAGCCATGCGGCCCCGGTTCCCACCATGGCCGTGCCCATGCCCACCCCGAGGCATAGGACCAGCGAATTCAGGACATATTCCCCGAGGACGGTCGAGGCCAGGTGCGCCCATGTCTCTCCGGTGCCGCCGGCCAGCAGGTTGGCCGCCACCGAGAGGACCGGCATGGCGACCAGGACGGCGACGAGGAACGCGGCAACCGGAAGCAGACGGGACGAGGGCAAGGGACTCGGCGATGCGTTGAGGAAAATGGCCTGCCGGCGCCTTCCTGCCGGCGCCATCGGGGACTGGGCCATTATAATTGAGAGTAAATCTCATCTGACCCGAAACGATCCAAATACCCGGCCCACGCGACCATGGCCCTACTCGAGCTCCAAGGCATTTGTCATGACTACGACGGCCAGGTGGTGGTGCGCGACCTCGCGCTCGCGCTAGAGGAGGGCTCGATCGGCTGCCTGCTTGGCGCATCGGGCTGCGGCAAGACGACGGTGCTTCGCCTGATCGCCGGCTTCGAGCGACCGTCGGCCGGAGACATCCGCGTGGACGGACGGACCGTCGCCGGGCCCGGTGCCTACGTCGCCCCGGAACACCGCCGCATCGGCATGGTCTTCCAGGACTATGCCCTCTTTCCTCACTTGACCATCGCCGGCAACGTCGCCTTCGGCATGCGCGATGCCGGGGGCGCCGAACGCCGCTCGCGGGTCGCCGAACTGCTCGACCTGGTCGGCCTGTCCGGCACCGAGGGGAAGTATCCCCACGAACTCTCGGGAGGGCAGCAGCAACGGGTCGCCCTGGCCCGGGCGCTCGCGCCCGCCCCACGCCTGTTGTTGCTGGACGAGCCTTTTTCCAACCTGGATGTCGAATTGCGCGAGCGCCTCTCCCTCGAAGTCCGGGAGATCCTGAAGCGGACCGGAACCACGGCCATGCTGGTCACCCATGACCAGCACGAGGCCTTCGCCATGGCCGACGCGATCGGCGTCATGCAGGCCGGCCGCATCGAGCAGTGGGACAGCGCCTACAACCTCTACCACCGACCCGGCAGTCGTTTCGTGGCCGACTTCATCGGACAAGGCGTATTCCTCGCCGGCGAGGTCCTCGACCGCAACTCGGTCCGCGTGGAACTGGGAACCTTGGAAAGCGACATTCCCCTGGACTGCGGTTCCAGTTGCCGGGCCTGCGGCAAGGCCTGCCGCATGCAGGTCCTCCTCCGGCCGGACGACGTGGTTCACGACGACGCGTCCCCGGTCGTCGCGGAGGTGGTCGCCAAGGCTTTCCGCGGCGCCGAGTTCCTCTATACCCTGCGGCTTTCCTCCGGGCGGACCGTCCTTTCCCTCGTGCCCTCCCACCACAACCATGCGCTCGGCGAGCGCATCGGCATACGCCTCGACGTGGACCACGTGGTGGCGTTCCGCGAATGACCCGCGCCGCCACGCCTGCTTGTGGCAGGAGTCGCCGGTGATTCCCTGGTTGCCCCGGGCCCACGTATTCCCGCCCCTCGACGAGGCCCTGGCCGAACCCAACGGCCTCCTCGCGGCCGGCGGGGACCTGGCCCCCGCACGTCTTCTGGCCGCCTACCGTCGAGGGATATTTCCCTGGTACAGCGCCGGCGACCCGATCCTGTGGTGGAGTCCCGATCCCCGAATGGTCCTGGTGCCGGGGGAGTTGCGCATCAGCCGCTCCTTTGCCCGCAGCCTGCGCAACCAGTCCTACGAGGTCCGACTGGACACGGCCTTCGGAGAATGCGTGGCGGCCTGCGCCACGATGCCGCGGGATGGCCAGCACGGCACCTGGATCACCGCGGAAATGCAGATTGCCTACGGCCGCCTGCATGAGCTCGGACATGCCCACAGCGTGGAGACCTGGGTCGACGGGAATCTGGCGGGAGGCCTCTACGGGATCGCCATCGGTCGCGCCTTCTACGGCGAGTCGATGTTCTCGCGCCGGCGCGACGCCTCGAAAATTGCCCTCGCGCACCTGTGCCGGCATCTGGAGGCGCTGGGTTTCGGCATAATAGATTGCCAGATGGAGACCCCGCACCTTCGTTCCCTGGGCGCCAGCCCGATACCGCGTCATGCGTTCGCGGCGCGTCTGGCCGCGCTCACGGTCGACGGGCCGCCCCCCGGCAGGTGGCCTGGCGGAGCGATCGATGGCGTATTTCGTCGCCAGGCCGGGACGGACGCGGCATGACCTACCTGCGGGATCTGCCGCCGTTTCCGCTGCTCCAGTTCTATGCCACGGCTCCCTACGGCTGTTCCTACCTGCCTGGCCGGGTGGCCCGGTCCCAGGTTGCCACGCCTACCCACCTGATCGACGCCCCGACCTATGGGGAACTCGTCCGGGCAGGATTCCGCCGCAGCGGCGTCTTCACCTACCGGCCCTATTGCGACGCCTGCCGCGAGTGCGTTCCCGTGCGCATGGTGATCGCCGGGTTTCATCCGAACCGGGCCCAGCGACGAGCCCAGGCCAGGCATTCCGGGCTCACTGCGATCGAACGTCCGCTGGCCTTTCGCGAGGAGCACTACTCCCTCTATCAGCGCTACCAGGCCGCCCGCCATTGCGGCGGCGGCATGGACCAGGACAGCCGGGACCAGTACGCCCATTTCCTGCTCCAAAGCCATGTGGACAGCCGCCTGGTGGAGTTCCGCGACGGAGAGGAACTGTGCATGGTCAGCATCGTGGACATGCTCAGCGACGGCCTCTCCTCCGTCTATACCTTCTTCGATCCGGATCGCCGCAACGCCTCCTACGGCACCTACGCCATCCTGTGGCAGATAGCCCAATGCCGCCGCCTGGGCCTGCCTTACCTCTACCTGGGTTACTGGATCCGGGACAGCCGCAAGATGGCCTACAAAGGCAATTTCCGTCCCCTGGAAGGACTGCGCCTCGGCGAATGGGGGCTCCTCGACTCCTGAATCGCGGCGAATGCTCGCGGCTTCGCCGTCTTCCTAGTTGCAGGCGCTGCCGTCCAGCCGAAGGGATCCCCGACAGGCCACGCAACGCACATGGTTCTTGCCCGAACGCTTGGCCAGGTACATGCTCTCGTCGGCCATGCGCATCAGGGCGTCGATCTCCACCCCATCCTCCGGATAGAAGCTCATGCCGGCGCTGGCACCAAGCCGGGCCGGGCCATCGGCGAGTTCGACGGGTCCATTGACGGCGTCGATCAGTTTTCGGGCCACCGGCAAGGTCTCGCATCGGCTCTGGACGTCCTGCACCAGCACCACGAATTCGTCTCCGCCGACCCGGGCGACCGTGTCGGTTTCCCGTACGCACCGCCTCAGGCGGGCCCCGATTTCCCGCAACACGCCGTCGCCGGCCGTGTGACCGGCCCGGTCGTTGATCGGCTTGAATCCGTCCAGGTCCAGGAAGATGAGCGCGAATCCCTTGCCGCTGCGGCGCGAGCCTGCGATCGCCCGGTTGATCCGGTCGGCGAGGAGGATCCGGTTCGGCAGGCCGGTCAGGGAATCGTGGAGGGCCACGCGCCTCATTTCCTCCCGCGCCCGCACCTGTTCCGTCATGTCGGAAATCGCTGCCAGGACCGCCGGGCGCCCCCGCCAATCCACGCCATTGAGCCCAACCCGCCAATAACGCGGCGCATCGACAAGGGCGGCCGGCCGCAGGTCGCAGAAATCGGGAAGGAAGCCGTTGCGCAACCACTGCCGATGTATGCCGAGGAGCCGCGGCCGCTCTTCCGCATCGACCAGATCGAGCAGGGGCCTCGATTCCAGTTCCCGGGCCGCAAGGCCGAACAGGCTTTCCGCCGCCGGGTTGACGAACCTCAGGAAGCCATCCTGGGCGACCGCGATGCCGATGGGCGTCTCTTCCAGGATGCGCCGGTAGACCGAGTTACGGCCCGGCCGAACGCCGTCGCCAAAGACCGTCGCTGCAGTGCCCCCCGTCATGCCGCCCCCCTGCTTCCCAATGGCATCGCATTGTGCCATAGGCATGAGTCCCGATGGCGACGCCGCGACGACGGCCGGCCGGGTAAAATCCGCGCCATGCTCCCCTATTGCCTCCTCCGCCCCATGGTCTTCGCCCTCGATGCCGAGGATGCCCATGACCTGACCATCGCCACCCTGAAGAGGGCCGGCGCCCTGCTGCCCCGGATGTCCGTCGACGCGGGTCCCCCGGTACCCGTGATGGGGCTGGCCTTTCCGAACCGGGTGGGACTTGCCGCCGGCCTCGACAAGAACGGCGAATGCCTGGATGCCTGGTTCCGCCTGGGATTCGGATTCGTGGAAATCGGCACCGTGACGCCGCGGCCCCAACCCGGCAATCCTAGGCCCCGCCTGTTCCGGTTGCCCACCGTCGAGGGCATCATCAACCGCATGGGCTTCAACAACCTGGGGGTGGACCACCTGGTCGCCCGGGTCCGGGAGGCACGCCAGCGCGGCGTGCGCGGCATCGTCGGCATCAACATCGGGAAGAACTTCGACACTCCCATCGAGCGGGCGGCCGACGACTACCTGGCCTGCATGGACAAGGTGTATGCCCATGCCGATTACATCACCGCCAACATTTCCAGTCCGAACACGAAGAATCTCCGCCAGTTGCAGGGCGAATCGGAACTCGATGCCCTGCTCGCCGCCCTGATGGCCCGCCGTGCGTCCCTGGCCCAGGAACACGGCCGGCAGGTGCCTCTCGCCCTGAAGATCGCTCCCGACCTGGACGGCGTCCAGATCGCCCAGATCGCCGACGCACTGCGCCGGCACCGTATCGATGCGGTCATCGCCACCAACACCACCCTGTCCCGGGAGGGCGTCGAGGCCCTGCCCCACGGACAGGAGGCGGGCGGCCTCTCCGGCGCACCGGTCTTCGAACGTTCCACGGCCGTCGTCCGCGACCTGGCCGCGGCCCTGGCCGGCGAGGTGCCGATCATTGCCGCCGGTGGCGTCACCGAGGGGCGGCGCGCCGTGGCCAAGCTGGAGGCCGGCGCGCGCCTGGTCCAGCTCTACTCGGGGCTGATCTATCGCGGCCCGGGGCTGGTGCGGGAGTGCGTCGCCGCCACCCGGGGGTTCCGGTGATCGTCGGCTGCCCGCGGGAGACCAAGAACCACGAGTACCGGGTCGGCCTGACGCCCGGCGGTGCCCACGCGCTCGTCCTGGCCGGGCACGCGGTGCTGGTCGAGAAGGACGCCGGAGCGAAAGTGGGCCTGGCCGACGAGGCCTACCGGCAGGCCGGGGCGACCATCGTCGAGACGCCGGCCGAAGTCTATGGGCGCAGCGACCTGGTGATCAAGGTCAAGGAACTGCAGCCGCCGGAATACGCCCTGACCCGGCCGGGCCAGATCCTCTACTGCTACCAGCACCTGGCCCCCGATCCCGACCTGCTGCGGCACATGCTCGACAGCGGCCTCTCCTGCGTCGCCTACGAGACCGTGACCGATGCCCGCGGCGAATTGCCTCTCCTGGCGCCCATGTCCCGCATCGCCGGACGCCTGGCGCCGCAGATGGGCGCCTGGGCCCTGCAGATGGCCAATGGCGGCTCCGGCGTCCTGCTCGGCGGAGTCCCGGGCGTACTGCCGGCGAAGGTCGTCGTGATCGGCGCCGGCAACGTCGGCGCCGAGGCGACGCGCATCGCCGTCGGCATGGGCGCCGATGTGACCGTGATCGACCGGGGCCTGGAGAAGATCGAGCGGCTCGACGCGCTCTACGGGGGCCGCATCAAGACCATGGTCGCCGAACCCCTGGCCCTGGCCGATGCCGTGGCCGGGGCCGACCTGGTCGTGGGTGCCGTCCTCATCCCCGGCAAGCTTTCGCCGAAACTGGTCTCGCGGGACCTGCTGCGGCGCATGCGCCCCGGTTCCGTGATCGTGGACGTGGGCATCGACCAGGGGGGCATCTCGGAGGCCTCCCGGCCGACCTCCCATTCCGACCCGGTCTTCGTCGAGGATGGCGTCGTGCATTATTGCGTCCCCAACATGCCTTCCGCCGTGGCCCGCACGGCCACCCTGGCCCTGACCCAGGCGACCCTGCCCCACGCCCTGGCCCTGGCCAGCGGGGGCCTTGCCGGTGCTCTGGCCAGTGACCCGGGACTCGCCGCCGGCCTGCAGGTTCATGCCGGACAAGTCACCCACGCCGGCCTGGCCGAAGACACCGGCCTTTCCTTCCAGGCCGCCTGCCTGTGAGACGGGCCCGGCCGGTCAGGCGCCGGTCAGCCGGAAAGCCAGTCTCCGTGCGGGCCCAAGGGTTGTCCACCCAACCGTCTGATGGGATAATCCGCCCCCTGTCCGCCATCCGCGAACCCCGGGGCTCGGCTCCCCGCCCATGACCGCCTATCTCTTCGTCCTGCTCGGCGCCGTTCTCGTCAACAACGTCGTCCTCGTCCGCATTCTCGGCCTCTGTCCCTTCATGGGGGTTTCCAAGAAGCTGGAGACCGCGGTTGGCATGGGGGCGGCCACGACCTTCGTCCTGACGCTGGCCTGCGGCACCAGCTACGTCATCGACCATTGGCTGCTGCTTCCCTACGACCTCGAGTACCTGCGCACGCTCTCCTTCATCGTCACCATCGCCGCCATCGTCCAATTGACCGAACTGGTGATCCAGAAGACGAGTCCGGTGCTGCACCAGGTCCTGGGCATCTACCTGCCCCTGATCACCACGAACTGCGCCGTTCTCGGCGTCCCCCTGCTCAATGTCGGGCTTCGCCACGATTTCGTCGAATCCCTGGTTTTCGGCTTCGGTTCGGCCATCGGCTTCACCCTCGTGCTGGTGCTGTTCTCCGGCGTCCGGGAACGCCTGGAGGGGGCCGACGTGCCCGTGCCGTTCCGTGGCACGGCGATCGCGATGGTGACCGCCGGCCTCATGAGCCTGGCATTCATGGGATTCGCCGGCCTGGACAAGTACAAGTAGATGCTGGCGGCGCTTCTCGTCATGGCCATCGGCGCCGTCATCCTCGGCGCGGCCCTCGGCTACGCCTCGGTGAAGTTCAAGGTCGAGGGCGATCCCCTGGTCGAGAAGATCGACGCCATCCTGCCCCAGACCCAGTGCGGTCAGTGCGGATATCCCGGCTGCAAGCCCTACGCCCAGGCCGTCGCCAAGGGCGAGGCCGACATCAACCAATGCCCCCCGGGAGGAGAGGAGGGCATCCGCAAGCTGGCCGACCTGCTGGGCCGGGAATTCAAGCCCCTTTCGGCCGAGCACGGCGTCGAGAAACCGAAGAGCGTCGCCCTGATCGACGAGAACCTCTGCATCGGCTGCACCCTCTGCATCCAGGCCTGTCCGGTCGATGCGATCGTCGGCGCCGCCAAGCAGATGCACACCGTCGTCGCCTCCCAGTGCACCGGTTGCGAGCTCTGCCTGCCGCCCTGCCCCGTCGATTGCATCGTCATGACGCCGGTCGGCGAGGACGTGGAAACCTGGAAATGGAAGTACCCGGTGTTTGCGATCCGGCCCCAGCAGAGGAGGGCCTGATGCTGCGGCGCCTGTTCGGATTCCACGGCGGGGTCAAGCCGGCCGGCCACAAGGCGGACTCGACCCGGCAGCCCATCGGCCATGTGCCCCTGCCCCCGGAGTTGGTGATTCCGCTGCACCAGAGCATCGGCGGGCCGCCGCATCCCCTGGTCGAGGCCGGCGAGAAGGTCCTGAAGGGGCAATTGATCGGCGGCCCGGACGGCCACGTCTCGACCTCGGTCCACGCCTCCACTTCCGGCACCGTCAAGGCCGTGGAAATGCGGCTGATGCCCCATACCTCGGGCCTTTCAGCCCTCTGCGTGGTCATCGAGCCGGACGGCGCCGAGGAATGGATCCCCCATGACCCCGTGCCCTGGCGCGGGATGGACGCGGACGGCGTGCGCGACGCCCTGCGCGACGCGGGCGTTGTGGGTCTCGGCGGCGCCGTCTTCCCCTCCCACCTCAAGGTCAATCCCGGCAAGCACGGGAAGCTCGATACCCTGGTGATCAACGGCGCCGAATGCGAGCCCTTCATCACCTGCGACGACATGCAGATGAGGGAACGCGGCGACGTGGTCGTCAAGGGCGCCGCCATCCTGGGCGACCTCACCAGGGCCGCCCGGATCCTGATCGGCATCGAGGACAACAAGCCCGAGGCCATTGCCGCGATGCAGGCCCGCGTCGCCGTCCAAGGAGATTCCCGGATCGAGGTCGTTCCCGTGCCGACCCGCTATCCGGCCGGCGGCGCCAAGCAACTCATCCGCGTCCTGACGGGCATCGAGGTGCCCCACGGGGAGCGCTCCACCGACTACGGCGTGCAGTGCTTCAACACGGGTACGGCACTGGCCGTCTTCGAGGCGCTCGAGTTGGGCCGGCCCCTGGTCTCCCGCATCGTCACCGTCGCCGGCCACGTGGACAATCCCCGCAACTACGAGGTCCCTTTCGGGACGCCCATGTCCCACGTGATCCGATTGTCGCAGGCCCGCCCCGGCGCCGACCGGGTGATCATGGGCGGACCGATGATGGGCTTCGTCATGCCCGCCGACTCGGTGCCCGTGGTCAAGGCCACCAACTGCATCCTCGTCGGGTCCCCCGAACTGTTCCCGCCGCCGGCGCCGGAAATGCCCTGCATCCGTTGCGGAGAGTGCGCCAAGGCCTGCCCGGCCGACCTGCAACCCTTCGAACTCTACTGGTTCTCCAAGGCGAAGATATTCGGCAAGGCCCAGGAATACCATTTGTTCGACTGCATCGAATGCGGATGCTGCGCCTACGTCTGTCCGTCGCGCATCCCCCTCGTCGACTACTACCGTTTCGCGAAGAGCGAGATCTGGGCGCGGGAGAGGGAAAAGACCGCGGCAGACGAAGCCCGGGAGCGCTACGAGTTCCGGCTCCTGCGAGAGGAACGCGAGAAGCAGGAGAAGGCGGCCAAGCTCGCGGCCAAGGCAGCCGCGACACGCGAGAAACTGGCCGCCGGCCAGAATGCCGCCGCGGGGGACGCCACCGCCCTGTCGCCGGCGTCGCCGGCCAGCCCGGACGAGGCGAAGAAGGCCCTGATCGCGGCCGCCCTCGAGAAGGCGCGGGCCCAGAGGGAAGCGATCGGCGATCCGGCCAATACGACGCGCCTGACGGCCGAGCAACAGGCCCAGGTCGACGCCATCGAGGCGCGCCGTGCCCACGTAAGAGAGGTCGCCCAGTCGGTACGGCGCAAGGACGACCCATAGCAGCGAATTCCATGCTCAACAACTCCCCATTCTTCCGCCAGCCGGCCAGCGTGCGCAGCGTCATGCTCCGGGTCCTGGTTGCCCTGTTGCCCGGGGTCGCCGCCTACGTCTGGTTCTTCGGCGGCGCGATCCTGGTGCAGCTGGCGATCGCCTCCGTCGCCGCCCTGGCCGCCGAGGCGGCGATGCTCGCCGTGCGGCGCAAGCCGGTCTGGATATTCCTTTCCGACGGCAGCGTCCTCGTCACGGCATGGCTCATTGCCCTCACCTTTCCGCCCATCGCGCCCTGGTGGCTGACGGCATCGGCCACCGTGTTCGCCGTGGTCGTCGCAAAGCATCTCTACGGCGGGCTGGGCCAGAATCCGTTCAATCCGGCCATGGTCGCCTTCTGCGTCATGATCGTCGCCTACCCCCAGCTCATGTCCCAGTGGCCGGCCGTGGGCTTCACCGATTTCCCCGCCCAGATGCAGATGGTGTTCGGCGAGCGCAGCCTGGACGCCGTGGTGATGGCGACACCCCTCGATTTCCTGCGGACCCAGCTGCATACGGAGGAGGCCCGCGCGACCGTCGCCGCGGTCCTCGGTTCCGGCGCTACCTTCGGCAACATCGGCGGCAAGGGTTGGGAATGGATCGCCGGCTGCTACCTCCTCGGAGGGCTCTGGCTTGTCCAGCAGCGCATCATCACCTGGCACATTCCCGCAGCCTTCCTGGCCACCCTGGTCGCCGTCTCCGGCATCGCCCAGATCGTCGATGCGAGCCGTTTCGCCGGCCCCCTGTTCCATGCCCTGACCGGTGGCGCCATGCTCGGTGCCTTCTACATTGCCACCGACCCGGTATCCGGAGCCACCACGCCGCGCGGCAAGCTGGTATTCGCGGCCGGAATCGCCTTGCTGACCTGGGTCATCCGAACCTTCGGCGCCTACCCCGATGGCATTGCCTTCGCGACCCTGCTGATGAACATCTGCGTTCCCCTGATAGACATGTGGACCCAGCCGCCCGTGTTCGGCCACAAGAAGGAAGGGCAGTCGTGACGGCCCCCGAGACCGCCCCGGAGTCCGGCGAGGCCCCGGCCATGGCCCTTCGGTCCGCCGAAGCATCGGCGCTGCGGGTCTCCATCCGCACCGCGGTCATCCTGCTGCTGTTCAGCCTCGTGTTCACGGGCCTCATGGCCGGCACCTACAGCCTGACCCGCCCTCTGGTCGAGGCAAGCGCGCAGCAGGAGAAGCTGCGGCTCATCGGCGAAGTACTCGCCGAAGGCAGCTACGACAACGACCTCCTCGCCGACCGGATCGCGCTGCCCCCCAATGCAGCCATCGGCCAGGACGTGGAATCCGTCGTCTATCGGGCACGCAAGGCGGGCGAACCGGTCGCCCTGGTCTTCGAGGCGGCGGCGCCCGACGGCTATTCGGGACGCATCGGCCTCCTGCTGGCGGTGGGCGCCGATGGTCGGCTGTCGGCGGTGCGGGTGACCGGGCACCGCGAGACGCCCGGCCTCGGCGACTACGTCGATCCCAAGAAGGACAAGGACAAGGCGCGGCCCTGGATCACCCAATTCAACGGCCAGGGGTTCGATACCGTGCCGAAGGCGCAATGGCGGGTGCGCAAGGATGGCGGCCGCTTCGAGCAGCGGGTGGGCGCCACCATCTCCGCACGCGCCGTCACCAACGCCACCGGCCGTGCGCTGGCATGGGCCGCGGAACGGCGGGAGAGGCTGTTCGCCGCCGAGGCCGGGACACGCTACGGGGAACAACCGTGATCCGGGAGGTTTCCAAGCCCGGGAGCAGGATCGTCTGGGAGTGAGGACATGAGCGTTTATCGGGAAATCGCCCGCAATGGAATCTGGAAGCAGAACACGATCCTGGCGCAACTGCTGGGCTTGTGCCCCCTGCTGGCCGTCAGCACCAATTTCGTCAATGCGGTGAGCCTGGGGCTGGCGACCATCGTCGTGATGGCCCTGTCCAACCTGGCCCTCTCGAGCCTGCGCGCCTTCATCCCCTACGAGATCCGGATTCCGATCTTCATCCTGATCATCGCCGCCCTGGTAACCGTCGTGGACCTGGCCTTCAATGCCTGGCTCCATGACCTGTACCTCGTCCTCGGCATCTTCATCCCGCTGATCGTCACCAATTGCATCGTGCTGGCCCGGGTGGAGGCCTTCGCCGCCAAGAATGCCGTCGGCGCATCGACCCTCGACGGCGTCATGATGGGGATCGGCTTCGTCTGGGTGATCGGACTGCTCGGCGCTGCGCGGGAAATCGTCGGCCAGGGAACCCTCTTTTCCGGCATCGAGATGATCATTCCCGGGCTCCAGGGCCTCCAACTCCTGCCGGAGTCCTATCCGGGCTTCCTGCTGGCCATCCTGCCACCCGGGGCTTTCATCCTCCTCGGCTGCCTGATCGCCCTGCGCAACTGGATCGACGCCCGCGCCAACGAAAAGTTGGCCGCGCGACGGGCACATCTTCCCGCGCCGGCATGAGCCGTTACCGCGCGGCGGCCCTGCACCTGCTGATCAGCGGAGCCGTCATTGCCGGGCTGCTGGGCATCGCGGTGGCCCTGTGGTATCCGGGTGCGTTCTTCTCCGGCCTGGGCGGCGCCCACCTGGTGGCGACCCTCGGCATGGTGGACATCTGCCTGGGCCCCCTGATCACACTGATCATCTTCGACACGAGGAAGCCGAAGCTCCGTTACGATCTCGCCACCGTCGCGCTGGTCCAGGCTGCGGCGCTGGCCTACGGCGGCTGGGTGATGTTCGAGGCCCGGCCCGCCTATTCCGTATTCATCAAGGACGTGTTCAAGGTCGCCCGGGCCAACGAACTGGAGGAGGCGGAACTGGCCCAGGCATCCCGGCCGGAATTCGCCCGCCGGCCGATCGACGGTCCGCGCTTCGTGGCCAGTCGGCTGCCCGCTTCCCGGGAGGAGGTCGAACGCCTGCTGTTCGCCGGCGTCACCCAGGGCATAGACCTGCACCAGTTGCCGCGGTACTACGTCCCCTATGCGGAGGCGCGGCAGGAGATCCTCGCCGCCGCGAGACCCCTCGGCGGTCCCCGGGGAGTGCTCGCCGGCGATCGGAGCGGAGCCCTGGCGGCGGCCTTGAAATCCTCCGGCAGGAACCCGGAATCGGTGCGTTATCTTCCCCTCCTGGGCACCCGCCACGAGATGTCCGTGCTGATCGACGCGGGCACCGGCGATGTCGTCGACGTCGTCGACGCGGCCGTCGATTGACATGACGCCGGCGAAGCGGGAAACCCTGTTCGCACGCCTGGCGGCGGCCAATCCGGCCCCGGCCTCCGAGCTGGAGTACGCGACGCCGTTCCAGTTGCTGGTCGCCGTCATCCTGTCCGCCCAGGCTACCGACAGGGGCGTCAATGTCGCCACGCGCCGACTGTTTCCCGATGCGGGCACGCCGCAGGCGATCGCCGCCCTCGGCGAAGACGGGCTCGCCGAGCGGATCCGCAGCATCGGCCTCTATCGCACCAAGGCCCGGAACGTCGTGGCCACCGCCCGCCTCCTGCTGGAGGGCCACGGCGGCGAGGTACCCCACGACCGGGAGGCCCTCGAGGCATTGCCCGGGGTTGGCCGCAAGACGGCCAACGTGGTCCTCAACATCGCCTTCGGCGAGCCGACCATCGCCGTGGACACCCACATCTTCCGCGTCGCCAACCGCACCGGCCTCGCCCCCGGCAAGGACGTCGGGGAAGTCGAGGCCAAGCTCCTGAAGGTCGTGCCGAAGGCCTATCGCCTGCATGCCCACCATTGGCTGATCCTGCACGGCCGCTATGTCTGCAAGGCCCGCCGACCCGATTGTCCGTCCTGCACGGTCCGGGACCTCTGCGCCTACCGCGAAAAAACCCCTGCCTGACCCCGCCCCCATGTTCAATCCCACCCGCGACCAGGCACGCCGCTTCTTCGTCGATGCCTGGAACAAGAAGCTGCGGCAGTTGCCCGCGACGCCGCTGGAGACCGTTGCCGCCGACCTCGTCGCAATGCATCCGGAATACCACGACCTGTTTGCCGCCGGCGAGGAGGCCCTGGCCCGGGAATGGACGCCGGAAGATGGGCAGACCAACCCCTTCCTGCATCTGTCCCTGCACCTGGCGATCGAGGAGCAGCTCTCCATCGACCAGCCGCCGGGCATACGCGCCGGCTTCGAACGCCTGCTGCGCCGCCACGGCGACCGGCACGCAGCCCTCCATGCGGTCCTCGAATGCCTGGGTGAAACGGTCTTCCGGGCCAGCCGCGACGGGACCCCGCCGGACGGCGCGGCCTACCTGGAGTGCGTGGCACGCGCGGCGGGAGGAGGATGAAGGCGGTGCGGGCGGTGGTCTTCGACCTGGGGGGCGTCCTGGTCGACTGGAACCCGCGCCACCTCTATCGCCACCTGATCCCCGACCCGGTCGAACTCGAGCACTTCCTGACGGAGATCTGCCCCCAATCCTGGAACGAGTTGCAGGATGCCGGCCGGCCGCTGGCCGAAGCCACTCGGGAACGCATCGCCCGGCATCCCCGGCATGCCGACCTGATCGCCGCCTACTACGGCCGCTGGGAGGCGATGCTGTCGGGCCCCATCGAGGGCACGGTGGCGCTGCTCGAAGCCCTGGACGCCGCCGGCGTGCCCCTCTACGCCCTCTCCAACTGGTCGGCCGAACTGTTCCCCATTGCCCGCCGCCGCTTCGATTTCATCGGGCGTTTCAGGGCCATCGTCGTGTCGGGGGAGGAAGGGGTGATCAAGCCGGACCCCGAGATCTTCGGCCGCCTGCTCGGGCGCCACGGCCTCGAGGCGCCCCATTGCCTGTTCATCGACGACAATCCGGCCAACGTGGCGGCCGCCGACCGCCTGGGATTCCGCACCCACCTTTTTCGCACACCGGAACTGCTTTCCGAAGAACTCGCAGCACTCGGGCTCCTCTGACATAATTGCCCGACACCCAATCCCGGAAGGTTTCCATGCGCTTCGAAGGCACTGCGAGCTACGTCGCCACCCCCGACCTGAAACTGGCGGTCAATGCCGCCGTCACCCTGCAGAGACCCCTCCTCGTCAAGGGCGAGCCCGGCACCGGCAAGACCATGCTGGCCGAGGAGGTCGCCGCCGCCCTCGGCCTGCCGCTGCTGCAATGGCACATCAAGTCCACCACCAAGGCCCAGCAGGGCCTCTACGAATACGATGCGGTCTCCAGGCTGCGGGATTCCCAACTGGGCGAGGACAAGGTCAAGGACATCGCCAACTACATCGTCAAGGGCGTGCTGTGGCAGGCCTTCGAGGCCGAGTCGCCGACCGTCATCCTGATCGACGAGATCGACAAGGCGGACATCGAGTTCCCCAACGACCTGCTGCGCGAACTGGACCGGATGGAGTTCTACGTCTATGAGACGAGGCAACTCATCAAGGCGCGCCACCGCCCCATCGTCTTCATCACCTCGAACAACGAGAAGGAATTGCCCGACGCCTTCCTGCGTCGCTGCTTCTTCCACTACATCAAGTTCCCCGACCGGGAGACGATGCAGAAGATCGTCGATGTGCACTATCCCGGGATCAAGCAGGCCCTGCTGAAGGAGGCCCTGGAGGTCTTCTTCGAACTGCGCGACGTGCCGGGCCTGAAGAAGAAACCCTCGACCTCCGAACTGATCGACTGGCTGAAGCTCCTGATGGCCGAGGACATCCCGCCGGAGGTGCTGCGTTCCAAGGACAAGAAGGCCGCCGTGCCGCCGCTCCACGGTGCATTGCTCAAGAACGAGCAGGACGTGCACCTCTTCGAGCGGCTGGTCTTCATGGCCCGGCAGAACAGGTAAGCGAAGTCCACGCCGATGCTGATCGACTTCTTCCTGCACCTCAAGGCGCGCAAGCTGCCCGTCTCCACCAAGGAGTTCCTGACCTTGCTGGAGGCCATGCGGGAACGGGTGGCCGGCCACAGCATCGACGAGTTCTACTACCTGTCGCGGGCCTGCCTGGTCAAGGACGAGACCAAGTACGACAAGTTCGACCAGGCCTTCGGCGAATACTTCAAGGGCATCGAGGCCATCCCCGGCCTGGAGACCGACGTCCCCGAGGAATGGCTGCGGGCGATGATGAAGAAGCACCTCTCGCCGGAGGAAAAGTCCAAGCTCGAGAAGCTGGGCTGGGACAAGCTGATGGAGCAGTTCCAGAAGCGTCTCGAGGAGCAGAAGGGCCGCCACCAGGGCGGCAGCAAGTGGATCGGCACCGGCGGCACCAGCCCCTACGGCAATTCCGGCTACCATCCCGAAGGCATCCGCGTCGGCGGCGAGTCGGCGGGCAACCGGACCGCCGTAAAGGTCTGGGCCGAGCGGGAATACCGCAACCTGGACGACACGGTGGAACTGGGCACCCGCAACATCAAGGTCGCGCTGCGCCGCCTGCGCAAGTTTGCCCGCGAGGGCGCCGAGGAGGAACTGGACCTCGACGGCACCATCGAGGGCACTGCGAAGAACGCCGGCTGGCTGGACCTGAAGATGCGGCCCGAGCGCCACAACAAGATCAAGGTCCTGCTCTTCCTGGACATCGGCGGTTCGATGGACGACCACATCAAGGTCTGCGAGGAGATGTTCTCGGCCGCCAAGAGCGAATTCAAGCACCTGGAGTATTTCTACTTCCACAACTGCATCTACGACTACGTCTGGAAGGACAACCGGCGCCGCCACGGCGAGCGCTTCCCGCTCTGGGACGTGCTGCACAAGTACGGGCGGGACTACAAGCTGATCCTGGTCGGCGACGCCACCATGAGCCCCTACGAAATCCTCCAGCCGGGCGGCTCCGTGGAATACAACAACGAGGAAGCGGGCGCCGTCTGGCTGGCCCGGATGCTGGACACCTACCCCTCCGCGGTCTGGCTCAACCCCGAGCCCGAGCGCTTCTGGGAATACCGGCATTCCATCGACATCATCCGCAACATCATGGGCAGCCGCATGTTTCCGCTGACCATCGAGGGACTCGAGCGGGCCATGCGCCAGCTCAACAAGTGAGGATCCCGCCATGAGCGAACGACGTGCGTTCCTGCAAGCCCTTGCCGCCGCCGGCGGCGCCGGCTTACTGTGGCGGCAGGCGCTGGCCGCCGGCAACAACCCCGTTCCCGCGGGCTTCCACAAGCTGCAGGGGACGGTGACCCTCAACGGCCAGCCGGCGCGCGAGGGCCAGCTCGTCAAGCCCGGAGACCAGATCGCCACCGGCCCGGGCGCCGAGGCCATCTACGTGGTCAACCAGGATGCCTTCCTGCAAAGGGAGAACAGCCGCGTCCGCTTCGGCGACACGGCGACGGCAGCCTTCCTCCGCGTCGTCACGGGCAAGCTGATGTCCGTCTTCGGCCGGGGCGACAAGCGGATACAACTGGCCACGGCGACCATCGGCATCCGTGGCACGGGCTGCTACATCGAGGAGCCCCCGGAAGGGAGTCGCGAGCCCTCCTATTTCTGCCTCTGCTACGGCACCGCCGACGTGGTGCCCGACGCAGCACCGGCCAAGGCCGAGCGCATCGTCACCACCCACCACGACCACCCGGTCTACATCCATGCCGATCCCGCGATGCCGACCATGATGGTCACGGCGCCGATACGCAATCACTACGACGCGGAGCTGGTGATGCTGGAGAACCTGGTCGGGCGCTGGCCGCCCTTCTACGGGCAGGGCGGCGGCAAGTACTGATCCCATCCCTGGAATCCGGCGCGCGGATTCCACCGCTCGGTCGGCCAAGCCCGGGGATGGGCATTCCCCGACACGCCGCCTGCGGCTCCCCTCCCGGGGAACCGCCGCTGGTCACGGCATGCGGTAGTTGTCCTGGGTCATCAGGTCGATGCCGCAGGGCAGTTTCTCGATCCAGTCGATGAAGCGGTTGCACATGGCCTTGCCGACGAAACGCTGGCCGTGCTGGGGCACGATCATCTCGATGTCCATCTGACGGGCCATGTGGGCCCAGTAGCGGAGTATCTTGTTGGTCACCATGTAGCGGCGATGGAAAGGCTCCATCAGCGCGATGTGGGCGTCGAAATCCGTGACGGGCAATGCCGCCACGTCATGGTCCACCAGGGATACCCCGAGGTCGCCCGAGAACAGGATCTTGGAGAGCGGGTCGTAGAACTGGAAGTTGCCTTCCGCATGCATGAAGTGGGCGGGAACGGCCTTGATCTTGCAATCCCCCAGGGGGATGTCCATGCCCTCGTCGGGAATGCCCAGGATGCGTCCCTCGATGTCGCGGCCGGTGGTGAAGTGGGGAACGAAGCGGGTCCACAACTTCGAGATCAGGACTTTGCAGGGCGAGGCCACGAACCACTTGTTGACCGAGGCGATGATGTCCGGATCCGGATGGGAGGCCAGGAACCAGCGCAGTTCCTTGGACGGAAAATAGCGCTGCATGGCCATCAGCAGGGCGTTGTAGGTCAGGTTGCCGCCCGGATCGATCAGCGCGCCGTGCCCGTTGTCGGAGATCAGAAACTGGTTGCACTGGACGGCGTGGTCGTGTTCCTCGTCCACGAGATCGTAGAAGGCAAGGCAGATGTGCTTGCCATTGTTGAACAACTCGACAGCCATTGACGACCCTTTCCGTGAATCATTGACGGTCACGGGGCTGCGGCGACCGGCGGTGGAACGCCAGCATCGTCATCAGTTCGTGAACGCCGCAGTCTACCTTAAGCCATGCCGGTTTGACGGTCTTCGAGAGGCGTCGCGCGGTCAGACCGGCGGCGCCACCTTCAACACCTCGTCGATGGTCGTCAGCCCGGCCGCCACCTTCATGGCCCCCGACACCCGCAGGGGCTTCATGCCTTCCCGTATGCCCTGGTCCCGCAGGCGCGCCAGGTCCGCGTGCCCGGCCACCAGTTTCTTGAGTTCCGGGCTCATGCCGAGGATCTCGTAGAGCCCGACGCGTCCCTGGTAGCCGGTCATCCGGCACTCGAGGCAGCCGACGGGGTGATAGAGCTTTGCCGGCTTGGTCGATTTCCAGGGCGCCACCATCAGGTCCCAGGCTTCCCCATCCTCGGCCCTCAGTCCTCCCGCCTTCTTGCAGTGGGGGCAGAGCGTCCGCACCAGCCGCTGGGCCATGACTCCCAGCACCGTCGCCTGCAGCAGGTAGGGCGGCACGCCCAGGTCGAGCATCCGCGTGATGGCCGAGGGCGCATCGTTGGTATGGAGGGTGGAGAGCACCAGGTGCCCGGTGAGCGCCGCCTGGATGGCCATGTCGGCCGTCTCCAGGTCACGGATCTCGCCGACCATGATGATGTCCGGATCCTGCCGCATCAGCGCGCGGATTCCCTCGGCGAAGCCGACCCCGATGTCGGCCACCACCTGCACCTGGTTGAAGGCCGGCTCCACCATCTCGATCGGATCCTCGAGGGTGCAGACATTGACCTCCGGCGTCGCCAGTTGCTTCAGCGTGGTGTAGAGGGTCGTCGTCTTGCCGGAACCGGTGGGGCCCGTCACCAGGATGATGCCGTTGGGCCTGGCGGTCATCTCCTTCCAGCGCCGCAGGTCCTCCTCGCCGAAGCCCAGGTCGGCGAAATCGCGCACCAGCACCTCCGGGTCGAAGATGCGCATCACCACCTTCTCGCCGAAGGCGGTCGGCAGCGTCGACAGGCGGAGCTCGATCTCCTGCCCGTCCGGGGTGAGGGTCTTGATGCGCCCGTCCTGGGGCCGCCGCCGCTCCACCACGTCCATGCGCCCGAGCACCTTGATGCGGCTCGTCATGGCGTTCAGGACCGGCGTCGGGATCTGGTAGACCTGGTGCAACACACCGTCGATGCGGAAGCGCACGATGCCCAGGTCGCGCCGCGGCTCGATGTGGATGTCCGAGGCCCGTTGCTCGAAGGCGTACTGCCAGAGCCAGTCGACGATGCGCACGACGTGCTGGTCGTTGGCATCCAGGTTGCGGCCCTTGCCCAGCTCGACCAGTTGTTCGAAGTTGGAGACGCCGGTGCTCGCCACGTCGCCCCTCGCCATGGCCTTCTTCACCGACTTGGCCAGGTTGTAGAACTCCACCTGGTAGCGGGCGATGTCCTCCGGATTGGCGATGACCCGGCGGATCTCCTTGCGCAGGATCGGCTTCAGCTCTTCTTCCCAGGCGCGCTGGAACGGCTCCGCGGTGGCCACCACCACCTCGTGGGAACGGACCTCCACCGGCAGGATCCGGAAGCGGGTTGCATAGGCATTGGACATCACCTCGGTGACCGCCGAGAAGTTGATCTTCAGCGGATCGATGTGGTAATGGTCCATGCCCGACCAGGTGGCCAGCCACCTGGACAGGAAATCCAGGTCGAGGAGCTTGTGGGGCGACTCCAGGGACCTCCACTTCTGGTCGGCGATCACCACCAGGGGATGGGTCTCGCCCTTGAAGTAGCGGCGCTCCTGCTTGAAACGTGCCGCCTCCTCGACGGGCACGACACCCTCGGCGACCAGGCCGTCCACGACCTCGGGCAGGGTCAGGCGGTGCTCTTTCTCGGTGACCGTTTCGGGAGCCTTAGTCATGGCCGGCACTATAGCCGACCCCGGGGGATCGCTCAAATGCCGCTTGCCTCGCCAGCCGATCGTCGCCGGACTATCATTGCCCGACGGCAGACGCCGGATTACGAGGAGAAGCGACCATGATGAGACCGATCCTGTCGGCCCTCGCCGCCGCCCTGATTTCGCTGCCCGCCCTCGCCCAGCCCGGACCGGGCATGGGTGGCATGAGTGGCATGGGGGGAATGGGCGGCATGGGAGGTGGCATGCGCGGTGGCGGGCCCGGCCCGGCCGCCCAAGGCGCCATCGACTGCTCCAAGGCGGGCGATCCGGCCCGTTGCGAGGCGCGCCAGAAGGCCCGCGGCGCCTGCCAGGACAAGCGCGGCCCGGCCCGTCGCCAGTGCATGGACGACCAGATGCCGCCAAGGGACTGCGGCAAGTCCCGCAACCCCCAACGCTGCGAGATGATGGAAGCGGCCCAGCAGGCCTGCAAGGGCAAGGTCGGCCCGGAGCGCCGGCAGTGCCTGCGCGACCAGGCGCCCGCCGCCAAGGGCGCGCCACCCGGGAAGCAGTGATCGGGCATCCCCCGGGGGTCCGCCCCCCGCGGCGGCCGAGGCCGGGCGCCCCCGGTCGCCGTCCGGCGGGCTAAGAACGCCTAACAAAATGATGATTGAGCCTTTCGCAGTTGGCGCCAGCAGATGACGCAGCAGGCGATCTTGAGGAAGGCTTCGTGGATATCGGCCAGTCGTTCGAATCGGACGCGCAGGCGGCG
>JBPOHD010000011.1:0-10118 GCA_052035955.1 Pseudomonadota bacterium
AAGACCAGATGCTCAAGAACCTCGCCGCCCTCGGCCTGGGCAACCTGGAGCACGCCAGCAGCATCGCCCGGCTCAACCAGCTGCTGCGCGACGACTACCGGGGCATCATCGTGACGATGATCCACAAATTCCGCGACATGCCGGCAAACCTGAACATGCGCTCGAACATCTACGTTCTGATCGACGAAGCCCATCGCACCACCGGCGGCGACCTCGGCAACTTCCTCATGGCCGGCCTGCCGAATGCGACTTTCCTCGGCTTTACCGGCACGCCGGTGGACAAGACGGTGCATGGCAAGGGCACCTTCAAGACCTTCGGCTGCGAGGACGATCAAGGCTACCTGCACAAGTATTCCATCGCCGACAGCATCGAGGACGGCACCACGCTGCCGCTTTACTACCAGCTCGCCCCCAACGACATGCTGGTGCCGCACGAGACGCTGGACAAGGAGTTCCTGTCGCTGGCCGAGGCCGAAGGCGTGGCCGACATCGAGGAGCTGAACAAGATCCTCGAACGGGCGGTGAACCTGAAGAATTTCCTCAAGGGCAAAGAGCGGATTCAGCAGGTGGCGCAGTTCGTTGCCGAGCACTATCGCCAGAACGTCGAGCCGCTGGGCTACAAGGCTTTCCTCGTCGGTGTGGACCGCGAAGCCTGCGCGCATTACAAGCACGCGCTCGACCAGTTCCTGCCGCCCGATTATTCCGAGGTCGTCTACACCGGCAGCAACAACGATTCCAAGCTGCTGAAGGAATTCCACCTCGATTCGAAGAAGGAACGGCAAATCCGCAAGAGCTTCGGCAAGCTCGACCAGATGCCGAAGATCCTGATCGTCACCGAGAAGCTGCTCACCGGCTTCGATGCGCCGGTGCTCTACGCGATGTATCTCGACAAGCCGATGCGCGACCACACCCTGCTGCAGGCCATCGCCCGGGTGAACCGCCCCTACGAGAACGAGGCGCGGGAGATGGTGAAGCCCCATGGCTTCGTGCTGGATTTCGTCGGCATTTTCGACAAGCTGGAAAAGGCGCTGGCCTTCGACAGCGACGAGATCAACGCCATCGTCAAGGACCTGAAGCTGCTGAAGGTACTGTTCAAGAACAAGATGGAGTCCAGGGCGCCTGAATACCTCGGGCTGATCGAGCGCAACTTCAACGACAGGGACGTGGACACCCTCATCGAGCACTTCCGCGATCCCGAGCGGCGCAAGGCCTTTTTCAAGGAGTACAAGGAAATCGAGATGCTCTACGAGATCATCTCGCCCGATGCCTTCCTGCGCCCGTTCATGGACGACTATGGAACCTTGACGGCGATCTACCAGGTCGTCCGCAAGGCCTACACCCGGACAGTGATGGTCGACCGCGAGTTTCAGGCCAAGACCCACCAACTGGTGCAGCAGAAGGTCGGCAGCTATGGCATAAGCGGCCTGGGCGAGATCGTCGCGATCGATGGCGATACCATCGAGCTGATCAAGAACAAGGGCGGCGGGGATGGCACCAAGGTCATCAACCTGATCAAGAGCATCGAAAAGCTGGCCCAGGAAAACAGCGACGACCCTTGCCTCATTGCCATGGCGGAACGTGCGAGGGCGGTGCAGGAGAGCTTCGAGCAGCGCCAGACCAGCACGGCCGAGGCCCTGGCCGAGTTGCTGCGTGAGGTGGAAGGCAACGAAACGCGGAAGAAGGAGCAGGCCGAAAAGTCTTTCGATGGCCTGACCTATTTTGTCTACCGCAGCCTGCTCGACGCGAAGATTGAGAACGCCGAGGTGGTCAGCCGCAAGATTCGCCACGCCTTCACCGAGTTTCCGAACTGGAAACGCAGCGAAAACGCCCTGCGCGAACTCCGCAAGAAAGTGACCTTCTCCATCTATGCAGAAACAGAAGACCTGGATCGGGTGACGGCGTTGGTGGATGAGCTGTTTACGCTGCTGGAAAAGGCGGACCGGATTTAGCGCGATGAAGGCGCTCGATCACAAAGGCCAGTTCAAGCAGCGCGTGCGTCACTGGGCCGACAGGCTGGACGTCAAGATCGTCTGGCTGGGTGTGCGGCCGATGCGGAACAAATGGGCCTCGTGTTCCACGTCCGGCCATTTGAATTTCAGCGACGAACTGCCCACCCTGAAGCCCGAGCTGTGGGACTACGTGATCGTGCACGAGCTGCTCCACTTCTCTGTGCCCAACCACGGAAAGCTCTGGCAAAGCCTGATGCGCGCGCATCTGGGCGACTATGAAGCCCAGGAAGCCGAGTTGAAGCGGGTCGCCGGCAACGGCGCGCCGCAGCGCGCGCGCTGACGCAGGCTCCTAATCGGGTCGTTGGATCGCCGCCTCATCGCGGCGCACGATCACCCCGGCGCTTCGCCCGTCGCCGCCGAGGACCGCACCCCGCCGCCGGATGCACTCGCCGGCGGTTCGCCGAACACCCGGTCGGGCCCCAGTTCCCCCAGGCTGGCGCAGCCCAGCAGGGCCAGGTTGCGGTCGATCTCCGCCTTGAGCAGGGCGATGACCGCCGCCGCCCCAGCCTCGCCGGCCGCCGCCAGGCCGTAGAGGGTCGCCCGGCCGAGCAGCACCGCGTCGGCGCCCAGCGCCACGGCCTTCAGCACGTCGGCGCCGCGGCGGAAGCCGGAATCGACCAGCACCGCCCCGCGGCCGGCGACGGCGGCCACCACGCCGGGCAGGGCCTCGATGGTGGCCGGCGCCGCATCGAGTTGCCGGCCGCCGTGGTTGGAGACGATGACGCCGTCCAGGCCCAGGGCCATGGCCCGGTCCGCGTCCTCCGGGTCGAGCACGCCCTTCAGCAGCACCCGGCCCGGCCAGTGGTCGCGCACCCAGGCCAGGCTGTCCCAGGCCAGGGAGGTGTCCATCTGCCGGGCGAGCAGGGCGGCCTGGGCGGCCACGTCGCCGGCCGCCTCGGACTTCAGGTTGACCAGCTCCGGCATGCCGCCGCGCAGCAGGTCCAGGGTCCAGCGCGGATGCAGGCAGGCGTCCAGGGCCAGGGACGGCGTCAGGCGGAAGGGCATGCGGAAGCCGTTGCGCTGGTCGCGCTCCCGGGCGCCGCTCACCGGCACGTCCACCGTCAGCACCAGCACCCGGTAGCCGGCCGCCCGGGCCCGCCGCATCAGCGCCTCGGCGAAGCCCCGGGCCGAGAGCACGTAGAGCTGGAACCAGAGCTCGCCGCCGGCCCGTTCCGCCACCTCCTCGAGGGCCGTGGTGGAGGCGGAAGAGAGCACGAAGGGCAGGCCGTGGGCCGCCGCGGCGCGGGCCAGGGCCACGTCGCCGTCGCGGCGCACCAGGCCGTTGAGGCCGGTGGGCGCCAGCAGCAGGGGCGAGGGCAGTTCCTGCCCCAGCAGCCGCAGCGCCTGGCTGCGGGCGGAGACGTCGCGCAGCACCCGCGGCCGCAGGCGCAGCCCTTCCAGCGCCTGGCGGTTGCGCGCCAGGGCCGATTCCTCCTCGGCGCCGCCGTCCAAGTAGTCGAAGACGAAGCGGGGCAGGCGGCGGCGGGCCAGTGCGCGCCAGTCGGCGACGGTGACGGGGTCTCGCATTCAATCCTCCCGGAACAGTTCCACGATCCGGTCGCGCAGCCAGCGGATGCCCGGGTCGTTCTCGTAGCGCCAGTACCAGTGCACCGCCACCGGGATCTCCGGCGCCCGGGGCGACAGTTCGAGCAGGCGGAAGTCGCCGCCCTCCATGAAGGTGCGCGCCAGGCGGTAGGGCAGCAGGGCCGCCAGGTCGGTGCGCGCCAGGATGGCGGGGATGACGAGGAAATGGGGCAGGGACAGGCGCACCCGGCCCTCCAGGCCCAGGGCCTTCAGCCGGCGGCCCGTCTCGGCATGGGAGCGGACGACGATGTACTCGAGGCCGGCCAGGGTGGCCGCCGTCGCCCGGCGGGCGGCCAGCGGATGGCCGGCGCGCAGCAGCACCACGTAGCGCTCGCCGAGCAGCGCCTGCCGGCGCGCCGCGGCGAGCTGGGGCAGGTAGCCCAGGGCCAGGTCCAGGCTGCCGCCCTCCAGGGCCGGCATGATGCCGTCCGGGTCGAGCTGGTGCACCTCGATGCGCAGCCGCGGCGAGTCCCGGCGCAGGCTTTCCATCAGCCGGGGCAGGAACATCAGCTCGCCGATGTCGGTCATGTAGAGGCGGAAGCTGCGTTCGGAAGCCGCCGGGTCGAAGGCCTCGCTCTCCTGGATCGCCAGGTCCAGGGTCTGCAGCGCCTCGCCGACGGCCCGCGCCAGGCGCTCCGCCTTCGCCGTCGGCGCCACGCCGCCCGGCACCCGGACGAACAGGGGATCCCTGAACTGGGTCCGCAGGCGGCGCAGGGCGTGGCTCACGGCCGGCTGCGAGAGCCCGAGGCGCTCCGCCGCCCGGCTGACGTTGCCCGCCGCATGGACGGCGTGGAAGACCTGCATCAGGTTCAGGTCGAGCGCGCCCATTCATTCGCCCCGTTCATAGTCGAAATAAGGATTATGGGATGGACGAATTATAGGGCCTGCCGTATCGTTCAAGCATCAACGATCGGAGGCAGCCTTGGAAGTCTCGTTCAGCAGGGAGGTGGAGCAGTTGCGCCTGGGCGCCGGGGAGGCCTTCCACGGCGAGGGCATCCTGGCCATCACCAAGGCCCTGCTCCAGTCCGGCGTCGCCTACGTGGGCGGCTACCAGGGCGCCCCCGTCTCCCACCTGCTCGACGTGATGGTGCAGGCCGAGCCTTACCTGGCCGAACTGGGCGTGCACGTGGAGGCCTGCTCCAACGAGGCCTCGGCCGCCGCCATGCTCGGCGCCTCCATCCACTATCCCCTGCGCGGCGCGGTCACCTGGAAGTCGGTGGTGGGCACCAACGTGGCCGCCGACGCCCTCTCCAACCTGGCCTCGCCCGGCGTCACCGGCGGCGCCCTGATCGTCGTCGGCGAGGATTACGGCGAGGGGGCGAGCGTCATCCAGGAGCGCACCTACGCCTTCGCCCTCAAGTCCTCCATCCTGCTCCTCGACCCGCGGCCGGAACTGGCCAACATGGTCCGCCTGGTCGAGGAGGGCTTCGCCCTGTCCGAGGCCTCGAACATGCCGGCCTTCCTGCAACTGCGGGTGCGCGCCTGCCACGTGCGCGGCAGCTTCGAGTGCAAGGACAACCTGGCCCCGGCCGTCTCCCGGCGCCGGGTCATGGAGGAACCGGCGGCCTTCGACTACGGCCGCCTGGCCCATCCGCCGGCCACCTTCCGCCAGGAGAAGCTGAAGGGCGAGGAGCGCCTGCCGGCGGCCCGCCGCTTCATCGTCGAACGGGGGCTCAACGAGGTCTTTCCCGGCCGCCGCGCCGACCTGGGGGTGATCGTCCAGGGCGGCCTGCACAACGGCCTGGCGCGCGCCCTGCGCCAGCTCGGTCTGGCCGATGCCTTCGGCATGGGCGGGCTGCCCGTGCTGGCCCTCAACGTCACCTATCCCCTGGTGCCGGAACAGATCGGCGACTTCTGCCGGGGCAAGCGGGCCGTGCTGGTGGTGGAGGAAGGGCAGCCCGAGTTCATCGAGCAGGAGGTGGGCCTGGTCCTGCGCCGCCTGGACATCGGCACCCCCATCCACGGCAAGGACCTGCTGCCCATGGCCGGGGAATACACCGTCGAGGCCATGGCCCGGGGGATGGCCGACTTCCTCGCCCGCCATGCGCCCGGCATGGACCTGGCCGCCGGCCGGGAGTGGCTTGCCGCCACCGGGGCCCGCCGCGCCGCCGTCGCCGCCGCCCTGGCGGCGCCCCTGCCGCCGCGCCCGCCCCAGTTCTGCACCGGCTGCCCGGAGCGGCCGGTCTTCGCCGCCCTCAAGCTCGCCCAGCGGGAGGTGGGGCCGGTGCACATCGCCGCCGACATCGGCTGCCACGCCTTCGCCACCTTCGAGCCCTTCTCCTTCGGCCACACCATCCTCGGCTACGGCATGAGCCTGGCCAGCCGGGCCGGCGTCTCGCCGATGATGCGGCGGCGCGCCCTGGCCATCATGGGCGACGGCGGCTTCTGGCACAACGGCCTGCTGACCGGCGTCGAGTCGGCCCTCTTCAACGGCGACGACGCCGTCCTGGTGATCCTGAAGAACGGCTACACCTCGGCCACCGGCACCCAGGAGATCATCTCGACGCCCGACGAGGAAGTGCGCGCCACGGCGCCGGACAAGCACCAGAGCCTGGTGGACCGCAACCGCACCATCGAGGACACCCTGCGCGGCATCGGCGTCGCCTGGCTGCGCACGGTACACAGCTACCGGGTGGACGAGATGCGCCGCACCCTGGAGGAAGCCTTCACCACGGCCTACGCCGGCCTCAAGGTCATCGTCGCCGAGGGCGAATGCCAGCTCGAGCGCCAGCGCCGGGTGAAGCCCTGGGTCGCCGGCCTGCTCAAGGCCGGCAAGCGGGTCGAGCGGGTGAAGTACGGCGTGGACGAGGACGTCTGCTCCGGCGACCATTCCTGCATCCGCCTCTCCGGCTGCCCCACCCTGACCCTCAAGGACAACCCGGACCCGCTGCGGCCCGACCCGGTGGCCACGGTCGTCGAGGGCTGCGTCGGCTGCGGCCTCTGCGGCGAGAACGCCCACGCCGCCGCCCTCTGCCCCTCCTTCTACCGGGCCGAGGTGGTGACCCATCCGGGACCCGGCGAGCGCCTGCTGGCCTGGCTGCGGCGGACCGTGATCGGCCTGTTCCAGGCCCCCGAGGCCCCGGCCCCGGCGCCGGGCCGCCCCGGGGCGCCGGCCGGCGGCCCCGGCGCCCGGGCCCGCCGGGGCGAGCCGCCGCCCGCCCCCGCCGCGGGCAGGGACGACGCCGGCATGGCCCCGCCCGCGGCGCCGGGCGGCACCGATCCCGTCTGCATCCTGGTCGCCGCCCTCGGCGGCGAGGGGGGCGGCGTGCTCGCCGAGTGGCTGGTGGACGCGGCCACGGCGGCCGGCTTCCCGGCCCAGGCCACCTCCATCCCCGGCGTCGCCCAGCGCACCGGCGCCACCAGCTACTACGTGGAGATCCTCCCCGTCCCGGCCGCCGCGCTCGCCGGCCGCAGGCCGGTGCTGAGCCTGGCACCGGTGCCGGGAGCCGTGGACATCCTCGCCGCCTCGGAGCTGCTCGAGGCGGCGCGCCAGGCGGGCAACGGCATGGCCAGCCCGGAGCGCACCGTGCTGATCACCTCCACCCACCGCACGCTCACCACCTTCGAGAAGCTTGCCCCCGGCGACGGCCGCTTCGACGCCGACCGCCTGCTGGCGGCGGCCGGCGCCCAGAGCCGCACCCTGGTCGCCTTCGACATGGCGGCCGTCGCCCGGGAGGCCGGCACCGTGCCCAGCGCCGTCCTCTTCGGCGCCATCGCCGGCAGCGGCCGCCTGCCCTTCGGCCGCGAGGCCTGCGAGGCGGTGATCCGCGCCTCCGGCCGCGGTGTCGAGGCCAGCCTGCGCGGCTTCGCCGCCGCCTTCGAACGGGCTTGCGCCGGCGGCGTGCAGGACCCCGCTCCTGCAATGGCAACCACCCCAACTGCCTCCCCCGCCACCACGGCTGCCCCGGCGGGGAATCCGGCCTCCGACCTCCTGCCGCCCCCGGTGGCCGAGTTCGCCGACCCGGGCCGCCGGCGTGTGGCGCAGTTCCAGGACGCCGCCTACGCCGAGCTCTATGACCAGCGCATCGGCCGGGTGCTCGCCGCCGAGCGCGCCCTGGACCCGGAAGGCGCCGGGGGCTGGGCCGTCACCCGCGAGGCGGCCCGCTACCTGGCCCTCTGGATGGCCTTCGACGACCTCGTCCGGGTGGCCGGCCTGAAGTCCGCCGCCGGCCGCCACGCCCGCGTCCGCGCCGAGACGGCCGCCGCCCCCGGCGACCTGCTGCGCATCGTCGACTTCTTCAAGCCCGGCATCCCCGAGATCGCCGGCCTGCTGCCCCGCAAGCTCGCCGACCGGCTGCTGGCCCGGGAGGCGCGGCGCCTGGCCCGCGGCCTGCCGCCGGCCGCCTGGCCGCTCCGCCTCGATGCCACGAGCATCCACGGTTTCCTCGCCCTGCGCCTGCTGGCCGGCCTCAGGGGCATGCGCCGGCGGGGCAGCCGCTACGCCGAGGAGCAGGCGCTGATCGAGGACTGGCTGGGGACGATCGTCGCCCTGGCCGGCGAGGGCGACTGGGCCTCGGCCCGGGAGGCGGCCCTCTGCGGGCGGCTGGTGAAGGGCTACGGCGCCACCAACGCGCGGGCCAGGGAGAACCTGGCCCACCTGCTGCGCTACGTGGCCGTCCGCGGCCAGGACCCGGCCCTGCGCGCCGCCCGCCTGCGCGCCGCCCGGGAGGCCGCCCTGGCCGACGAGGAAGGCACGGCCCTGGACCGCACCCTGGAAGCGCAGAACGCCCCGAAGCGCGCGCCCAGGCCCCAGCCCGTGCGCTGGGTCGGCAGCCACCCGGCGGCGTTGTGGAGGCGAGGATGAATCTGAAAGCCTCGCCACAGAGGCGCCGAGGTGCCGGGAAAGGCGATCGATCCATGACCATCGCATTCTTCTCAGCCCACCCGACGGGTGCGCAAGACCCACCCTGCACCCCCCTGCATTTCCTCTGCGTACTCTGCGTCTCTGCGGTGGAAAAAGGTTTTCCGGGATGAGCACGGACTTGATCGACGCGCTGCGCGCCATCGTCGGCCCGGCCCAGGTCTTCGCCGGCGAGGCCGTCGAGCCGCGCTTCCTGGCCGACTTCATGGTCGCCGCCCCGGCCGGCACGCCCCTGGCCGTGGTGCGCCCGGGCAGCGTCGCCCAGGTGTCGGCCGTGCTGCGCGCCTGCTCGGCGGCCGGAGTCGGCGTCGTCACCCAGGGCGGCATGACCGGCATGGCCGGCGGCGGCACGCCGGTGCCGGGCTGCGTCGTCCTCAGCCTGGAGCGCATGGCCGGCGTCGAGGAGATAGACCCGGCCGCCGCGACGCTCACCGCCTGGGCCGGCACCACCCTGCAGGCGATCCAGGAGGCGGCCCGGGAGGCCGGCTTCCTCTATCCCCTGGACCTGGGCGGCCGCGGCTCCTGCCGCATCGGCGGCAACGTGGGCACCAATGCCGGCGGCAACCGGGTCATCCGCTACGGCATGACGCGGGACCTGGTCCTCGGCCTGGAGGTGGTGCTGGCCGACGGCACGGTGATCACCTCCCTGAACAAGATGCTGAAGAACAACGCCGGCTACGACCTGAAACAGCTCTTCATCGGCAGCGAGGGCACCCTGGGCGTCGTCACCCGCGTCGTCCTGCGCCTCCACCCCCTGCCGCGCAGCGCCTGCACGGCCCTCTGCGCCGTTCCCGACTACGACCGGGTGGTGGCCCTGCTGCGCCACGCCCGGGAGGGCCTGGGCGGCACGCTCTCGGCCTTCGAGATGATGTGGCCCGACTTCTACGAGCGCATCACCCGCGGCGTGCCCGGCTGCGCCCCGCCCCTGCCCTACGGCCACCTGCTGGTGGAGGCCCTGGGTGCCGACCAGGCCCGCGACCAGGAGCGCTTCGAGGCCATGCTCGGCGAGGCCCACGAGGCCGGCCTGCTGGCCGACGCGGTGGTCGCCCATTCCCGGGCCGACGCGGAGGCCCTGTGGCGCATCCGCGACGGCTCCGGCGAGTTCCGGCGCGTCTTCTGGCCCCACGTGGGCTTCGACGTCAGCATCCCCACCGGCGGCATCGGCGCCTTCATCGAGGCCTGCACCGCCGCCGCCCGGGCCCGCTGGCCGGAGGCGGAGACCGTCTTCTTCGGCCACGTGGGCGACGCCAACATCCACATCGGCATCCGCGTCGGCGACGGCGCGCAGCCGGAGCACGAACTGGAGGAGCTGGTCTACGGCCTGGTGGGACGGTGGCGCGGCTCCATCTCCGCCGAGCACGGGATCGGTTCCCTGAAGCGGCCCTACCTGGGACACTCCCGCTCGCCGGAGGAAGTGGCCCTGATGCGCACGCTCAAGCAGGCCCTGGATCCCGGGGGTACCCTCAATCCGGGGAAGGTGATCTAATCGCGGCACAAGCGCCGGCCAAAGGCGCACGAAGAACAAGGACGGAAGAGCACGGATGCACGAGGAACCCCTACAGCCGACACCCTTCGCCATCCACGACCGCTTCGGTCCCGTGGGGCGGTGGCTGCTCTACCTGGCCCGCGTCATGGCCGTCATCGGCGGCCTGATCTTCGTCGGC
>JBPOHD010000097.1:0-110319 GCA_052035955.1 Pseudomonadota bacterium
GGCACCCTCTTCCCGGTCGAGGAGATGGCCGAGATGGCCAATGCCGCCGGCATCATGTTCCACACCGACGCCGTGCAGGCCGTGGGCAAGGTGCCCATCGACCTGAAGACGACGAAGATCGACATGCTGTCGCTCTCCGGCCACAAGCTGCACGCGCCCAAGGGCATCGGCGTCCTCTACCTGCGCCGCGGCTGCCGCTTCCGCCCCCTGCTGCGCGGCGGCCACCAGGAGCGCGGCCGGCGGGCCGGCACGGAGAATGCGGCCGGCATCGTCGCCCTGGGCCGCGCCTGCGAGCTGGCCATGGAGCACATGGAACACGAGAACACAGTGGTCAAACGCCTGCGCGACAAGCTGGAGCGCGGCATCCTGGCGAAGGTGCCGAACGCCTTCGCCACCGGCGACACCCTCTACCGCCTGCCCAACACCAGCAACATCGCCTTCGAGTACATCGAGGGCGAGGCCATCCTGCTGATGCTGAACAAGATGGGCATCGCCGCCTCATCGGGCTCGGCCTGTACCTCCGGTTCCCTGGAGCCTTCCCACGTCATGCGCGCCATGGGCATCCCCTACACGGCGGCCCACGGCACCACCCGCTTCTCCCTGTCCCGCGACACGACGGAGGCCGAGATCGACCGGGTGATCGCCGCCGTGCCGCCCATCGTCGCCCAGTTGCGCAAGCTCTCGCCCTACTGGGGTGACAAGGGCCCGGTGGCCGATCCCGACAAGGCCTTCGCGCCGGCCTACGCCTGAGGCGGGCGACGCCTCAGAGCAGGATGTAGCGGCGGGCCGCCTCCAGGCGGCGCACCGCCTCGCGGGCTTCCTCGCGCTCGATGCGCACCAGCAGGACCACCCAGCGCCGCTGGTCGCGGCTGGTCAGTTCGGCGAACTCCAGGGTGTCCGCCCGGGCGCCTTCCGGGCCGACCGGATCGATGACCCCGGCCCGGTCGACGGCGATGCGCAGGGAGTTGAGCTCCAGTTGCCGCTCCGGTTCCGCCAGGCTGTCCGCCAGGGTCTCCAGCAGGGCCTCCGGGGACAGGGCGCCGGCCGTCGCGCGCAGGCGCCGCCTCAGGTCGTCCAGGCGCCGCGTGTGTGCCTCGGGCCCCTCCGCGGCGCGAACGCGGGCGCCCTCGACGGCGTGGTCCTGGTGCAGGCCGGCCAGTTCCCGGCGTACCTCGTCCACGTGGGTCCCTATGCTTTCAAGGAGGCCGCGGAACATGGCATCGGCCAGGCCGCGCCGGGCCGCCTCGTCGTCCGTCGCCGGCTCGGCCAGGGTGTGGTCGGCGAAGTAGAGGGTGCGCTGGGGTTCGTCGTAGCGCAGTATCTCGCCTGCCATCCGTACGCCGTAGCCGGCTTTCTCCCGCCGGCGCATGCCGAGCAATGCGCTGCATGAACCCGTCGCCGGCGCATCCGGTCCGACCAGGTGGTCGCGAACGCACTGGCTCGTCGCCATCATGGTCTCGATGTCGTCGGCGCTGGCGAACAGGGCGTGCACCAGGGGATCGGCGGCAAAGGCCGCCCGGCTGATCGGCACCGGTCCGGGGATCCGTTCGGCCAGGCCTGCGCAATAGGCGGCGGCGCGGGCCACCACGGGGGCGAGCCGCCGTTCATGGCCGCCGACGGCCCGGATGCGCGGATCCACGGCCGCGACGGCCCGCTCCACGAGGCGGGCGATCTCCCGGTCGGGAAGGCTTGAAGGCAGCAACCAGTCGAGGAATCCCATGGCCGGATGATCCCAGAATCCGGCCCGGTGGAGTACCCCATCGCGGACGGCGGCGCCCGGGCCCGGAGAATGCGGCGGTCCGTGATCCCGTGGCCGGTGGAGGCTTGTTTTCCTTTGCATTCCCGGGGATCCATCCGCTAGCATCTGATAAATATCAATCGAGGTGCAGGGTCGACATGCGCGAGGAATGGGATCTGCTGGTGGTCGGACTGGGGCCCGCGGGTGCGGCCGCGGCGGCCGTCGCCGCCCGCGGCGGCCTGCGGGTGCTGGCCATCGACCGCAAGTCGCGCCTCGGCCACCCCGCCTTTCCGGATTCCGGCGAGCCGCGGATCGGCTGGATCAGTGCCCGCTGGCTAGGCGAAGGTCGGCCGGGGACTCCGGGCGCCTTCGTGGACCGCATCGACTTCGACCGCTCCCTGGTCGAGATCGCCCGCGCGGCCGGCGCCGAGATCCGCCTGCAGACCGAGATCGAGGACCTGGTGCCGGCCACCAGCTCGGCGGTCCTGCTCGCCACCGGCAATGGCGAAAGGCAGGAAGTTCGCTACCGGACCCTGGTGGCCGCCGACGGTCCCCATTCGACGGTGGCCGAACGCATTGCGCTGCGCCCCCTGGAGCTGAGGGAGACACGGCAATACTCGCTGCCCCTGTCCCGCCCGCGGCACAATGTCCAGGTGCTCCTGGCCCCCGGCCGCCCGGACGTCCACGCCTGGCTGCAGCCCAACGGGGACGACCAGGCCAACCTCGCCCTGGCCCATGAAACCGGACAGGGGGAAGAGGGGCAGCGCCTCCTCGACCACCTGCACATGCACCTGCAGCTGCTCGGCCAGGTCGGCCAGCGCATCCTGCGCCGCGTGGGCGGCCTGATGACCGTGGGGGGCCTGCGGGAGCGCCTGGTGGCCGGCAACATCCTGTTTGCCGGCGATGCGGCGGGCCTCGTCCATCCGATCACCGGCATGGGCGTGCCGGCCGCCGTGTCCTCGGGCGAGGACGCCGCCAACGCCTGCCTGGCCGCCCTGGCCGGCCGGACGCCGCTGGCCGACTACGATGCGCGGATCCGGCAGCGCTTCGGGCCCGCCCTGGAAGAAGGGACCCAGCTCCACCGCCGCCTGCGCGACGACGCCACCAAACCCGGCATCGCGCGCCAGGGGGAATGGCAGGTCGTCGCCGAACTGCCCCTGTAAGGACGGCCAGCCTCCGGGCGGCGCCGTCGCGCGGCGTGTAGGAAAACCGACAGCATCCGCCGCAGCTCCCGGGACACAGCTCGCAAGTCCCTGTTTTTCCCCGTATCAATCCCATGGCATCGGCTTTGCTTGATAGGCGGCAAGGAGCGAACCCATGCGGCCGGTCACCATCAACGACACCACCCTGCGCGACGGCGAACAATCCGCCGGCGTCGCCTTCACGCTCTACGAGAAGCTGGCCATCGCCCGCGACCTGGCGGCCATCGGCGTGCCGGAACTGGAGATCGGCATCCCGGCCATGGGGGCCGAGGAACGGGCGAGCATCCGTGCCGTCGCCGCCCTCGGCCTGCCGGTGCGGCTGATGGTCTGGTGCCGCATGCACGACGACGACATCGCCGCCTGCCGGGACCTGGGGGTGCAGATGGCCGACATCTCGGTGCCCGCCTCGGACCAGCACCTGGCCTACAAGCTGCGCCGGGACCGGGCCTGGCTGCTCGCCCGGCTGCCGGACCACATCGCCCGGACCCGCGACCTGGGCCTGGAGGTGGCGATCGGTTGCGAGGACGCTTCCCGCGCCGACCTGGATTTCCTGCTGGCCATCGCCGAGGTGGCCGAGCGGGCCGGGGCCTTCCGCCTTCGCTTCGCCGATACCCTCGGCATCCTCGAACCCTTCGGCCTCGCCCGCCGCATCCGCCGCCTGGCGCGCAACAGCGGCCTGCAGATCGAGATGCATGCCCACGACGACCTGGGCCTGGCCACGGCCAACACGCTGGCTGCCATCCGCGCCGGCGCCAGCCACGTCAATACGACGGTCAACGGCCTCGGCGAGCGGGCCGGCAACGCTCCCCTCGAGGAGGTGGTGGTCGGCGCGGAAAAGCTGCTGGGCCGTAGCACGGGCATCGACCTGCGCGGCTTTCCGGTCCTGTCCCGCCGTGTCGCCCATGCCGCCAACCGTCCGGTGCCCTGGCAGAAGAGCGTGGTCGGCGACGGTGCCTTCACCCACGAGGCGGGCATCCACGTGGATGGCCTGCTCAAGGATCCGCGCAATTACCAGGGCTTCGATCCGGCCGACGTGGGCCAGCGCCACCGCATCGTCCTTGGCAAACACTCCGGCCACCGGGCGGTGATGGCCGTCTATGCCGGCCTCGGCGTAGACCTGGACGAGGGCACGGCACACCTGCTGATGGCCCGGATCCGCGGCTTCGTGCTGGCCGCCAAGCGGCCGCCTGCCGACCACGAATTGCGCGGCTTCCTGGATGAAATTGAACTGGCGGGAGTCGGCCGTGAATGAATCCGCGGCCATCGCCGGCTGCACCGGGTCCGCCGACGGGCCGCGAGCCGGTGCCGTGGCGGCCCCCGGCATGGCCGCCCTGATGGGTGAGGACCTGCGCTGCGTCTTTGCCCGCGACCCGGCGGCCCGAGGCCTCTGGGAGGTGGCCACCACCTACCCCGGCGTCCATGCCATCGTGCTGCACCGCCTTGCCCATGCCCTGTGGACGCGGGGCTGGCGCTACCCGGCCCGCTTCCTCGCCTTCCTCGCCCGGGCGCTGACCAACGTGGACATCCATCCCGGCGCCACCATCGGCCGCCGCTTCTTCATCGACCACGGCGCCGGCGTCGTCATCGGCGAGACGGCCGAGGTCGGCGACGACGTGACCCTCTACCACGGCGTCACCCTGGGCGGCACCTCCTGGAACAGGGGCAAGCGGCACCCGACGGTGGAGGATGGCGTCGTCATCGGCGCCGGGGCCAAGGTGCTGGGGCCCATCCGCATCGGGGCGGGCAGCCGCATCGGCGCCAACTCGGTGGTGGTGAAGGACGCGCCAGCCGGATGCACCGTGGTCGGCATACCCGGCCGCGTGATCCCGCGCCGGCCGACCGGAGCCGCCCAGGACGCTCCCGAGGGCGCCATCGCCCTCGACCACGACCTGCTGCCCGACCCGGTGGCGAAGTCCATCGCCTGCCTGCTGGAGCGCATCGACGCCCTGGAAGGCCAGGTTCGGCAACTGCGCGGCGAGCCGGCTGCGGCCGATACCGGCCAATGCCGGACCTGCGCGGCCGGCGACCTCTGCTGCGAACACCCGCGCGACGGCACCGCCGGCCGCACCCCCGGCACCTAGGAGGGGCCATGGACCTGCTCGAGTTCAAGGACACCGAACTCTATTTCGAGGAAGCGCTGCCTGCGGAGATCGTCGCGCTGCTCGACCGGGCGTCCGCCGGCTATGGCGGCGACGATGCGGAACTGGCCCTGCTGCGCGCCTACTTCATGACACCCGAGAACCTGACCGTCCTCGTCGCCCTCTACCGCTACTACTTCTACCAGCACCGGCTGCGCGATGCGCTGACCGTCGTCGAACGGGCCATCGAGATCGCCGCCGACCGCCTGGGCCTGCCCCGCGACTGGCGGCGCATGGACGAGGGCTCCCTGGCCGTGGCGGCGAGCCGCTCCTTCGGCCTGCTCCGCTTCCACCTGCTGGCCATGAAGGCCCTCGGGGTCGTGCTGTTGCGCCTGCAGGAGCCGGTGCGGGCGCGGGCCTGCCTGGCCAAGCTGGCCGACCTGGACCGCCGCGACCAATTGGGCGTCCGCTCCCTGCTGCAGGTGGTGGATGCCGTGCTGGCGACCGGCGACGCCGATGACGGCGATGCCGAAGAACCCTTTCCCCGACGCGAGGTGCGCTATGGATGAGACCCTGACCCTGGAAGAAGCCATGGAGGAACTGTCCTCCGCCGAGGAATTCCTCGACTTCTTCGCCATTCCCTACGAGCCCTCGGTGGTGCAGGTCAGCCGCCTGCACATCCTGCAGCGCTTCCGCGACTATGTCGGCCGCATCGAGGAGGCGCCCCCGGAGGACGAGGCCGCGCGCAGGGAGATCTACCGCCGCTGGCTCGCCCAGGCTTACGAGGACTTCGTCCGCTCCAGCGGCGTCGCCGAGAAGGTGTTCGCGGTCTTCCACACCCGTCCCATCGAGGGCGGCGGGCTCTCCTCCTTCGTGCCCATCGACAAGGCCTTCCGCTGATGCTGCAATACCGCTGGGATTTCGGCGACGCAGTGCGCGTCACCCGCAACGTCAAGGACGACGGCACCTATCCGGGCGCCGACGTGGGCGAGCTGCTGGTACGCAGGGGTTCCGTCGGCCACGTCGTGGACGTGGGCACCTTCCTCCAGGACCAGGTGATCTACAGCGTGCATTTCCTCGACATCGGCCGCATCGTCGGCTGTCGCGAGGAGGAACTGATCGGCGCCGACGAGCCCTGGCAACCCTCCCGCTTCGAGTTCCTGGAGAAGGTGGCGGCGGGCAAGTCCCTGGTCTCCGGCGGCGAGACCCTGGTGCCGGCGGGCGCCATCGGCGAGGTCGTCAAGGTGATCCGCGATGCCCCCGGCGGCGTCGCCTACCACATCCATTTCGAATGCCGCGCCGGACGGGTCTTCCAGGTCCCGGAAGCCGCCCTGGGGCCGGCAAGACCCGCGGCGTTCGTCCCCGGCCCGGAACCCGAATGTTCGCCTACCTCGAACTGAAGCTGGCCTGGGAACTGCACAAGGCCTCCCCCGAATCCCTGGACGCCGGGGACCGGCGGCGGCTGCATCAGACGGCCCTGCGCCAGCAGGACATGGAATCCATGATCCTGTCCTCGCCGGAGGCGGCGGCGGCCGTCGTCACCCCGGAGTCCATCGACGCGCGCCTCGGCGAGATCCGGGCCCGCTACGAGGACGACCGCCAGTTCGCCGCCGACCTGGAGCGCATCGGCCTCGACCTGCCCGGCCTGCAGGCCGCCGTGGCCCGGGACCTGCGCCTGGAGGCCGTCCTGGAGCGCATCGAAGGCGCGGCTCCGCAGGTCTCCGACCTGGACGCGGAGATTTTCTACCGGCTGCACTCGGCACGCTTCGCGGCCCCGGAGCGGCGCACCCTGCGCCACATCCTGCTCACCTTCAAGGGCGACGAGGAACGGGACCGGGTGAGGGCCGAGATCGAGGAACTGCACGTCCAGGCCATCAACGCAAAGGCCTTCGCCGCCCTGGCACTGCGCCATTCCCAATGCCCCACGGCCCTCGAAGGCGGACTCCTCGGCACCGTTCCCGCGGGTCGGCTGTTCCCGGAACTCGACCCGGTGGCCTTCGCCCTCGGCGAAGGCGAAGTATCGATGCCCATCGCATCCCCGATGGGCTGGCACCTGCTGCGCTGCGACCGCATCCACCCGGCCGGACCGCGGCCCTTCGAGGAGGTGCGGGAAAAGATCATCGGCCACCTCGACGGCAACCGCCGCCAGCAGGCGGTGAAGGACTGGCTGCGGGAACGCGCAGCCGCTCGCCAGGTCGCCTGAAGGCCGGGCCCCGCCGGGATTTCCGCACGGGGCGCGGCTGGCAAGGCGGGCCGATGCGTGTACGAACGCCGCATGCGGCGCGATGAGGGCGGTTCGGAAAGGCATCGCGGCGTGACCGCCGCTCCTACAAAAGCCGAGCCGCACGCCCCTTGTAGGAGCGCCGCATGCGGCGCGATGAGGGCGGTTCGAAAACCCATCGCGGCGCGAGCGCCGCTCCTACAAGTCCCTCCCCGCCCCAGCCGCCTCCGCGGAGGACAGGGAAAAATGCGGCCCACGGCGCCGGGAACTCACTCCCCTCGATCCTCCTCGAGCATCTCCGTATCCTCGTGCGAATAAGCCGGGCTGCAGGCGCAGAGGATGACGAGGGCGCCGTCGGTCCCGGCCGCCACGCAGTGGGGCGTCCCGGGCGGGATCAGCACCGTGTCGCCGGGACCGACGGGAAAGGACTCGCTTCCCAAGGTCATGATTCCCGCCCCGGCGACCACGTGGTAGAGCTCCTCGGTCGCCCGGTGCAGGTGCAGCAGGGTGCGGCCGCCGGCCGGCACCGTCGCCTCGGCCAGGCTCTGCCGGCGCACGGGGTGCTGCGCCGGGTGCATCAGTTCGCGGATCAGCGAGCCGTCCCTGGTGACATAGGACGGCTGGTCGTCGCGGCGGGTCTTCACGGCATCTCTCCTTCGGGCAGGGGCAGGATCAGGTCCTCGCCCTCCTCGGCGGCACGGCTGACCCGGCGACTCACCGGCCATGCCTGGAGCATTGCCGGGTCGCAGGGCCGGACCAGGGCCAGGGCCTCGTCCGCCGGCCCCTCCAGCCAGGTCCGCCATTCCTGCGCCGCCAGGATCACCGGCATGCGGTCGTGGATGGGCGCCATCAGCGCGTTGGGGCCGGTGGTGACGATGCAGCAGGTGCGCAGCAGGGAGCCGTCGTCCGCCTTCCAGGATTCCCACAAGCCGCCCAGGGCCAGGGGCGCGCCGTCGGGGGCGCTCATGTAGTGGGGAAGCTTCAGCCTGCCTTCCGCCTTCCATTCGTAGAAGCCCGTCGCCGGGACGATGCAGCGGCGGCGGCGGAAGGCGTCGCGGAAGGAAGGCTTTCCGGCCACGGTCTCGCCCCGGGCATTGTTGAGCCGGGCGCCGATGGCCGGGTCCTTCGCCCAGTGGGGGACCAGCCCCCAGCGCAGCAGGTGGGCGACCCGCTCGCCGTCCGGCGACAGGGGGATGACGGGGACATCGGCCGTCGGGGCGATGTTGTAGCGGGGGCCGAACTCGGGGCAGCCGACCAGTTCGAAGATGCGGATCAGGTCCGCCGGCCGGTGGTTCAGGGCGTAGCGGCCGCACATATGGCCCCCCTCCCCCTAACCCCCGCCCCGAGGCGGGGGAAGGTGTTTGCTCGCTGCGCTCGCTCGTTACGGGGAGCGACGCTCGACTGCCCGAGCGGTTCGCGGCGCCGCCGCCGGCCGTCCGGGCTGGGTCGCGTTGTAGGAGCGCCGCACGCGGCGCGATAAGGGCGTCCCGAAACCCATCGCGGCGTGGCCGCCGCTCCTACAAAAGCCGGGCCGCGCGCCCCTGTAGGACCTCCGCACGCGGCGCGATAAGGGCGTCCGGAAACCCATCGCGGCGTGTCCGCCGCTCCTACAAAAGCCGCGCCGCACGCCCCTTGTAGAGCGCCGCCTGCGGCGCGATGACGGCGATTCCGTACCCGCCGCGCCGCGGGGAGCGGGCCTCCCGATAGCACCATGGCATTCATCTCCCGGGCAGCCTCGTGACGCACTTCCTGCCGCCTCACAACCGTTCCGCCAGCACCTTGGCGGCCTGCTCCGAGGCAACCAGGACCAGCTTCATCATGGCCCGGGTGGCGCCGACGAAGAGCTTGCGCAGGGCCCGGTCGTCGAGTTCGGCGAAGTCGATCTCGGCCAGGATGACGGCCGGGGCGGACTGGCCCTTGAAACGGTAGACCGATTCGAGCAGCAGGTCGCCATCGTCATGGAGGGGCTGGCCGAGCAGGTCGTAGCGGCCGGAGAAGCGGCGGAAGGAATTGGAGCCCAGGCGGTCCAGGGCCATGAGCCGTGACTGGCCGCGGCCGTGGTAGCTGACGACGGCCAGGTCATCGCGGCGGAAGCCGGCCGAGAAGCAGAGGCGGATGGCCTCCTTGACGGCCGCCTTCATGCCCTCCTCGTCGGCGTAGGTGAGCACTTCCACCTCGGCGGCGTCGAAGGGCGAGGCGGCCTCGATGGCGGCCCCTTCCGGAAACAGGGCGCGCAGCATGCGCACGACCGGCCGGGGGCTGCGGTAGTTGCTCCGGGCCCGCAGGCCCACCCAGCCCGGCAGCGCCACCGGCGGCCGGCCGTAGAGGTTCTGCAGCGGGTCCTCGAGCCAGAGGAAGCGGGCGCCGGGGCGACCGTGGCGCAGCGTCAGGTCGCGCCAGGCCTCGGAGAAGTCCTGGCCCTCGTCGACGATCACGACATCGAACAGGAAGTCCCCGCCGGGGACGATCCCGGCGGCCCCGTCCACCAGGCGCTCGAAGGCGTCCTCCGCCGCGAAGTCGGGCGTCCGGCCGGCGTCGCGCAGCAGCAGGTCGCAGAGGCCGTGGAAGGTGCAGGCCAGGCCGCCGGCCGGGGCGATGGCGGCGAAATGGTCGGCCAGGGGCCGGTTGAAGCAGACGTAGAGGGGGCGCCGGCCGGCCTCCACGGCGGCCCGGTATTCGGCCAGGGCCAGTTGGGTCTTGCCGGATCCGGCGGTGCCGGAAACGCGCAGGCGGAAGGGCTCCATGTCGATCTGCCGGGCCCACTGGGCGAGGCCGCCGGAGACCCGGGTGACCATCTGCCTCGCCCGCCCCATCAGGGCGCTCACGTCGGGCTCGAGCCGGATCAGGTCGCGCAGGAAGCGGTGCACCGCGTCCGCGCGGGGCCCCGCCGTGCCCTCGGGAAGGATGTCGCGGATGGCCGAGCTCAGGCGGCCGCGGCCGTCGGCGTCCACGATGCGCTCCGGGGCCAGGCCGGCGCCGCCGGGTTCGCGCACCTTGTAGTCGGGACAGTAGAGCATGCCGTCGACATGGACCCCGAGGCTGCCCGGCCGTTGGTGCAGGCGGGAGAGGAGGCCGTCCCGGTTGCGTGCCATCTGCACGGGGACGCTCTTGCTGCGGCCCGGGTAGCGCTTGACCAGGCCCTCGGGGGTCTCGTCCAGGAAGCCGCTCTTCTGCTCGACGAGCAGCAGGTCGCCGGCCCGGTTGACGATGGCGAAGTCGATCTCGCCGAAGACCGCATGGCGCCCCTCCACCTGGCTCCAGTGCACGCCGTGGTAGACGGTGTAGGCCTCGGGCAGGCCCTCGGCGAGGATGCGGAGGGTCTCGATCTCGCGCCCGGCGGCGCCGGTGACCTCGAGTTCTCGCCATCCATCTGGAATCACGCGGGCCATGTCAGGGGCCGGGCCATGCCCGGGGATTGGGGATGGCCAATCTTATCAGCCGTGCGGCCGGCCATCCGCCGGGGCCGGGCGGCGCGGGACGGCGGCCGGGGGCTGGCGGATAATCGCGCCTGCCGGCCACCCGGCCGGGACCACGGGGGGGGAGGGAAATCCATGCCGAAGCCATTCGGGCCGCTGCTGCGCCGCCGCCAGTGCCTCGTGCCGACCTGGCGCGGCCTGGTCCTGGCCGCCGGGCTGGCGGGCCTCCTGGCCTGGACGGCGGCCCTGAACGTGATGCCCTTCCTGGCCGGATCGGAAGCGGCGCCCGGGGGCGTGCTGGTGGTCGAGGGCTGGGCGCCGGACTACGTGCTCGCCGAGGCGGCGGCGGAATTCCGCCGCCAGCGGTACGAGCGCCTCTTCGTCACCGGCGGGCCGGTGGAGCGGGGCGCCCTGCTGCAGGACTACCCGGATTTCGCCTCCCTCGGCGCCGCCACCCTGCTGCGCATGGGAATGCCGGCGGGGGCGGTGGAAGCCGTCCCGGCCTCGGCCGTCATCGGCGACCGGACCTATGCCTCGGCGATGGCGCTGCGCAGCCGCCTGCTGGCCCGGGGCCCCCTGCCGGGCGCGGTCCATGTGCTGTCCCACGGGGCCCATGCCCGGCGTACCCGCCTGTTGTTCCAGGCGGCCCTGGGCGATGCGGTGCGGGTCGGCATCACCGCCGTGCCGGACCGGGATTTCGACCCGGACCGCTGGTGGGCCTCCAGCGAAGGCGTGCGTTCGGTGATCGGCGAGACCATCGCCTATGCCTATGCCCGCTTCCTGTTCCGCCCGGACTGAGCCGCGGCGGCGGCCCGCCCGGCCGCAGGCGTAAGATGCGGGCATCGGAACAACGAATCGCCGGGCATGCCATGAGCCACAAACACCTGCACCTGCTGCGCACCGTCTTCCAGGATCCGATCAGCGCCAACATCCACTGGCGGGAGATCGAGTCGCTCCTCAACCATCTGGGGGCCGAGGTGGAACCGGCCCACGGCGCCCGCTTCCGCGTCCGCCTGAACCGGATGGAAACCTTCCTGCACCATCCCCACCAGGGCAACGTCTGCACCAAGCAGGACATCAAGCACCTGCGCGAATTCCTCGCCCACGCCGGCGTCAGCCCCTCGGCCTACGAGGCAAAGCGCGCCGAGGAAAAGCCATAGCCCTGGGCCGCATCCGGGCGGTCATCGCCCGCCGGACACCCGCCCGCGGACCGCGCCGCCCGCGATGACCCCGCAGCCCCCCGGCGTCGCCGTCATCCTGTGCGGGGGCGCGGGACTGCGCCTCTGGCCGGCATCGAACGCGGCCCGGCCGAAGCCCTTCCTGCGCATGCAGGATGGCCGATCCCTGCTCCAGATGGCCGCCCTGCGGGCCCGCCGGGCGAATCCCGAGGCGACGGTGCTGGTGGTGACCCATCGGCGACTGCTGGAGGCGGCCCGCCGGGAACTGGCCGGACTGGTCCCGCCGGACAGGCTGCATTTCATCCTCGAACCCTTCGGACGGGACACGGCCCCGGCCATTGCCTTCGCGGCCCATTGGGTCGCCGGACGGCAGGGGGAAGACCAGGCCCTCCTGGTGCTGCCGGCCGACCACCTGATCGAGGACGAAGACGCCTTCGCCGAGGCCGCGGCGGCAGCGGCCGACCTGGCCCGCAAGGGCTGGCTGGCCATCCTCGGCGTACCGCCGGCCTCGCCTTCGCCCTCCTTCGGCTACCTGCAGTTCGGCGAGCGGATGGACTCCGGATGGCGGGTCCGGCGCTTCGTCGAGAAGCCCTCCGCCGAGGCCGCCGCCGACCTGCTGGCCGAGGGCGGCTGGTGGTGGAACAGCGGCATCTTCTGCTTCACGGCCCGCACCGTGCTCGCCGAACTCGCGGCCGCGGCCCCCGGCCCGAGCGAGGCGATCCGCGCCTGCTGGACGGCGACGGACCCGGGCGATCCCGCGCGGCTCGACGAGGCCACCCTGGCCGCGGTGCCCTCCCTGGGTTTCGACCGGGCGGTGCTGGAGCGCTCCCCCCGGGTCGCCGGCCTGGTCGCGGGTTTCGACTGGCGAGACGTGGGCGGCTGGGATTCCCTGGCCGCCGCCCTGCCCGCCGACGCCGACGGCAACCGGCTGCAGGGCGCCGCCGTGGCCCACCGGTCCTCCGGCTGCCATGTCCGCAGCGAGACCCGGCTGGTGGCCGCCGTCGGCGTCCGCGACCTGACCATCGTGGACACGCCGGAAGCGCTCCTGGTGGCGGGCAACGATGCCGTCGGCGAACTGCGGGCTTTCGTCGAAGGCCTGCCGACGAAGGCGGACACCGGCGGCGAAGGGCGCCGGGAGGAATGGGGATGCAGCCGCCTGCTGGCCAGGGCGGGCGGCCTGGAGGTCCACCAGTTCGTCATCCATCCGGGCGCCGCCCCCCGCCTCGGACCCGGCGACGACGGCAGCGGCCACTGGGTGGTCGGATCCGGGCGCCTGGCGGTGTCGCTGGACGGCCGCCTGGTCGAGCTGGGCGAGAACGAATCGGCCCGCCTCCCGGCCGGCCGGGAGCATCGCCTGCGCAACCCGGGCGATGTCGATTGCATTGCGGTGCGGGTGCGCCTGGCGACTCCGGCTCCCTGAATCCCCCGCCCCGATTGACTGCACCGGGGCCCCGTCGGCCGGCCAGGACGACCCACAGGCGATGGCGAAGGACGCGCGTCCGCGCCGCCACGATGGCGCTGCGCAGCGCGTCCGGCGGCGCCGGATCGGCGGCCGCCGGGCCGGATCAGGCATCGGGATCCTTCCCCCGGCCGGTATCGCTCTTCCCCTGCTCGCGCTTGCGGCGCAGGAAACTCGGCTTGACCGATTCCGCGACAAGGCTGGCATGTTCCTCCTTGGCGGCCAGCCGCCGGCCCATGCTCAGGCCCGAGTACATGGCCGACTTGCTGAAGTGCTGCGTGTCGCGCATGCGGGCGATCCCGGCCAGCCCGTCCAGCACCTGCGCCACCCACGGATAGCCGGCGAAGCGTTCCGCCGCCCGGGCGAGCATGCGGTCCAGGGCCTCCCAGTCGCCGGCCAGGGCCGCCGCCCGGGCCTGCTCTAGGAGCCGCGCCGCTTCCAGCTCGGCGGCCCGTCCGGCCACCCGGGGATCGGCGAGCATGACCTCCCAGGCGCCGGGCGGCACGCCCTTCAGTTCCAGCACCGCCTCGGGGAAGGCGACGGGTTCGCCGGAAGGGGTGGCGCCGGTGACGCCCGCCTGCAGCAGCTTGTTGCCGGCCTCCAGGGCCAGGGCGCCGGGCACCTCCAGTTCCGCCAGGCACCAGGCTTCCGCGCCCCAGGCCAGGTCCGGCAGGTGGACCACCGGGAAGCCGTCCCGATCCTCCACCGGGTAGGGATTGCGCACCGACAGGCGCACGCCCTGGGGCACGCCGAGGAACAGGCGCAGCTGGCGGGCATGGAGGCTGGAGATGAGGTCGAACTCCTCGGCGAAGGGCTCCAGCAGGTCCTGGGCCGTCTGGCCGTAGTAGTGGTTGCCCTGGCCGGCCCGGCCCATGGCGACCATCAGGTTCTCGTTGAAATCCCGTCCCAGGCCGTAGGTGGAGGTGGTGACCCCGGTGGCGGCGGCCTGCGCGCAGGCGGCGACGATGTCCGCGAGGCCGGTGACGCCCTCGTTGGCGTTGCCGTCGGAGAGCAGGATCACCCGCGAGAGGCCGCTTTCCCTGGCCAGGCCCGCCAGCGCCGCGGCCCCGGCGGCCCAGCCGCCGTGCAGGTCGGTATTGCCCCCCTCGTGGATCCCGGCCAGGGCCCGATGCAGGGCCTGCCGGTCGCCGACGGGGTCGGCCGCAACGAGGGTGTGGACCCGATTGTCGAAGGTGACCAGGGCCGCCCGGTCGGTGGCGGCCAGCCGGTCGACGATGTGGGCGGCGCAGCGCTTCGCCTCGCGCAGCGGCTCGCCGGACATGGAGCCGGAGCGGTCGATGACCAGAGCGAGGCGGTGCGGCGGACGCGCCGGCACGGCCCCGGGCAGGGGATCCGGCGCCTGGACGCGGACGAGGACGGTGAGCTTCTGGGCGACGCCGGTGATCAGGGCGGGCTTGAGGGGCGTGAGGATGACTTGCGGGGCGGCGGCATCGGGCATGGAAGGTCTCCTGGCGGGTGGCCGGCGGCAGTGCCGGCGCATGGAGAAGCAGCCTACCGGGCGCCGGGCTCAGGGAATGCGCCCGCCGGAAACGGCCGCGGGACGGGCACCTCCGGGCAGCGGCGGTTTGCGTGCCGCGGCCGGCCGGTCAGGCCGGGTAGTGGCTCCGCGCCCGGTCCAGTTCGGCGGCGACGCGATCCTTCAGCGCCTTCGGCGACACCACCTGGCAGTCGCCGCCGTACTTGAGGATGTCCATCACCAGTTCGGGATCGTCGGCGTAGGGCACCTTCAGCTCGAAGCTGCCGTCGGGCAGCCGGCGGCCTTCCTGGGTCGGGTGCCAGCGTTCGCTGGCCACCCAGCGCGAGCGCTCGGCGGTGAAGCGCAGCGTCGCCCAGGTGACCCGGTCGCCGGAGAAGATGCCGTAGCCCGAGCCGAGCACCTCGTCGAGGCGCTTCTCGGCGACGTTCTTCGCCGCCGTCTCGAGGATTTCCGCCCGCTCGATGGCATCGACGGCGAAGGCGCGGAGGTCGTTGCGCAGGTGGCACCAGGCGTCCAGGTACCAGTTGTCGCGGTAGTGCATGAGGCGCTGGGGGGACACCTCCCGCTCGGTCACCTCGTCGGTGCCGCGGGCGTGGTAGCGGATGAAGAGCCGCTTGCGGCGCAGCAGGGCCGAGCCGACGGCCTGGAAGTGGTCCAGGTGGAACTCCCGGGCCCCGACGGTGGCGATGCGGATGCGGCGCTTGATTTCATCGGCGCTGTTGTCGGCGGTGCCGAGCAGCCCGGAAAGCCTGGCCAGGAGGGGCTGGATGTGGGGGCCGAGGAGGCCGCCCCGGTCCAGGTTGGCGAGCAGGTGCTGCATGGTCAGCAGGGCGTGGATTTCCTCGGCGGAGAACCACAGGCCGGGAAGCTCGAACTGGCGGCCGCCGTCCGGCGGAGTTTCGTAGCGGTAGCCCCCGAGGTCCTTGTCGAAGACGACCGGAAAGTTGAACCGGTCGCGCATGTAGGCGAGGTCGCGCTTGAGTGTGGCCCAGGCGACCTCCAGGCGGTCGAGGAACTCCTGCCGCGTCACGGACCGCCGGTTGCTCAGCATCTGGTCGATGGTGTAGATGCGCTGCATCATGCTCATGGCAAGACCTCCGCTTTCGGGCGCTTCCGGCCGAGCTCAGGCCGTGAGCCCAGTTTAGCCGAAGCGGGAACGGCCATGCGGGATGCACGATTCTTCGGGCATGGCGGACCCGCGCCGGCATCGCCCGTGCGGATCCGCCATCCGGCGCGACGCTCCCGGACTTCCGGCGCCGGCTCAGGCCTTCAGCCGGCCGGCCGCGTCCGTCGCCTCCCATGGGAAGCCCGCGCCCTCCCTGCCCAGATGCCCATACGCCGCCGTCTGCCGGTAGATCGGCCGGCGCAGCTGCAGCGCCTCGATGATCCCCGCCGGCGTGAGGTCGAAGGCCTGCCGCACCCGGTCCTCCAGGGCCTCGTCGGGCAAGGTTCCGGTGCCCTGGGTATCCACCAGCACCGACACCGGCTCCGCCACGCCGATGGCGTAGGCGAGCTGCACCATGCAGCGCTTCGCCAGGCCCGCGGCGACGATGTTCTTCGCCACGTGGCGGGCCATGTAGGCCGCCGAGCGGTCCACCTTGGTCGGGTCCTTGCCCGAGAAGGCGCCGCCGCCGTGGGGGCAGGCGCCGCCGTAGGTGTCCACGATGATCTTCCGGCCGGTGAGCCCCGTATCCCCGTTGGGTCCGCCGATCTCGAAGGGGCCGGCCGGATTGACCCAGACCTTCCAGCCCGGCCGGCGCAGTTCCGGCGGGACCAGGGGCTCGACGATCTCCTGCGTCACCTGCTCGGTCACCCAGTCCGGGTGCAGGCCGCGTTCGATCTGGGTGGACAGCACCACGGTCTCCACCCCGGCCATCCGGTGCCCCTCGTAGGCCACCGTCACCTGGCTCTTGGCGTCCGGCCGCAGCCAGGGCAGCCGGCCCGACTTGCGCAACTGCGCCTGGCGCTCCACCAGCCGGTGGGCGAGCCAGATCGGGTAGGGCATCAGCTCCGGCGTCTCGTCGCAGGCGAAGCCGAACATCAGCCCCTGGTCGCCGGCGCCGATGATCCCGCCGCCCCGCTCCACCCCCTGGTGGATCTGGATGGACTGGCGGTTGAAGCGCACCTGCACTTCGCAGCGGTCCGGGTCGATGCCGGTCTCGGCGTCCCGGTAGCCGGCGTCGCGCAGCACCTGGCGGGCGATGCCCTCGGCCTCCGCCCGCACGGCCTCGAAGACGGCCTCGTCGGCGGTGCGGAACTCGCCGGCCACGACGACCAGGTTGTCGGCGACGAGGGTTTCGCAGGCCACCTTGGCGTAGGGGTCGCGGGCCAGGAAAGCGTCGAGGATGGCGTCCGAGACCTGGTCGGCCAGCTTGTCCGGATGGCCTTCGGAGACGGATTCGGAGGTGAAGAAATGGATTCGGCTCATGGGGATCCTTTCGTGTTCGTTCAGTTGGGCGACCGCCCGGCTTCGCGCAGTTCCTGCAGTTCGGCCCGGGCCCGCCGGTGTTCCACGGCGTCCCGCAGATGGCGGGCGAGGCGGCCGATCACGTCCGCCGTCACCTCGGCGCGGTCGAAGGTGACGAGGACCCCGGCCAGGGAGGCGGTCAGGGCGTCCACCAGGTCCACCACCTCGCGCCGGTCGGTGGCCTGGCGCAGGAGCTGCTCCACCACGGCATGGTAATGCGCCGCCCCCAGGGCCGGGGGCGGCTCGGGCGCTTCGGCGGCGCTGCCGGCGGGCGCCGGGCCGGCGGGGATGTCGGCGGAGGGGTTCATGGCATCTCCTTTCCCGAAGGGCGACCCGCGGAATCCCCACTCGTCGGGGCGTCTTGCGAGACGGCGCCTTGCCGCCGCCGGGGATTCAGGCGCGCCGGGAAGGCGATGCCGCCGTGCCGGTGCGGGTATACGCCGGCATCGGGGCGGGCGTGGGGGAACGGGGTTCCGACGGCCAGGGTTTCGGCCGCGGTGCGCAGGGATTCCTGCATGGCGGGCTCCTCTCTTTAGTGCTTCGGGCGGAACGCCCCGGCGCACAAGCTGCGGATCAAATGCCGGGCCATTGCGGGAACCACTCCCGAGGGGGCCAGCCTCCGCCGGATTTCGCCGGCAATTCATTCTCGCGCCACCCGGGCTCATGGGGTGCGCCCGGGGACCGTCGTTTCGTTGCCATGCCGCGGCCGGGCCATTGGAACCGGCGATGCGGCGAACCCAGGGCGGGCGTCAACGAAAAAACCCGCCTTGACCGGACTGCGTGCCAAAGCGGGTTTGGTCCCGACCGCTTTAGCTGGATTTATCAAGCGCCCGCAAGCTGAGACTCAAATCGGCGCCACCGCGACAATATAGCAACCGTCATCCATGAGGTCAATTCAGGCAGCGCCCGCTACCTGAATTTCCGCAATGGCGCCCAATTCGTACACACGAACTGTCGCACTCTACGGAGCGCGATCGGCAACCGCTTTCGCTCATCCGCCGAATGGGCATTCCGGAGGGCATGCGCCATAATCTCCCGGAAGCGATCCGGATTCCCGCAAACAAAGAGCGCCATTGAACATCCACCCTCGTTGCTCGGACTGCACTGTTCCATTGCAATGAAAGATGCCGGAAAGTGAGCGAACAGATTCCCTGCCCATTCTGCAACCTGCCGCAAGAGCGTATCCGCATCGAAAACCAGTTCGGATATGTGATCCCAGACGGGTTTCCGGTGTCTCCGGGACACACCCTCATCCTCCCGAAACGCCACGTAGGGTCGTTCTTCACGCTGACTTCAGTCGAACGCGCCGGTCTTCTTCGGCTGCTCGACGAAGCGAAGGCGGCGCTGGATACTGAACATCATCCGGCTGGCTACAACATCGGAATCAACGACGGAGCTTCCGCCGGCCAGACAGTCGCTCATCTGCACATTCACCTGATCCCGAGGTACGCGGGCGACAGGCCGGACCCGCGCGGCGGCGTACGCTGGGTGTTACCCGAGAAGGCAAAATATTGGCCATGACTCGAGATGAAATCCTCCAGGCATTTGACGGCATGCGTGTCTGGCAGCGTGGCGACCAGCGGGCCGTTCATAAACCGCTATTGGTCCTTTATGCGCTTTCTCGAATCGGAATCGATGGAGCCGGATTGGATGACTGGAACGAGATTGAGCCGCGCCTGAAGGCCTTGCTGGAGGAGTTCGGCCCTAGCGGTTCTTCCGCATCTCGGCATTACCCTTTCTGGCATCTTCAGACCGACGGTCTTTGGCAGCTCGAAGGGCCGCAGAACATCCTCGGGCGCCCTGCAGGCGCGGCGCCGAACTTGGGAGAGTTACGGAAGAATCACATCAGGGGCGGATTTCCACGCGCTTTGCGAGAAGCCCTTGCGGCCGATCCGCAACTGGTGGCGATCATCGCAAACCGTATCGTCGATTCCCACTTCCCTGAATCGATACGTGCCGACGTCATGACCGCGGTCGGTCTTGCCAGCGACTCGCCGGAGGTTCTCCCGGGTGCAAGACCAACACGGCGACGCGATCCGGCCTTTCGAGAAAAGGTCTTGCTTGCCTACCAGTTTCGCTGCGGCGTGTGTGGACACGACCTTCGGCTCGGTCGGCAGACAATTGGACTCGAGGCGGCGCACATCAAGTGGTTCCAGGCCGACGGGCCCGATGAGGTGCCGAACGGCATCGCGCTCTGCTCCTTGCACCACAAGGTGTTCGACCTCGGTGCATTCACGATATTGCCTGACAACTACCAGATTGTCTTCAGTCAGCACCTCAATGGGAGTGACGATACGGCGAGGAGGATGTTGGCATTCCAGGGTGCCGGGTTGGTCCTGCCGCAGAGTGATGAGTACCTCCCGAAACCGGAATTTCTGGTTTGGCATGAGAGAGAGGTATTCAAGAAGCCCGCCCGTGGCTAGCAAAGGATCAACGGATCGGGCAATTGTTGCGATTCTCGTGAATCTTGAATGTCGATGACAAACGCGATTCGTCACGCTCCAGACAAGCAGGTCCTGAACAAGAAGCCGTAATGGGCCGCCCACTCCGCGCGGCTGACATTCTTCGCCTGCGGCTGGGGAATGCAGCTTACGTCGATGGAATGCCGGCCGGCGAGTTCCTTCAGTTCCCGTTCCAGCGCCTTGAAGACCCCCTTGCCGATCACGACGATGCTGCGCGGCCGGTTGGCGAGGATGAGCGTCGAAATGTAGTGGCGCCAGGAGATGGCGAGCGCTTCCGCCATGTGGGACTTGGCGCCGGCCGGGGCGCCGGGCTTGTAGAGGCCGAGGATGCTGGCGTCGGCGAGCCAGATGCCCCGATCGCGCATGGTTGCCAGGAGATCCAGCTTGGCGGCGAGGCGCCGGCGCGGGTCCGGGTTGCCGGTCTTGAGGATGGGCGCGAAGTCGCTATTGCCCGTCACCGGGTGGCAGCAGGCGTGGAAGAGTTTCCAGAACTGGAAGGTGCCGGCATTGCGATCGACCTGGTCTTCCGCCCTGAGCAGGCGGTTCTCGCCGTAGGCCAGGCAATAGACGAGGCGGACGAATTCTGCCGGCAGGTCTTCCAGCCCCACGCCGGAGCTTCCGCGAACGCCGGCAACGCTGTCGGACCAACGGAAGGGATGGCATTCATGCCCATCCGTCCGGACGTGCGATTCCGCGAGCAGCAGGGTCCGCGTCCGTTCCGGCTGCCAGGCCCGCCGATGCCGTTCGACAGCCTCCACGACATCGTAAGGTTCCAACTTCTCCGAACCTACCTTGCGCTTCAGTTCCTCGTAGGCACGCCGGAAGCCCTCCGTTTCCTCCGGCGTTCCCCAGTCGGCCCCGGGCTTCTCTGCGTGCGTCATGGCCGTTCCCCCAGCAATCGATTCAAAAGCGGCTCGACGGCCTCGGCGCCGCTCAGCCCGCGGACCCAGACCTCCGGCACCGCCCCGATCCCCTCCCGCACCCCCGCCAGCCCCCCGGCCAGGCAGGCCGTGGTATCCGTGTCGTCGCCCAGCAGGATGGCCGCCCGCACCACCTCGGCGTAGGTCTCCCGCTTCATTGCCTGGCGCACCGACCAGAGGGTATCCACCACGTAGCCGGCACCCCGGGGATCCTCCCGGTGCTCGTAGGCCATCACCCGGTCCAGTTCCTTCACGTACCCGGGCTGGCCAGCATAGAGTTCCTCCAGCCTGGCCACGGCCTCGGGGAAACCGTCTCTGGCACCGTTCAGCAACTGCCTCGCCCACAGACAGTAAAGAGCGCAGCAGACCTGGGCGCGCAGATGGCCGTGGGTGGGCAGGGACTGGCGGTGGGCGAAGGCCACCAGTTCCTCGTCCGGGCCCCGGTGCCAGAGGGCCAGGGGCAGCACGCGCATGAGCGAGCCGTTGCCGTTGCGGCGCTCGTCCCGGGCGCCGGCCTCCTCGGGCAGGACGCCCTTCCTCAGCCGCTCGATGGCGCCGGCGGTCTGGATGCCGCAGTCGAAGACGAGGCCATCCACGGCCATGTAGCCCTCCCGCAGCCAGCGCACCAGGCGGCCGGCGAAGTCGTCCAGGTCCAGGGTGCCCCTGTCCAGCAGGCTGGCCAGCAGGCACAGGGCCTGGGCGCCGTCGTCGGACCAGGAACCGGGCTTGGCGCCCGGGTGGGAACGGCGGAAGCCGGGGGGCGGCTCGAAGTCGATGGCGTGGGCCGGGGGCAGGCGCTCCGGCGGGTTGAACTCGTAGGGCACGCCCAGGGCGTCGCCGACCAGGAGGCCGATCAGGCCGCCCTCGAGGCGCTCCGCCCGGCTGGGGATGCCCTTCCCCGCCAGGCGCGGCGCCGGGTCGGCCTCCACGACGGGCCGCTGGGCCAGAACGTAGGCTTCCTGGTCCAGGGTTTCGATGGCGCCGGGCCGGGCGGCGCGGACGGCCCGGAGGGCGGCTTTCGGGTCCATGCCCAGTTCGATCAGCAGGCGGGCGGCGACGGTGCCGGCGCGGCCGAGGCCGCCGCGGCAATGGACGACGATGCGCTCGCCCCGGCGCAGGCGGCGGCGCAGGTCCTGGCCGGCGTCGAGCCAGGCGGCCTCGAAGCGCCGGTCGGGGGCCTGGCCGTCCGGGATGGGCAGGTGCCGCCAGGGGATGCCGGACTGGCGGACGGCCCGGGGCAGGTCTTCCACCTGCAGCAGGGGAAACTCGTGGTCCTCCAGCAGGGTGACGAGGACATGGAGGCCCCCTTCGACCAGGGCGGCCAGGTCGGCGGCCAGGTCCCGGTCCCAGGCGGCGGAGAGGCCGTGGGGATCCTTCTTGCCGGGGCAGCAGGTGAGGCCGATGCGGCCTTCGGTGCCGGGCACGGGGACCCAATCGACCCGCAGGGGGGCGTTGGCGCTGGTGAGGACGGGGCGGAGCCGGCCCGGGTTGCCTGGGGTGCGTTTGTTGGCGGCCATGCCCATAGCTTACTGCGCCGCCGGGGCGGCGGACTTGAGGACCACCTCGGCGACGAGGGTGACCCGCTCGGCGCCGGAGAGGCCGATTTCGGCTTCGGGTTCGTCGTTGAAGTCGGGGGTGTTGGAGCGATAGGCGCCCTTGGGAGTGCGCTCCCGGGCCCAGCCTTCGCCGACGATGCCGAAGTCCAGGTCGCCCAGGCGCCAGTCGCGGCCGGTCCTGTCGCGGTAGTCCTGGAGCTGTTTGGCCACCTGGTCGAGGATCTCCAGGCGCAGCTCATGGACGATGCGGCCCATGCGCGGGGGCGGGATGGCGAAGTCGGCGGCGGGGCCGGTGAGGGAGAGCCCTTCCCGGCTGGCCATCCGGGCCCGCTCGGCCAGGTTGTGGATGTCGCCGGGGGCGACGCGGGTCCAGGCGGTCAGCCGTACCTGTTCGTAGCCGACAGCATCCCCCACCCGGGTGAGGCGGGAGAAGGTCCAGTCGGCGGCGATGAAGTCGCGCAGGGCCGCGCGGATGCGGGTGTCGAGGAGGCCGGCGTCGTAGTCGCGGGTGCTGACCAGGGCGGCCACCTGGACGGCGACGCGGACGTCCTCCTGGACGAGGGTGCGCATGGCCTGCAGGCGGAAGCGGAGGGTGTCGGTACCGGCAAAGAGGGATTCGTCGCGCATCTCGGGCTCCGGGCATGGGGAAGATGCGGGAGATTCTGCGGGACGGCGGGCTCAGGGAATGCGCCCGCCGGCTCGGGGGATGCGCCCGCCGGAGCTGCCCGCGGGCCGGGCGATTGCAGGCGCCCGAGTGCGGATCAATGGCCCGGGGCCAGCCGGAGCAGAAAACAAAACGGCCTCCATCGCTGGAGGCCGCCTGAATGCTGGTGGTGATGGGGGGACTTGAACCCTCGACCTACGGATTATGAAACGGCGTAACCCATTGATGGACAACAGATAACAACTACCCACCGCAGTCCTGGGGCGGTTTCTCAGTCGCCTGGCTGTTTTGCATTGTGGCCGATTATTGTGGTGTCCTGCCCGCCAGTGTGCCTCCCGTGTGCCGCGGTTCTGTTGCCACTATCCACCAACCGTTACAGACCCTCTTCTGGGGTGAGGTGGCGGGTAGCCCGCGGCTGCAACTGGTCCCGCCGCCGCCATTCTCCACTCGCTTCGCGTTCATCAATCCATCGAAACGCGCGCCACGCCTCCGTTTTTCTCGGACGTTTCGATGACCCGCGCCGTTTCACGATAGTCCGCGAGATAGTTTGCGAAGGAAAAGCTGTCGCTCTTGATGGCCGCGATGAACTCGCCAACCCAGTTGCCGGCCTTCTTCTGCATTCCGTGCATGGATGACTTCGGTGCAATGACGCCCACGGGACGCGAGGCGAACTCGGTGAGAACGTTGAGGGCAGTAATCGCCGCTATTCCTGAACATGCAGCAATTCCTCGAACTCCTCGGCTGCAACGTCGAAGGTCCCGTTATACATGTCATTCGCAAGACCACGCTTTTGGGAAAGCAGCTGATCAAGCTTTTCCTCAAACGTCAGGAAGTCATCGGCAACGATCGTCGGGCAATACACCGAAACATCGCGGACCTGCCCGATACGGTATGCCCGATCGGTGGCCTGATCTTCCTTGGCAGGGTTCCATGGGCGCGTAAAATGAATCACGTGATTTGCCGCCTGGATATTCAGTCCAAATCCGGCAGCGATCGGGGACAGGATTAGCACGTTGAAGCCGGGGCTCGACTGAAACTCGTCGATGTACTTCTGCCGGCTTTCTGGCGCTCGACTATCCGTCCTCACAGCCCCATTGATGATCCGGGGACGCAGTTTGTAGCGCAGACCGACATAGTGTTGAAGCGTCCTTTGCATCTCCAGAAACTCAGTGAATATCAGCACCTTCTCGGCGGAATCCTTGGCAGCGAGCGAGTCGAGTAGTCTGATCAGCCAGTCCATCTTCGGCGAACGACTACGACATTCATCGACCGATAGCGTCAAATCGGGTTGCTTCCCGTCCGGTCTCGGGTCAGCACAAACCGTTCTAAGCCGATGCAACATGCCAAGAATCGGGTTCGATCGCATGCCAGATGGAGAAGTCGTCTGGGCCGCCTGTTTATATTGCTGGACCACTTGGTTATACATGCGACGCTGATCGGTCGAGGCTGGGATGCGGACAAGGTCTGGCTGTTCGATGTTCAACTCGATCTTGCGTGGCAAGTCGATCGCCAACTCCTGCTTCGTTCGCCGCAGGATCTGCGGTTCGACAATCTCCTTCAGCTCTTTAAGCGCTTGGACCTGAGCCGGATCACCATCCTGCATCTCGATCGGGCGCCGATACTTCGTACCAAAGACGTTCAGCGGCCCCAACAGCCCTGGCTGAACGAAGTCAAACAGGCACCACAGGTCGGTCAACGAGTTTTCAACGGGCGTCCCAGTGCATGCGATCTTGAACAGCGCTTTCTGGACCTTCGCTGCATCGGTGACCAAGGTTCCTGGTGTCTTGATCTTCTGCGCTTCGTCACAGACCATGATGCCCCACGTCTGTGTACCCAGTGAGATCGAGAGATCACGCATCGTCTCGTAGGTGGTCAGGACAAGGTTGGCGCCTTCCATCCATCCGGAATCGAGAAACTTTGTCATCCCGCGCTCCAACAACGCGGGATCGATCATCGTGCGTGCGACTTTCTTGCGGGCCAATGCTTCGCCGTAAAGCGTCAATACTCTTGCGAATCCGGGCGCGAAGAATTTTTCCATCTCCCGCTGCCAGTTCTCAAGAAGGCTGACCGGCGCCACCACAAGCACTGGCTTTGCATCGGGCTTCTGCAAATACCAGGCGATAAAGGTCAGGAGTTGCAGCGTCTTGCCCAAGCCCATGTCGTCCGCGACCAGGCATCCTGAGCAGTACTTCAATGTCGCACCCCAAAGGTGCTGAAGCCATGCAATCCCGACTTTCTGGTGGTCCTTCAATTCGCCAATGAGGGATTCGGGAAGCTCAAGGCTCGCGGAAGACGACTTGTCGAAATTGAGCAGCTTGCTTCGGATTTCGTCGTAGGTACCTTCGAGATAATCCTGGTGGTCAAGATTGATCTTGATGATCGGCGCCATGCGCCGCTTTGCCGATACATCCACAAGGTCGGCTGGGCGCTCCCCGGCACTGAGCGCATTCAGAGCCGAACGAGCAACCTGAGCAATCTCCCGTGCTTCGACGACCTTGATCGGTCGAGGCAAGCCAGGATAGGAGAATTCGTTGTCACCGTTCTGAGCGGCCGAATGGGTAGCGGCCTCAAAACGTTGTACTTCCTCCTCCGTATGCAAGGCCACCTGAACAGGATTCGGGTCGTCGGGAGTCGATTGCGTTTCGCCGATGACTACCAGCGCTTCGCCCGGAACCCAAGGGCTGTCCTTGTTCTGCTTGATGATGAACGGGGAGTAGTAGGGCTTGCGCTCACCAATATCGAGAAGGCGCTCCGAGTACCGCGAAAATTCAAATATGTCGCCAAGGCTTACATGCGGGGTTGGGCTGAGCCAACGCGAATGCAATTCGCGCAACTGCGCGAGCTTGTCGTCGATGTCGCCGCGTAGCTCAATCTCGAATCCGCGCCAGAAGAAACAGGGAAATCCCGCGTCAAGCTTTTCCTGAATCTCTTGAATGAACGTCTTCAAGTCTTCAGGCACGTCGATCCGCATGTATTCACAGGCTGGAAAAACGCCGGGCCGTGTCGCCGAGATCGCAATTTCAAGACTCAGCACATTGCCCAGATCATCCTTCTCGACGGAAAAATCGAAGGTGTAAAAACCGATCCCGCCGTCCTGAAGCGAGCGTTCGTAATCCTCGGGCGGAATGACCTCCGCAGCTTCACTGCCAAGCAAAGAGTATGGGTTCCGCAAGAAAACTTGGGCGCGCTTTCCAGCGATACGCCTTTTCGGGAAACTTTTGATTTCGGAAAGAACCCGCTTCACCTGCGGCGCGACAGCGACATGTAGTTGCCCCTGCCCCGGAACCGAAATGTTGTAGAAGTCGGGTACCGAGTCTCGTCGATCAAAAAGCTCCAGCCAATTCGACGGCGCATCCTCAAAAGTAGGCTGTACTTCGACAACCTTCGTACCACCGACATCCAACTGCCGGACATCCAGATTCAACTTGTCCGGTGTCAAGACCACCGTGCGATATAGAAAATCATCCATTGCCGCATCCGCCGCCAAGGCCAACTTGCGAACCCGCCCCCAGTAAACGAAGTTGTCGGAATTGCCGTCGGCACCGTTCCGACCGTCGGCTCGGCCGTTTATCGCCTCGCATAGCTCCCAAGCTGACTTTGGCAACAGGTAGTCCTGCTCACCGACACGGATGCAACCACCACCGTCGTACCGGGCGTTACCGATTACGCCGCCACTTACTGCTTTCCAGCCGGTGATGTGAATCTCGAATCGATCATCGGTAAGACTCCCCGTGCTCGCCAGCGATGGAGCACAGGCCAATTGATCCGGAAGCCCGAGCAAACCGACGCTGTCTTTGTGATCTTCGGCGCTGAGCAACTCAAATACAGACCGCCACTCGACAACCGTCTCATCATTAGCCCTCTCGGCATGGCCAAGGTCAACTAACTGATCAAGGTAGATTTCGATCGCCGAGTACCCATCCGCGGACGCAAATACCGGACCTCGCGCATCGAGCCGCGTGTATGTCGATCCGACCACCGGCCTTTTTTTCAGAAAGAACTCAAAAACCATTATTTGTCCCACCTGACAGTCCGCACGTTGGCGTAGTAGCCTTCCGACTTGTTTTTGAATGTGAACGAATTCTCTCGCAGGTACTCAGCGACCGACCCGACTACTTCGTTATGGCGGACCCAAAACGCGCCGCCTTCCTTGCGTCTGTCGGACACCTGGAGTCGATACCGCTCGGTTAACTCACGAAGGCTCATGACGTCAGCAGCGATGCCAATGCGCTTCATCGATTGCAGGAAATACCATTCCCAGTCTCCCTGGTGAGCTAACCCGTCTGGCTGCCCCAAGCGGTTGACCAACACCGGCTGCCCAGCCTCCCGAAGATCCTGGTACGGAATACTTCCCACATGAACCGTATTCGGAATCAGCCGCCGTGCCGTGCTTTCTTCATAGCCCCAACACTTCCCGACTTCGCCGAACTCAACAAAGAAGCAATTTCCAATGCGCATGATGAACGCGTTATTGGTTGAAGCTGCTCCTGTGAGATGGCTATACCTGCCGAGCTTCTTGCCCAGCAGCTCCGGATAGCTTTCCCTGGCGCGCCTCCCAAGAACCAGGTGCACATAGGACATTTGATCCAGAAACTGCATCCAGAACTCGTATCGCCTGCGATTCATTCCGTCGTCCGCATGCAAGATCTTGAAGAAGTCCTGCAGATCCTCAAGGACAAGCCAGCGCTGAACCATGCGTTTCGTCTCGGGCTTCACCCGATCCCAATTCCGCTGGGCGCCAAGCGTCGGGCTGCGCCAACGCGCCACTGCACGGAACTTCAGACCGTCATGCGGCTCGGTCGTCGCACTTCTTGCGTATCGATCGAGAAGCATCGAAAGACCTTCGTCGTGGCAGCTTTCGTGATCCTTTATCCGCGCCAGGACAACGTCGATCTTTGGCTTGAAGGCACTGTCGGAACCCTGGACCAAATCGGCAATTCCGTGCAAGAGGAGCCCAGGCCAGAACCAGCTCGTTTCCGGAACGTCCAGTTGCTCTGACAGCGAGGCGACCATCGGGCAATGCTCAGAAAACACTTCCTTCCGATACGCGTCAAACGGCGCCTTGTCCAGTATGGCTCGATGAACTCCGTTGAGCGCATCAAGCCACGCAGGTCGGATATGCGTTTCCGCCGCCAATACCGGCAAGCTCTTGTTGAGGTAGTGCCTGAGTGCTTTCCAGTTTTCGCGAGCGTCTTCGTTCTTGTCGTATCGGTAGGCCAAGTAGGCATTCAGCAATCCACGCCAGAGATATGGTGTGATTTTCCCGGCGTCTCCTTGAGCTTCAAGGAGACGCAGCAATCCTGCGAATAACGGCACCGACTCATGTATGGTCCTTTCTCGGAGCCCCGCAATTGGCGTCAACAGCCCCCAACAAACGAGCGCCGTCTCCATCCACGAAAGTGCCTCCTTCCGACGCCCTCCCGACCATGCCACGAACGACTGGAGTGCCAACATGACGAGTTCGTCCGAGGGCTCTGGCGGTCCAAATTCACGAAGTTGCTCCGTGATCACCGCCTTGGCTTCGAGAATCGCCCCTATCGAGTGAATCTTTGCAACGTTGAACTCTCGCTCGTGGGCGGTCAGGCGGTTATATAGCCGCTGGATTGGACGGGGCGTCGTCATCCCAAAACCCGCGGCTTGCATGTCCCAAAACTCTCCGGATCAGCGCCAGTCTCGGCAGGACGCGCAGCAATCGATCCATCCCTGTAACCAAGAAATTCGAGCCTGAACTCTACGCGCTGCGCCTCCTGATCAGTCTTGTTGCCTGCATCGTTGAATGAGTAGCCCCCAACGAGGAACAGATCGCGAACCACCTGCTTCTCACTCAAAGTCAGCGCTCGCTCGTTTTGGCGTGTGCCCTCGAACAAGCTGCACAACACTTCCTCCGCCCTGCGCATACTCAATTGCAGGTTGAGCAAGTAGGAACCGCTTCTTGACGCGTAACCCTCAATGACCACGCGGCGCAACAATTTGCTGTCCGGATTCTTGTTGGCGACGCTGATGACGAGCGGGACAACCTCTCGCAACTTGAGTTTCGTGTCACCCGATAGCTCAAAACGTCCCGTTGCAAAGAACGCCTGCGGTCCAAAGTTGATTCGGTTCGTCAGGCAATCGACGGTGACATCCTTCACTCCCTCGGCTGCACGCTTGATTTCCTCACACAGGTTGCGGACGCGTTTTTCGTGATCCTGCTCCGGCCCAGGATTGGTGATGACGATCAAGGAAACAGCCATCACGACAAAAAACAGCATCATCATGGCGGTCATCAAGTCAGCGTACGAAATCCAGAAGGGTTTTTCACCTTCTTCCTTGGCACGGCGGCGCGAAATCGCTCTTGAGAACATGGCTTCTGCTTAGCCTGCCTACTTTTTGACTCGGGCCATCATATCCATGAGCTGCCCGGTCGACGCACTCTGCGCCTGTATGGCGTTGCCCAGCAGCTTTACCGCGTCCGCCAGATGCTTGTGGAACTCGGCATTGTGCTTACCCATGTCTTCCCGGAATCGCTTGAGCTTCTCTTCCAGTACTGTCGAGACACCGTCAACAAATTCGTCCATGTCGTCCTTCAAGACGCCAAAGCTCTCGACCATCTTGCGCATGTCGGCCACGACTTGCTTGTTCATCCCCATATCTTCCTTGGCCTGATCGATGATTTCTCTCAGCGCCTCGACCATCGCGGTAAACTTCTCCTGTCCGGAAGCGAAGCTGTGCAGTGCTCCTTGGACCGACTGCGTCGATTCCGACAGAACCTTGCCGGTGTGATTCAGTTGCCCGAATAGCGCTTCCGCCTCCTTCATGACTCCAGTAATTTTTTCGCCCGCTTTTGTGAAATCGTCGGCCGCCATGGAAACCATCCCGGCACCTTCATTAAGCTTCTCGATGGCGTTAATGGTTGTGCTATTCAAGGCAGAGACGTTGTCCTTGAGCGCCGCCGTCGTCTCGGCGACCTTCTCGATCAAGTTGCTGACCTGACCTTCAACCTGTGTAACGAAACCCAGCGATTTCTGCTGAAACTCGTCCTGCCGATTGCGATCGATTTCCGACGCCTGCCGGCGCTCCTCCTGCATCTCGGACAACAGGGTCTTGACGTTCTTCTGCACTTCATTGACGCTGTAAGCTAGTTGCTTCTGCGTCGTTTCGTTTCCGGTCTGAACCTGCTCCTTGATCGCCTCCACGAAACTCGCGATTTCCGAATTCAGCTTCGCCTGCCGAGTCTCCATGTCATCCATCAACGCCTTTACGCGATCCGACATGGCGTTGCGTTCGTTGTTGCCTGATGTCCTGATGTCCTCAACGAGCTTGTCGAAGCCCGCCTGGATAGTCTGCATAGACTGCGCCGCCGTTGTCATCATCTCCGTAAGATGCTGAGTTTGGCTGCCGAAGGTTTCTTGAATCTTGTCTGTGAAGGCAGTAATCAGACTGCCGAGCGTATCGGCCAGTGCATCGCGCTGGCCCCCGGTAAAGCTGCCCATGTCCTGCCGAAGGCCAGCCACATTTGCGCTCATGTTTTCGCTATGCGAAATCTGCTTATCTAACCGGTGCTCAAGGTTCTGACTTAACGAAGCGAACATCCGCTCGTTCGCCTCGATCTGCCTATCAGTGATCTTGTGCAGCAGTTCAGACATCTCATTGACGAGGCTATCCTTGAGGTTTGCGGTATTGGTCTTGGTCTCTTGCGTCGCCCGCACCAGTTCCGCGAGGTAATCTTCGCCAACGCCCGCGTCGTACAGGGAATCCAAAGACCGACAAAGGTCTTCCAGGCGGCGATAGCAGACGTTGATCAAGACCTTCTCAATGAGGGTGATGAGCATCGCCGCGAGAATGGCAATTGCTGAAGCGATAAAGGCTTCGCGAACAGCCCCAAACAGCGCTTTCAAACCCTGTTGGATGGCTTTCGGATCAAGCTGAGTCGGATCAAATCCATGAACACCGACGATCAAGCCGAAGAATGTCCCGATAATGCCGATGCCGGTCAGGATGCCCGGCAGGTGTTTGAAGAATTCCGCGTTCAGGCGCGCATCGACGAGAGCAGGCCCGGTGAAGATGTTTTCTGCCAGCGTGGTTGATCGAATCCGGTTGAGATTGTTCTGGTTGTCTCGCTGCTCGTGGAGCGTATCCCGGTAGCTTTGCCAGACATCGAGGAAATAGGGGTCGGCAAAAACCGGATCAAGTTCTTCCTTCGCCACGAAGCTGCCAGGTCCTTTGCCACTGCGCAAGGCACCGATCTGCTTGTGGGCACGTTTCAGCCTAACTGCGACGGTAATGGCAGGAGCGAGATACCAGACAAGAAAGCCGAGTACCAAGATCGATACTGCCGCGATAACGACCTGCGGCAAAGCACCGATCAAGATATGGAAGCTTCCGAAAGCTATCGACAATGGCTCAAACTGCATCTACTTCTCCCTTCGCCAATAGCCTTAGCCTCGGCGATTTTTCTCAGTTCAACACCCTAGGTATTGACCATCGCGAAAATGCGACTAGTTGAAATCCTCCGACATCCGCTTTAGCAATTCGATTGCGCTCCAGCAGGCGCCTGCACAGAAGCCGACATCGACGGGCTTTTCCTGCGTTGTCGGAATGTCATTCATGTGCTGGCCGTAGTTGCCGAGGTTATGGAGGTAGTCGATCAGCAGCATCATTGGGCGCGAAACTTTTCGCGTTACCTTGGCGCGCCCCTGATCGCCCGAGGCGACACGCAATATCCGCCGCCGAATATTCCTGTCATTTAACCTCTGCAATACGTCGGGGGTCATACCGCCTCCGCCGGCGTCCCAGGCACGCGTGATCTGTTGCTGCATGGCGGCCGGCATCACGTTGCCAGGGCACTCAACCTCCCACGCAACGCTAAGCGCTTCCTCAGTAATGCTTCGGATCGAAGCCAGCGCGGTTCTTTGCCCCTTGGCCAAGCCGTCGATCGCGTGTTCGATGAAGCTCCTGGTTTCCGGATCGCCATTAGCTACGGATGACAGGCGTAGCAGCAGGAGGGTTTTCAAGCTGCGTAGTTCTGTCTCCGGGTCCTTGAACAAGTCGCGGAAATCCCGGCTACGAACCTCGTGCCCCGCTGCGAATTTCTGAATAAATCGACACTGCGCACCGTAAGCGCCGCCATCTCGAACAATGTAGCCTCGATCCAGCAACAACTGCTGCCGAATCGGCGGAAGCCTACTAACGACGAGAGGATCCCCCGCCATATCGAGCAGATCGCCTTGAATCTCCTTGCTACAGTCCTCCCACAGCAGCGACAGTACGTCCTTCATCAACGCATCCCCGGCCACCATTTGCTCAGCCCTGAATTCAACGAAGGGCTCATCAATTCGGGCTGGAGGACTGCACGAAAGTATGTCGCCGCACATTTTCGCCGCAAGTACCGGAATGCCTCCGGTCCAATCAAAGATCTCTTGCTTGCCGCCTGGGGCAATAGTAAAGCCCGCGTCCTTAATCGGGCCGAGAAATTCATCAAGGTCGGTTGAGCTGAACGGCTTCAGCGTGACGACGTTCGTAAAGATGTTCCAGAAATCCGAAGTGCGCCCGTCACGGTTCGGTATGCACTCTCGTAGGCGGCGGCGACTGGAAAGGACGAATCTGACGTGGTCCTTCTGAGCAAGACTACGGAGGTAGTCCCAAAGGTTTTTGGAGACTTGCGGTTGGCTGGCAAGACGATCAAAGTCATCAAGGAGAATCAGGATGCGCGTCCCTTCAGCAGCCAGCGAGTCCACGACATCGCTGATAGTTCCAGCGAGATCTCCCTCGGTCTCCTGCAAGTAGTCGTGATAACTGGCGTTGCCGATCTCCAGCAGGCGTTTGTCCAATAACTTTGCCAGCGCAATCTGAAAACCGCGATCGTCCTCGGGCGTGTCGTGACGCAAGTCCCAATTGATCACCACTGGATAATGCGAATCGGGAGCCGCGAATCGCTCCGCCAAAGCCTGAATCAGCACCGACTTGCCGAAGTAGCGCGGCGCCACCACAGAAATGTGAGACGGCGTAGCCCGCTCTTCCAAATCGCGGACTATCTCCGCGAGCTCCGCTCTACGCCCCAGCAACTGCGGAATGCGAAGGCCAGGAAGTTCGTAAGGCATCAGAGGCTCCTGTCGCTTGTTTCCTGAACAGCGCGTTCGCGCTGATCTTCAAAATCCTTGTTGCGGCTGATCCACAAGGCCAGCAGGGGAACAGCCAAACGGTACTGGCCGTCTTTCTCCATACGGATCAGTTCCAGTTCAATCAGCTTCTTCAGTTCATCGCCGACAAGTTCGTCGCGTTTGATCATGACTCGCGCACGCTCAAGTTCATCTTCGATCATCGGCAGAGTCACCGGCGCACCATCGGTTCCCTGACACAGGCGATGGACGATGCAGAGGATGAAACGTGCACGCTCGCTGCCGGAGAAATCCCAGAACGCCTCGAAGTGCTCCAGACCGCTGACAAGGTCGTTGGCCGCTTCCTCCACCACCTCCAGCGAGACGGAAACTTGGCCCGACTTGGCACTACGATCGAATACCTGGCTACAAAGCTGCTGGATCAGAAATGGCTGGCAGGCGCAGAGGTCGACGATCCGATCAACGACGCTGGGCGGAAAAATCAGGCGCCCTGCCACAGGCTCAGTCACGAGGCGCCTGGCCTCATCACGACCGATGGCGGTCACCTCAATCTTGTTGCCCAATCCGAAAAGCACTGACCAGTAGTCTTTGCGCATCTTGGTCATGCGTCGCGACCCTGTAAGGATCGCTGTTACATCCGGATAGTTATTGAGGATGAAACGAATGTTCTGGGGCACTTGAGGACTCGTCACACCGGAATCGATGCCTTCCTGGATGCGATCGAACTCATCAAGCATCAGAAGCAAGCGACGAGGGGCAATGAATTCGATAACCGATTCGAGGAATTCCTTGAATGCCTCAAATGCCGGAAACTCAGTAAGCGCGTTCTTGAAGGCCCGACGGAACTCTAGGCGATAGGGCTTCTTGGGGTCGTAGGGTGTCTGACTCGGCGGCCAGAGATTCAGCCCGTAACGTAGGCCAGCCTCGGCAATCTGTTGCGCCAAGTGGGAGAAAACCTGTTCGGTTGGGATTCCCGGGTGTATCGGATCGCCGGCGGCGCCCTGAAAATCGCAACGAGCGATCACCCAATCCGGTAGAACCTCCGGGCGCTCAAGCTGGAGAAGGATCGAACTCTTGCCCGCTCTTCGATTGCCTTCCAGGAGAAGTACATTTCGGTGCGCACGATTCAACAGATGTCTTTGGATCGAACTGACTACAGTTTCGCGGCCAAAAAACATCTCTGGCCGTACTATCGGTGTTCCCGTGACATAGGGGTTAGCCCCCAAGTCCTGAACTTCCTGCATGCTGGCCAACGACTCTTGAACTGCCACGCTGACAGGGAACTCGCCTGAGGTCTCCTTGCCGTCGAGCCGCCTCGCGTTCCAGATCAAGTGGAGGTCGAGGCGCGGCCCGTGCTCGGCACGGACGCGAAAACTTTGCTCGGCGCGCCCCCACTCGGCCAAGTAGGGAATCTTGAGCTGTTGGTCGGTCGGCGCAACTTTGCAGTGAATGTCGCGCAGCGGAAATGCCGTGAGATTCTTGACGAGCAGCGAAAGCTGAGACTCCTCATTGCTCGCAATCACGACGGGTTCGACAGCGAATTCGATCCGGACTTCGGCGAGCATGCCGTCGATCGCGTGATCGAGCATCCGCACCAACGCCTCGGTCAGTTGCCTCGCCCGTCCGGTCCCGGTCTGAATGACCAGACTGCTGGCGATCGAACTCATCGCGACGCGAGCATGCAACAGAATCGTGACCTTCGCGACCCCTTCAGGGATATCGCTGATGCCGGTGATCTCCGCCAGACCTTGCGCGACCGCCATCACCCACTTTGCAAGCTGAGGGTTTCCGGATTCCGCATGTGCAACCTGATCGCGGATCGGCCGAATCGCTCGCGCAAACTGCTCCACAAGTAGCAGCACCTGGTCGGCCGGAAGATCCTGCGCGGCGGCCACGTCAGCCGCCTCCTTCGAGTTTTCGAGCCAGCGCGCAACGAGGTCGGAGCGCTTGTCGCGGATGATGCGTAGCAACTCGTTGAAGGCATCAACTCCTTCCGCTGTACTGTCGACGACCAGCCGCTGCAAGGGCAGCGGCGGCAAAGGAATCCGCAGGGTCCGTAACGCCTTGACCGAAAGATTGGCCATCGTCGCGCCACGAGAATGGCCGGCGAACCAATCCTGATAAATCTGCGCTTGAAGCAGTCGGGCGAGGAAGCGGTTGTCAATTGCCTCGGAATTGGGATCGAGCTTCAGTGTCGCAATATTCTTGGCGACAAGGGCACCCGATACGCGGTGACCGGCGATGCCAACTTTGCCGACAGTTCCGGTAATCGACACCAGTAGATCGCCAGCCTTTACGGGCTCGCCCTTCCATCGTGCCGCCGCGTCCGGATTCGTCAGCAGGCGGGACGGAGCTTCGATCACGCCTTGCGTAATATCGCCCACGCGGATCAACGGATGATGGATTCCGTCGCTGGCTTCGTCCGAGTATTCGGTGGTGTCTTCGCGCGAGTAGCTGATGCCGGACACAACGTCACACAGCTTGCCCAGTGGAAGCAGCCGAATCGAACGATCTTCCTGGGTCAGCTGCTCAAGCAGGTCATCGAGTTCATCGGCACCGGTAGGCTTGGGCGACAAGTCCCATTCGCGTGATTCGATCGCCTTGATCGGCGTTTCCCAGACGTTGTCGGCCAGCTTCGACGAATGGAAGTTGTGAGCTACTTCACTCGGCGACAGGGTGTTCAGAGCCGTCGATGTCGAGTCGTCCGTCCGAATCGCTTCGCAGGACATGAAACGTATCCGTGTTGCCGGCCGCTCACGACGGAACACGAGCAGACCGGATTCCATCGAGGTGTAGGGCTTGAACAGATTCGGCGGCAAGCCGATGACGCCGTCGACGCGGAACTCTTCGAGCAACATCTTCCGTACCCGCTTTTCCGAGCCGGCGCTGAACAGGAAGCTGACCGGTAGTGCCACGACTGCTCGACCACCGGGACGCAAGGACGCGGCGATGTGCTGAATGAATAGCCCCTCGCTGCTCTTCGTTTGGATGTCGAACGTTGCAGAGCGCGACCCTTGATCGAGCGATCGCCACGGTGGTACGGCAAGAATGCAATCGAAACCTTCCCGACTGGCATTCTTGATCTTCGGGCGCGACAGCACGTCACCGAGTTCAAGCGCCGGATGGTCGATCCCGGCCAGCGTGATACGGACCATCCCGACAAACCAGTAATCGGGATAGTGATCGACTCCGAATATCGTGTCGGAATGCAGCCCTTCCCATTGCCGAGTCGGGAGATATCGACTCTCCTCCCGCAGGCGGCGGATCGCCGTCACCAGCAGGTTGCCGCTGCCAAAGCAGGGGTCGTAGATTCGCTCGCCGGGCTGCGGCCGCGCCACCTCGACGATCAAATCAGCCGCCGCTTGCGGCATGTAGTAGGCACTGCGAGCGGTCGCCCCCTCGCGGATCATGGCCCCCAACAACTGCTCGCCGACCTGCCGCTCTTCGACTCGATCGAAAGGCATCTCACCAACAAGCTGGACCATTTCGTCGCGCAATTCCTCCGGCAGTTCGAGCAGACGCATCCAGCCATGCGCCATCTGCTCAATCTGCCGCGAGAAAAGGCCACTGCGAATCATGTCGATCTTGGGCGCGACGAATTTCTGGATATAGCGGTCCCGGCTTTCGCCATCCAGCGTACCCAACGCCTTAGGTAGGAGAATTTCGTTGATCTGGTGCGTCAGGCGTTCGCCGCGCAGATCCTTGAGGTTCTTCCAGCGCAAGTCATCCGGCACTGACGATACGTACTCGCGCCCGTCAAAGGCCGCGGCAGCTTCCTGTTCGCCTTCGTAATGCTCAAGCCAGCGCAGGTACAACAGGATTGCCGCCGGGACGACCAGATCGCGGAAAGTGAGACGTACGATGCGCGTGCGGTCGAGCGCATTGCGCAAGCGACCAAGCATCTGCGGGACCTGAGCGGTGCCTTTGCCTTCCGCGAGCATTTTTTGCAGCGTGAGCATACGTGCCTAGAGTTCCCCAGCGAAAGCTTTGCGGAGGATGGCATCCCGCAAGCCTTCAACTTCGCCAGACACATACTCGGTCGCCATCGCGCGAATCAAATCATGCTCAGCGTCCAAACGTTTAATGATCTGAGCTTGCTTGTTTAGCGAGGGCACGGGAAGGCTGACCTCCCGCAGGCGCTCTCCAGAAATCTTTACCATCGTCTGACTGGAGCCAAGCGCACGTGACTTGATCTGCTTGCGAGCACTCGCGCTGCGCAATGCGTAAGCCAGATAGCGAGGCAGGATATGGGACCGGTCGGCTTTGAGCTTGATGAGCAGATCGGGGTAGATCAGTCGTCCTGCCGGAATTTCCTCAGCCACGGCAGCCAGGCCCACAAGCTCAATCGTGTTTGCACGCGACACGAACACGTCGCCGTCGTCGATGCCGAACTGCTGAGCGACGTTGTCAGGAAGTGCAATCGGCTTTTGAAATTCAACGCCCAGGTCAATGCCACGCACTGCTGTGAGCGTCAGCACAGCACCGTCGGCTAGCCCCTCAGTGTCCTGCGCGATTGAGCGCCCGTTCCGCACCGATGTGACAAGCTCACCCACCGTACGAACCGACCAGCCTCCTTCGCCCGTCAGATCAGGATGTAACTCCGACTCGATCAAAGAAGCAGACAAGTGCTTCTGCTGCGTTCGCGATGATTTTCGCAGCGACTCAATCTCCTCCACACGCTCCATGCATTCCTTGATGCGAACAACAATTCGCTGCTGCTCCGAAACGTCTGGCACAGGGATAGCTGCTTCCATGACGTCACGATCCGTAACTGCTGGGTAGTTGGCCCCACGCATGCAAGCGGTCAACTGACCGATAAAGTCATTGGACAACGAACAATAAAAGAGCCAATCCGAGGTGACTTGCCCAGTGGGTCGGAGAACGCAAAAACCTGTAGAGCAAACCTCGCCGTCGAGGGCATCCGAGACTTGAGCAATTGATCTTAGGTAGGGGCGCGTTGTAGCAACAATTACGTCTCCCCGACGAATTCGCTTTCGTGCTCGACTGGGGGCGTCACGTCCAATTAGACGCTTGGGCGAAGTCACACTGAAGGTATCGTTTGATACGGATGCAATGTCGACGTACGAAAAGGCTTGGCTTGGCGATCGTGTTGGATCGGCATTCTCTTTTTCACCACAAATCGAACCCAGCTTCCATAGCCGCCATGGCGATTCATGAAAACAACTCATTCCTGCGCCTCAAGCATCTGCTCAAGTTCGCCAAGGAGGTCCAGAATTCGATCTTCCTTGGCCTTGATTGACTGCACCAACTCCAATGCGGGCCGGTGCTCGTAGTCATCTTGCCGACTCGGATTCTTCGCCGATAGGTCGTAGCCTTTTGTCGCGATGTCGTCGATTGCTATGGTCCACGAATTGCCGCCCGCCTCGCGGCTTTGCCACTTCGCCAAAAAATCTGGTAACTGCCCACCGACAATTGGGCGGCGTGTCTGCTTCAATTCAAAGCCGTCATTGGTCAGGTCGTAGAACCAGACGCTTTCGGTTCCCCGACCGTCCTCGCGCCTGTCAAAGAAGATCACGTTGGTCTTGACGCCCGTATAGGGCAGGAAACAGCCAGCCGGCAGCGACAGAATGGTGTGCACATCGAACTGCTCCATCAATTCCTTGCGCACCTTCTGATCCGGGCCGCCTCTGAAAAGCACACCTTCAGGAACGACAACGCCGGCCCGGCCACCGTTGGCCAGATTGGCCATGATGTGTTGCAGGAACAGGCATTCGGTCGCACCGCTGCGAACGCGGAAATTCGTTTGCATTTCCTGCGCCATCTTGCCGCCGTACGGCGGATTGGCGAGTATGACCTTGCGCTTGTCTTTCTCCGCGACGTTCTGGCTATGCACTTCGAGCGTGTTCGAGAGTTCCAGACTCGCGCCCTCGATGCCGTGCAGGATCATGTTCATCGATCCCAGAAGGTAGGTCAGCGGCTTCAGTTCCAGGCCGAAAAATGTCTTGTGCTGCAAGCCATCCAGCTGCTTGCCGCTCAGGTTGCCATGCCGGCGGATGTAGTCGGCGGCCTCGCCAAGAAAACCAGCGGTACCGAAGCAGGGGTCATAGACGGTCTCGCCAGCTTTCGGCTGAACGACCTCGACCATCGCGCGAATGATGTGGCGCTGCGTGTAGAACTCGCCGGCGTAACCCGCCGAATCGGCAGCGACGCGCTTCAGCAGGTCTTCGTAGATCTCGGACAAGACGATGACATCGGTTTGGTCGGAAAAGTGGAGCTTGTCGACCTGCTGCACAACCTTTGCGAAGCTCACGCCACGCCGGCTGTAGTTGCGGACGTTGTCGAAGATGCGGCGGAAGCGTTGCGCAAGCGCATCGTCACCCATGCCTTTTTTCGGGTCCGGGCTGGTGAGCTTGATCCAGAGTTTGCCGTCAACAAACCCCAGCATGTCATCGGGGTGATCCGTATTCTTCGCCCATGATGACCAGGCAAACTCACCAGGCAGGCGGCGCTCGTAGGATTTATCGTCAAAGCCGGCCTCGGCCTCCTTCCTGGTTTCGGCTTCGTCGAATGCCTTCAGGAAAAACAGCCAGGCGAGTTGTTCGACGTAGTTGCGCGCATCGACGCCTTCGGAATTCAGCTGGTCGCAGGCGTTCTTGACGATCTGCTGGACTTCCTGGCGGCGGTGGTCGGTTTTCGTGTTCATCAGTGATCCGGTTATCGATAGGTGATTGACGTGCTCGGGCTCAGGAAGCCATCGGCACGTAGAGATGACGCTTGACCTGTTCAAGGTCAGACTTCAGCAGCGCCGGACCACCGTAACGGGTACTCAGCGTATTGAAGCTGCCAAATTGCTCGGCGAACTGCGGCGCGCCATAGGTTTGCGCCTGTTCGAGATCGTCGATGCCGAACAGCCGGTAATGATCAAGCGCGGTATGCCAGAAACGAGTCTTGAATCGCTGCTCTTCGTCGAGATCTCGTTCGCCTACCTGGTCGAGCAACCAGATCTGGTCTTCGTCCCACAGTCGGTTGGTTCGATCCGCGCGCGTCGGCACACGTGGTAGCTGGAAGCCAATCTTGGCAAGGATGTCGACATCGTCGGTATCGGGCAGATCGAGATAGTGACGAAACGCCGACGGGTAGATATCGCGGTCGCGCAGTGCTTCACGAAGCTCATGCCGACTTGACTTGTCGATCCAGATCCGCAGCAACTCATCCATTCCCTTGTGGCTAATGTCTAGGATGAACTCACGCGATTGCTCCGTGTATTCCTCAAAAGGCAGCTTGCGACCGTCGGCCAGACAGACGTAACGATTCGTCGTCGAAATGATGACCGAGACGCCTTCGGCGAGGACCTTTGGCACCGGCTCGCTCACCTTCTTCGGTTTGCTGGTCTTCTTGGCGTAGCCCGATTGCTTGTTCGCCGCATGGCCGTCGAATTCAGCGTCCTCCAGTTGGCTGGCCCCTGAGTAGTCGAAAATCGTGAAGTAGCGCTTGTTGATGTCCTCGCACAGGCGTGTGCCGCGCCCTTTCATCTGCTTGTAGAGAATCGCGCTGCGCAGCGGGCGAACAAAGATGATGTTCTTTACATCCGGCGCGTCGAAGCCGGTCGTCAGCAAATCAACGGTGACGGCAACACGCGGGTTGCTTGGCCCGACTACGGCGAAGTTCCGCTCAAGCTGATGACTGTTCCGCTCCGCACGCGTGATCCGCGCCGCATAGTCGGCATTACCGGACAGTCGGCGCAGCTCCTGTGCCATGAAGGCCGCATGGGTATCGTCCACGCAGAAGATGATGCTTTTCTCGTCACGAAGCTCGTACTTGCCAAGGATTTCCCACAGATCCTCGGCGATCGCTCGGGTTCGATCCGGCATGCGGATTTCACGCTCGAAATTCGAGGTCGTGTAGCGCATGCCATCCGGACCGGTGAAACCATCTTCATCGACGTTGGTGACGCGCTCTTCCAAAAGATAGGGCACCAGATAGCCGTCTTCGATCGCCTGCTTGAGGCTGTACGTGAAAACCGGATCACCGAAGTAGTGCTGAGTGTCGCGCCGCTTTTCCTCGGCGGTTAGTGCTCGATCACCGTCTTCAAGTTCACGCGGCGTTGCCGTCAGGCCGAGTTGAAGTGCCGAGCTAAAGTGCTCCAGTACCCCGAACCAGTCGCCGAAACCGGAGCGGTGACACTCGTCGATGACAACCAGATCGAAAAAATCAGGATCGTAGTGTTCGTAGACTTTCTTGCCGTCGAGGTCTTCGTCCAGATTCTGGTAGTTGGCGAAGAAGATCTTGCCGACCTCGTGCTGACCCTTGGCGACCACCTCCTTGTCGATTTGCACGCGCTCGGACGCCGAGTAGGCGGAGAAAGCGCGATAGGCTTGGTCCTTGAGGCTGTTTCGGTCGGTCAGGAAGAGGACGTGTTCGCGCTTGAGCGCCCGCCCGCTCAAAAGCTTCCATACCAGCTGAAAAACCGTGAAGGTCTTGCCAGTGCCGGTTGCCATGAGCAGCAAGACGCGATCATTCCCCTGCGCAAACTGCCAGAGCGCCTTATTGATGGCCACATCTTGATAGGGCCTGACGCCTTTTCGCGTGACCTGATCGACGTGGTAAGCCGATGAGAACGTCGCTTCCCAGCGCTCCCAGTCGATGCTGACACCGAAGCGCGAAATTACTTCTTCCGGCGTCGGCGGCGCATTGAAGGTTTCGTAATCCTCGGTCTCGTTGTCCGTGAGAATCCATTCGGTGCCGTTGGTTGCAAGTGAAAAGCGGATCGATAGGCGACGCGCATAGCGCGAGGCCTGCTGCATGCCATCCGCGGCGGCCTCGCCTTCGGCTTTCGCCTCAAGAATCAGCAGCGGCACGCCTCTATAACGCAGCAAGTAGTCAGCAATGATCGACTGCGTCTCGTCGTACATCGAGTCGCCGGTCAGGTTGACCTTGCCGGGGCCGATGCGCAACTGCTCCTGCCATGTCCAGCCCGCAGCGCTGAGCGCAGGCTCGATCACTTCCTTGCAGGTCAATCGTTCGTTGCGTGCCATGTGGCTTCCCTGAGCTTACTGTTTTCGTGGTGAGGCATCGCCTTCCAGCAAATCGCGTGCCAACGGGCTGCTTTCGCCGTTGGCATTATCACTGTTTACCGCTCCACCTCGTACTTTTCCATCCAGTTGGTTAGAGTTTGATAATTGCGAAACCCTAGCAACGCTGCCGCCTGGGTTTTGTTACCCTTGGTCTGCTCCAATGCCCGCTGCAAATAGTGGCGCGCAACGCCAGCCATCAAGTCTTCCAGGGCGAGCACCGTGTCCAGAGGACGGTTGAGGATGCCGTCGTTGCTTCCTGCCCGCGCCGCAGGCGTGACCAATAGCGCATCCCTGATGGCCTCCTGACCGATCGTTTCATCGTCGGACCAGACGGCAGCACGTTGCAGCGTGTTCAGCAGTTCGCGGATATTGCCCGGCCACGGGTGATGAAGCAGAAGATTCTTTGCGGCGACAGAAATTGTCTTGGACTTGACGCCAATCGGTGCTGACGCCTCGTTGACCTGCTTCAGCAGCGCGTCGATCAATAGCGAGAGATCTCCGGCGCGCTCGCGCAGAGGTGGCAGCTTGATGATGGCGACGGCCAGGCGATAGAAGAGATCCTCGCGGAAATTGCCGCTGGCAACCTCGTTGATCAGCGTCCGGTTCGTGGCCGCAACGACGCGAACGTCGACTTTCTTCGCTTCGCTGGAGCCTACTGGGGTGACTTCACCTTCCTGCAGGGTGCGGAGCAGCTTGACCTGGACCGGCTTTGGCAACTCGCCGATCTCATCAAGAAAGATCGTCCCACCATGGGCGAGTTCAAAGTGCCCCTTACGGTCTGTCGCTGCGCCCGTAAAGGAGCCCTTCTTGTGACCGAAGAACTCGGACTCGGCCAGTTCTGGCGGGATTGCGCCGCAGTTCACTGTGATGAAGGGCTTGCTTTCCCGGGGACTAGCACGGTGAATGGCGCGAGCCATGAGTTCCTTGCCCGTACCGCTTTCGCCCTCGATCAATACGGGAATGCTGCGGATGGCGACACGGCGCGCCTGTTCAATCACGCGCTTCATGACAGCGCTGCGATGGATGATGCTTTCGAATACTGCATCTTCGTCCGCCGCCCCCATCGCCAACGCCGACAGGCGTTCATCCGAGCGTTGAATTAACTGCGGAATGAATTCGGCCGAAATGTCGAACGGAATATTCGCTTCCTCGACGCCCTTCTGCGCCGACGACTGGATCAGGCGTGCGGGATAGGTCGTCTTGGCCAGGAGAATCCAAACCGAAGCCATCGTCGGTGTGCCGGGGCTGAGGTGAAACGTCAGCCGGGTCGCCGGTTTGCTGATTTCCCCCAAGACCGCAACGACACGCTCGTAGATCTCGCCAAAGTTGATCGGCGATGACAATTTGACCGTGTGCAGATAAATCCTGGCCTCAGATTGCGGAGTGATCCATTTGAGAAACGCTTTGGATTCGCCTGCGGAGAAATCGCAAAGCAGGTGAACGGCTTGATAGCGCCCCGCGCCAAGGGCCTGGGCGATGGGACCAAGCCCCGCTTCAGGGTCACCCAACGACGCCTTTAGGTCAGTGCGGCCAATCCAGGCCACAAGAAGCTCGGTTGCCATGTAACGTTTCTTATCAAGAATAAGCAAGTTTCTCCCTGTCAGATCCCGGCGTCAAGCATGAATTTCAGTGAGGAAGCCACACCCCCATGAATTCACAGGGTTTTTGGGAACCCCCATATCCACTGGCATGGTCGGTGCAATAGGCATGGCACAAGCAATTCGAACCGCCCGGCCACCCGACGCATCCAGCGAGCCAAGCGGATTGTTAAATCGACCGAAAGACATCAATCAGGACGTATGCCATGCCATTTCGACTGACCGATCATGCCCGAATCCGCCTCCAACAACGCGGAATCCCGGAACCCGTTCTGGAATGTCTGCTGACCTACGGCAGCACGATCCACGACCACAGGGGCGGCGAACTGGTGTTCTTTGACCACCACGCCCGCAATCGACTCCGCCGCTCACAGGGCGCCGAAGTCTTCAAGAAGCTTGAGCCGAAGCTCGACACCTACGCGGTCATCGCCGAGGACGGCGTCGTCCTCACCGTCGGCCATCGCACCAAACGCATCAACCGTCACTGAAATTCAGGACGAGCCCATTCATCGCAACGCCGGAGAACAATTATGCAAAACCATATCGCTCAGAACACCCAGCTCATCCTCACCCCGCGTCGCGCCGCGCTGCTTGCCGGCTTCGACAATCAGCTCGACATCCTTGTCCGCCTTCAGGCGCCGGACGCGCCTGTTGAAGCGAAAAAGGAACGGCCTCTCTACGGGATCGGTCTGGTCATCGACCATTCCGGCTCGATGGCCGGACGCCCGCTGGAAGAGGCGAAACGCTGCGCGGCCTTCGTGGTCGATCGGATGCGGGCAGACGACCAGATCTCGCTCGTCCAATTCGACAATCGTGTCGGCATGCTTTGTCCGACCAAGCCGAAAGCCGATGGTCGCGAACTGATGCAGGCAATTGCCAGCATCCACGAGGGCGGCAATACCAATCTCCACGGGGGCTGGCGCGCCGGTGCCGACAGCCTGGTCGATGTGGCCATCGCCGCCGGACTTCGGCGCGTGATCCTGCTTTCGGACGGCTGCGCGAATGAAGGCGTCACCGACACCGACGCGATTGCAAAGCAGTGCCGTGAACTCGCCACCAAGGGCGTGACGACCAGTACCTACGGTCTGGGCAACAACTTCAACGAAGAGTTGATGGTGGCGATGGCGAAGGCCGGTCAGGGCAACCATTACTACGGCGATACCGCCGACGACCTCATGGAGCCCTTCCAGGAAGAATTCGATCTTCTTGCAAACCTTTGCCTGAAGGGGCTCACGCTCACGGCATCAGTGCCGACCGGCGCCAAGGTCGAACTGCTCAATGACTACGCGGGCGACGCCCAGCAAGGCTGGCGTCTGCCCGACGTAGCCTGGGGCGCGGTAGCCTGGGCGGTCCTGCGGATTCGCCTGCCGAAAGGGATGTTGCCCCCGGAGGGACAAAGCCTGCCCTGCATCGAGGTTTCGGTGAAAGGGAGTGACCTCGATGGCAACTCGATTGCCGTCATGCCCGTGGGACTGGCGCTGCCGGCGTTAAATTCTGCGGCCCTCGGTGCAGTCGCCGAGGACGAACTGGTAGTCCGTCGCCTGGCCGAACTGGAGGCCGCCGGCGTGCTGACGCGGACTCGCGAGGCCGCCCGAAACAACGACTGGAATCGCGTCGACCGCCTTCTGGCGGAAGCCGAACAGCGGTTTGCCGGAAACGATTGGGTTGCGTCGGTCGTCGAGGCAATTCGGACGGTGGCGAAGAGCCGGTCGCGCGAACGCTTCATGAAGGAGGCGCTGTACTCGGCGTCGTCGTTCTCGCAACGCCTTGCCGAGAAGGACGAGGGCATCGAGCTGATGGAGTCCAGCAAGGCGATGTATTTGCGTCGGAAGAGGAGCCGCGGCAAGGCCGAGTTTCCGCCAGCCGACGACACTCCGGCCGGAGGCACGCAATGAAGGACCCGGCTGGAATTCGCCCCTTCGTTGGACGCCTGACGAGCACGGCGTTTCACGTGCGTGACCCGGAAGACTTCGAGGCCGACACGCGTGTCCTCGCCATACGCGGCGCCCTGGATCTGATGGTTGGGCAATTGCCTGAGGACGACGCCCCTTGCTATTGCCTGGCGCGCGACTCGGCGCCGCGCGAGCCGTTCTGCCTCAAGCGCCGCCCGGGTGAGGTGGTCATCAGTGAAGGCGGTCACTGGGACCCGGAATTTCTCGACCGGGACGGATGGCTGACCGCGTTGCAGACACACGTTCGTGAAGACGACGCCATTGTGATCACTGAACACGCCAACCCCGACGCGCCGTCGTCAGAGTTGATGTGGATCATCACCAGCGATCGTGTCCGTTGCGCGGAACGCGCACTCGTTTGCCAATAGAACCAAGCCACCAGGCATTCCGCACACATGACAACCTTGATTACCAGCCATTTTGTTCAGGCGATTCGCACCGAGTTCCGGCTCGACTGGCGCGGAATTCACGGGGTTGGCCATTGGGCTCGCGTACGCGCCAATGGATTGACGATTGCCGCTGCGAACGGGGCCAACAAGCGGGTCGTCGAGTACTTCGCGTTTCTTCACGACACGTGTCGGCAGACCGACGGTCGTGATCATGGGCACGGGCAGCGCGCCGCGTCATTCGCCTGGTCCATTCGCAAGAGTTTGATCAAGTTGCGCGACGACGAGTTTGATCTACTAATCGCCGCTGTCGAGGGGCATACACATGGAAAGGTGCACGAGAATCTGACCATCAGCACCTGCTGGGATGCCGACCGTCTGGACCTGACTCGGATTGGCATCACGCCTGATCCGGGGAGGCTCTGTACGGCGGTCGGTCGAGAGCTTGTGTACCTTCGAGGGCGCAGCCCGCATATGATGCCAGCACTCGCAATCGAACCAATGCCACAATTCACAGGGACTTGACGATGAAATTCATTCACGCCGCCGACATCCATCTCGACAGTCCGCTCACTGGACTATCCGCATACGGCGATGCGCCAGTCGATCTACTGCGGACCGCGACTCGTGACGCATTTGCGAACCTGGTCTCCGAAGCCATCGACGAGTCAGTGGACTTCGTCGTTATCGCGGGAGACCTCTACGACGGCAACTGGAAGGACTACAACACCGGGATCTTCTTCTCGCGTGAAATGGGGCGTCTGAACGCTGCGGGTATCCCGGTCTATCTCATCTACGGAAACCATGATGCCGAGAGCGACACAACCAAGAAGCTCTCGTTGCCGACAAACGTGCATGCATTCGGCGCCAGCAAGCCGCAGACCTTTCGGATACCCCAATTGAAGGTCGCGCTTCATGGCCAAAGCTTCAAGCACGCCGCGACGACCCACAACCTCGCCAGCGGCTACCCCGCCCCGGAACTGGGCTGGCTCAACATCGGGGTTCTTCATACGGCGCTTGAGGGATACGCAGAACATTCAAGCTACGCGCCGTGTTCGATCGCCGAGCTTTCGGCGAAGGGCTACCAATACTGGGCGCTTGGGCATGTCCACGAGTTTTCGGAACTTGCCAATGATCCCTGGATCGTCTTTCCCGGGAACCTTCAGGGGCGGCACATTCGTGAGACCGGCCCGCGTGGTGCGGTCATGGTGGCCGCGGATGAAGACCGCATTCTGTCGGTCGAACGGATTTTCACCGACGTGTTGCGCTGGCATCGGCTCAACGTTGACGTTTCATCGGCCGGGGATCTTGTCGAAACGGTGCGCCTTGTCGGGCAGTCGCTTGAGAGGCTAATTGACGAAACTCCGACTGCCAAACCACTGGCTGTCCGGGTCATCCTGTCCGGGCAAAGTGCCGCGCACGGAGATCTCTTTGGCGACGAGGCGCGGCTCCGAGCAGAGCTTCTGGGCTTGTCGGCATCACTTGCAGGCGACCGAATCTGGATCGAGAAGGTCCGCCTGGAGACATCGCCAGCCATGGACGCTGAAATGATCCGGGCGCGCGCCGACGCAATCGCAGACCTCCAAGTGCTTCTCGATGCTGCTCCTATGGATCCCGTGCTTCTGGCATCTCTCTCCGAAGATCTTCGCACCCTCGTTGACCGTGCGCCACACGAGCTTTTCGATCTGTTGCCAGAACTCAGGGCCATTCGCAGCGGCGAATTCGGCCCCATGATTGCCTCAATCATTCCGGGCCTTGTTGCCCACCTCGTCAAAGCGAGCTGACCGACCATGCGTATCGACCATCTTGATCTCACCCGCTACGGGAAATTCACCGCACTCCCGATCGCGATGCCACAGGCGAAGCATGACTTTCACCTGATCGTCGGACCGAATGAAGCTGGCAAGTCAACGATCCGCGATGCAATTCTCGACCTCCTGTTCGGGATTGAAACGCGGTCGTCTTACGATTTTCTGCACCCCAAAGCCGAGATGTGCCTCGGCGCGAAGATCTCGCATGCAGGGTCAGCTCTCGAATTCCAGCGCCTGAAAAGGACAAAGTCGTCCTTGACCGACCCCAAGGGCGCAGCCCTCGCTGACAACGCGCTTGCCGCTTTCCTTGGAACCGCTGATCGCGCCTTTTTCGACCAGATGTTTGGGCTGGATCATGACCGATTGGTGACTGGCGGAAACGAGATTCTCAAGGCGTCCAATGACATCGGTCGAATTCTCTTCCAGTCGGCAGCCGGTATCGGAAGTCTCGGCACGGTGCGCGACACCCTGGAAGAGGAGGCCGACAAGCTTTGGGCGCCCCGAAAATCCGGCGGCCGTGCATATTACATGGCGGCCGAGGATTTTGCTGCGGCTGAAGGCGCATTGAAGCGCGCAACTGTCAGGACCAAGGATTGGACCGGGGCGCGTGACAAGGTCCAGGCAGTCGAGCAATCGCTCGGCGAGGTCAAGGCGAAGTTCGAAGCGTTGGAAAGTGAGCGGGTACGCCTTGAACGAGTTCGTCGCGTGGCGCCGTCGCTGCGCGCCTATTCTGACAACTCCCAGAAATTGGCAGCCATGGGCGAAGTCATCGTCCTTCCCGAAAATGCGGCAAAACTGCTTGGCGACACGGAGTCCGATATTGCCGTGGCCAAAGCGCAGCAAGAAATCTCGCTCAAGCTGTCCGACGAGGCACGGGCAAAGCGAAACGCCATCTCGTTCAACGTCGATGTCATTCGAAATTCCGGCGCAATCGAGTCTCTCGCCGAACGGCGGCAGCAAACGAATTTTCACGAGCGCGATATCGGCAAACGCGAGCTGGAAATAGATGGTCTCTGGAAAGGCGTAGAGGCTGCCGTTCGACAACTCGGGTGGGCGCCCACGAACGAACATGAGCTTGAGGCGAAACTGCCTCCCTTGCCCGCCCGGCGCACCATCGCTGGTCTGATAAAGCAGCACGGTAGCTTGGAGCGAGCCCTGACGGCGGCTAGCGAGGCCGAGAGTGCCAAGCGACGCGAGATCGCAGACAACGAAAGTGAGCTCAAACGTCATTCGATCGTCGCGGTATCCCCCGAACTGCGGGCATCACTCGATGCCGCAGTGAGACTCGGCGACCACCTGACTGCGACCACGCGGGAGCGGAACAAGCTGGTCAAGGCGCAACGCGAGTTCCGCGCCGCCGAAGCCGGCCTGGGCGAATGGCGGCTTGATTTGGCATCACTGCGACGGCTCGTGCTCCCCGCGGCTGACGTTGCTCGAAAGCTGAGATCAGACCATGCGCAGTTGCAATTGGAACACGGCAAGTGGGATGCAAAGCGTGAGGACCTTGTTGGTCAGATTGCGACGCTGGGAATGGAGATAGACCAGTACAAGGCTTCCCAGCAGGCCGTCACGGCAGAGGACCTGGCAACCGCCCGGCAGTCGCGAGATGGCTTGTGGACGACGATCAAGAACGGGGCGCGCTCACTAGCCGATGGGGCTAACGACTACGAGGCCCGTGTTCGCGAAACCGACGGGCTCTCGGACAAGCGCCATGACAAGGCGCAGGAAGCGGCCGAGCTTCAATCCCGGATCGACAATCTCGCCCGCCTGCAATTGAGTCTTGAAGACGCGGCGCAACGCCTCGCAAAGCTCCAGTCGCAAATCGCCAGCATCGAAGCCGACTGGCAATTGCGGGCGACAGCACTCGGATTTCCGAGCATGCCCCTCTTGGCTTTTGAGCAGTGGCAAACGGCCTTGCCGAAACTCGTTGCGGCCGCCGATGCAGTCGAACTTGCCGAAGCTGACGCTGCGCAGCTACAAGAGTCGTTTGGCGCGGCGAAGGCGAGGCTTCGTCTTGCGCTCGGCGCAGCCGCAGGACCGCTTGCACCAGATGCCGAGATCGACATTCTGGTTGCCACCGCGAATGCTTTCGTTGAAGCCGCCTCCGGTGCGACAGCGCGGAGGGAGGAGCTGAGTCGGCAGATCGGCAACGCCAGGACCGCGCTCACTGATCTTGCGCAAAATGCCGTCAAGGCAAGTTCCGAACTCGGCAAGTGGGTCGAATCTTGGGCGTTGACAACGACCCAGGCGGGGCTTGCTAATGTGGAGATTGCGGCTGCCGAAGGGGCGCTTGCCCTGTTTGACGACATCGATGACAAGCTGAAGTCCATCCGCGAGATTCGAAAGGCGCGGATCGAAATGATGCGTCGGGACCTCGAGGATTTGGCTAGACAAGCCCACGCCCTCGTTGAATCCCTCGCGCCTGAACTGAACGGACGCAACCCGGCAGACATCTCCGTCGAACTCTCGGCGCGCCTCACCAAGGCGCGCGAGGAAAAGACCGAATCCGATCGCCTCGACGCGGAGGTGAAGCGATTCGAAAGTCAGATTGCCGACACGCAACAAAAGGTCGAAATAGCGCTTGCCCGGATCGCACCGCTGAATAAGTTGGCTGACACCGGAGATACCGACGCGCTGCGGGTACTGGTCGCCCGCTCCGACGAATTCAGGGATCTGAAGAGCGCGGCCGATGAGGGCAGGTTTGCCGCCGAAGCGAACGGTGACGGCCTGGCGATGACACAGTTGGCGGAAGAGGCCATCGGTGTCGACATCGCCCAAATCCCGGTACGCCTCGGCGAGATCAGTCGCGATCTGGCCGAAGCCCGCGACATCCAGGCGGAACTCTCCGCGAATCTGGCTACCGCAACCGCCGAACTGGGAAGGATTTCCGGAAGCGACGATGCTGCACGTGCGGAATCGGCGCGCCAGGACGCACTTTCGCGAATGGGTGACGCCGCCGAGCGCTTCATCAAGGTGCACATCGCCGGCAAGCTTCTTCGCTGGGCCATCGACCGATTCCGTGAGACCAAGCAAGGTCCCATGCTCACCCGTGCCAGCGAGATTTTCTCGGGTTTGACGCTTGGATCGTTTTCGAAGCTCGTCGTGGATTTCGAATCTGACCCGCCGCGGCTTGACGGTCTTCGTCCCAGCGGACGGACGGTGGGTATCACCGGCATGAGTGATGGCACGCGTGACCAGCTCTATCTAGCCCTACGCCTGGCCGCGCTCGAAATGCACATGGGTCAGGGGCACGCGCTGCCCTTCATCGCCGACGATTTGTTCATCAACTACGACGATGAGCGGTCACGTGCCGGGCTGGAGGCGCTGGCGAGGCTTTCGGAGGTGACGCAGGTGATTTTTCTGAGTCACCACAGGCACCTTCTGCCGGCCGTGAAGGCAACATTCGGAAACGCCGCGAATATCATCGAACTGTAGTCGCATGGGTATCAAAGACCCTCGGAATGCGCCTTCGCACAAACCTCAACAGGTACCATGCCAAACACACCGCATTCAATTGTGCCAAAGAGCCTATACACGCCACTGAAACCCGCGCTGAGCGCGGGCATCGCACATAACGCAGAGTCGTGGTATGACAATTAAGCACTGGAGTACAGAATCCCCCGTGATCAACATGATAGATATTCCGCGGCGCGCGGAAGCTTTTGCTCACTGAAATCCTTCTTACTTTTCGCGGAACAGCTCATGACTGACATCACCTCCTACGAAAAACTTGAAGCCCTCGGGCGCATTCGACTGTCGCGCAGCTTCTTCATGCGGGACTTCCTCCATAGTGAGATCGCCAACTGGTACGGCTTGAAAAACGTGCCGGACGTTTCTGACCAGGCGGTTAAGGTCGGCCGCTGCTTGTGCGAGCAGTTACTTGAACCGATCCAAGAAACGTTTGGGCGAATTCATATTCGCTCTGGCTACCGATCACCAGAACTGAATCGGTTTGGCAACGAAAACAAGCTGAATTGCGCGAGCAACGAGGCAAACTACGCTCATCACATATGGGACTATCAGGACGCAGACGGCATGCGCGGAGCAACGGCTTGCATTGTCGTTCCTTGGCTTGTCGATCACCTCGAACGAGGTGGTTCATGGACTGACATGGCATGGTGGATTCACGATCATCTGCCTTACAGTAGTCTCTATTTCTTTCCGAAGCTCGCTGCCTTCAACATCAATTGGCACGAAGCCCCTATCCGTCGGATCGACAGTTATGCGCCCCCGAAGGGTTGTCTGACCCGTCCCGGAATGGCGAACCATGCCGGGACACACGCCGACCAATACCAAGGCTTTCCGCGATTCCGTAGGCCGGTTGTTTTCAGCAGTCGCGCTGAGACCACCCCCACGGCAAGCCCCCCACTGTCGCCTCAGGTACGATCAGAACAATTACACGGGGAGAAGTCTGCCAGACAGGAGCTCAAGAGCGCACCGCCAAGTGTTACCGCCCCCGCCGCGTCCTTAGCGCCAACAGTGCCCAAGGTCGACGTCGTCGTTCTCAAATCCCAAATGGGTGGCGGAATCAACTATCGCGCCATCCACACCAAGAACTCATGGCGAAAGGTAGGCACCCATAAGTCGCTTGAGGCGGCAGTCAACGGCCGAGATGGAGCTGCGGGACTGTTCGCACGGAAAGTTCGAATCGACTACCAAAAGCATGGCGATCCGCTCTACGTTTTGGTCTGGGAAGATGGAGCATCGAGTGGATACGTCGTAAAGCCTGCACCTGGCACCGAGTCCGGAATTCAAATCGCTTCGGTTCCGATTGCGGAGCTGAGGCGCTTTGAGGACACCGCATGTGCCAGCGGGCGCGAACTGGAAACGTACTTTAAATAGGGAGTCTGATGGCTGCGCTCTGGCATATCGATTCCCGGTTGTGCTTTTCGAATTGGCCGTCGGGAGCGATCTGGCTAACGAGGCTTGCCCTGAGGATCATTAATCCGGAAGAATCTGCCTCAACCCATGGTGCGCGAGATCCCGGCACTGGGGCGCGGCAAAATCGGCTCATTTCCCAGACCGTGATTGCCACGAACCGAACGTGATTCACACTTCGGTCGAGCAGGTTCGCGAGTGACTTGCCGTCCGAAACGACGCCGAGTGCATCCGCAAGCGCGTTCCCCTGGCCTGGAAATACAATATTTGTCGCTTGGATTTCTTTAGGTCAGTTTCAACTCAATAGAGATTACAGGTGTTAGGGGCATCCATACGATTACGGACATTGAACGTCCGCAATGGAGCATCTGCCACTTCCGTTTTCGGGCACGTAGCGGTCGCTCGGTTGAGGCGGGGCCAACGGCAACTCAGGCCGAGTGCCATACGGCAGGTATCGAAGATGAATGGTCCCTTGAATGTCCTCACCTGAAGAAGTGCGGTCGACCGTTTCTGGCCGTTAAGGTTGCTGCTGCTGCGCTTAAGTTCCACCAGGTTGCGAGCGAAACAGCGCTTCTGGATCTTGACGACATCGAAGGCTTCGACAACTTCGTCGAATACAAGGAAGGCGAATTCTTGTTTGTTGCTGGCCGACGCTGTGCCGCCTGTGTGCCAAATGAAAAGCCCCTGAAGGCGCGAAAACCTGCAGGGGCTTGATATTGCTGGTGGTGATGGGGGGACTTGAACCCTCGACCTACGGATTATGAATCCGTCGCTCTAACCGGCTGAGCTACATCACCGAAAGGGGCGGGATTATCCTCGCTGGCGGCTCGCCTTGTCAAGGCGGCGGGGGTCGGCGACAATCGCGCCCCATGCGCTTCGATATCGCGATCATCGGCGGCGGGCTGGCCGGCCTGGCCCTGGCCGTCGCCCTGCGTTCCACCCGCCTCTCCGTGGCCCTGGTCGAGGGACGCCGGCCGCACAGGCCGGAGGGCTGGGACGCCCGCGTCTACGCCATCAGCCCGTCGAGCGCCGCCTTCCTCTCCGGCCTGGGGATCTGGGAGCGGCTGGATTCCGGACGGATGGAACGGGTCGCCGCCATGGAGATCTTCGGCGACGCGGGCGGGCGGCTCGATTTTTCCGCCTACGCGACGGGGGTCGGCGAGCTGGCCTGGATCCTCGAGGGCAGCCTGATGCAGATGGAGCTCTGGGAGACGGCGACCCGCCAGGCCAACCTGCAGGTGCTCTGTCCGGCGACGCCCGTGGGCCTGGAGATCCGCCCGTCGGAGGCGCGCATCGAACTCGACGACGGCCAGGTGCTGGAAGCGGCCCTGGTGGTCGGCGCCGACGGGGCTGATTCCTGGACCCGCCAGGCGGCCGGCATCCAGGTCGGTTTCCATCCCTATCGGCAACTGGGCGTGGTGGCCAATTTCGACTGCGAGCGGGACCACCAGGGGACGGCCTGCCAGTGGTTCCGCGAGGACGGCGTGCTGGCCTGGCTGCCGCTGCCAGGGAAGCGCCTCTCGATGGTCTGGTCGGCCCCGGAGGACCTGGGGCGGGAACTGGTGGCCCTGCCAACGGAGGAATTGTGTGCCCGGGTGGCGGCGGCGGGAGGCCATCGCCTGGGGGCCTTGCAGACCATCACGCCGGCCGCGGGTTTCCCGCTGCGCCTGATGCGGGCGCCCCGCTGCGTGGGGCCGCGCCTGGCGCTGGTGGGCGATGCGGCCCATGCGATCCACCCCTTGTCCGGCCACGGCATCAACCTCGGCTTCCAGGACGTGCGGGTCCTGGGCGAGGTGCTGGCCGGCAAGCCGGCCCACGTGGATGCGGGCGATGAGCGGTGGTTGCGCCAATACGAGCGGGCCCGGGCCGAGGAAGTGGTCGCCCTACAATCGGTGACGCACGGTCTGCATCGATTGTTCGCGCCTCGGCATCCGGCCCTGTCCCTGCTTCGCAATACCGGACTGAACCTGACCAACCGTCTGCCGGTCCTACGAGATGCCCTGGTGCGGTACGCGCTGGGTTGACCTACAACTTCCTGGAGCCTTTCATGTCCGCCTTGCGTAACCCCCGCCGCCTCGCCCTCGCCTGCCTCGTCGGCTTTCCCCTCCTGACTTCCGCCGCCCTGGCGGCCGACGATGCCGACGTCAAGAAGACGCTCGAGCCGGTCCTGCAGCAATTGTTCGGCCCAAGCCTGAAGGTCGACGGCGTGCGCAAGGCCGGCATGCTGGGCCTGTACGAGATCCAGATCGGCGGCGAGATCCTCTATGCGGACGAGAAGGGCAGCTACCTGATCCGCGGCGAGATCCTCGACGTCAAGGCGAAGAAGAACGTGACCGAGGAGAGGAAGAACAAGCTGGCCCAGATCAAGTTCTCCGACCTGCCCCTGGACCTGGCGTTGAAGACCGTGCGCGGCAGCGGCAAGCGGGTGTTCGCCACCTTCGAGGACCCGAATTGCGGCTACTGCAAGAAGCTGGCGAAGGACATGGGGGGCATGACGGACTTCACCATGTACACCTTCCTGCTGCCCATCCTCGGCGGCGACTCGCCGGAGAAGACGAAGGCCATCTGGTGCGCCCAGGACAAGTCGAAGGCCTGGATGGACTGGATGGTGAACAACACCGCGCCGGCCGCCGCCGGCGCCAATTGCAGCGTTCCCATGGACAAGCTGATGGCCCTGGGCCAGAAGCTCAACGTCCGCGGCACGCCGACCATATTCCTGTCCGATGGCAGCCGCATCCCCGGCGCCGTTCCGGCCGCTCAGCTGGAACAGGCCCTCAACCAGGTCGGCAAGTAAGGCCGCCCTCCCCGGGACCGTCAGCGGGGCGACGCGTACGGCGCCCGGCCTGCGCCTGGCCGCCGCCCTGGCCGCCTCGGTGGCGCTGCATGCCGGCCTGCTGCTCTACGCGGCCGGTGGCGGTTCCGTCGGGCGGCGCGGCCCGGCGATCCTGACCGTCACCCTGCATCCCGCTCCGGCCCAGGCGCCGGAAGCCGCCCCGCCGGCGGCGATGGCGGTGGAGTCCCCGGCGGGAAGCCCCTCGACACCTTCCGATCCCCGGCCGCCGGCAGCGGCACCGGAACCGGTGGGCGTGCCCGCCCCGCCGGGCATGGAGGGCCGCTACCTGAGGCAGGGCGAGTACGACCGGCCGCCGATGCCCCTGAACGAGATCGTTCCGGCTTTCCCCGAAGAGGCCTTCGGCCGCTACCTGGGTGGCCAGGTGGAGGTGGAAGTCTGGGTGGACCGGGACGGCGCCATCACCCAGGTCCATGTGGTCTCCTCCCGCCCCGAGGGGGTCTTCGACGCCTCGGCCCTGCGCGCCGTGCGCGAATTCCGCTTCGCGCCCGCCGTCTACCGCGGCAAGGCGGTGGGGGGAATCCTTCGCGCCACCATCGAATACGCCCTGCCCTGAACCCGGGCGACGGGCCGCGGCCGGATGACGGGCCGCAGCCAATCGCGGGATTCCGAATTGCCTGCTTGCTTTCCCCGCCGCCAGCGCTTAGACATGGAGTGAGGGGAGAGCGGCGCAAGAAAGGAGGGTGTGGAAATGTACCTGACGATCCAAGATTGCATCGACATGTCCGAGCTCAGCGAGGACGAGGTTCTCGCCATTGCCGAACACGAGGGTTTGACCGAGGTCGCCGCCATCGAACTGGGGAACTACCTGATCCACGAACCCGGCGGCGAGAAGCGGATCCGCCGCATGATCGAGGACGACATCCGCAGCGCCCAGGCCAAGGGCGACCGGCGGCACAGCGCGTTGCTGAAGACCGTCCTCAAGCACTATCTTTCGCAGCACGCGGGCAAGCAGAGCCCGGCCCTCGTCTGAGGGCCGTCCCTCGGCGGACTGCGGCTATTCGACGATCTTGTTGATCGGCAGTTCGATGATGCCGCGGGCGCCGGCCTCGTAGAGGCGGGGGATCAGGTCGCGGACGGCCTTTTCGTCGACCACGGTGCTGACCTCCACCCAGTCGCCGTCGGTCAGCGCCGAGATGGTCGGCGTGGCCAGCGCGGGGAGGATTTTCAGCACGCCGTCCAGGCTGGCCCGGGGCACGTTCATGGACAGCAGGACGCGGGTGGCGGCGGCGATGGCGCCCTTGAGCAGCATCAGGATGCGGTCGATCTTGCCCCGCTTCCAGGCATCGTCGAGGGAGGCCCGGTTGGCGATGAAGCGCGGGGTGCTTTCCAGCACCACGTGCATGACCTTCAGGTTGTTGGCGCGCAGGGACGAGCCCGTTTCCGAGACGTCGACGATGGCGTCGGCCAGGATGGGCGGCTTCACCTCCGTGGCGCCCCAGGAGAATTCCACCTCGGCCGAGACGCCATGGCGTTCCAGGAAATGCCGCGTCATGCCCACCGCTTCGGTGGCGATGCGCCTGCCCTGCAGGTCGGCCACCGACTGGAAGGGGGAATCCTCCTTGGCGGCCATGACCCAGCGCACCACCCCGTAGTTGGGCCAGGGCGCCCGCAGGTCGGCCAGTTCGGCCACGTCGGCGCCGGTCTCGAGGATCCAGTCGAGGCCCGTGATGGCGCAGTCGATGATGCCCTGGCCCACGTACCTTGCCATCTCCTGGGGCCGGATCAGGATGCATTCGATCTCGGCGTCGTCGATGCTGGGGTAATAGGACCGGCCGGAGATGCGCAGGTCGAAGCCGGCGTGGGTGAAGAGCTTCTGGGTGGTGTCCTGGAGGCTTCCCTTGGGAATGCCGAGGCGCAACGTTGGCTTGGTCATGGTCTTCGGGAGTGGTTTCGCGAGGTTCCGCCCGCGGGCGTAGGGCCGCAGCATACTCCGAGCCGCGGCCCGGCGGCCCTGGCCGCCCGGGAGCCTGGACGGCAGCGCGTCTTGCCCGGGTCTCCCAGGGGAGATGGTTCGCGGCCATCGCCCTCGTATCGGGTTCCGCATTGCGCCGCCTTCGGGCAATGTCGAGAGGTTCCCTTTCGGCCTGCGCACGCCAAGGGCAGCGGGTGACCGCCGCTGCTCACGTCTCCCGGGCCGCATCGCGGCGTGCCCGTCGCTCCCGCAAAGACCATCGCCTTGTCTTGCCTCCCTCTGCGTCCCTCTGCGCCTCTGCGCCTCTGCGGTCAGGTGTTGATTCTGCTCGATTCCGAACGCATCGCGGCGTGAACGCCGCTCCTACACAAACCACCGGGCGCCTTGCCTTCCTTCGCGTCCCTTTGCGCCTTTGCGCCTTTGCGGTGAGGTTTCGACTGCCCCCGGCCCGGCCCCATCGCAGCGTGGCCGCCGCTCCGGCACGAACCAGGCGACACGGCCCTGACGCGCCGCCTTCGGCCTAGAGCAGCACCCGCTCCACCCCGCCCGCGTTGGCGGCCTTCACGTAGTCGGCCAGCCAGTCCGCGCCCAGCAGGCGGCGGGCCATCTCGACGACGATGTAGTCCGCCTTCACGTCGGCATCGGGCTCGAAGCGCGACAGGCCCTGCAGGCAGCTCGGGCAGGAGGTGAGGACCTTCACCGGCCCACCGAAACCGTCGGCACGCAGCTTCTCCGCGCCGGCCTCGATCTCCTGCTGCTTGCGGAAACGCACCTGGGTGGAGACGTCCGGCCGGGTCACGGCGAGGGTGCCGGATTCACCGCAGCAGCGGTCCGACAGCGGCACCGGCTGGCCCATGAGGGCGCCGACCACCTTCATCGGGTTGTGGGCCTTCATGGGCGTGTGGCAGGGGTCGTGGTACAGGTACTTCGTGCCGGTGACGCCCTCCAGCCGGACGCCCTTCTCCATCAGGTATTCGTGGATGTCGAGGAGGCGACAGCCGGGGACGATCTTGTCGAATTCGTACTTCAGGAGCTGATCCATGCAGGTGCCGCAGGAGACGACGACGGTCCTGATGTCCAGGTAGTTGAGCGTGTTGGCGACCCGATGGAAGAGCACCCGGTTGCGCGTCGTGATGGCCTGGCCCTGGTCCTCGTCGCCGTTGGACGTCTGCGGATAGCCGCAGCAGAGGTAGCCCGGCGGCAGGACCGTGACGGCGCCCACGTGATAGAGCATGGCCTGGGTGGCCAGGCCCACCTGGGAGAAGAGACGCTCCGAGCCGCAGCCCGGGAAGTAGAAGACGGCCTCCGACTCCTCGGTGGTCTTCCGCGGGTCGCGGATGACCGGGATCAGGGTCTCGTCCTCGATGTCCAGCAGGGCGCGGGAGGTGCGGGCAGGCACCCCGGCCGGCATCGGCTTGTTGATGAAGTGGATGACCTGGGTCTTCAGGTCCGGCCGGCCCAGGGTGGCCGGCGGATGGCGCACGCTGTCGCGGACCAGGCCCACCGTCCGCCCGAAGCGGTAGGCGAGGCGCTGGGCCCGGTAGCCGAGGCCGATCATGCCGGCCCGCATCAGCTTGATGGTGGAGGGATCGGTGGCGGTGAGGAAGCCCATGGCCAGGGCCGTGCCGGGACTGGTCTTCTTCCTGTCCTGGCGGCGCAGGAAGTTGCGCATGGCGATGGAGACGTCGCCGAAGTCGATGTCCACCGGGCAGGGCTTGACGCAGCGGTGGCAGACCGTGCAGTGGTCGGCCACGTCGTTGAACTCGTCGAAATGCTGCAGGGATACACCGCGCCGGGTCTGTTCCTCGTAGAGGAAGGCCTCCACCAGCAGGCCCGTGCCGAGGATCTTGTTGCGCGGGCTGTAGAGCAGGTTGGCCCGCGGCACGTGGGTCGAGCAGACGGGCTTGCACTTGCCGCAGCGCAGGCAGTCCTTGACCATGTTGGAGATGCCGCCGATCTCGGACTGCTCCATGATCAGGGACTCGACGCCGAGCAGGGCGAAGGAGGGCGTGTAGGCGTTGCGGAGGTCCGCCCCCTCCATGAGCTTGCCCTTGTTGAAGCGGCCCTCCGGATCGATGCGCCGCTTGTACTCGCGGAAGGGCCGCATTTCCTCCTCGGACAGGAACTCGAGCTTGGTGATGCCGATGCCATGCTCGCCGGAAATCACGCCGCCGAGGGAGCGGGCCAGGTGCATGATCCGCTCGACGGCCCGGTAGGCCGTCTGCAGCATCTCGTAGCGGTCGGAGTTGACCGGGATGTTGGTGTGCACGTTGCCGTCGCCGGCGTGCATGTGCAGGGCGACGAAGACCCGGCTCTTGAGGACATCCTGGTGGATCGCATCGATGCGGGCGAGGACGGGCCGGTAGGCGTTGCCGTCGAAGATGGTCTCCAGCAGCGGCTTCAGCTCGCCCTTCCAGGAAACGCGCAGCGAATAATCCTGGAGCTTGTGGAACACCGTGGTGCCCGGCCGGACGACCGGCCGCGGATGCCAGGCCTTGACCGGTACCGGCGGCGGGGGGGGGAACGGGACAGGATGCCAGTGGCGTACGACCGAGGGGACTGGCGGCAGCGGCCAGGGATCGTCGAGCCGGTCGAGCAGTTGCTGCCAGCGGGCGCGCACCTCGGCGACCGCTTCCAGGGCCTGGTCGCGCCTGTCGCCGATGATCTCCCGCCGGTCCAGGTCCTCGTCGGAAAGGTGCAGCGGCAGGTCGCCGGCCAGGAAACCGGACAGGGCGTCGCAGAGGGCCAGCTTGTTGGCGATGGACAGTTCGATGTTGATGCGCTCGATCCCGTCGCAATAGTCCCCCATCCGCGGCAGGGGGATCACCACGTCCTCGTTCACCTTGAAGGCGTTGGTGTGCTTGGAGATGGCCGCCGTGCGGGCCCGGTCCAGCCAGAAGTTCTTGCGGGCCTCGGCGCTGACGGCGACGAAGCCCTCGCCGCCGCGGGCATTGGCGATGCGCACGACCTCGGAAGTCGCGTGGGCGACCGACCGCTCGTTCTCGCCGACGATGTCGCCCACGAGGACCATCTTCGGCCGCCCGTGGCGCTTGGCCTTGGTCGAGTAGCCGACCGCCTTCACGTAGCGCTCGTCCAGGTGTTCGAGGCCGGCCAGGATGGCGCCGCCGGGCCGCGCCTTCAGGTATTCGGTGATCTCGACGATGGAGGGCACCGCCTCCCGGACCTGGCCGAAGAACTCCAGGCAGAACGTGCGCACGGCCGGCGGCATGCGGTGGAGGATCCAGACTGCGGAGGTGACGATGCCGTCGCAGCCCTCCTTCTGCACGCCGGGCAGCCCGGCCAGGAACTTGTCGGTGACGTCCTTGCCGAGGCCGGTCTTGCGGAAGGTCCGGCCGGGGATGGAGAGGAATTCCTCCCCCTCCTGGCGGCGGCCATCGCCGTCCAGGCGCTTGATGCGGAAGGTGGCCGTCTCCTGGTCGTGGATCTTGCCCAGGTTGTGGCCGATCCGCTCCACCTCGATCCACTTGCCTTCGGGCGTGACCATCCGCCAGGAAGCCAGGTTGTCCAGGGCCGTACCCCAGAGCACGGCCTTCTTGCCGCCGGCGTTCATGGCGATGTTGCCGCCGATGCAGGAGGCGTCGGCGGAGGTCGGGTCGCAGGCGAAGACCAGCCCCGCCTCCTCGGCCCGCTCCATGACCCGCCGCGTGACGACGCCGGCGCCGGTGCGTACCGTCGCATAGGGCCGGTCCACGCCCGGCAGGACGGCCTGCTCCACGGGACCCAGGTCGATGAGCTTCTCGGTGTTGATCACGACGGACTTGGGCGTCAGGGGCACCGCGCCGCCGGTGTAGCCCGTGCCGCCGCCGCGCGGGATGATGGTGAGGCCCAGTTCGATGCAGCCGCGGACCAGGGGCGCCACCTCTTCCTCCGTGTCCGGGTTGAGGACCACGAAGGGGTACTCGATCCGCCAGTCGGTGGCGTCGGTGACGTGGGCCACCCGGGCCAGGCCGTCGAAGCGGATGTTGTCCCTGCGGGTGTGGCGCGCCAGGACACGCAAGGTCCGGCGGCGCAATTCCCGGGTCTCCTCGAACCAGGCCTCGAAGGCCTCGACCGCCTTGCGCGCCCGCTCCAGCAGGAAGGCGACCTGCTCGTTGCCGGCCCGCCGTTTCTCGATTTCCGTCAGGCGGTGGCGCAAGGCCCCCACCAGCGCCTCGCGGCGCTGCCGGTTGTCCAGCAGGTCGTCTTCCAGATAGGGATTGCGGCGCAAGACCCAGATGTCCCCCAGGACCTCGTAGAGCATGCGCGCCGAGCGACCGGTGACCCGCTGGTCCCGCAGTTCGGCGAGCACCCGCCACGCCTCCTCGCCGAGCAGGCGGATGACGATCTCCCGGTCGGAGAACGAGGTGTAGTTGTAGGGAATTTCGCGCAGGCGGGTCATGGGGACGGCAAGCCGCGGCGGGGAAAACCGCGTATTGTAGGTTATCGCAGCGCAGCAAAGGCCCGTGGGGCGGCATGGGAACCCGCCGGCGGCGGGTCCGGCCCGGGCGGTCAACGATCGCACCGGCGCCCTGGTGACTATAACCAAAGTGTTAAAATTGCAGCGCTCCGCCCAAGTGGGGCGGCATGGAGGATGTCGATGCGGGGAGCCTCCCGACCCTGGTTCATGGCAGCGTTCCTGTGGCTGGTCCTCACCAGCGCGGGAGCGGTGGAACCCCTGCGCCTGGGCATCATGCCCTTCAACAGCGCCCTGGCCCTGATCAAGACCCACCAGCCCCTGCGCAACCACCTGCAGGCCCGCCTCGACCGGCCCGTCGAGATCTACACCTCGGCCGACTACTTCACCTTCCTCAACGAAACCCAGGCCGGCCATTTCGACATCGTGATCACCGGGCCCCATTTCGGGGTCATGGCAATCGAACGCGGCGACAAGCCCCTGGTCCAGTACAAGGCGGTCCTGCAGCCTGTCTTCGTGGTCCGCCGGGACGGCAACATCCGCAGCCTCGAGGACCTCAAGGGCAAGCGCATCGGCCTTTCGAGCCGGCTGTCCATGTCGTCCATCGGCGGCGTCAAGTGGCTGCTCGACCGGGGCCTGCAGATCGGCCGGGATTTCAGCCTGCACGAGCGGTCGACCCACGGCGCCGCCATCGCGGCCGTGGCCGTGGGCGACCTCGACGCGGCCTTGACCACCCATACGCCCCTTCGCCAGGTGCCCGAGGACGTGCGCGCCCGGGTCGTCGTCCTGCCCGTGGACGTGGCGGTCCCCCACCTGATGACCCTGGCCAACAGGCGCCTGGGCAAGCCGATGACCGACCGGATCAAGCAGGCCCTGGACAGCTTCCCGGCCACGGCGGAGGGCCAGGCCTTCTTCCAGGAGACGGGCTACGCCGGCTATCGCGAAGTCGTCGGTGCCGACCTGAAGGTTCTGGCGCCCTACCTGGAACTGACGCGGAAGGTGATGTCCCAGAGCGAATGAACTCTCCGCGCCGTTCCCTGCGCCGCCGGCTGCTGATGGCCAGCCTGGCGGTGGAAGTCCTGATGCTCGCGCTGCTGGTCGCCAACAGCGTGCGCCTGGTCCAGCACCATCTCCTCGACCAGACCGATGCCCGGATTTCGGCCATCGAACTGGCCTACAAGACCGCCGTCTCCGGCCCCCTGGCGGCCCGGGACTACGCCACCCTGCGCGACATCCTCGATGGATGGCGCCGGGCCGAGGACGTCACCTATATCGCCGTCACGGACCCGGCCGGAAAGATCCTCGCGGCCTCCGGATGGGACGCCGCACGCCCCCTGCCCCCCGCGGCGAAGACCGTCGAGCCCGGCAGCGTGTTGCACGTGGCATTCCCGGTCGAATACCTGGGACAGACCTACGGCGGAGTCCAGTACGGCCTGTCCACGAGTTTCCTCGCGGCGGCCCGGCGCGAGTTGTTCACCCAGTCCGTCAGCATCGCCCTGGTCGAGCTCGTGTCCTCCTTCGTGCTGTTGTCCGTCCTCGCCTTCTGGCTGACCCGCCACCTGGAGGCGCTGACCGTGGCCAGCGGGCGGATTGCCGAGGGCGAGTTCGGCACCCGCATCCGCATTCCCGCCAAGGACGAGGTGGGTGCCCTGGCGGCCAATTTCAATGCCATGGCCGAAGCCATCGAATCCCACGTCGCGGAGCTCGCCTTCGAGGCCAACCACGATTCCCTGACCAGCCTGCACAACCGGCGCGCCTTCGAGAACGAATTGCGCCGCATACTCGCCGACCGGGTCGACCAGCCCCTGTTCATCCTCTATCTGGACCTCGACCAGTTCAAGGTGGTCAACGACACCTGCGGCCATGCCGCCGGCGACCTGCTGCTGCAGACCCTTGCCCGGTCCCTGCACCGGCACCCGGGCTTCCTCGCCCGCCTCGGCGGGGACGAATTCGGCGTCATCCTGGACGGCTACGAGCAGTCCGATGCCCTCAATTGCGCCCAGGCCATGATCGAGGACGTGCGGGCGCGGCCCTTCGTCTGGGAAGGGCGGACCTTCCGCCTCGGGGCCAGCGTCGGCATGGTGCAGGCCACCGACCACCTGGACACGGTCGCCGCGCTGCTGATCGCGGCCGACACCGCCTGCTACGCGGCCAAGGAGCGCGGCCGCAACCGGGTGGAGATCTTTGCCCCCGACAGCACCTATTTCCGCCAGCGCCGCCAGGAATTCGAATCCCTGCCGGACATCACGGCCGCCCTCCAGGAAGGACGCTTCGTCCTCTATCACCAGCGCATCCGCAGCCTGCGGCCGGGAACGCCGGACCACGCCGAGGTACTGGTGCGGATGCGCGACCGGGGCGGCGCCCTGATCCCGCCCGGCCGCTTCATCCCGGCCGCCGAGCGCTACAACATGATGGGCTTCATCGACCGCTGGGTCATCGAGGCATCGCTGCGCCAGATGGACCTCTGGGCGGGCGGCGGTCGCCCCCTGCCCTTCGACCACGTGGCCATCAACATCTCGGGAGCGACGCTGGCCGAGGAGGAGTTGCCGCGCTTCCTGCAGGACTGCCTGGCGCGCCACCCGGTGGACCCGCGTCGCCTCTGCTTCGAGATCACCGAAAGCAGCGCCATCGCCAACCTGGAGCCGGCCCTGGAGTTCATCGCCCGGGTCCGCCAGATGGGGGCCGCGGTGGCCCTCGACGACTTCGGCAGCGGACTCTCCTCCTTCGGCTACCTCAAGCGCTTCCGGGCCGACTACCTCAAGATCGACGGCCAGTTCATCACCAACCTGGACAAGGACCCGACGGACGTGGCAGTCGTCGAGGCCATGGTCAGGCTGGCCCGGGCGCACGGGCTGAAGACCATTGCCGAGTTCGTCGCGACGCCGTCCCTGCTGGGGGCCGTCGAAGGCCTGGGAATCGACTTCGCCCAGGGCTACGCGGTACACGAACCCTCGCCGCTGGCCGGCGGCTGACCCCCCTGCGGAAGGGCACGGTTCAGACCCGGCCGGCCGTGGGGCGGAGGCCGCGGAAGGCGTGACCCGTCCATCGCCGGATACGGAGCGGATTCCGTCATTCCGTGTCCGCCGGCCTCGGCCATAATGATTCGATGCTGCTGCGCGAACTCTTCCGGCTGGCCTGGCCGGTCCTCGTCGCCCAGTTGGCCGTCATGGCCAACGGCGTCGCCGATACCGTCATGGCGGGACGCCTCTCCGCGATCGACCTCGCTGCCGTGGGCATAGGCGCCAGCGTGTACATCACCGTGTTCGTCACCGCCATGGGGGTCCTGCTCGCCCTCTCGCCGATGGTGGCCCACCATTACGGCGCGGGCCGCTCCGCCGCCGTCGGTGCGGAGGTTCGACAGGCCGCATGGCTGGCGCTGTTCCTTGCCGTCGTGGTGGTCGTCCTGCTGCGAAATCCGGAGCCCTTCCTGGCCCTCTCCCGCCTGCAGCCGGAGGTGGAGGACAAGGTGCGCCAGTACCTGGACGCCGTGTCCTGGAGCGCACCGCCGACCCTGATGTTCCGGGTCTATTACGGCTTCTCCTCGGGGATCGGCCAGCCTCGGCCCGTCATGGTGCTCAACCTGCTGGGCCTGCTGCTCAAGGTGCCGCTCAATGCCGTGTTCATGTTCGGGATGCTCGGCGCCCCGGCCATGGGCGGTCCGGGCTGCGCGGTGGCCAGCGCCATCACCGGCTGGCTGGTCTTCCTGACCATGCTCTGGTGGTGCCGGCGCAATGCGGAGTACGCGCCCTACCGCCTCTTCGCCCGCCTGGAGGCTCCGTCGTGGCGGGCCATGAAGCCCCTGGTATCGCTGGGCCTCCCCATAGGGGCCACCTTCCTCGTGGACGTGACGGCCTTCACCTTCATGGCCCTCTTCGTGGCCCGCCTCGGCCCGGCGGTGTCCGGCGCCCACCAGATCGCCTCCAACCTGGCCGCCCTCGCCTTCATGCTGCCGATGGCGCTGGGCAATGCCACCGGGGTCCTGGCCGGCCACGCGCTCGGCGCCGGCGACCCGGCACGCGCCCGACGCGCGGCCCTGGCGGGGCTGGCGACCGGCGCCGTCCTGGCCCTTGCGGTCGCCGCAGCGATCAGCCTCCTGGCGCCGCAGATCGCCGGCCTCTACACCCCCGACGCCGGCGTCGGCGGCATCGCCACGACGCTGATCGCCTGGGTGGCCCTCTACCACGTCTTCGACGGCGTCCTGGCGGTGGCCGTCAACGTGCTGCGCGGCTACAAGAAGGCGACGGTACCGATGGTCATCTACGCCCTCGCCCTCTGGGGCGTCGGCCTGGGCGGCGGCTACGTGCTCGGCCTGACCGAGCTTGCCGGCCCGGCACGGGGAGCCGAGGGCTATTGGCAGGCGGCAGCGGCCAGCCTGGCCTTCGCCGGCGTCCTGGTCACCGGCTACCTGCTGCGCATCTCGGCCTACAGGGTGCCTGTGGCGGCGGCGACAAGCCCGTAACGGACCCCCTTGCCGACGGCCATCCAGAGGGCGCAGGCCGGCCAGGACAGGCGCAGCCAGCCGGCGGCGGCGCAAAGGGCGTCGCCGACCACGGGGGCCCAGGCGAAGAACAACACGGGCGCGCCCCAGCGCCTGGCGGTGGCCAGGCGCGCAGCAGGCACCTTCTGTGGCAGCAATCGCGCCATGGCATAGGTCGTCATCCCGCCCAGGGTATTGCCGACGGTCGCCAGCAACAGCCCCGCCATGGACTGCTCCGGGTGCGCCACCAGCAGCGCGAAGAGAACCGCCTCCGAGCCGCCCGGCAGGAGGGTGGCGGCCAGGAAACTGGCCAGGAAGAGCCCCAGGAGGCCGGCTTCCGGGCCGGCAAGGGCGGCGGGCAGGAAATCCACCCGCCCATGTTACCCTTCGCCCTTCGCCTGCAAGCCCCACTGGACCGCCGTTCCGCACCCATGCATCCCGACTACCTGGAAAAGATTCTCAACGCCCGCGTCTATGACGTGGCCATCGAAACGCCCCTCGAGCCGGCCTCCAACCTCTCCGGCCGGGCCGGCAACCGCATCCTCCTGAAGCGGGAGGACATGCAGCCGGTGTTCAGCTTCAAGCTGCGCGGCGCCTACAACAAGATGGCCAACCTTTCGCCGGCCCAGCGCAAGCGGGGGGTGATCGCCGCCTCGGCCGGCAACCACGCCCAGGGGGTCGCCCTGTCGGCCCAGAAGATGGGCTGCCGGGCGGTCATCGTCATGCCCACCACCACACCCCAGATCAAGATCGACGCGGTCAGGAAGCGGGGCGGCGAGGTGGTCCTGGCCGGGGACTCCTACGACGAGGCCTACGCCGCCGCCCTGGAGCTGGAGAAGAAGCAGAAGCTGACCTTCGTGCACCCCTACGACGACCCGGACGTCATCGCCGGGCAGGGGACCATCGGCATGGAGATCCTGCGCCAGCATCCGGAGCCCATCGACGCGGTGTTCTGCTGCGTCGGCGGCGGCGGCCTGATTTCCGGCGTCGCCGCCTACATCAAGCGCCTGCGGCCCCAGACGAAGATCATCGGCGTCGAGGCCGCCGATGCCGATGCCATGGACCGTTCGCTCAAGGCCGGCAAGCGGGTGCGCCTGGAGCAGGTGGGCCTGTTCGCCGACGGCGCGGCGGTCAAGTACGTGGGCCAGGAGACCTTCCGCCTCTGCCAGCTCTACGTGGACGAGATGATCCTGGTGGACACCGACGCCATCTGCGCCGCCATCAAGGACGTCTTCGAGGACACGCGCTCCATCCTGGAGCCCGCCGGGGCCCTGGCCGTGGCCGGCGCCAAGGAATGGGCGCGCCGCAACAAGGCGAAGGACAAGACCCTGGTGGCGGTCGCCTCGGGCGCCAACATGAACTTCGACCGCCTGCGCTTCGTCGCCGAGCGGGCCGAGGTGGGCGAGCAGCGGGAGGCGGTGCTGGCCGTGACCCTGCCCGAGAAGCCCGGCAGCTACAAGAAGTTCGTCTCGCTGATCGGCAGCCGCAACATCACCGAGTTCAACTACCGCTTCCACGACCGGAAGGAGGCCCACGTCTTCGTCGGCATCCAGGTGGCCAACCGGGCCGAGTCGCTGAAACTCATCGACCAGCTGCGCAAGAACGGCTACGCCACCCTGGACCTGACCGACGACGAGATGGCCAAGCTGCACGTGCGCCACCTGGTCGGCGGCCACGCGCCCCATGCCGACCACGAGATCCTCTACCGCTTCGAGTTCCCGGAACGTCCCGGCGCGCTGATGAACTTCCTCAACCGCATGAGCGCCGGCTGGAACATCAGCCTGTTCCATTACCGCAACCACGGCGCCGACTACGGCCGCGTCCTCGTCGGCATGCAGGTGCCGCCCGGCGAGATGAAGGAGTTCCGCGCCTTCCTGAAGAACCTGGGCTACCGCTACTGGGACGAGTCGAAGAACCCGGCCTACGGGCTGTTCCTCGGCTGAACGCCCAAGCAGACCCGGTGTCCGACTTCGACGCGCCGATCGACCGGGCCGGCGGGCCGTTCCGGGACAGCACCAAGTGGAACAAATACGCCGGCCGCGACGTGCTGCCCCTCTGGGTCGCCGACATGGATTTCGCCGCCCCGCCGGCGGTGATCGCGGCCCTGCAGGAGCGAGTGGCCCACGGCGTCTTCGGCTACGGCCAGCCCTGGCCCAGCCTGGGGGATGCCGTCGTGGAGCACCTGGATCGCGAATACGGCTGGGCCATCGACCCCACCTGGATCGTCTGGCTGCCGGGCCTGGTCACCGGCCTCGCCGTGGCCAGCCGGGCGGTGGGGGCCCCGGGGGATGCCGTGTTCACGGCCACGCCCGTCTATCCGCCCTTCCTGCACGTGCCGGTCGAGGCCGGCCGGCGGCTGGCCCCCCTCCCCCTGGCCCTGGCCGGCGGGCGCTGGGGCTGGGACTTCGCGGCCTGCGATGGCGCCTTGAAGGCCGCGAAACCGGCCCTGTGGCTGCTCTGCCATCCCCACAACCCGGTCGGGAGGGCCTGGGACGAACAAGAACTGCGGCAGCTCGCCGCCCTGGCCGACCGGCACGACGTGGTGGTCTGTTCCGACGAGATCCACTGCGACCTGATCCTCGATCCGTCACGCCGGCACATCCCCTTCGCCAGCCTGGGGCCGGAGGTGGCGCGCCGGACCATCACCCTGATGGCGCCGTCCAAGACCTTCAACGTGCCGGGCCTCGGGTGCGCCTTTGCCGTGATTCCCGATGTCCGCCTGCGCCGCGACTTCCGCACCGCCATGCACGGCATCGTGCCGCACGTGAATATCCTGGGTCTGGTGGCCTGCGAGGCGGCCCTGCGGGAGGGAGGCCCCTGGCGCCGGGAACTGCTCGCCTACCTGCGGCGCAATGCCGAGGCCGTGCAAAGCTTCGTGGCCGGGCAGCCGGCCCTGGCGACGACGCCCGTCGAGGCCACCTACCTGGCCTGGATCGACGCCCGCGGGATGGGCGTCGCGGATCCGGCCAGGCACTTCGAGGCGGCGGGGGTCGGGCTGTCGGACGGCGCGGACTTCGCCGCGCCCGGATTCGTGCGCCTGAACTTCGGCTGCCGGCGGGTTCTGCTCGACGAAGCGCTGACGAGGATGGGGGCAGCGCTCAGAACGTGAATCGACGGACGCCCGTCTCGGTGACGATGGCGTCCATGGGAATGTCGTGGGTTTGCGGATGGACCGTCGCCACGCGCCCCACCTCGAATCCGACGCCGACCGCCAGGGGCCTCGGCCTCAGGCCGGCCAGGGTGCGGTCGAAGAATCCGCCGCCATAACCCAGCCGGTAGCCGGCATCGTCGAAGGCCACCAGCGGCACCAGTACGATCGACGGCACGGTAGTTTCCAGCGTATCGGGAACCGGGATGCCGAAAAGGTCGGTGGCCATGGGCACGGCGGGCGTCCAGGGGCGGAAGACCAGGGGGGTGGCATTGCGCTCGGCCACCGGCAGGGCGGCCCGCCAGCCCGCGTCGATCATGCGGACGATCAGCGGCCGCGCGTCGAACTCACCTTTCATGGGCCAGCAGAAGGCGATGACCGCCGGCGGCCGCGTTTCCACCAGCCCGGCGAGATGCGCCTCGATCCGCGAACTCATCTGCGTACGTTCCGCGGCCTGGAGGGCTTCCCGCGCCGCGAGGCGGTCGTGGCGCAGATCGGCTCGAACAGCAGCCGTTTGTCGCGGGTTTTCGGCGATCGTCGGTGTCGAATGCATGTGCTAGATTGAACCGGTTGGCCAAGACAAGGTCGGAACCTGCTGGAAGGTGCGCCGGGGTTCCGGCCCGCCATCCGAGGGAAATTATCCATCGGGTGGGGTTGCCTGCCTATCACTAGGATGGGTTATTGCGGTGATATTTGCCGAATGTTTGGAAAGATTCCTCAGATGAAACGCTGGTTGTGGGCCGTCCCCGTGGCTTCGGTGCTCCTGGGGACGCCCGTGTTCTCCCAGGCGAAACCGGCCCAATCGGCCCGGGCGACGCCGTCCGCCAACGCCGACGACCGATTCCTGATGGCACGGGACGCCTTCCGCGCCGGGGAGCGGATACGCCTGGCGAAGGCGGCCGATGGGCTGGCCGGCCACGATCTGGAGCCTTGGGCGCGTTACTGGGTGCTGCGCCAGCGGATCGAGGACGCGGAGGCCCTCGACGGCCCGGTGGGCGAACTGATGTCGGAATTCCTGGCCAGCCATCCGGGCAGCTACCTGGCCGAGAAACTGCGCTCCGACTGGCTGCGGGTCCTCGGACGCAGGCAGCAGTGGGAGGCGTTCGGGCGGGAATTCCCCGCTCTCCTCCAGCCCGAGCCGGACCTCGTCTGCTATCAGATCCAGTCGCGGCTCCTGGCCCAGGATACGAAGGCCCTCGACGAGGCAAGGACCCTGTGGTTTGCCGCCGCCGACCTGCCGGAATCCTGCGTCCCGGTGATGGAGGCCCTGGCGGCCGACGGACGCCTGTCCACCGACGATGCCTGGGAAAGGGTCCGTCGTCAGTTGGAAGCAAAGAAGCTGTCTCACGCCAGGATGGCGGCCCAGTTCCTGCCGGCTTCCCAGCGCCCGGACGGCCGGAGCCTCGAAACGGCGACGGAACAGCCGGGCCGCTTCCTCGAGAGGCTGCCCGCCGGTTTTGCCACCGGCAAGGCGATGCGCGAGACGGCTTTGTTCGCCGTGCAGCGGCTGGCGCGCCAGGACATCCAGGCGGCGGCCGATGAATGGCGTCGCATCGAGGCCCGCTTCCCCGAGGTCGAGCGGGCCTACGGCTGGGCCCTCCTCGGCTGGCAGGGTGCCCAGCGCCACCACCCGGAGTCCTTCGCCTGGTACGAAAAGGCCGGCGGACTGGCGCTGCCGGAGGAATTCATGGCCTGGAAGGTTCGCGCCGCCCTGCGCAACCAGGATTGGGCGGGCGTCCGGCGCAGCATCGAGCAGATGAAGCCCATGCAGGCGGCGGAACCCGCCTGGACCTACTGGGCGGGGCGTGCCCTCGCCGCCCAGGGACGTCGCGAGGAGGCGCGGGCCCTCTTCCAGCGCATCGCCGGACAGGCCAACTTCTACGGCAACCTGGCCGACGAGGAACTAGGACGCGGAATCATCGTGCCGCCCCGGGCCCAGCCGCCGGGCCGGGACGAGCTTGCCGCAGCGGCGGCAACGCCGGGCCTGCGCCGGGCGCTCGCCCTTTTCCGCCTGGACATGCGCGTGGAGGCGGTCAAGGAATGGAACTGGACGCTGCGCGGCATGGACGACCGGCAACTGCTGGCCGCCGCCGAGATGGCCCGCAGCCAGGACATCTACGACCGGGCGATCAACACCGCCGACCGCACCCAGGCCCAGCACGACTTCGGCCTGCGCTACCTGGCGCCCTTCCGCGAGAAGGTGGAACCGAAGGCCCGGGAACTGGCCCTCGACAATGGCTGGGTCTATGGGCTGATGCGCCAGGAAAGCCGGTTCATCCTGCAGGCCAAGTCCACCGCCGGGGCCCAGGGCCTCATGCAACTGATGCCGGCGACCGCCAAGTGGGTGGCGCGGAAGATAGGGCTGGCCGGGTTCCATCCGGGACGCGTGACCGACATGGACACCAACGTGACCCTGGGCACCCACTACATGAAGATGGTCCTGGAGAGCCTGGACAACCACCCGGTCCTGGCCTCGGCCGCCTACAACGCCGGACCCGGCCGGGCGAAGAAGTGGCGCGCGGCGCGGCCCATCGAGGGCGCCATCTATGCCGAGACCATCCCCTTCAACGAGACGCGGGACTACGTCAAGAAGGTGATGAGCAACGCCGTCTATTACGCAACCCTGTTCGAGGATCGCCCCCAGTCCCTGAAGACCCGGCTCGGCGTCATCCAGCCCGGGCGCGCAGGCGAGGCCGGCGAAGAACTGCCCTGATGGACGTCCTGCTGATCGGCGGTTCCGGCTTCGTCGGCAGCGCCGTGGCGCGCCGGCTGCATGCCGCGGGTGCCCGTGTCACCGTACCGACGCGCCGGCGGGAACGGGCCAAGCACCTGCTGGTCCTGCCGACGGTGGAGGTGGTCGAGGCCGACGTCCATGACGATGGCACGCTGGCAAGGCTGGTGGCCGGCCGCGACGCGGTCATCAACCTGGTCGGCATCCTGAAGGGCGGCGAGGGCGTCCCCTATGGCAAGGGCTTCGCCCGCGCCCATGTGGACCTTCCTGGGCGGATCGCGCACGCCGCGGTCGCCGCCGGGGTGCCCAGACTCGTTCATATGTCTGCCCTTCAGGCCGCCGCCGACGCGCCGTCCGGCTACCTGCGCTCCAAGGCGGCCGGCGAGGCCGCCGTCCGGACCGGCGAGCCCGGACTGGCGGTCACCATCTTCCGGCCCTCGGTGATCTTTGGCGACGGCGATTCCTTCCTGACCCTCTTCGCCGGCCTGCTGAAGCTCGCGCCCCTCGTCCCCCTGGCCTGCCCGGAAGCCCGATTCCAGCCGGTTTGGGTGGAAGACGTGGCGGCCGCCTTCGTTGCCGCCCTCTTCCGTCCGGAATCGGCGGGGCGGGCCTATGACCTGGGCGGCCCGAAGGCTTATGCCTTGCGACAGCTGGTCGATTATGCCGGCACGGTTTCCGGCCACCGGCGCCCCATCCTCGGCCTGCCCCCGGCCCTGTCCTACCTGCAGGCCCTGGCGATGGAATGGCTGCCCGGCGGTCCCATGACCCGGGACAATGTCCGCTCCATGAGCCTGCCGAGCGTCTGCCCGGAAGGCAGCACATTCCCCTTCGACATCGCTCCGCGGGCCCTGGAGGCCGTCGCACCGGGCTACCTGGGCCCGGAACCGCCGGGAAGCTTCGACACTCTGCGGGCGCGGGTCGGTCGCTGAGGCCCCCGAGGAATCCGGGAGTGGAAACCTATTGCGTCGGCGGTGCGGTCCGCGACGGCCTCCTGGGCCTGCCGGTCCAGGACCGGGACTGGGTCGTGGTCGGGGCCACGCCGGAGGAGATGGTCGCCCTCGGCTACCGGCCGGTGGGCAAGGACTTCCCCGTCTTCCTGCATCCGCAGACCCGGGAGGAACATGCCCTCGCCCGGACGGAGCGAAAGACCGCGCCGGGATACCGGGGCTTCGTGTTCCATGCGGAGCCGGCCGTGACGCTGGAACAGGACCTGGCACGGCGGGACCTGACCATCAACGCCATGGCCCTGGCCCCGGACGGCCGCCTGATCGACCCCCACGATGGCCGCGGCGACCTGCGACGGCGCCTCCTGCGGCATGTCTCCCCGGCCTTTGCCGAGGATCCCGTCCGCATCCTGCGGGTCGCCCGCTTCGCCGCCCGCTTCGCCGATTTCATCGTCGCGCCGGAGACGGCCGGGCTGATGCGGCAGATGGTGGATGCCGGCGAGGTGGATGCCCTGGTGGCCGAGCGGGTCTGGCAGGAGTTCGCCCGTGGCCTGATGGAGAAGCGGCCTTCCCGGATGCTGGAGGTGCTGCACGACTGCGGCGCCCTGGCCCGGCTGCTGCCGGAGATCGACGCGCTCTGGGGCGTCCCCCAGCGGGCCGACTACCACCCCGAGGTGGACACCGGCACCCACATGCTCATGGTATTGGATGCATCCGCCGGACTGGACCTGCCGCTGGCCGGGCGCTTCGCCGCCCTGACGCACGACCTGGGCAAGGCCGGAACTCCGGCCGAGGTGCTGCCGCGCCATATCGGCCACGAGGCCCGCGGGGTGGCCCTGCTGACCCCCCTCTGCGAGCGCCTGCGGGTGCCGGTCGATTGCCGCGACGTGGCCCTGCTGGTGGCGCGCCACCACGGCGACATCCACAAGCTCGAGGGCCTGCGGCCGGCGACCGTCGTGAAGATCCTCGAGGCCTGCGACGTCTTCCGGCGACCGGAACGCTTCGACCAGGTGCTCGGCGCCTGCGAGGCTGATTTCCGGGGCAGGCTCGGCTGGTCCGAACGTCCCTACCCCCAGCGGCAGGCGTGGCTGGCGCTCGCGGAAGCTGCCCGCGCCGTCCCGTCCGGCGCCATCGCCAAGGCCTGCGACGATCCGGCGCGAATTCCGGAACGGATTCGCGAGGCCCGCATCGGTGCCGTTCGCATCACCCTCGACGAGGCGTTCCGCACGACGAGGTCCTGACGGCTCACAACCAGCGCAGCAACAGGCTGGCGAGCAGGGACAACACCAGCACGGAAGCGAAGGGGAACACCCAGACGCGGTTGCGCCAGCGGAAGGCGAAGTCGCCGGGGAGGCGGCCGAGGCGGAAACGCCGGGCCAGGGACGGCTGCAGGAGGCCCGTCACCAGGACCACCAGGAAAACCGCAAGCAACCACTTGGTCATCGTCGTGGGCGGTAGAATGGAGTGTCCATCATAGCGAAAGACCTTCCCCGTGATCACCCTCTACACTTGGGGCACCCCGAACGGGCGCAAGGTGTCGATCATGCTCGAGGAATGCGGACTGCCCTACGAGGTCAGGCCGGTCGACATTTCCAGCGGCGAGCAGTTCGAGTCCGATTACCGCGCCGTCAATCCGAACAGCAAGATCCCGGCGATCGTGGACCCCGACGGTCCCGACGGCGGCCCCTTCGCCCTGTTCGAGTCGGGGGCCATCCTGGTCTACCTGGCCGGCAAGAGCGGCCGCTTCCTCCCCGAGACCGCGGCCGGAAAATACAAGGCCCTGCAATGGCTGATGTTCCAGATGGGCGGCATCGGGCCCATGTTCGGACAGGCCCACCATTTCCTCCGCTTCGCCCCGGAGAAGCTGCCTTACGCCATCGACCGTTACCGCAACGAAACCCGGCGACTGTACGGCGTCCTCGACCACCAGTTGTCCCGGCATTCCTTCCTGGCCGAGGAGTATTCCATCGCCGACATTGCGACCTATCCCTGGGTGGCGCGACACGACTGGCATGAAATCGACCTGGGCGACTTTCCCTCGGTGCGGCGCTGGTTCGACGTGATCGGCAACCGCCCTGCAGTGAGGCGCGGAATGGAGGTGCCGACATGAGCCGCCCCCGCTATGAAGGACTCGAAATCCTTTCCGAAGTGCCCCCGGATCCGTCGGGCACGCCGCTGCTGTTCGTCCACGGCGCCTATACGGGAGCCTGGTGTTTCCAGGAGCACTTCCTCTCCTTCTTCGCCGAGGCCGGCTACCCGGCCCATGCCGTCAGCCTGTCCGGTCACGGCCGCAGTCGCGGCCGCGAAAAGCTGGACACCCTGTCCATCGGCGACTACGTGAAGGACGTGGCCGAGGCTGCGGCGACCCTGCCCGCCCCACCGGTCCTGGTCGGCCACTCGATGGGCGGATTCGTGGTGCAGAAGTATCTCGAGTCCCACGCGGCGGCGGCGGCAGTCCTGATGTGCTCGGTCCCGCCGCAGGGCTTGATGACGGCCGCCTTCGGTCTGATGTTCTCGAAGCCCAGCCTGCTCTCGGACCTGAACCGGATCATGGGCGGCGGGCGGGCCGGGATGGACTCGCTTCGCGAGGCCCTCTTCGCCCAGCCGGTGGATGTCGAGGACCTGACCCGTTTCTATCGCTGGTCCCAGCGGGAGTCCCACCGGGCGATCTGGGACATGACCCTGTTCAACCTGCCGCGGCCTTCGCGGGTGGCCCGGGCGCCATTGCTGGTCCTCGGCGCCGAGCATGACCACCTGATCCCGGCATCCCTGGTCGAGATGACCGCCCGCACCTACCACGTGAAGGCGGAGATCTTCCCGGGCCTGGGTCACGGCCTGATGCTCGAACGGGACTGGCGCCGGCCGGCCCAGCGGGTCCTCGATTGGCTCAAGGAACAGGAATTATGATGTTCGTGTTCCGTTCGGAAGTGGCCCCGGACATCATGATGTTCGGCGACGTGGCGAAGCGACTGCTGGAAATCATCGGCAAGGAGGCGGGAGCCCGCGGCGTGATCACCGTCGAGCAGATGCCCGAGGCCATCGCGCGGCTGCGCGCCGCGATCGCCGAGGACAGGGCACGCCACAAGCCGCAGGGGGAAGGCGAGGAGACCGGGCCCGAGGGACCGCGCATCACCCTGGCCCAGCGCGCGATTCCCTTCGTAGAGCAGCTCGAGTTGTCCCTGGCCCGAGGGAAGCCCGTCATGTGGGGCGTCTGAACCGCCCCAACCGCCTCAGCGGGGACGCATGCCGGCCGCGGAACCGCCGCCGGAGCCGTTGGTCCCCGGGGTTCCGGCCGGCGTCGCGTTGATGGCCGACGGACCGCGGGTGAGGAGGATGTAGCGGCGTTTCTCCTCGTCGTATTTCTGGCGGATCGCCTCGGCGTCCTTCTGCTTCGCCGCCACGGCCGCCTGGTGGGCCTGCAACTCGACATCGTTCGCCCTGATCTGGGACCGCAACTCGGCAGGCATGGGCTTCTTCTTGTAGAACTCCGCTTCGTTGTCCAGTTCCTGCTTGCGCTTCAGTGCCTCGTTGTATTTTTCCTGCGCCTGCCTGACCGCCTTGTCGATGTCGGCGAGGGCCCGGTCCCGCATGTAGTCGATATCCGCCTCGCTGCCGTAGGTGTTGAGAAGGGCGCGATTCCGCCGCTCCTCCTCGGCGAGCCGTTTCTGTTCCTCGCGCTTCAGCCTTATCTCCGCATCGCGCAGTTCCCGCTGTTCCGGCGTCAGGGGCGGCTCCACCGTCCGCCGCAACCGCCCCTGGTCGCTCATCTCCTTGTAGGCACGGTCATAACACGCCGCCGGCAGGGGATCGCCGCAGATCTGGCGGCCCCCGGAATCGGTGCAGCAGAAGGTCTTGGCCACCGCAGGCAGGGCGGGTGCAAGGCCCAGCAACAGCAGGAGAAGACGAGATTTCATGTCAGGATCCTTGGATGCCGTACTGATGCCGGTAGGCTTGAACGGCGGCGAGGTTGCGTTCCAGTTCCGGATTTCCGGCCAGAAAGCCGATGAGATCCGTCAGGGCAGCGACGCTGACCACGGGAATGCCGTAGTCCCGTTCGACTTCCTGTACCGCGGAGAGTTCACCCTGGCCGCGCTCCTGCCGGTCCAGGGCGATCAGGACGCCGGCGGGGATCGCCCCCGCGGCGCGGATCAGGTCGACGGATTCCCGGACCGAGGTGCCGGCGGAAATCACGTCGTCCACGATCAGGACGCGACCCTGCAGCGGCGCCCCGACGAGGGTCCCTCCCTCCCCGTGGTCCTTGGCTTCCTTGCGGTTGTAGCAATAAGGCAGGTTGCGGCCGCGGACGGCCAGCGCGATGGCGGTGCCGGCCACCAGGGGAATGCCCTTGTAGGCCGGACCGAACAATACATCCACGGCCATGCCGGAACCGAGGATGGCGCGGGCGTAGAAATCACAAAGGCGACCCAGGGAGGCGCCATCGTTGAACAGGCCGGCATTGAAGAAATAGGGCGACAGCCGGCCCGCCTTGGTTTTGAACTCCCCGAAGCGCAGCACTCCCTGCTGACAGGCGAAGGCGATGAAGTCCCGGCTAAAATCCATGGCTCCGACCCCGATAAACCGAGTCATTCTACCCCCCCCATGCTGCGTATTGTCAGTGCCAACCTGAACGGCATCCGTTCCGCCGCAAGCAAGGGATTCTTTCCCTGGCTCGCGGCGGAAGGCGCGGCCATCGTCTGCGTACAGGAACTCAAGGCCCAGTTGCCGGACCTTTCCGACGAGATGAAGTCTCCGGATGGCCTGCAAGGCTGCTTCCACCATGCGGAGAAAAAGGGCTACAGCGGTGTCGCACTGTATTCCCGCCGGCGGCCGGACCGGATCATCGAGGGCATCGGGAACCCGGAGTTCGACGCCGAGGGTCGCTACATCCGCGCCGATTTCGGTGGTCTATCCGTGGTGTCCGTTTACGTGCCGTCCGGTTCCTCGTCGCCGGAGCGCCAGCAGGCCAAGTTCCGTTTCATGGACGAATTCTTCCCCTGCCTCGCGGCCCTGGCCGCCGAAGGCAGGGAACTGGTCCTGTGCGGAGACTGGAACATCGCCCACACCGAGAAGGACCTGAAGAACTGGAAGTCCAACCGGAAGAACTCCGGTTTCCTGCCGGAAGAGCGGGCCTGGCTGACCCGGGTCTTCGACGAACTGGGCTGGGTGGACGTCCATCGCCGGCTCTGCCCCGAGGCGACCGGAGAGGCCTACACCTGGTGGTCGAACCGGGGCCAGGCCTGGGCGAAGAACGTCGGCTGGCGCATCGATTACCAGATCGCCACGCCGGGCATCGCCGCCCGGGCCCGTCGTGCGGCGGTCTACAAGGACAGCCGCTTCTCGGACCATGCGCCCCTGATCATCGATTACGACTGGCGCATCGACGGTCCCTGACGAACCACGGGACATCGCGCGGCGGAACCGGCAGACCGGCCGCCGAATGACTTATGTCGTTGCGCCACCCGGCCGAAACCGGTAGCCTTCAATTTTTGCCCTTCAGCCGTCATTCAAGGAGAAGACCATGGCCGAACTGAACGAAGTGACCAAGGACAAACTGATTTCCGACGTCAAGGTGGTGATTGCCGACGCCGAGGAACTGCTGCGCGCCACCGCCAACCAGGCGGGCGACAAGGCCGGCGAAATGCGCGCCCGGTTGCAGGACCACCTGGCGACCGCCCGAGTCAAGCTGGCCGAGGCCGAAGCCGCCGTGGTCGACAAGGCGAAGGCCGTCGGCCGTGCGACCGACGACTATGTCCACGACAATCCCTGGCGTTCCATCGGCATCGCCGCCGGCTGCGGTTTCATCGTCGGCCTGCTGATCGGCCGCCGTTGAGCGCTCGCGCCGAGACCCGCCGGCACGACGGCTGATGGAAGCTCCGCAGCAGCGCGGGCTGCTGTCCTCCCTGCGCGGATTGCTGGTCGACGGCGTCGACCTGCTGAGGACCCGACTCGAACTCCTGACGACCGAACTCGAGGAGGAAAAGCTCCGTCTGCTGTCCTTGCTGACCTACGGCGCCATCGCCCTGGTCTTCCTGGCCGCCGGACTGGTCTTCCTGGCCGTCTTCCTGACCGTGCTGATGTGGGAGGGCCAGCGGCTCCTCGCCCTCGGCATCTTCACCACGCTTTTCCTGACCGCCGGCATTGCCGCCCTGCTGGCGGCCCTGGCGCGGGCCAGGGCGGGCTCCCGGCTCTTTGCCGCCAGCCTGGCCGAACTCGCCCGGGACCGGGCCGCCCTGGAACCGCGGGAATGAATCCGCGGGAGATGGACCTGGCGCTCAGGAAGCAGCGCCTGCAGCTGAAGAGCGAGGCCCTGCGGTCCAGCATCGGCGAGCATGCCCTGGCCTTGTCGCCGGCGTTCGCCGCGGCCGACACGGCGCGTCGCGGCTGGTTGTGGCTGAAGTCCCATCCCGAATGGGTGGCCGGCGGCGGCGCCCTGCTGATCGCCTTGCGTCCGAGGACCGTCATCCGCTGGGCCCGGCGGGCCTTTGGTGCCTTCCGCGCCTGGAGGCGGCTGCGCAGCTGGGCCGACGGACGCCTGGCTTCCCTGGGATCCTGATGGGCCCACGCCGGCTCGCCGCCAAGGCCGCCCGAGGCACCCCTTCCCCGGACATGCCAGATGCACCGCGCACACCGCGCGGAATATTCCGTCGCGTGCTCGAGGCCCAGAGCCGCGAACGCGAGGTGATCGTCGCCGAGATCCTCCAGGTCAAGGGCATGATGCCGCTGCTGATGAAGCACCGCAACGGCCATCGCTGGAGCCGCGAGGAGCGCCGCCAGTTGCGCCTCCAGCTTCACGCCCTGGCCGACCTCTCGCCCTACCTGTTCGTCATGGTGCTGCCGGGATCGTTGCTTTTCCTTCCCGCCCTCGCCTGGTGGCTCGACCGGCGCCGCCAGCGCCGCGCCTGAACCCGGTCCGACAACTTCCCGGAGAATCGTCATGAAACCGCAGCCGCTCGTCGTTCTGGCAGCCATCCTCGGCATCCTCGGGGGCGCGGTCCGGCCGGCGCTGGCGACGGACTTCGCCTGCCTCGAGGACTGCCTGCGCCAGGGCTACGGCCGCAACTACTGCGCCGGCGCCTGCGGGCGGGATGCCAGCGGCCCTTCCCTGCCCCAGCAGGGGGGCCTGCCACGCAACCCCGCATTCGACCAGTTGAAGCGGGACGCCGAACCGGACAGCCGCGCCCTGCCGCCGCGGATGGATCCGCAATGCATGAACGACTGCCGCGCCAGGGGCTGGAAATACCAGCTCTGCCGGCAGCAGTGCAGCTACTGAGAAAGCGCCGCCAGCAGCGCCGGCAGGATCTCTCCGGCGGCCCCCCGGAGCACGTGGTCGGCCCGGGCGGTCAAGGGAGTCTCGTCCCGGTTCACCTCCACCAGAATCGCCCCGGCGTGCTTCGCCTGCATCGGCAGGTCCACGGCCGGGTAGACGAGCGCGGAGGTGCCGATGCTGAAGAACACATCGCATTCCCCCGCCGCGCGCTGGGCGCCGGCCAGGGCTGACGTCGGCAGCGCCTCGCCGAACCAGACCACGTCCGGCCTGAGCATCGCGCCGCAACGCGGGCACGGCGGCGGCCGCCGCCGCTGGTCGTAGGTCTCCGCCGGGCCGCAGCCCTCGATGCATTTGACCCGGGCGATGTTGCCGTGCAGTTCGATCACCTCCCGCGAACCTGCCCGCTGGTGAAGGCCGTCCACGTTCTGGGTGATCAGGCGGAAGCCGGCGTAACTGTCCTCCAGCGCCGCCAGGGCCAGGTGCCCCGGATTGGGTCGCGCCTCGGCCACCAACTGCCGGCGCCAGGCATACCAGTCCCAGACCAGGCGCGGATTGGCGCGGAAGGCCTCCGGCGTGGCCAGCTCCTCCGGGGAATAGCGGGCCCACAGCCCGGTCTGGGCATCGCGGAAGGTCGGTACGCCGGATTCGGCGGAGATGCCGGCGCCGGTGAGCACCGCCACCCGCGAAGCCCGGCGCAGGGTGTCGAGGAGGGATGCGGGGAAATGGGGCATGGTTCCGGGGCGGAGGGTCTGGTCGAGAGTCGCGGGTCGGGAAGCGCGTCGCCGGCGCGCGACTCAGGGGAATCTTCGCACACCCGGTTGCCGGGACGTGGTCCGGGGCACGGTTGCGGCCCCGGAGCCCATCGAGGATAGGAATCTGCTCCGAACATTCCAGAATGGAACGGCCCTGTAGAGCGCCGCAAGCGGCGCGATTGCGGCGGCTCCAGACCGCATCGCGGCGTAACCGCCGCTCCTACAAGAACCGACCGGCCCCCCCCCGTAGGAGCGCCGCATGCGGCGCGATTGCGGCGGTTGCGAAAGGCATCGCGGCGTGGCCGCCGCTCCTACGAAAACCCACCGGAACCGGCGTCCTGCCAGCCCTCCCCCGCCGCATTCCGCCACGATGCCGAGACGACGCACCCCGTGACAACCTGAGCGAGGCGATCCGTTGAGTTCCCCCGCCCCGGGGCGGGGGCTAGGGGGTGGGGGGCCACCCTGCCCCCTCGGGGATCGGCCGGCCCGATCCCCGCCCCGGGGCGGGGGCCAGGGGGTGGGGGGCCGAACTCAGCCCGGACCGAAATCCAGCGCCAGCGCCAGCCGCTTCGCGTCGGGAAGGAAGTCGATGCGCTGCTCGTAGGCCGGCAGGTCGATGCCCAGGGAGACGGCCCCGGTGCGGAACGCGGCGATCATGCCGACCGTGAATTCGAAGCGCAGGAAATGCACCGCCGAGGTCTTGGTGTCGTTTTCCCTTTCCATGTCCTCGTCGGCGATGGCGAACACGGGATCGAAACCGGCCACGCGCATCCAGACCCGATCCTCGATGCCCTTGAGCCGCTGCAGTTCCCTGGCCCGCTCCTCCGGGTCCGGGTACTCGATCATCATCGTCGCCTTCAGGTTGGCGCCGTCGGGAATGAGGGGGTTGTAGGCCTCCAGCTCGGCGAGGATGCCGTCCTCCTCGAAGGTCTTCTCGATGCGCAGCATCTCCTGGACCTGGTAGCGGATGGTCCTCTCGTCCTCGAAGGCCAGGGTGACGTGGGGGCCGACGGCCACCGTCCGGTTCTTCTTGTGGGCAATCACCTCGGCGCGGAAGGCCGGGCGGCGGCGGGCGTATTCCTCCAGGGTCCAGAGGCTTTCTCGGGTCAGTGGCGGCATGGTCAGATCCCGTAGGCCTTGCGCACCAGGGTGATGGGGTGGGCGAGCGGCGGTTCGCCGTAGCCGGCCTCCGCGATGCCCTGGGCGATGTGGTGGCCGCCCAGGGGGCAGTCGGAGCCGATCCAGTCGGGCTTGGCCTCGCCCATCTGCCTGAACACCGGCTTGCCGATCTTCATGGCCATGGCATGGAACTCCTTCTTCACGCCGAAGGTGCCGGCATGGCCCGAGCAGCGCTCGGTGGTCTTCACCGTCGTGCCGGGGATGCCCTTGAGGAATTCCTCGGTTTTGCGACCCACGTTCTGCACGCGGCCGTGGCAGGGCACGTGGTAGGCGACGGTGCCCAGGGGCGTCCTGAAATCGGTCTTCAGCAGGCCGTCCTTCAGGCGCGCCACCAGGTAGTCGAAGGGATCCCACATGGCCTTCTTCACCGCCTGCACGTCGAGGTCGTCCGGGAACATCAGCGGCAGTTCCTGCTTGAACATCAGCGTGCACGAGGGCACGCCGGTCAGGATTGCATAGCCCTCCCGGGCCAGGCGGGCCAGGTGGGGGATGTTGACCTCCTTGAGCTTTGCCACGCCTTCCAGGTCGCCCTGCTCGAGCTTGGGCATGCCACAGCAGGCCTCCTTCCTCGCCATGGTCCAGGGAATGTCGTTGTGCTCGAGGATGGCCACCAGATCGTGTCCGATGCCCGGCTCGTTGTAGTTGATGAAGCAGGTGGCGAAGATGGCCACCCGGCCCGGCGTACGCTCGCCGGCGATGGCCAGCCCCTCGTTGTTAGGCCTGGCGGCGGAACGGAACTTCCTCGCCGCGAATTCGGGGAGCCAGGCCTTCGCTTCCACGCCCAGGGCCGCCTCCAGCACGGCCCGCATGGGCCGGGTCTTGTTGACCGCGTTGATGGTCTGGGTGACCACCGGGATGCCGGCGAACAGGCCGTTGCGGTCGGTGGAGGAGAGCACGGCGTCGCGCAGCGCACCGCCGGTCTGCCTGTGCTTGACCGCCTTGGCGCGCAGCATGACATGGGGGAAATCCAGGTTCCACTCGTGGGGCGGCACGTAGGGGCACTTGGTCATGTAGCACATGTCGCAGAGGTAGCACTGGTCCACCACCTCCCAGTACTTCTGCTTGGGCACGCCCTCCAGTTCCCCGTCGGGTGTCTCGTCGATCAGGTCGAAGAGCTTCGGGAAGGCGCCGCACAGGCTCACGCAGCGGCGGCAGCCGTGACAGATGTTGAGGACCCGTTCCAGTTCCTCGAAGGTTTTCGCCTCGTCGTAGAACTCCGGGTTCTTCCAGTCCAGCGGGTGGCGGGTCGGGGCCTCGAGGGAGCCCTCTTTCACGCGTCCGATCACCGATGACATGCCGTTCTCCCCATTCGGTCTCTGCGGAAACGGCCCGGCGCGGGCAATCCGGCCGGGCCGCCGGAAGGATCAGCTGTTCAGGCTGTCCAGGGTCTTCTGGAACTTGTTGGCGTGGCTGCGCTCGGCCTTGGCCAGGGTCTCGAACCAGTCGGCGATCTCGTCGAAGCCCTCGTCGCGGGCGGTCTTGGCCATGCCCGGGTACATGTCGGTGTACTCGTGGGTCTCGCCGGCGATGGAGGCCTTCAGGTTGTCGGAGGTGCCGCCGATGGGCAGGCCGGTGGCCGGGTCGCCGCAGGCCTCCAGGTACTCCAGGTGGCCGTGGGCGTGGCCGGTCTCGCCTTCGGCGGTGGAACGGAACACCGCGGCGACGTCGTTGTAGCCCTCCACGTCGGCCTTGGCTGCGAAGTACAGGTAGCGGCGGTTGGCCTGGGATTCGCCGGCGAACGCGGCCTTCAGGTTACCTTCGGTCTTGGATCCTTTCAGTGCTGCCATGGGTGTTCTCCTCTCTGATCAGATGGGATGCGATCCCCCCGGGCCCGGAGGGACATCCTGATTATTCTCCCGCCCCGGGATTGCGGGAAGTTGAATTTGGCAATCGGTCCGATAGCCGGTGTCTATTGGCGCCAGTGCGGCACCGCCCCGGGGATAACATGCCGCCATGGTCGCCGCCACCTTCCGCTTCTACGAGGAACTCAACGACTTCCTGCCGCCGGACCGGCGCAAGCGGGACGTCACGCTGCCCTGCGCGCGGGATGCGACCGTGAAGCACATGATCGAGGCCCTTGGGGTGCCCCACACCGAGGTGGAACTGGTCCTGGTGAACGGCGAATCCTGCGGCTTCGGCCGCTTGCTCGCCGAGGGTGACCGGGTGGCGGTTTACCCGAAGTTCGAGGCCCTCGACGTGACGCCGCTGCTGCGGGTCCGCGAACGGCCCCTGCGCGAGCCCCGCTTCGCTGCCGACGTCCACCTGGGAGGCCTCGCCCGCTTCCTGCGCATGGCCGGCTTCGATGCCTTCCATGCCAAGCACATCGACGATGCCGATCTGGTCGCCCTCGCCCTGCGCGAGGACCGCGTCGTCCTGACCCGGGACCGGGAACTGCTGAAGCGCCGGGACCTGACCCACGGCTGCTACGTACGCGCCATCAGGCCTGAAAAACAGTTCGCCGAGATCGTGGACCGGCTCGACCTCTCCCATGCCGCCCGGCCCTTCAGTCGCTGCCTTGCGTGCAACGCGCCGCTGCGTTCGGCATCCAAAGGGGAGGTGATCGGCCGGCTGCCGCCCCGGGTCGCCGAGCGTCAGGAGCGGTTTTCCGTCTGCGAAAACTGCGGCGGGGTGTTCTGGGAGGGCACCCACTGGCAACGCATGCGGGCCCTGCTGGACCGGGTGCTGGCGGGCGGCGATGGAGGAGCGTAGCATAGCCAAGACAAGGTCGGCCCATCGCCGGCCCAGAGGAGACGACCATGGAAGTCCGTTCCGTCGCCACGAACACGAACACCGTCACCCAGCGCTCCACGAACACCGCCCAGGCCGACGCGACCCAACGGGCCGAACAGGCCCGCAAGGATCAGGAAGCCAAGGCCGCCGAGGCCGCCCGCAAGCAGCAGGAGGAGCAGCGGCCGCCGGTGGTGAACGCCCAGGGCCAGACCATCGGCCGGGTGATCAACACCAGCGCCTGACAATGCAATGAAAAACGCCACCCGGGGGTGGCGTTTTCGAAGGGGACCCGAATCCGGTCAGGATTTCCGGCGACGAGCCAGGAATCCCAGCAGGCCCAGCCCGGCCAGCATGGTGGCGTAGGTTTCCGGCTCCGGCACCGCAACGACTGTCCTCTGGAAGACCTCGCCCACGGAAGCGGAACATCCCGCTCCATAAAAATCGGGGCAGGTCGTCCAAGCGCGGTAAGCGGAAGCGTCTTTGAGCTCGGACACGACGTTTCCATCGGCGTCGACAACGACGTTCCCATCGACATCATAGGTGGGTTCCCATCGTTGCCCGAACACCTCGATGCTCACCTGCATGCGAGGCAGGGAATAGGTGCCCGCGGGCACCGGTCCCCCATTGGGGATGAACGTCAGGGCGGTGTAATCCACGCCCTGACCAGGCATGAGCTTCAAGCTCGAACCCTGAATCACCGGGTAGCCTTCCGTCGGGGAGGAATTCCATTCGTAGCGGTAGGGATGGCCGTCGGAGTTGCATCCTCCGGTGAAGGTGTCGCTGCAACCAAACCCACCGTTCATGAAAACCCCTGTCACCGTGTCGAGTCCGGCCCAGCCGAAAGTGCTGAGGTCGGTCAGATCCAGAGGGTCGGAAGATGCGTCGAGGCTGAACCTCAACCACGGGGCGACATTGTCGTTCGGGCCGACGATACCGGTGGGGTTCGTGAAAACAAGCGAGGCGATGATGTCGGCCGAAGCGCCTTGTGCGGTGAACATCAGGGCGATCCCGGAACTGATCGCGAGGACTTGACGACGAATGTGCATGAGATACTCCTTGTAATCCATAGTATTGCGATTTCGCCCCCAATATTTACAATGCATGGGACCAGAAACCCAATGTGGAATAAGGCTTTCTAGTACGTCCTCCGTGTCGCGTCAATAGTCCGAATGGACTAACCCGTCCGGAAACGCTTCAACAAGCCATCCGCCGTTTGCGGTATTGCAGCCACCAGCAAATCAGGGGGCAAGCGATTAGAACAGGATCACCTGCCGCACCGCCGTGCCCTCGGCCAGGCGGTCGAAGCCCTCGTTGATCTCATCCAGGCCCAGCCGGTGGGTGATCAGCTTGTCCACCGGCAGGCGGCCCGCCTTGTAGAGCTCGATGAAGCGGGGGATGTCCCGGGCCGGCACGGCCGAGCCCAGGTAGCTGCCCTTCAGGGTGCGCTCCTCGGCCACCAGGTTCACCGCCTGCAGGTTGAAGGTGTGGCCGGGATTGGGCAGGCTGCAGGTGACCGTGGTGCCTCCGCGGCGGGTGATGCGGTAGGCCAGTTCCAGGGCCTGAACGGAACTGGCCGCCTCGATGGCCACCTCGACGCCCCCCGGCACCTCGGCCCGGATGCGGGCGACGACGTCGGGATCGTCGGCCCGGTAGGCGCGCGTCGCGCCGAGGGCCATGGCCATGTCCAGCTTGCCGGCCAGGGCGTCGATGGCGACCACCTCCCGGGCCCCGGCGGCCAGGGCGCCCAGCACCGCCGAGAGGCCGACGCCGCCCAGGCCGATCACGGCCACCGTGCTGCCCAGGCGCACCTGGGCCGAATTCATGGCGGCGCCGGTGCCGGTGAGCACGGCGCAGCCGAAGACGGCGGCGACAGCCGGATCCAGGTCGGGCCGCACCTTGACCAGGCTGCCGCGGGCGACGACGGCATATTCGGCGAAGCAGGAAACGCCCACCTGGTGGTTGAGCAGGCTGCCGTCCGGCCGGTGCAGCCGCCGGTGGCCGCCCACCAGGGTGCCGGCGCCGTTGGCCGCGGCGCCCGGCTCGCAGAGCGCCGGCCGGCCCTCCATGCAGGGAATGCAGTGGCCGCAGGAGGGCACGAAGACCAGGGCGACGGAATCCCCGCGCGCCAGGTCGGTGACCCCGGGGCCGCATTCCTCGACGATGCCGGCCGCCTCGTGGCCCAGGGCCATGGGCATCTGCCGCGGCCGGTCGCCGTTCACGATGGAAAGGTCCGAGTGGCAGAGCCCGGCGCCGGTGATCTTCACCAGCACCTCGCCCGGCCCGGGGGAATCCAGTTCCACCGTCTCCACCGAGATGGGCCGGGTGCTGGCGTAGGGGCGGGGGATCTCCATGCGGTCGAGGACCGCAGCGCGCATCTTCATGTCATTTCTCCTGGGAGTCTGGCGAGGCCAGCGGCGCCAGTTCGTCGAGCAGCAGGCGGGTGATGGCGGGCGCGAAGGCCATGGAAAGGTGGCCGATGCCGGCGCAAACCATGATGCGGGCACCGGGCAGCAGGGGGCTGTCCTGGGGCATCACGTAGTTGTCCTGGGGACTGTAGGCAGACGTCGTGGCGGCCGGCAGGGGCACGGCACCGGGCCGGTTGAGCTCGTCCAGCCAGGGGTTGCCCGGTTCCATCTGCCGGGCGTTGGGGCCGATGCCGAGTTTCGCCAGCCAGCTGCCGCGGTGCGGCGAGCCGAGGGTCACCAGCTTGGCCACCCGGGCCGCGCCATGGCCGCGCAGGTAGGTGCGGGAGGCGAGGCCGCCCATGCTGTGCCCGACCAGGACCAGCTGCGGCGCACCGGTGGCGGCGAGCACCTCGTCCACCCGCCGGGCCACCAGCGGCGCGTAGTCGTCGATGGAGGCGAAGACCGGCTCCAGGCTGAGGGTGGCCACCGTCCAGCCGGCCTTTTCCAGCCTTGCCCGTTGCCAGTACCAGAAGCCCCGGTTGCATTCGTAGCCGTGGATCAGCAGCACCGGCGGCCGGGCCCCGGGAGCCAGGCGGTCCTCGCCCATGAAGAAGCGCTCGAAGGGCTGGATGACGCCGAACACGATGACGAAGGCCGCCCATTCCTCGAGCGCCATCGGGATGGCGGCAGCCGGGCCGATGGCGTGCCCTTCCGGCGCCGGCGAGCGGTGGGCCCAGGCGAAGCCGTAGGTGGCGAGGATGACGAAGGCGCGGAAGCCCAGCATCAGGCCGAGTACGGCGGCCGCCTCGGCGCCCGCGCCCTCCCCCTTGGCCAGCCAGAAATGGGCAAGCAGCCACCAGAACGCCACTTCGGTGACCAGCATGCGGCGCAACAGTCGGGCCATCATGGCGGTGTCCCTTCCCGGCCTAGACGGCCATGCACAGGTACTTGATCTCCAGGTATTCGTCGATGCCGTACCTGGAGCCCTCGCGGCCGAGGCCGGACTGCTTGACGCCGCCGAAGGGCCCCACCTCGTTGGCGATGATGCCGACGTTGATGCCCACCATGCCGTAGTCCAGGGCCTCGGCGACGCGCCAGACCCGGCTTACGTCCCTGGCATAGAAGTAGCTGGCCAGGCCGAATTCCGTCGCATTGGCCAGGGCCACCGCCTCCGCCTCATCGCGGAAGCGGAACAGGGGCGCCACCGGCCCGAAGGTCTCCTCCCGGGCGCAGCGCATGTCGGCCGTCACGTCGGCCAGCACCGTCGGTTCGTAGAAGGTGCCGCCGCGCTCGTGGCGCCTGCCGCCGGTGAGCACGCGGGCGCCCTTGGCCACGGCATCGGCCACGTGCTCCTCGACCTTCTGAAGGGCCTGCCGGTCGATCAAAGGACCCTGGGCGACGCCGGCCTCGGTGCCGGAACCGACCTTTAGCGCCCTGACCCTCTCGGCCAGCTTGGCCGCGAAGGCCTCGTAAACGCCCTCCTGGACGAGCAGGCGGTTGGCGCAGACGCAGGTCTGGCCGGTGTTGCGGTACTTGGAGGCCATGGCGCCCTCGACGGCGGCATCCACGTCGGCGTCGTCGAAGACGATGAAGGGGGCGTTGCCGCCAAGTTCCAGGGAGACCTTCTTGATGGTCGGCGCGCACTGGGCCATCAAGAGCCGCCCCACCTCGGTGGAGCCGGTGAAGGAGAGCTTGCGCACCAGCGGATTGCCGGTCAGTTCGCCGCCGATCCTCGGCGCCGCCTCGGCCGAACCCGTGACGATGTTGAACACCCCGGCCGGGAAGCCCGCCCGCTCCGCGAGCACCGTCAGGGCCAGGGCGGTGAGGGGCGTCTGCTCCGCCGGCTTGACGATCACCGGGCAGCCGGCGGCCAGCGCCGGCGCCACCTTGCGGGTGATCATCGCCGCCGGGAAGTTCCAGGGCGTGATGGCGGCCGCCACCCCGATCGGCTGCTTGAGGACCACGAGGCGCCGATCCGGCGTCGGCGGCGCAAGGACATCGCCATTGATCCGCTTCGCCTCCTCGGCGAACCACTCGACGAAGCTCGCCGCGTAGAGCACCTCGCCCCGGGCCTCGGCCAGGGGCTTGCCCTGTTCGCTGGTCATCAGCAGCGCCAGGTCGTCGGCGTTGGCGACGATGAGGTCGAACCAGCGACGCAGCACCGCCGCCCGCTCCTTGCCCGATTTCGCCTTCCAGGGGCCCCAGGCCCGATCGGCCGCCTCGATGGCCCGGCGGGTCTCGGCGGCGCCCATGTCGGGCACCCGGGCGATGGTCTCGCCGCTGGCCGGGTTGGTGACCTCGACCTGGGCGCCGGCATCGGCCGCGGTCCACGCGCCGTCGATGTAGGCCTCGCCGCGCAGCAGCTGGGGATCGCGCAATTGCATGGATTTTTCTCCCGTTTTCCGGTGCAGGACGGCCAGTCTACCGGATCAGAATCGGCCCATGCCCCGCGCCCGCCCAGCGAAACGCCTCACCGCCCTGGCCGCCTCCTCCACCCTGATGGTGGCCGGCTGCGGCATGCTGCCTTCCTTCACCCAGTCGCCCGCCCCGGTGGCGGGCGAGGCGAGGCCACCCCTACCGGGAAATCCCGCGGCCACGCCCACCCCGTCGGCGGTTCCGGAAAAGGCCCACGAAGTGGTCCTCTACGCCCTCGGACTGATGGAAACCGGCTACCGTTTCGGCGGCAAGAATCCGGAGGCCGGCCTCGACTGCAGCGGCATGGTCAGCTACGTCTACGAGAAGGCGGCCGGACTGCGTATGGCCGGCTCGGCCGCCGACATGGCGCGCCGCGGCCAGCCGGTTCCGGCCGAACGCCTTCGTCCGGGCGACCTGGTTTTCTTCAACACCCGCAACAAGCCCCGCTCCCACGTCGGCATCTACATCGGGGAGGGGCGTTTCGTCCATGCCCCCAACAGCAACGGCCGGGTGCGCACCGAGAGCCTGATCAGCGGCTGGTTCGCCGCCCGTTTCGAGGAAGGGCGGACCTACTTCGACTGAGGTTCGCGTTCGCCGACGGATCGACCGGGCGGGCGCTTACGGCCCGTCCGCCGACTCTGCCCGCTGCTGCGCCGGGGTGAGGATGGGCTGGATGGCCTCCGGTCCGGCGGCGAAGGCCTCTTCCTGCCCAAGCTTGATCGCCTGCCAGAAGGCGAGCGCCAGGCGCTGCGGTTCGGTGACATGGTCCGGGGCCACCGGACGATCGATGGGTTCGCCCTGGGTGGACGGAACGAGCGCGTCGGCGAGCCTCTCGTGGTCTATCCACGCCTCGATCTCGCCCACGTCCTTGCCGTCCTCGACGATCCAGCGCAGGTAGTTCGTGAGCATGTCGACCAGGCGCTCCGTCGCCCAGGGAACGCTCTTCGCGCCCTCCCTCTCGTTGATCTGCCGGGCAAGTTCGAAGTGGTGCCGCCTGAAATCCACCTCCAGTCCGAAGTGCTCGCGGGCGATCTCGTTGGCCAGGGGCTCGGTCCATTGGCGGTGGAAGCGGCACATTCCCACGTTGTCGCTGATCAGTTCGTAGACCATGCGCTCGACGTTTCGCCGGCCGACTTCCTCCGGCGCGAGGACATTGGCGCCGTAGAACACGTAGTACTTCCCCATGATCGGCATCGGGCTGCCCATCCCGGGCACGAAGTACTGGTTGGGCACCATGCAGCCCCGGTCGCCGTTGGAAAGGAAGACCGCCCGCTCGCCGGGCCGGGTGTCCGGGCAGCGCCGGTTCAGTTCCTTCGCGGCTTCCCGTATGCCCCGCCGGAACGGCTCGGCGCGGGGGTCCCGAAGCATGGCATCGATCACCGCCATGGCGTAGCGGGCATTGACCATGCTGTCGCCGACCACGTCGAACATTTCGGTGTCGGCCGTGAAGCGCTCGAAGCGGAGGGCCTCCCTGGGGGGCAAGCCGAAGTCCGCCGGCTCGATCAACCGGTCGCTGACGCACTCCATGATCCATGCCAGCATGCCGCCGATCTGGATGGCGTCGAACCCCATGGCATCGGCATGGTCGTTGAGCAGTTCCGCCGCCCGCTGGTCGAAGATGCCGACCTGGGGGCCGAGCGTGTGGTAGGGCTCGTAGTCCTTCTTGTACTTGCCGTTCATCTTCTTGCAGGCGACCGAACAGGGTTCGCCGCAATGCTCGAAACTCTTGGTGGCGATGGTTTCCTCGTTGAACTGCCTGAGGTAATGGTCCGCGATGAAGTGCTTGTGCTGCCGCTGCCGCTCGGCCTTGGGCGCATAGATCGAGCGGTAGTTGAAGCTGAGGATCTTGTCCCCCATGGCGTGGTAGTTGGAGCCGAAGGTGCCCCCGGTACCCGTCTTCGGATCGAGGCAGTACTTGGTGGTGACCGCCTTGTCGATCTTCGACGAACGATCGCCGAAATGCTCGATGAAATACGGGTCGAAGTCCTTGATCGTGGTCCGGCTCGGATCCTCCCAGTTCCCGCCCATCAGCACGCCGACGATGCCGTGGGCCTGAAGGAGCCTGCTGCCCATGCCGCCGCGTCCGCACCAGTCGGCCACCGGATTGAGCCTCCCTTTTTCCACCGGATTGGAGCCTATGGTGCCTTCCGGCGTGACGGCACTGACCGGCCCGACGGCGAAGGCGCGCACCCGCTTCGGCGGATACTCGGCGCCCCACCGGTCGAGCATGGCCTGCTGCAGGGCGTAGACGCCGAGGAGTGTCTCGCCGTCCGGCGCCGCGTACCCGGCCCAGATGGACTCCGCGTCCTCCAGCGGTTCCAGGCGCGCCGATGGCGCCGTCCCGTCGTGGTTCAGGAGCAGGACGGAGGCGCGGGACGCACGACCGGACAAACGCACGTAATTCACGCCCACATGGCGGAAGGCGAAGGCGGCGCCGCCCATGGAGGAGATGTAAAAGGTTTCCCACAGTGGGCTGTAGCCGCAGAAAACCAGCCTGCGGGCACCGTGGATGGGCGTCGAGGCGAGCATGCCGGCGCCGAAGGTGAAGACCTCGGGATCTTCCCGGTAGGCCTGCCAGCCATAGTCCACCGGCCCGTAGATGCCGGCCTCCGGCGGGATGTCGGACAGGGACAGATCGAATGGATCCAGGCTGATGCGGAGTTCTCGTTGCAGGAATGGCGCCATGACGGGAATGGGTCGGTCAGAATTCGTCGGCCGTCGAACGCTCGGCCGGCACGAATTCGCGCAGGACGAGACTGCCGTCGCTCAGGTCGCAGGTCAGGTGGTCGGTCTGGGTATCGGTCGCGTCCAGGTTCTTGCACGCGCAATGGGCCGAGTAGTCGTACTCGTAGGTGATCCTCAGCGTCCGGCCGCCGCGCTCGGCGGCGATGACCCGCACGTCGTCCACGACGGCGCGGATATAGGCCCACGAGACATCGAGGTCCAGGGCCGGCCGGATCGCGGCCATATGCTCGTTGAGATAGGCGACGAGTTCGGCACCCTCGACGTCGGACGGCATGGGAAGCAGCGTGATCGACATGCGCTTGGGCGGTTGTTTCGGGGCGGGATCGAGAAATCGGCGGTGGGCCGAAAGTCACGGATTCTAAGGCATCCCTGGGCCGGCCCGGTGCCGCCGGCCCGCCTGAAACCCTTGCTGCGTAAGGGATTACGGCTGCGGGAGCCCTGTTCGAACGGGCCCGGGCCCGGTCCCGGATTCATCCGGCCAGTGTCGCCGCATTACCCCAAAGGCGACGGCCGCGGCCCGGGTCAATTGCAGCCGTTCTCGTCCCGACAGCCGCTCCCCTGGCTGCAGCAGCCGCACTTGTCGCTGCGGCGAAAGGGACCCAGTTGCGGATGGCGGGCGGCGAAACGGCGATAGAGGCGGTCGACGGCGATGCCCGTGGCCATCAGGCCGAGCAGGAAGGCGATGGTGGCGAACAGGGTGCCCATGTCAGCCGCCCAGGCCGGCGAAGCCCATGAAACCGAGGGACAGGATGCCGGCCAGCATCAGCGAGAGGGCGGTACCCTGGGCGACGGCCGGCACGTCGGAGAGTTGCAGGCGCTCCCGCACGCTGGCCATCAGGACCAGGGCCAGGGTGAAGCCGGCACCGCCGCCGAAGCTGAAGGCCATGGACTGCAGGAAATCGTACTCCCGGGCGGTCTGGAACAGGGCAACCCCCAGGACGGCACAGTTGGTGGTGATCAGCGGCAGGTAGATGCCGAGGGCCCGGAAGAGCCCGGGGCTGTACTTCTTGAGGACCATCTCGACCAGTTGCACCGCCGAGGCGATGATCACGATGTAGGAGATCAGGCGCAGGAATTCCAGGTGGAGGGCGGAGAGCAGCAGGTTGAGGCCGTAGGCGCACAGGGAGGCCACGAGCATCACGAACGTCGTGGCCACGCCCATCGGAAAGGCCGTGTCGAGGCGGCCGGAAACCCCCAGGAAGGGGCACAGGCCCAGGAACATGGCCAGCACGAAGTTGTTCGCGAGCAGGGCATTGACGACGATCTGGCCGAGGGATTCATGCATGCTGGGTCACCTCCGTCACTGCAGCCTTGGGTTTGCGCCTTTCCCACCAGGCGAACAAGAGCAGCCAGCCGCCGAGAACGAAGAAGCCCCCCGGCGGCAACACCATGATCACCCAGGGCTGGAAATTCGCGCCGAACAGGGAAACGCCGAAGAGGGTGCCGGCACCGAGGATTTCACGCACGACGCCGAGGGCCAGGAGGCCGATGGTGAAGCCGACACCCATGCCGGCGGCGTTGACCATGGCCACCACCGGCGGCGCCTTCGAGGCGTGCGCCTCGGCCCGGCCGAGGATGATGCAATTGACGACGATGAGCTGGATGAAGGCGCCCAGGGCGTCGTAGAGGGCCAGGCTGACGGCCTGAATGACATAGTCCACCACCGTCACGAAAGTGGCGATGATGACGATGTAGGTGGCGATGCGCACTTCCTTGGGGATCAGCCTGCGCAATGTCGAAACCAGGAAGCACGAGCAGACGAGCACGAAGGTGGTGGCGACGCCCATCGACAGGGCATTGACGGCCGACACCGTCACCGCCAGCGTCGGACACATTCCCAGCACCATAACGAACACGGGGTTCTGGCGCCAGATCCCCTCCATGAATTCGTCCCAGTTCCTTGCCGTCGAGAGATTCATGGCTTGCTCCTGATCTTGTCGAGGTGGGGTGCGATCTTCGGCAGCAGGGCCTGGGCCGAGTCGTTGATCGCCCTGCCGACGGCGCGGGAGGTGATGGTGGCGCCGGCGATGGCGTCGATTTCCCAGGCCTTGGTCTTCGTGCCGTGCTTGACCGCCTTCACCTCGTGGGCCAGGCCCGAGAGCTCCGCGTTGAGCTGCACGTCTAGGGCGGCGAAGTTGGCCAGGAAGTCCTTGTCGGTGAGGATCTTGTCGCCAATGCCGGGCGTCTCGCGCATGGACACCACGCCGATGCCGACCACGCAACGGCAGTCGGGCGTGTAGCCGTAGAGGATGCGCACCGTGTCGGCGTAGCCCTTGGCGCCGCCTTCGGCGGCGACGCCGGCCAGGCGGCCGGAACCGTCGTAGGTGGCGTAGAACTTCAATGCGCCGGCCGGCGCCTCGCCCGTCAGGGGCTGGATGCCGGCGGGCGTCGCCTGGTATTCGACGATGGACTTGGCGGCCGGGATCACCTTGAAGACGGCCCGTTCGACGGCCAGGCGCTTGTTCTCCTGGACCGCCGAGAAGGTCCCCTGGAAGGCGCCGACGATGATCAGGCCGCAGACCGTGGAGACGACACCCAGGGTCCGGATCATGGCCGCCGTCGGAGTGGACTCGACCGGTATGACCTGGGTGTTCATGGATTCCTCTTCGGCTTGTTGCGGAAGATGCGCTTCTTCGGAGCCGTGGCGCCCGCCTCTTCCCGCGAGATGTAGGACGGATGCAGCGGATAGGTGCCGGCCCGTCGCGCCCTTCTGGCCTCGCCCACCCCGAAGGGTGTCGGCTGGGTGATGCGCTCGATCAGGGGCGTCGCCGCGTTGCCGATCAGGATCGCGTACATCACGCCCTCCGGCAGGCCGCTGTAATAACGGATCACCACCGTGAGCAGTCCGATCAGGGCGCCATAGACCCACATGCCGCGGGGTGTCACCGGCGAGGTCGCCATGTCCGTGGCCATATACACCGCGCCGAGGATCAGGCCACCGGAGAAGAGCATGAAGAAGGGATTCGGGTAGTGGGTCGGATCGACGGCGAAGAGGATCCAGGCAGTCAGGCCCGCGCTGCCCAGGATGGCGGCCGGGATGCGCCAGTCCATGTAGCGGCGCAGGGCCAGGTAGGCACCGCAAACCAGGATCAGCAGCGGCGAGGGACCCACCGCCATGTGCCCCGAGAGGGACGTCAGCAGATCACCCGCGCCGGCCAGGACACCATCGAATTTCCACTTGGCCAGCGGCGTGGCACCGGCCAGGGCGTCCAGGTTCATGCCGTGCAGCCAGGCGGCGTTGTCGGCCGGCACCATGAAAGGCCAGGCCAGGCTGGAGGGAATGAACTCGGCGAAACGGCCGGGCAGGAACGAAGGGGTATAGGCGGCGATGGAAACCGGGAAGGCGGCCTGCACGAAGGCCCGCCCTACCAGGGCGGGATTGAAGACGTTGAATCCGATGCCGCCGAACAGGGCCTTGCCCAGGGCGATGGCGACAAAACCTGCGACGGCGCCCATCCAGAGCGGAAAACCGGGCGGCAGGGACAGGGCGAGCAGGATGCCGGTAATGGTGGCCGACCAGTCCGAGATGTCGCCGGCCTGGCTACCCGCGCGGGCGAAGAACCGTTCGGTACCGAGGCAGGCGAGGGTGACGACAAGCAGCGAGGATGCCGCCGACAGTCCGTATTGATAGACGAAGAAGGCGCAGATCGGCGCCAGGGACAGCACCACCTGGCCCATGATGCGCTCGACGGTGCGGGGGCCCCTGATGTGGGGCGCGGTACGGATTTCTATGGAGGCAGTCATATCGTGTCCAGCCGCGGCGCCGGGCCGCCCCAAGCAGTGGCGGTACGCCGCGGAGCGGCAAACCGCGCCGTCGCGCAAACGAACGCTGCCCGTGACATGCGAGCGCAGCGAGCCGTCGGGCTCCCCCGCCGGCGGGCGGGGGCAGGGGGGTGGGAGCAACGGTAACGACGCAGCCTCTCCGCCAGGCCGCCCCAAGGAGAGGCGGCACGCCGCGGAGCGGCAAACCGCGCCGTCGCGGAAACGAACGCTGCCCGTGACATTCGAGCGCAGCGAGCCGTCGGGCTCCCCCGCCGGCGGGCGGGGGCAGGGGGGTGGGAGCAACGGTAACGACGCAGCCTCTCCGCCGGGCCGCCCCAAGGAGAGGCGGTACGCCGCGGAGCGGCAAACCGCGCCGTCGCGCAAACGAACGCCGCCCGTGACATGCGAGCGCAGCGAGCCGTCGGGCTCCCCCGCCGGCGGGCGGGGGTGGGGGGGTGGGAGCGTTCTTTCATACGGCGCGTTCCCGGAGAACCTGCTTGGCGATGCGGAACTGCTGCACCAGCGGGATGTTGGAAGGGCAGACGTAGGTACAGCAGCCGCATTCGAAGCAGTCGCCCAGGTGGTAGCGCTCGCCCATGGCCTCGTACTCGCGCTTGGCGGCCAGCATGCCCAACTGGGAGGGATTGAGCCCCATGGGACAAGACTCGACGCATTCGCCGCACTTGATGCAGGGGAAGGTGCGAAGACCCTCCCGGGCTCCCTGGTCATCGCCCTTGAACACGAGGACGCCAGAGACGCCCTTGGTGATCGGTACGTCCAGGGTGGCGGCCGACTGGCCCATCATCGGCCCGCCGAGGATCACCTGCCGCGAATCGGCCGGGGCACCCGCGTACTCGAGGACGAATGACAGGGGAGTGCCCAGGGGCATGCGGTAGTCGCCAGGACGGGCAACGCCGGGGCCGGTGACGGTGACCACCCGCTCCGTGAGTCCCCGGCCGGCGGGCAGCAGGCGGCCGAGGGCAGCCAGGGTGCCGACGTTGTTGACCACCATGCCCAGTTGCACCGGGAGTCCGCCGGAGGGGACCTCGACGCCGAACAAGGCCATGATCAGCATCTTCTCCGACCCTTGCGGATACTTGGTGGGGACTGCCTCGACGAAGATCTCGCCCTCGGTGGTGGCAGCCCGCGCCCGGTCGATGGCGGCCTGGATCGCATCCACCGCGTCAGGCTTGTTGTCCTCGACCCCGACGATGGTCCGCACCGCACCGGTGGCCCGCATCGCATAGCGGATGCCGACGACAAGGGGATCCGCCTCCTCGACCATGACCCGGTGGTCGCAGGTGAGATATGGCTCGCATTCGCATCCGTTCACCACCAGGGTATGCACCTTGGCCTGCTTGGGCACGGAGAGCTTGGCGTGGCTGGGAAAGGCGGCACCGCCCAGGCCGACCATGCCGGTGTCCCAGACGGCCTGGAGAATATCCTCGGGGCCCGCCCGGGAAAGGTCGCGCGGCTGTCCCCAGAGGTCTTCCTGGGTCGCCCCGGGCTGGACCCGGATGACGATGGACTGGGTCCAGGGTCCGCGGGCGCTCGGCCGCAGCTCGATGGCCTCGACGATGCCGGTGGCGGGGGCGTGATGCGGTACCGACAGCCAGTCGTCGGTACGGGCGATGGGCTGTCCCCGCACCACCTCCTCGCCGACCTGGACGATGGGCCGCGGCGGTTTGCCGATGTGCTGGGAAAGGGGTACGACGAGTCGCGGCGCGAAGGGCATCCGCCGGATCGGCGTATTCGCCGTCAGCTTGCAGGAGGGCGGATGAATGCCCCTCTGGAAGGCCTCGCCGCGGAAGTAGGAGAGCAGTTTCATTTGGATTCAGGGACGAGTCCCGAGTGGAGGGTGCAGAGTGAAAAACCTGGCGCCCAGGCATCCCTGGGATTGGTTTCGCACCCGCACCTCGCCACGCTCGACTCCCGACTGCCTCAGTTGTACTTGGCCGCCCGGGCCACGAGCTTGTCCAGGCCGGGCTCGGCCGGGTTCCAGGGGGTTCCCGGGTGCAGGCAGCCGGCGGTGCACTTCTCCGCCGCCTTCACGATGTCCGCGAACTTCGCCCCCTTCGGATTGATGACGATGGCCTGCTTCTGGTCGTTGTAGGCGAAGACCTTGGGGGCGATCGTCGTGCATTCGTCGCAGGCGGTGCATTCGGGACTCTCGACCCAGCAGGGCTCGTAGCCGTCGGCATTGGCCGCAGGCGCAGCCATCACCGCGGCCGGAACTGCGCCGGGCGCCGCCGCGATGTCCCCGCCGCTGACGCCCAGGCTGGCGGTGATCTTCTGGATCAGCTCGGCCCGCACGCGCTCGGCGACGGCTTCCGCGTCCTCCGCCGACTTCGCACCCAGGCCGGCCACGTCCTTCAACTGGCGCCAGTAGTTCAGGCGTTCCTCGGAGGAACGGACCAGGTCCTCGGTGACCAGCAGGCGCATCAGGCGGTTCTTGCCATCGACTGCCCAGATGTAGGGGAAGCGGCCTTCCCGGTCCTCGGCGGGCATGGCCAGCAACTCGGCCAGGGGCACCATGCTGTCGTTCCATGTTTCGGGCGGCGCCTTGCGGAACTGCTTTCCGAAGCGCGCCTCCGTGGCGGCGAAGTCGGCGAAGGTCATGGGGACGTCCATCGTCGCTTCCTTGCCCGCCTCGTCCTTGTAGCGGAGGGTGTAGGTCGGCCAGTCGCCCTCGATGTCCGGGTTGCCTTCCAGGCTGACGCATTCGCTGAACGTGACGCCGGCATCCGGGTCGAACTTGAACAGGGGATAGGCCCTGCCCTCGACGGCGAGCTTGCTCTGGTCAACGGCCCGGTCGTCGCCGACGCCATGCTCGGGCGGGCAGACGGCATAGATGTTGAACAAGGCCGGCCGCCGGCTGTTGAGGCCGTCGATGTAGCCCTCGAGCAGGTGGTTCACGTGGGCCACGGTGCTTTGCATCACATAGGCAGTGCGGTGCGCCATGCCGATGAGGCTGATCTCCTTGCGGGCCTCCTGCTTCCCCTTGCGGGCGGCACCGAACGGGGCCATGTCGGATACCTGGCTGATGAAGCCCGAGGTGCAGGCCTGGCCGCCGGTGTTCGAGTAGACCTGCGTGTCGACGACGAGGATCTTGACCGGCATGCCGGACATGAGCGCACGCGACAGGTTCTGGAAGCCGATGTCGTACATGGCGCCGTCGCCTCCGAGGCTGACCACGGGGGGGCAGAGATGCCATTCGTCGTCGGAGAACTGGCCCCAATCGAATCGACGGAAGAAATCGTCGTGCTTGTCGGGCAGGTACTCGCCGGCCAGCTCCATTTCGGCCATGCGGACGGCCTTGAAGCCTTCTGCCATCTTCGCCATGTGACCCTCGAAGATGCCCATGGCCACCGAGGGGCTGTCCTGGAAGAGATGGGAAGTCCAGGGGAAGGGATAGGGGTTGAACGGGTAGGTCGATCCCCAGACGGAAGTACAACCCGTGGAATTGACGATGCCCATCTCGGAGCGGCCGCGCCGGGTCGGGCCCTCCACGTAGCGCCACCTGAGGTCGCGCAGCTTCTCCAGCACCTGGGCCGCCCAGGTCACCCACTTGGGATCGAGGGGACGGGAAGGCTTGTTCTCCATGACCTTGGCGGAGAGCTCGGACAGGGTCAGGTCCTTGTCCCGGGCAGCCTCCACGGCGGCGATCATGGCTCGCGTGTCGCCCATGTCCATGGATTCGGTGAGCTTCATGCGGATGTGCTTCTCCAGGCCATCGATGAGGCCGTCGATCCTCTCGACGAAGGCCTCGACCCGGGGCTGCATCAGGGCCGTGACGGTCGAGGTGAAGAGGTGGATCGCGGTCTTTTCGCCGCAGCCCAGGCAGGCGCCGTCGCCGCAGTTCATGGCGTTGTAGTTGCGCTTGTCGAGGAGCAGGGTGTCGAGGGCGCCGATCTTCTCGTCCAGGTCGTCGATGCGGCTGTATTCCTTCGGCGTGGTGGGCAGGTCGAGCCAGAAGGACCAGTCCTGCTTGAGCTTCGCCACCGACTCCTCGGTCTGGGTGACCATCTTCAGGGCGTCGTCCTCGCAAACGGTGACGCAGAGGGCGCAGGCCTTGCAGGTGTAGGGATTGACGGTGATGGAGAACAGGCCGCCGGAACCCTTGGCCTTCTTCTCCTTGTTGGTCCAGTAGGGCTTCGTGGTGGAGAAGCGGAAGTCCCCCAGGGAGTCGTTGAACCAGGCGAACTCCTCGGCCAGCTTGGCGCGCTCGGCCTCCGGGGCCTCGGCGACGGTCTGGGCGATCGCAGCCGGCATCAGTTCATGGATCTTCGCGCCGTCGCCGGCGATGGCCCCGCGCAGCTTCTTCTCGAGGGTGCGGACGGCCCGGCGCAGGAAGCGGGTGGGACGGCCGCCGGTCTCGATGCGGGAGACGACCGAGTTGAACACGTCGGCCACCGACGAGACCAGGCCCGGCATGGCGGAATCGGGACAGACGGTGTAGCAGTTGCCGCAGGCCGTGCAGTTCTCGGCGATCCACTCGGGATGCTCGAAGCGGATGCCGGTCATGTCCCGGAAAAGGCCCGTCGACGCGGGCATCAGGGAGGCGCCGATGAAGGGGTCGACCAGATTGTCCGATCCTCGGCCCGACAGGTAGAAATGGCCGGTCTGCTCCCAGAAGCGATGCACGTCGGCCACCTTGCCATCGCCCTCGGGCAGGGTCTTCAGCATGATCGGCAGCCCGCCATCCTTCTTGGCGAGCTGCTTGCGCGTGACGCCCACCTGCTTGTCGGTGATCTCGTGCAGCTCGGTGAAGCCGCGGCGGACGACCTTCAGGTTGTTCTCCACCACGCTCTTGCCCTTGGTGCCGAACTTGGACTGGAGCTGGTTCTCGATGGCGCGGAACAGGGCTTCCTCGCCCAGGTTGGCGTTCTGCATCACCGCACTGGCGGCAAAGAACGCGCCCTGGAAGGCATTGCCCTGCATGCGCAATTGCAGCTCCGCGGAGCCGGCCTCCTCGCGGGCGATCTGGAAGGCATCCAGGTGGAAGACCCGGATTTCGTTGTCAACGATCTGCTTCTGGGCCCAGAGGGGGAAGTTGGCCCAGGTCTCGTCGCCCAGGTTGCTCTGGATGATGAACACACCGCCCCTCTTGAGGCCGGAGAGGGGATTGGAGTGGCCGAACACCGCCGGGTCCGGCGACAGCACGACGTCCACGAACAGGTATTCGCAATTGACGCGGATGGGTTCCGGCGCCGCCGACAGGTAATAGGTGGTGGGCTGGCCCTTCTTTTCGGACCCGTACTTCGGATTGGCCTTGATGTCGTAGCCGAGCAGCTCGAACAGGGTGACCGCCAGGTTCTTGCCCGTGGTGATGGCACCCCAGCCGCCGACCGAGTGCATCCGCACGGTAATGGCACCCTTGGGCAGGAGGTTGGGGTTCTCGGAACCGCGCACGCCGAGTTCCCGGATCTTCGGGTAGGCGGCCAGGAGTTCCTGCTGGTGTATCTCGTCCTTGGGATTCAGGGGATCGCGGGCGAAGTCGATCGAGAGGTAAAAGAAGCGACGGCGGGGGCCGTCCGGCAGCATGTTCTCCACGGCCCCGACCAGGGCCTCGGGCTGCATGTCGCGGGACCCGAGGCCGTAGCACCCCGAGTAGAGGCGGGGCATGTCCCCGGGTCCGAAGGCCGCGTAGCCGGGGTAGGGATGGCCGCCGTCGCCGGCAAGTCCGTTCTCCAGGCACTTGGTCACCGTGGCGCGGACCTCGCGCATCAGGGGCAGGTCCTCGGCCAGGGGCTGGTCGGTGCGCTCGAGCACCGCGACGCCCTTCTTGCCTTTCAGGATCTGGCCCAGGAGGTCGCCGGGGAAGGGCCGGTACATGGTGATGTTGACCACGCCGACCTTGAGCCTGCGGGTCTCCCGCAGGTAGTCCGCGACGGCCTCGGCCTGGACGATCATTGAACCCATGCCGACGATCAGCCAGTCGGCGTCGGTCGCCCGGTAGGTGGAGACGCGCTGGTAGCGGCGGCCGGTGAGTTCGGCGTATTCGGCCATGCAGGAGTCGGTGATCTCCCCGATATGGTCGAAGAAATAGGGACGCTGGCCGGCGGTGGCCTGCATGAAGGCGTCCTGGTTCTGCACGGGGCCGGAGAGCAAGGGGGTGTCGACGTCCCAGATGGCCGGCACGCGGCGCCGACGGGGACCATACAGCATGGCCTGGGCCGCCGTCGGCGTCTCGATGATGTCGTCCGGCTTGCCGAGGTATTCGGCAACCAGTTCGCGCTCCGGGAGGAGGGCCGACTCGATCAGGTGGGTGGTGAGGACGCCGTCCTGGCCGACCACGGCCGGAGTGAGCGACAACTCGGCGATCTTGCGTCCGATCAGGTTGAGGTCTGCCGCCTCCTGGGCGCTCTTCCCCATCACCTGGATGAATCCGGTGTCGTCCACGCAGTGGTAGTCGTCATGGGCGCAATGGACGTTGAGGCTGGCCTTGGTGATGGCCCGGCAGCCCATGTTGAGGACGTAGGGCAGGCGCTTCCCGACGGCCGCGTAAAGCGACTCGTGCATGAATGCGACACCCTGGGCCGAGGAAAAGTTGGTCGCCCGCAGGCCGGTCATGGACATGCCGGCGGTGACGCCGGCGGCGGCATGCTCGGATTCCGGCTCGATGAAGATCAATGGGCGCTCGGAGATGTTCAGGTGTCCCTTGGCCACCTCCTCCGCCCAGAACTCGCCCATCTGGGTCGATGGCGTGATGGGATAGGCGCCGGCGGCATCCGAGGCCTCCCGCTCCACGTGGATGACGGCGGTATTGCCATCGACGGCGTCGCGGACACCAGGGTATTTCACGGCCCGGGTGTCGCCCTCGTTGCCGGGACCGCCATCGAGCAGGGAGTGGAGGAATTTCTTCAACATGGCATCACCTCTCGGGTCAATACTCGGAAATCTTGGAATCCATCCGCCGGGCCCTCACTGGCGCAACAGGGGCAGGGGCTCGTTGCGCACGATGCGCTTGGCGGCGGCCCCCCTGAGCGCCCGGTTCGGGTTTTCGAACCAGACGATGGCCCCCGTGGCGCAACGGTCGCTGGCAGCCCGGTCGGCCTTTTCATTGAGGGCGTACTCGATCACGGCCAGTTCACCGTCGAGGCGGATCAACCCGGGGGCGGCATCGGCCACGCACTTACCGCAGGCAGTGCAGGCGACTTCGCAGGCGGCCTCGGCCGTGTCGCCGTCCGCCCGGTTCTTGCAGGCAATCCACAATCTGTGGCTGACCGGCTCCAGGGAGAAAAGGCCTTTCGGGCAGACCTCGACGCAATCGTTGCAGGCGGTGCATTTGTCGGCATCGACCACCGGCAGTCCGTGGGAATCGAGGCTGATGGCGCCGAAGCCGCAGACGTCGGCGCAATCGCCGAGGCCGAGGCAACCCCAGGCGCATTCCTTGCCGCCGCCGCCGACCACCGCTGCCGCGCGGCAGGTAGCCAGCCCGGCATAACGTGCCCGCAGGAAGGCCACGTGGCGACCGCCGCCGCAGGCCAGGCGGGCCACCTTCTTCTCGATGCTTCCCGCGTCGACGCCGAGCAGGTCGGCGATGGCCTGGCGCTGGACGGGGGCGCTGACCGTGCACTGGGCCGGGACGATCTCGCCCTCGACCACCTTTTCGGCAAAGGCCCGGCAGCCGGCCTGGCCGCAGGCCCCGCAATTGGACTTCGGCAGCAGTTCCTCCACTTCGCCGATGCGGGGGTCTTCCCAGACGTAGAGCTTGCGATTGGCGGCCGCGAGCAGGCCGGCGAGGGCAACCCCCAGCACAGCCATGAACACCCCCGACATCGCCAGCGAAGACAAATCCATCCTGCGCCCCCGAAAACTTGACTAGAATCCTCAAGAATCCATATCGCCATCAAGGTCATCAGGCCGCGACCGGTGCGACGCGCCCGGCGGCAATACCGGGGTCGTGGCGGATTCCGATCGCAGTCTGAACCGGGCACCCGGTTTCGCACCTTGCGGGCGCGGCCCCAGGGGCCTTTTTCACGGCGCGGTCGGAGGTCTCGTCCGACCTGCAGGACGGGGGGCGGCGTGTCGCCTCCCGGGGGATACGCACAAGGCTTGCGGCCCGGGGCGTTCGTGAGTCGGATCAGTATAGGGAAGACTCTTGCGTTGCAACAAACAAACTTTCTGATGGTTTGGATAAGGCACTGAATTGCGCAATACGGAAGACAATTTCGCCAATCGGAACAAATTCGGCTTGGTGCTTGCCTCCTCCACCCGAGGATGATTGCAGATGCAAGTTTTGCATATACAATCGTCCGATGGTTATGACCTCCCTCCTTCCCACGGGCTGCACCCATTTCAAGACGCGCAAGCTGGCGAGGCATTTGTCGCGCCATTACGACGCCGAACTGGCCAAGGCGGGCTTGAAGACGACCCAGTATTCCCTGTTGACCCATCTGATCCGCATCGGGCCGGTGGCGCCGGGCGAACTGGCGCGGCGGATGGGTCTTGACGCATCGACGCTTTCCCGCAACCTGCAGCCCCTCATCGACGCCGGCCTGATCGTGCGGGAGGCGGGGGTGGATGCGCGCAGCCGCCGTCTGTCCATCACGGCCAGGGGCGAGGCAAAGCAGGCCGAGGCGCGGCGCCATTGGAAGGCGGCACAAGACGCCGTGAATCGGATGCTCGGCGCGGAGCGGGTCGCTTCGCTCCATGCGCTGCTCGACGAATGCGTCGCCGAACTGCAGGCCGCCGGGGCCCCGTGACGGCGGACAGCGACATCACCTTGAACGGAGGAGAACAAAGATGAATCCCGCCGCAACTTCAAAGGGAAACCATTGCAGCATGGTCGAACTCGGCGCCCTGGAGCGGTGGAAGGATTACACCGCCGAGGTCGCGTCTTTGCCCGGCGTGCAGGTCCAGGGAAAGTTCTTCCTTCATCCGCCGATGGGTCTCACCGGGATGGAGATCTCCGTCAATTGCCTGCCTGCCGGCGCCAGGGTGCCCTTCTACCACGCCCACCGGCAGCACGAGGAGGTCTATCTCTTCCTCCGCGGTCGTGGCCAGTTCCAGGTCGACGGCGAGGTGATCGAGGTCGGCGAGGGTACGGTGCTGCGGGTGGCGCCCCAGGGCGAACGTACCTGGCGCAACAACTCCAGCGAGGATCTCTACTACATTGTCATTCAGGCGCCGGCCGGCGGCCTGGCTTCCCCCGGCACCGAGGACGGCGTCATGGTCGGGCGAAAGGTCTCCTGGCCGGCCCCGGCAGTGGCGGGTACTCCGGGACCATGATCGCGCCGCATAACCTGCGCCTCCCCCAGGGTGGCCCGGAATGAGCCCGGCAGCGCTGGCCGGCCGGACGCAGGCCATGCTCGAAGCACCCCTGGTGCCAACCCTCTGGCGCATGGCCATGCCCAACGTCGTCGGCCTGGCCGCCACGACCATCGTCATCGGCTACGACGGTTTCATCCTCGGCCACCTGGGTGCGGACGCATTGGCCGGCATCGCCCTGGTGCTGCCCCTGGCCATGCTGATGACCCAGATGTCGGCGGGGGGCATCGGTGGCGCGGTGACCGCCGCCGTCGCCCGGGCCCTCGGCTCGGGGCGGCGCGACGATGCCGCCGACCTCGCCCGCCACGCCCTGCTGCTCGCCGCCGCCCTGGGCGCCGCCTTCAGCCTGGCCCTGCTCACCGCGGGGAAGCCGATCTATGGCGCCATGGGCGGCCGGGGCGCGGCGCTCGACGCCGCCCTGGTCTATTCCAACGTCCTGTTCGGCGGCGCCGCCCTCGTCTGGCTTTCCAACATCCTGGCGGCCATCGTCAGGGGCGGCGGCAACATGATGCTGCCGTCGGTCATGCTCGCCGGTTCCGCCTGCCTGCACCTTGCCCTGTGCCCCCTGCTGGTATTCGGCTGGGGAGGCTTCCCCGGCCTGGGCATCGCCGGCGCGGCCGCCAGCAGCCTGGCCACCGGCGGATTGACGGCCGGAGTCCTGCTGTCCCATCTCCTCTCCGGGCGCGGCGCGGTCCGCCTGCCGGCATCGCCATTCCGGCCCCGGGCCGCGCCCCTGCGCGCCATCCTTCGGGTCGGCCTGCCGGCCTCCCTCAGTCCCGTCCTCAGCAACCTGAGCATCGTCGCCGCGACCGCCCTGGTCGGCGTCTTCGGCACGGCTGCCCTCGCCGGCTACGGGTTGGCGGCCCGGCTCGAATACGTGATGGTGCCCATCGCATTCGGGTTCGGAACGGCCTTGACCGCGCTCGTCGCCACGAACATGGGAGCAGGTCGGCAGGCCCGGGCCCTGCGCGCGGCTTGGGTGGGAGGCTTCACCGTGGCCGCCATCACGGGCGGGATCGGCCTCGCCGCCGCGATTTCACCGGGCCTCTGGATGGACCGCTTCACGGGCGCAGCGGACGTGATCGGCTTCGGCGCGGATTATCTGCGCGTGGTGGGCGGCTGTTACGGGTTCTTCGGGCTCGGCCTTGCGCTGTTCTTCGCCTCCCAGGGGGCGGGCCGGATGTTCTGGCCCCTGGCCGGAAGCGTTGCGCGCCTCGCGCTGGTCGCCGGCGGCGGCTGGCTCGCGGTCCATGCGATGGGGGCCCCGCCGACCACCTTCTTCGCGATCGTGGCCGCCAGTTTCGCGGCCTACGCGCTGACCATCGCCGCGGCCATCCGGCTTGGAGCCTGGGCGCGGCGGTAGCGGCGTCTCGCCGGGACCATCGATTTCACCCGCCCGTCCGGCGGATGGCCGGATGGCCGCCAACCCTCGGAACCGGCGAACCTCAATCCGCCATCGCCTCGCCCATGCGGATCGGGCGTCCCGGCCTCCAATCCGGATTGAAGCGGATCGGCATGGCGCCGAAATCCCGCGGGAAGAGCAGGACGACCGTCGAGCCGAGCAGGAAGCGGCCCATCTCCTGGCCCCGGCCCAGCTCCACCGGCCTGTCCTCGTAGCGCCACTCCCGGACCGTTCCCGGCCGCGGCGGGTTGACCACCCCGTGCCACGCCGTCGCCATGCTGCCGACGATGGTGGCGCCGACGAGGACGAGCACGAAGGGGCCGGATTCCGACTCGAAGACGCAGACCACCCGCTCGTTGCGGGCGAAAAGTCCCGGTACGCCGCGGGCCGTGGTCGGATTGACGGAAAACAGGTCCCCGGGCACGTGGATCATCCGCACGAGGCGTGCCGCGCAGGGCATGTGGATGCGATGGTAATCGCGGGGGCTCAGGTAAAGGGTGGCGAACCTGCCGTCCTCGAACCGGGCGCCCAGTTCCGCGTCACCGCCAACCAGGGCGGTGGTCGTATAGCGGTGGCCCTTGGCCTGGAAGATCCGGTCGGCATCGACGGGGCCGAACTGGCTGATGGTGCCGTCCACCGGACAGAGGAGGCGGGCGTCGGCCAGGGGGCGGGCACCGGCCTTCAGTGGCCGGGTGAAGAACTCGTTGAAGGTCGCGTAGGCCGCGATGTCGGCATTCCCGGCCTCGTCCATGTTCACCCCGTAGCGGCCAACGAACCAGCGGATCGCCGCCGTCGTCGCGCTGCCGCCTCGGGCCGATGCCAGGCGGCCCGCGATGGCGGTCAGGGCCTGCTTGGGCAACAGGTATTGGGGAAGGACGGCGAGGCGGTCGGACATGGGTGGGCTCCGGGCTGGGGAGGCGGGATTCTACTTGCCGCACCGCGGTCGCCGATGGACCGGCTGCCGCCGGTTCCCACACTCGGGTGTCACCGGCCTTCCCGGAAAAGGCGGCCGCCGAGGGCACCAGACTGGTGCCGACCTGCGCCGCCGCCGCACTGCACAAGTGCGGCCTGCCGCGTCGGGGGCTGCCGCCCGCATCCTCACCTCACGCCCCACGCCTTTGTTTCAACTACCTATTTTGGCGCCCTGGCGACCATGGAACGGCCATTGCTATCAGGGGGATGACCGGGCCGAGGATGGCCGCGGTGTCAATGGACAAGGGCGTCCATTCGCAAGGCGAGCGAGCCTGTGCGGATGGCGCCCTTTTTGTTTGGTGGTTTCCCGGCGGCCGATCGCGGCAGATCCCGGGGAGCGGGAGGTGCAGAGTCATGAAGAAGATGAAGCTGGTGATGGTGGGCAACGGCATGGCCGGCGTGCGGACCCTGGAAGAACTGCTCAAGCTCGCCCCCGACCTCTACGACATCACCGTGTTCGGCGCCGAGCCCCACGGCAACTACAACCGCATCCTGCTCTCGCCGGTGCTTTCGGGCGAGATGAGCCTGCCCGAGATCATGCTCAACGACCTGGACTGGTACCGGGACCATGGCATCACGCTGCACGCAGGCAGGAAGGTGGTCCGCATCGACCGCGTCCGGCGCACCGTGGTCGCCGAGGACGGCACGGAGGCGGCCTACGACCGGCTGCTCCTGGCGACGGGCTCCCAGCCCTTCATCCTGCCCGTCCCGGGCAAGGACCTGCCCGGCGTCATCGGCTACCGCGATATCGCCGACACGGACGCGATGATCGAAGCGGCCAGAACCCACCGTCACGCCGTCGTCATCGGCGCCGGGCTCCTCGGATTGGAGGCCGCCAACGGCCTCGCCGTGCGGGGCATGGACGTGACGGTGGTCCACCTGATGCCCTGGATCATGGAACGCCAGCTCGACAAGGCCGCCGCCGACATGCTCCAGGCATCGCTGGAAAAGAAGGGCCTCAAGTTCGAGCTGGAAAGGCAGACCGGGGAACTGGTGGCCGGCGAAAGCGGGCGGGTCGCCGCGATCCGCTTCAAGGACGGCGGGATCCTGCCCGCAGACCTCGTGGTCATGGCGGCCGGCATCCGGCCCAATGCCGACCTCGCCAGGGCCGCGGGACTGCACTGCAACCGGGGCGTCGTGGTCAACGACACCCTGCAGACCTTCGACCCCCGGATCTACGCCGTCGGCGAATGCGCCGAGCATCGGGGAACCGCCTACGGCCTCGTGGCGCCGCTGTTCGAACAGGCGAAGGTCTGCGCCAACCACCTCGCCCACTTCGGGATCGGACGCTACACCGGTTCGACGGTCTCCACCAAGCTCAAGGTCACCGGCATCGACGTATTCTCCGCCGGCGACTTCACGGGCGACGACACCACCGAGGAAATCGTGCTCTCCGACCGCCAGGGCGGCGTGTACAAGAAGCTGGTGCTCAGGGACAACCGCATCGCCGGCGCCGTACTCTATGGCGACACGGCGGATGGCGCCTGGTACTACCAGCTCATGAAGGACCGCCAGGACATCCACGAACTGCGCGACCACCTGATGTTCGGCCAGTCCCACCTGGGCGACGTCGGCCACAAGGGCGAGAGCCGGGCCGCCGCCATGCCCGACGAGGCGGAGGTCTGCGGCTGCAACGGCGTCTGCAAGGGCACCATTGTGAAGGCCATCAAGGAGCAGGGCCTGTTCACCCTCGACGACGTGAGGAAGCACACCAAGGCCTCCTCCTCCTGCGGCTCCTGCACCGGCCTCGTGGAGCAGATCCTCGCCTCCACCGTCGGCGGCGCCTATCAGCCGGCCGATTCCAAGGACAAGCCCGTCTGCGGCTGCACGGACCTCTCCCACGGCGAGGTCCGCCGCGCGATACGGGAGAACCGGCTGCTCTCCATCCCCGATGCGATGCGCTTCCTGGAATGGAAGACGCCCACCGGCTGCGCCAGCTGCCGGCCGGCGCTCAACTACTACCTGATCTCCACCTGGCCCCACGAGGCGAAGGACGACCCCCAGAGCCGTTTCATCAACGAGCGCGCCCACGCCAACATCCAGAAGGACGGCACCTACTCGGTGGTGCCGCGCATGTGGGGCGGCCTGACCACCCCCGACGAACTGCGCGCCATCGCCGACGTGGCCGAGAAATACGCCATTCCGACGGTGAAGTGCACCGGCGGCGCCCGCATCGACCTCCTCGGCGCGAAGAAGGAGGACCTGCCCGCCATCTGGGCCGATCTCGGCAAGGCGGGCATGGTCTCCGGCCATGCCTACGGCAAGAGCCTGCGCACCGTGAAGACCTGCGTCGGCGCCGAGCACTGCCGCTTCGGCACCCA
>JBPOHD010000125.1:0-4823 GCA_052035955.1 Pseudomonadota bacterium
GCCTATGGAGGTGAGCGGCCACCGAACTGGTGGCTCCAGCAATGCGGGGCCGCGTTAGCGACCCCGACCAGCCGCTTTGAGCGGCTCACAATCGAATGCCCCCGGCTCTGCCGGGGGATTGTTACCCTATGCCTTTCGTTCAATTGACCCGGACTTACGCGCCAAGGATAATTCCATATCATTGTGATGGGTATTGGCGGCGAGCCGGGTGTGGTCGGCATGCCGCGAACTCCCTTTCTTCGTCTTGGTTGCTTGGACCGTGCCCCCGTCTATCCGCCTTGAACATCCGGCAATGCTTCTCGGGTCGCCTTACCGGGCCGACAACGGCGTCGGCCGATGTGCGCGTTTCCGGTCAGTACCGGGCAGGTCGATGGCGAAACCAATTCCCGCCGGGGCGGGTTGGCCCGGACGTCCTGGTCCCGGCCTCTTGGAAAGGCAATGACGTGCGTGTCTTGAGCAAGAATTTCCCTGCGCGCCAGCGAGTCAGTGCTACGGCACGAGAGTGGGATGCGATTGGTATTCGCCGCCTTCAACGGAGGCACTCCGAATGAAGAGACAACGGATGGTACGGTTGTTGGCCTGGATTTTCCCCCTCGCCCTGACCGCCTGCGCGCCCCCCGGTGACGCCCAGCCGGGCTCGGCGGGCGATGCGAAAGCGCGCCTCGCCAAGGCCGAAGCGATGTTCCAGGAGCGCTGCAAGACCGCGGGGGAGTTCATTCACCGGACGGCCGAAAACGTCGACGGCGTGTTTTTGATGAAACTGCGCCCGAAGGAGATCAACTACGGGGATCAGTACCGGATGGATGATCCGTATGGCCGGGACCTGGGTGGAGACGGTTACATCCTCAGCTTCGTGCGGGGCAGCTACCAGGCGCAGACGAAGGGGCCCGGACACCCGGGGGCGCCGCCGCGAACCGGATACGGCTACGTCGAAGCCATCGACCCGGGGGACGGGAAGCGGTACCGGTATACGGGGCGAATTGACGAACCTTGGCGGTACGACGCAAGTTACTCGAAGACCTATAAACGCTTCGTTCTCGAAAAGGCCACCGCGCCCGGTCCTGCGCTCCGCTACGGTGTCACCTACGACGACATTTCCACGCGGGAGGACCGGGACCACTGGATCGCCGGCAGTTCGCTGAAGGTGATCGACCTGCAGACGAACGAAGTCATGGGCCAGAGGGTCGGCTACATGATGGACCGCGGGCAGGGGAACAAATCCGGGGGGAGGGCGCCCTGGCTCCTGGCGGCGGACCACGCCTGCCCTGAATTTGCGCCCCGCCACGGTTTCACCGCCCAACCATTCCAGTCGTTGGATTTCGTGGAAAAGATTTTGATGCCCGTTCAGGAGAAGAAGCCGTGACTGTGCCGACGATTGCTGACTACCTTGGTTATGCCAATCTGCAAATGGCCGCGGAAGCATTCATCCAAAATGAAGAGACCCTCGTCCTTGCAGGTTCCGGCGAGACTCTGGTTGAAGCACTGAAAGCCGGAAACGGCCACGCCTCCCGCTTCACCGAAACGCAAGCGACGGCCTTCGCCGGGCAATGGGAAGTGCTGGATCAGCGGGCCAATACGAACACGGGTTTCAGCGGGACGCTGTTCAAGGCCATCAAGGACAACATCGCCCTGGGGATCAAGAAGGACGACCTCGTCGTCTCCTTCCGCTCCACCGAATTCATCGACGACGCCGCCCGCGACAACGAGGCGACGAACACCCAGGAGATCTTCAAGTTCGGTTTCGCCTTCGGCCAGTTGGCGGACATGGAAAAGTGGTACGCCGACCTCTCCAGGGAAGGCGGACCGCTCGACGGCAAGACCTTCTCGGTTACCGGTTACAGCCTTGGAGCCCATCTCGCCACGGCCTTCAACCTCCTGCATCCCGGTATCGCGGATCGGGTCATCACCTTCAACGGCGCCGGCATCGGCAAGGTAGGCGACGGCAGCCTGAGTGGCACCCAGGCAAGTCTCCGGGAAATGATCGGCCGGTTCCGTTCGCTGCTCGCCCAGGCGGCGACATCCTCGGGACTCGAAGGCACGTTTACCTCGCCGGAGGCCCTTGTCGCCTATCGGACGATCAAGGGCCTCATCGCCGACAAACACGGAGTACCCAATGCCGCGATGGATTCGGCCATACCGCGAAGCGATTGGGAAAGCCTCCCTGCCGTCGCCAAGCAGGAACTCACACGCCTGGGCGACGCTCTCGCCGCCGCGGTCAAGGTTGCCACGGAAGCCGACCGGGTGCTGATCGCCGATCGCCTCACTGTCGATAACACGCGACGCAAGCGTCGGGGCGGGCGACACGGCGATCCGGCACCCGACGCGACGAATCAGACCCTCTGGAGGAAAGCCGCATGAGCAAGACACTGTTGCAACGCCTCGCCGCGGGCTTGCTGCCCTTCCTCTTGGCCGCCTGCGCCGCCACTGGCAGCGCCCAACTCAGCGGCGTCGAGGAGCGCGGGGCGCGGCTGGCCAAGGCCGAAGCGATGTTCGCCGAGCGCTGCAGGAAGGCCGGGGTTTTCATCCACCGCACCGCGGAGAACGTCGAGGGCGTGTTCCTGATGAAGCTGCGGCCGCAGGGGATCAACCACGGGGATCAATACCGAATGGATGATCCGTATGGGCGGGACTTGGGAGGGGATGGATACATCCTGAACTTCCTGCGCGGCTTTGAAACGCGCCAGGCGCAGTTCGCACCGGGGGCGCCATCGCGCTATGGGTATCACTACGTCGAGGCCCTCGACCCCAAGGACGGGCAGCGGTATCGCTTTACCGGCTCTCGCAAGGTGGTCGGGCGCATGGATGCCAGCGCGCCGAACGTGAAGGTCGATCTGGCGCGTGACCCGAACTTCGACCTCAACATCTACGCGTTCACGCTCGACAAAGCCCCGGCCCCCGGCCCTATGCCGCGCTACGGCGTCACCTACGAGGACATCTCGACGCGCGAGGAGCGTGACTACTGGATCGCCGGCAGTTCACTCAAGGTCATCGACCTGCACACCAATGAAGTGATGGCCGAGCGCATCGGCTACATGATGGATCGCGGGCAGGGCAACACCAACAGCGGTCGCTCGCCGTGGTTGTTCGCGGCGAACAATGCGTGCCCCAGTTTCTTCGTCAACCCGAACCTCCCGCCCAATGGACGCGGGTCTGGGGCCCAATTGCATCAAACCGAAGACTTTGTCGAAAGAATTCTGAAGCCCGTTCTGGAGAAATGACCGTGTCTGCCTTGACGATTGCCGATTACCTGAAATTTGCCAATCTCCAGATGGCGGCGGAGGCCTTCATTCGTGACGAGCGAACTGGAATTCTGGCCACAACACCCGAAACCGTGATCGAGAGACTTATTGCCGGGAATGATCGCTCCCTCAAATTCACCCGACCCCAGGCCGAGTCCTTCGCCGATCCCGTCAAAGGCTGGACGGTGCTCGACCAGAAGGCGAACACCAACACCGGTTTCAGCGGCACGTTGTTCAAGAACAACCAGACCGGCGAACTGGTCCTCTCCTTCCGCAGCACCGAATTCATCGACGACCACGCGCGCGACAACAAGGCCACCAACGACCTGGAGATCGACGGCACGGGATTCGCGCTGGGCCAGATCGCCGACATGGAAGCCTGGTATGTCGAACTGGCGGCCGACCCGGCCAGGCTTGCCGGCAAGACTTATTCGGTCACCGGCTACAGCCTGGGCGGGCATCTGGCCACCGTGTTCAACCAGTTGCGCCAGGCCACTCCGTCGGCGGCCACGCTGGAGAAGGTCATCACCTTCAATGGCGCCGGCGTCGGCAAGATCGGCAACGGCAGCCTGACCGAGATGGTCAAACGTTTCGTCCAACTGCGTGCCATGGCCGCCGGCGCGGAGGGTCTGGCCTTCCTCTTCCTCACCGTCAAGGGCAAGCAGGCCTACCAGGCCCTGCGCGAAGCCATCGCCGCAAACGGCGGCGTGCCGACCGCCGCCATGCGGGACATCGTCGCCGGCGTCTTTGGCTTGGTCAGTGAAGCCGACACCCTGACCAAGGCCGACCGGGATCGACTGCTCGGCGCCAATGGCGCCCTCACCCGCGCTGTCAAGGTCGCCAGCGTCGCCGTCGACATCCCCGCGCTCAACTCGGGTGCCGCAACTGCCGCCCAGCCGACCGAAGTGCCGCACGCCAGGATCGACGCCGAAAATCTGGATTACCAACTCGCCGTCCTCGCCACGCAGTCCGAATTCAACGCCCGCTCGCGCCTGACGGCCGGCGACATCCTGTCAGTCCTCACCAGCGGCGGCATCGCCAAGGCCTACGGTGAACCCCGCCTGGGCAACCAGACCGACGTGGTCGGCTGGGAGTTCTCCGCCGGCACGCCTGTCGCCCTGGTGGCCCATTCGCTTTGGCATTACGGTACCGACGTCAGGCTCTTCATCGAGGACCAGCCCAACGTGCGCAACGGCATCGTCGCTGCCGTCGCATCTGCCTCGACCGCGGCGGGCGATTTCCGCCCCCTGGTCGAAGGTTTCGCCACGCGCGACTTCGGTGACGACCACAGCCTGGTACTGATCGTCGACAGCCTCAATTTGCAGAGCGCGCTGCTCAACCTGGTTCCGGAAGGGCAGCGTGCATCGACGGCCGAGACGCTGAACACGATTCTCAAGAACGCTTCCTGGCGAACGGGCGTGGATGGCAGCAATGGCGGCGCAAACGCCCAGGGCCAAGCCGAGGGCGACGTCCTGGAGAACGTGGTCAATGCCCTGGCCGACCTGACCCTCGGCCCGGGCCACTACACGCCGCTCAAGGGCAGCCCGGACGGCAACACCTGGGCCAGCATCGACAATCCGCCCG
>JBPOHD010000137.1:0-13233 GCA_052035955.1 Pseudomonadota bacterium
CGTCGACGCCCTCGTGCTGGCCTTCGACGCCGAGGGGGGCCGGCCGCGCTGCGAGCCCGCCTGCCCGCTGGCGGCGGGGCTGGCCGAGCCGCCCCCCCCCGCCCCCCCCCCCCCCCCCCCCCCCCCCCCCCCGGGGGCGGGGGGGGGGGGGTGGCTCGTTCAATTCCCCATGGGGGAGCGCTCGCGCTCCCCCTCCCTGGGGGAGGGGGATGGGGGGAGGGAGACCCCGTGACAGAGGGTTTCGACTGGCTCTTCCTGCTGGAGATCTCGCTGGCCGGCATCGGCACGGGCGGCCTCTACGCCCTGACGGCCCTGGCCTTCGTGATGATCTACAAGGCGACCCGGGTGGTGAACCTCGCCATCGGCGAGATGCTGATGATCAGCGCCTACCTGTTCTTCGCCTTCGCCGCGACCATGGAACTGCCCGTCTGGGCGGCGGTCCTGGGGGCGGTGCTGGGCAGCGGCCTGCTCGGCGCTGTGGTGGAGCGGACCATGATCCGGCCCATGCTGGGCGAGGCGCCCATCTCCGTCTTCATGGTCACCGTCGGCCTCTCCTCGATCCTGGTGGGGGCGGTCGAGCTGATCTGGACCGCCGATCCGCGCCGCCTGCCCGAATTCATGCCCACGGACCCGATCATGGTCGGCGAGGCCTTCCTGGCCCCCAAGGTCTTCTATGGCTTCCTGGTCGCGGCGGGCCTGATCGCCGCCGTGCTGCTGGTCTTCCGCTTCTGGCGCGGCGGCGTCGCCCTGCGCGCCACGGCCTCGGACCAGGCCGCCGCCTATTCCATGGGCATCAACGTGCCGCGGGTCTTCTCGCTGGCCTGGGTGGCGGCGGCCATGATCGCCGCCGTGGCCGGCATCGTCGTCGGGGCGATCGGCGGCATCTCCTCGACCATGGGCGTCTTCGGGCTTTCCGTGCTGGTGGTGGTGATCTTCGGCGGCCTGGACAGCGTGCTGGGCGCCCTGGTCGGCGGGCTGGTGATCGGCCTGGTCGAGGCCCTGGCCGGCGCCTACCTGGGGGGCGAGTTCAAGATCCTCGCCACCTTCACGCTGCTCGTGCTGATCCTCATGGTGCGGCCCTACGGGCTCTTCGGCACCCACGAGATCGAGAGGCTCTGATGCGCATCGGCACGGCCAAGGAAAGCTACGCCGCCGACGAGGCCCTCTTCGACACGGCCACCCAGCGCTTCTGGCTCGGCGTCCTCGCCCTGGTCCTCGTCGCCTTCCCCTTCGTCGCCAGCCAGTACTGGCTCTACCTGGCCTGCCTCGTCGCCATCAACGTGGCGAGCGCCACCGGGCTCAACATCCTGACCGGCTACACCGGCCTGGTCAGCCTGGGCCAGGCCGCCTTCATGGGCCTGGGCGCCTACACGGTGGCGATCCTGGAACTGCGCCTGGGCAGCCCCTTCGCCTTCAACCTGCTGGCCGGCGGCCTGGTGGCCATGGCCGGCGGCGTCCTGGTCGGCATTCCGTCCCTGCGCGTCAAGGGCCTTTACCTGGCCATCTCCACCATCGCCGCCTCCTTCATCCTGCACTTCGTCTTCGCCAACTGGAAGCCGGTGACGGGCGGCACGGCCGGCCTGTCGCTGCCGCCGGCCAGCCTGTTCGGCATCCCCCTGGACACCTCCTTCCGCCTCTACTGGCTCATCGTGCCGGTCACCGCGCTGATGCTCGCCGGCGCCGCCAACGTCTTCCGCACCCGCATCGGCCGCGCCTTCATCGCCATCCGCGACCGGGACATCTCGGCCGAGGTGCTGGGCATCCCGCTGCTGCGCTACAAGCTGCTGTCCTTCGCCCTCTCGTCCTTCTACGCCGGCGTTGCCGGCGGGCTCTGGGCCTACTTCTTCCGCGTCGTGACGCCGGAGAGCTTCCCCCTCGTCATGTCCATCTTCTTCCTGGCCGCCATCATCGTCGGCGGCATGGGCAGCATCCTCGGCGGCATCCTCGGCGCGATCTTCATGACCATGGTCCCCGAGGTGCTCAAGATCGTGGTCGGCTGGCTGCCCCTGGGCGAGCACATGGGCGTCGTGCTGTCGCCGGTGCGCACCATGGTCTTCGGCGGCCTCATCGTCGGCTTCCTGATCTTCGAGCCCCACGGGCTGGCGGAGATCTGGCGCCGGACCCGGCGGTTTTTTCACCTGTGGCCCTTCAGGACATAGGTTCATTGACGGAGGAGAAGACATGAAATCAACGAAGTGGTTAGGCGGCCTGCTGGCCGCCGCGAGCCTCGCGCTGGCACCCGCCGCCCAGGCCCAGGAGGACATCGTCATCGGGGGGTCCATCCCCATGACCGGCGTCTTCGCCTTCGCCGGCATCGGCATCAACGCCGGCATCCAGGACTACGTGAAGATCGTCAACGACGCCGGCGGCATCAAGGGGCGCAAGGTCCGCTACGTGCCGGAGGACACGGGCTACAAGGTCGATGCCTCGGTGGCCGCCTTCAAGAAGATCACCAGCCAGAACACGGTGAACCTCTACTACGGCGACTCGACGGCCTTCGCCAAGACCATCAACCCGGAACTGGACCGCCTGGGCACCATCCTGATGGCCGGCGCCTCCTTCGCCACCGAGATCAACGACCCGAAGAAGTACCCGAACCAGTTCCTGGTGGGCCCCGACTACACGGAAATGATCGGCATCCTGCTGCGCCACGTCGCCAAGGAAAAGCCCGGCGCCAAGGTGGCCTTCGTCTATTCCGACACCGAGTTCGGCCGCGATCCCATCGACGAGGGCGAGGCCCTGGCCAAGAAGTTGGGCCTCAACGTCTCCGGCAAGATCATGACGCCGCCGGGCAGCGTGGACGTGTCCACCGAGATCATCAAGCTGCGCCGCGCCGATCCCGACTACACCATCTTCCACGGCTACGTGCTGGCGCCCATCCCCGAGTTCATCCTCCAGGGCCGCAAGCAGGGCATGAAGAGCCACTTCATGGGCACCTTCTGGTCCATGGACAACTCCATGGTCATGAAGATGGGCGAGGCCGCCGACGGCTTCATGGGCGTCATGCCCTTCCGCTACTACTACGAGACCGACGCCAAGGCGCCCAACCTGGACCGCATCCGCAAGATGCGTCCCGAGTACCAGAGCAACGCCTACATGCAGGGCTTCCTGACCGCCATGCTGTTCACCGAGGCGGCCAGGCGCACCCTGGACGCGGGCAAGCCCCTGGACGGCAGGAACCTGAAGGCCGCCCTGAACAGCATCAAGAACTTCGACACGGGCGGCGTGGTCGGCGTGCCCATCACCATCCGCGGCAATTCCATCCCGGTCGGCCGCATCTACCGCTTCGAGGCGAAGCAGCAGAAGATGGTGCCGGCCTCCGACTGGATCCACCTGGATTGAGGACGGGCCCGGAGATCCCGCCGATGCGGCGCAAAGGCGCAGGGGTGGCGCGAAGGGGAGGGGCGTGGCCGGTCGACGCCGTCCCCTCCCGCGTCTGCGCGCGTCCGCGCCGCGTGACGGTTCGCATGGAATGAGCGCCTCCGCCCCCATCCTCGACATCAACAACATCGAGGTCATCTACAACGGGGCCGTGCAGGTCCTGCGCGGCCTGTCGCTGTCGGTGCCGAAGGGGCAGATCGTCGCCCTGCTGGGTTCCAACGGGGCGGGCAAGACCACGACCCTGAAGGCCGTGTCCAACCTGCTCGCCCTCGAGGACGGGGAGATGACCAGGGGCGGCATCTGCCTGGAAGGCCGGGACACCGCCCGCCTGAAGCCCCACGAACTGGTGCGCGCCGGGCTCTTCCATGTCATGGAGGGCCGCCACGTCTTCGAGGACCTGACGGTGGAGGAGAACCTGGTGGCGGCCACCTATGCCCTGGCCGGCCGGGCGGCGGCGAAGGCGGATTTCGACCTGGTCTACGAATACTTTCCCCGGCTGCACGAGCGGCGCCGGGGCCTGGCCGGCTACCTGTCCGGCGGCGAGCAGCAGATGCTGGCCATCGGCCGGGCACTCCTCGCCCGGCCGCGGGTGATGCTGCTCGACGAGCCCTCCCTGGGCCTCTCGCCGGTGCTGGTGGAGAGCATCTTCGCCATCATCGCCCGCATCAACCTCGAGCAGGGCGTCTCCATGCTGCTGGTGGAGCAGAACGCCTCGGTGGCCCTGGCCGTGGCCCATTACGGCTACATCATGGAAACGGGCAAGATCGTCATCGACGGCCCGGCGGAGAAGCTCGCCGCCGACCCGGACGTGCGCGAGTTCTACCTGGGCATGGCCGGCGCCGGGGAGGCCAGGAGCTTCCGCGACATCAAGCATTACAAGCGGCGCAAGCGCTGGCTGTCATGAGTTCGAAGGGCCTGCCTTGACCAACTTCCTTCCTGAACTGACCCTCCCGCAGATGCTGCGCGAGCAGGCGCGCCGGCAGCCGCGCCGCATCGCCATCCGGCAGAAGGACTTCGGCATCTGGAACCCCATCGACTGGGAGACCTATTACCGCCGGGCCTGCCATTTCGGACTCGGCCTGCACGCCCTGGGACTGGGGGCCCGGGGCCACGTCGGCGTCATCTCCGAGAACCGGCTGGAATGGGTCCTGGCCCAGATGGGCACCGGGCTGGTCGGCTCGGTCACCGTCGGCGTCTATCCGACCAGCCCGACCAACGAGGTGGCCTACGTGCTCGGCCATGCCGACGTGGAGATCGTCGTCTGCGAGGACCAGGAGCAGACCGACAAGGTGCTCGCCGCCCTGGCGGACCTGCCGCGGCTGCGCAGGATCGTCGTGATGGAGAAGAAGGGCCTGCGCAACACGCCGGAGGAGCACCGGGACAAGGTGATCTCCTTCGCCGAGGTGGAGGCCCTGGGGGCCGGGCACGCGGCCATCCACCGGCAACTGGTGGAGGAGGTGCTGGAGGCCCAGCGCCTCGAGGAGGTGGCGCTGATGATCTACACCTCGGGCTCCACCGGCAAGCCCAAGGGCGCCATGATCACCTATGCCAACATCCGCGCCGTGACGCCCGGCATCGCCGACCGCCTGGGGCTGGATGCCGGCACCACCCACCTGTCCTACCTGCCCCTGTGCCACGTGGCCGAGCAGATGCTGACCACCTTCGTGCCCGTCTACCTGGGATCCCGGGTGAATTTCGGCGAATCCATCCGCACCGTCCAGGAGGATCTGCGGGAGGTGGCGCCCTCCATGTTCCTCGGCGTGCCGCGCATCTGGGAAAAGCTCCATGCCGCCATCAGCATCAAGGTCCAGGAGACGGGGCGGCTGCGCCAGGCCCTGTTCCGGCGCGGCCTGGCGGCCTGCGAGCCCTTCGCCGAGAAGTCGGCCGGACAGCGCGGCCCCGGCGAGCGGCTGGTCTTCGCCTTCTGGTACTGGCTGGTCTTCCGGGCCCTGCAGAACTTCATCGGCCTGCGCCGGGCGAAAATCGCCCTCACCGGCGCGGCGCCCATCCCGCCGGCCGTCATCCGCTTCTTCCGCACCCTGGGCGTGCCCCTGGTGGAGGTCTACGGGCTCACCGAATCCACGGGCATGATCACCGGCCAGCATCCCGACCGGGTCCGCCTCGGCACGGTGGGGGAGGCCATCCTCGACATGGAGCACCGGCTGTCCGCCGAGGGCGAGCTGCAGGTCCGCGGCGGCATGGTCTTCGCCGGCTACTACAAGAACCCGGAGGCCACCGCCGGGGCCATCGTGGACGGCTGGCTGCATACCGGCGACGTGGTGAAGGAGGAGGGCGGCCAGATCCGCATCGTGGACCGCCTGAAGGACATCATGATCACCGCCGGCGGCAAGAACCTGACGCCCTCGGAGATCGAGAACGCCATGAAGGGGAGCCCCTACGTTAAGGAATGCATCATCGTCGCCGACGGCCGGCGCTTCGTCTCGGCCCTGGTCCAGCTCGACTTCGAGACCGTCGGCCAGTGGGCCGAGGCCCGCGGGATCGCCTTCACCCATTTCCGCTCCCTGGCCGAGCATCCGGCGGTCCGCGAACTGGTCCAGGCCGAGGTCGACCGGGGCAATGCCCAATTGGCCGAAGTGGCGCGCATCCGTCGCTTCCATCTCCTGACCAAGGAGCTGGACCATGACGACGGCGAGGTGACGGCGACCATGAAGGTGAGGCGCTCCAGCATCTACAAGGCCTACGGCGCGGAGATCGAGGCGCTTTACCGCTGAACGCCCGAGCGGTTATCCTGCGGCCCTGCCGCCCGCCGCCGACCAACCCGCCTCCCCATCCCGGAGCAATCCGCCATGCGCGAAATCCGCCACATGCGCAACATGATCGTCGTCGCGGCGGTCCTGCTCGGCCTGGCCCTCCTGACCCGCCTTCCCGGCTGTTCCTCGTCCACGCTGCCGCCGGAACTGCGCGTCGAGCTGGCGGAACTGATGGCCACCGCCGGATTGCCCCACGGCCCGGCCGCCGGGAGTTTCGACACGTCGGTCCTGACCCAGGGCCACCTGGACGAGCTGTTGCGCACCGGGGCCGGCAACGTTTCCCCCGGCCTGATCCGCTGGCTCCTGGAGCGCAAGGCCAATCCCTACATCGCCGACCGCCAGGGCAGGACGCCGCTGCATCTGGCCGCCGCCGGCAAGTCCGCGGAAACGGTGGCCCTGCTGCTCGAGCGCAAGGCCGATCCCAACGCCCGGGACCACGAGGGCCGCACCCCGCTGCATTACGCGGCCATGGAATCGGCCGAGGTCACCGCCGCGCTGCTGAAGGCCGGCGCCAGGGCGGAGACGCGGGACGACGCCGGCAGCACGGCCCTGCTGCTTTCCCGCTGCGCCGCCTGCGTCCAAGCCCTGCTGGGCGCGGGCGCCGACGGGTCGGCCCGCGACAGGGAGGGCAGGACGGCCCTGCACCTGGCCGCCCGGCGCCGGGACGTGGCGATGGTGGAACTGCTGCTGGGCAAGGGGACGTCGGTCGATGCGGCCGACGCCCGGGGGCAGACGCCGCTCCACTACGCCGCCGCCGAAGGCTATGGCAAGACGGTCGAACTGCTGCTGGCGAAGGGGGCCAATACGGAGCTGCCGGACGGCGCCGGCAACCTGCCCCGCGACCTGGCATCCCGGGGTGGGCACCGCTTCATCGTCCAGGCCCTGGGCGGCGCCGACGCGGAGGCGCCCGCCGAATGAACGCCCGGCGGCTTGCCCTGGCGCTGGCGGTCCTCGCCGCGCCCTTCGCCGGGGCCCAGGTGCCCGCGCCGATGCCGCGGATGGTGGCGGAATTCCGGGAGCCGGAGCTCAAGGCCGTGGTCCAGGTCGACGTCAGCGACGACGGTCGCTACGTCGCCGCCCTGGCCGGCGACGAGGTCGTGCTCTGGGACCTGGGAAAGCAGAAACCGCTGATCCGCTTCAAGGGCGAGGTGGACGGCGACCGGAGCACCGTGCTGCGCTTCAGCCCCGACGGGGAATTCCTGGCGGTGGCCTGGTTCAGCGGCGAGGTGGATCTGCTCGAGACCCGCAACGGCCTGCGCCTGGCGCGCCTTTCCGGCATGGGCAAGGGAAGGCAATGGCCGGTCTTTGCGCCGGATTCCCGTCGCCTGGCGCTGGCGAACTGCCGGGAGGGGCCTTTCGCCGTCTGGGAGCTGAAGGGCCTGGCGCGGCCCGGCTGGTTCAGCCGGCAACTCAGGAAATGGCGCGGCCCCCTGGAGGTTCCGCCAGCGGTCGGCCCCGTCGCCGGGGCCCGGCGGGAGGCGGTATGCCGCCTGCGCTTCTCGGACGACGGAAGTCGGCTCTTCGGCACCACGGCGGGCGGCGCCCTCTATGCCTGGGAGGCGGGACTGGGCGGCAGCGGCATCACCCTGGCCGAGGCCGGCGTCGAGGCGGCGGACGGCCGCGGCCACCGGGCCGTCACGGCCCGCGGCGTCATGAACCTCAACACCCGGGAGCTGCTGACCCAGCCCCCGGTCCAGTTCTCCGGCCGCCTGCAGTTCGCCGGCTTCACCAGCGACGGCGGCACCGCCTTCATCGCCAGCAGCGGCGGGTTCGCCATCATGGACGGCGACACCGGCCGGGAGTACGAGGCCTTCGCCAGTTGCCGGCTCAATGCCAGGGACTCGGCGGGGCCGTTCGTGAACGGGGCCGACTGGTTCATCCGGATCTGCGCCGGACGGCCCGAACTGGCGGTCTGGAACCTTCGCCGGGGCGAGCCCATCCTGGAAATGCCCCTCGAGAAGGCGACCGAGAAATCGGACCGCTGGGCCATCGAGCACGTGGCCGCCCACGCCAGCGCCGCCTCCGGGCTCCTCGTCACCGGCGGGCCGGATGGCATCGTGCGGGTCTGGAAACCCGTCTTCAAGTAAACCCCTCAGGAGGAGAGACATGAGCAACGATACGGTCGTCGTGACGCGGGAGGGCGCCATCGCCTTCCTGACCCTCAATCGGCCCGCGGCCCTGAACGCCCTGGACATCGGGATGACCATGGCCCTGTCGGAGGCCACGTCCCTCCTCGAGTCGGACGAGGCCGTCCGCTGCGTCGTCCTCCGGGGCGCCGGCGAACACTTCATGGCCGGTGGCGACATCAAGCACTTCCACAAGGGCCTCGAGGACCCCCCCGCCCAGCGCCGGCAGCAGTTCGAGCGCATGATCGGCGAGGTCCATGCCTCCGTCATCCGCCTGCGCCGCATGCCCAAGCCCGTGGTGGCCAGCGTCCGCGGCGCCGTCGCCGGCTTCGGGCTTTCGCTGATGAACGCCTGCGACCTGGCCATCGCCGCCGACAACGCCTACTTCACGCTGGCCTACTGCCACATCGGCACCACCCCGGACGGCGGCGGCACCTACGGCCTGCCGCGCCTGGTGGGCCTCAAGCAGGCCATGGAGATCGCCCTCCTGGGCGACCGCTTCGACGCCGCCCGCGCCCTTTCCCTGGGCCTCGTGAACAGCGTCGTTCCGGCGGCCGACCTGGAGGCCGAGACCCTGGCCCTGGCCCGGCGCCTGGCCAAGGGACCGACCCTGGCCTACGGCCGCACCAAGCGGCTGATCAACGAGTCCCTGAACCACGGCCTGACCGGGCAGCTGCTGGCCGAGCAGGACAGCTTCGCCGCCTCCGCCCTCACCGCAGACTTCGCCGAGGGCGTGCGCGCCTTCGTGGAGAAGCGCAAGCCCCACTTCCGCGGCGCCTGAGGGCGCAGGTTTCGCCCGCCGCCCACCCACCGCCGCAGGCCGCTTCGGGCGCGATGAGGGAAACGCCGAAGATCGCGGCGGAGCAGGTTCGGGAACTCGCGCCGAAAGCTGCCCGAAGCGGAGGGACACCCATGGTCCCGGGCAAGGCGACGCCGAGCCGACGGTATTGCCGCTGCCCGACACCAGCCCGGGCAAGGAGCGCCAGGCCGGCAAGGACAAACGCCGCGCATGCGGAACAGGCGACCCGGCCAGGGACAAGCGGTTGCTCAGGATGCCGGTAGGTCAAGGCACCCGTCGCGAGGCCGGCAACGATGGGGACGCTGCCTGCGAGGCTGCCGTGGCCAGGTGCGGTCATCGATCGAGGCGAGGGCGGGCGAAGCCTTCGAAGACCGGAGCGAACCCGCAAGCGCAGCTTGCAGGCGCTCCGCTCGACGGAGGGTTCGGCCACACTGGTGGCTAAGCACGCCGTTCCTTGCGGCCAAGCCCCTCTGCAATGAATGTAAGAACCAGGGTGTTCAGTGATACGCCCTCAGCCTTTGCCCGCGTCGCCAAGCGGGCGTGAACTGTCTTCGGAACGCGAGCTACGAACTTGCCCGACGCAACGCCACCGCTGTTGGGGGCCGGAATCGGCAAGCCCTTGGCCTTGAGCGCGGCGATCGTAGCCTTCAGGGCATCTTTCCCATTTGCCAAGGCCTCCTCGACGGACTCCCCATCGGACAAGCAGTCGGAGAAATCAGGATAGGAAATCAGAAAGCCGCCGCCTTCCTCAGGCGAAAGCGGGCGAATCTCAAAGGGGTAGTCAATTCGCTTTCCCATAGTTCATGCTCCTTCAACGAGCTCCAGGAACTTCTTGATGTAAATCGGCTTGATCGGGCGACGGGCCGGAACGGGGAGAGTTCTGCCGTCGCTACGCACAAAGACGCAGTGACTTGTTCCGACATGCCGCCACTCAATTCCATTCTGACGTGCCACCGTCTGAAGTTGCGCCAGCGTCCAGTCGAGTGGATTAATGCGCATGGCTTGAAGCAGCTTGGCGGCGGTGTTCATGGCGAGAATGATACTGCGGGCAACATCACCGTGCAAGAGCGGTACTTGGCAAAGACGCAGCGAAAGAATTGAGGCACGGAGGCGTGTAGCTATGGGGCCGAACGTAGAACTGACCGGCGCTGCGCGGCTTTATGGCGCAGCGTCCGAGTTGATGGATGGGTTGGGGGCGCTCTGCAATTTGCCATGTAAGTAAGTGAACTTCCGTTCGCCCATTTGACAGTTTTCAAGAACTGAAAACACGCCATGTGGAACGCCGTTTTCAAATGACCCGGACCATTCGACACAACCCCAGCGCTCACCAAAGAATGTGCCATAGGCGTTGCCGGTGAATGGTGTTCCATCATGGGCACGCGCGTAGCTCGGAACAACTGCGTTATTGGAAAAGGTGAGTTTCAGGTCTTTTTCAAACATGGCAGATGGCCACAGGCGAAAAGCAAACAACGCGATAACGACCACTACAAGAACCCGGATGCGAATGGGAGTGCTTGACGAGATGCCGCGCCAACCGACCAGCCGCAGTTTCTCGGCAAACGGCATGTGTTGAGGAGAGGGGCCAGCGAAATCTTCGTGAGCTTTGACCTTCAAATATGGATTGCGAGCAAGCAGGTGGCCGGCGCGCAGAAGCGCAACCACAATCCAGACTAATGTCCCAACTATGATCAGATCAAGGATCGGCATGGATGCCCCGAACGTTCGACGTAACCGGCCGGCGGAGGCCGAAGGCCGGCGCGTACCTGCAAGCACAGCTTGCAGGCGGTCCGGCTGACTGAGGGGTTGGGCGTCACGCGGCTTTCTGTGGCACCAGGCGGACCTGAAGCTCACAGCCCACCGCATTGGCATAGCGTTTGAGCGTGGCGATCGACGGAGCATGCTTGGCTGCGGACTCAAGGCGCGAGATGGCGCTCTTGGTAGTGCCCATCCGCTCGGCAACGGCTTCCTGAGTGAGGCCTGCCCGCGCGCGAGCCTTGAGCATTTGGTTGGCCAACTGGTATTCGAGCGCGAGTGCATCGTAAGCCTCGATGAACCCCTTGCGCTTCGATGCCTTTTCAACGAAAGCCTTGTGGTCGTGGCGAACAGATTTGAACTTAATGTCAGTCATGGCGTATCTCCTTGGCGCGCTTGCGCGCTAACTTCAACTCTCGGTCAGGAGTCTGCTGCGTCTTCTTAACGAACGCATGCACGACCACCACACGCTTGCCAACGAGAAAACAGTAGAACGCCCGACCAATGCCGGAATGCCCGCGCGGCCGTAACTCGAAGAGCCCTTCGCCAAGCGCCCGCGAGTGGGGAAGCCGAAGATTCGGACCGTGTTCGATCAGGAGTTCAACCAGACGGGCATAGTCCGCAAGGACGTCCACGGGCCAAGACTCGATCTCGGCAAGGACGCGCTCGTGGAAATACTCGATCTCGTAGCTCTCGGATGCATGTTAGCAAAAACGCGAACACGACTCAACGCGGGGAACTGATGACGCCCAACGTTCGACGTGACCGGCCGGCGGAGGCCGAAGGCCGGCGCGTACCTGCAAGCACAGCTTGCAGGCGGTCCGGCTGACGGAGGGGTTGGGCGGCGCCCGGAGTACCAGCGAAACTACAGATCCTTGGGGGTGATACCCGTGTGCTTGGCGATACGAGCCAACATGCGGGGGCCTATTTCTTCGCCGTCGTGGAACGCGAAGACTACGTCGGGCTACCCTTCGCGCGAGAGCGTGCGGTGAGAACCAGATTGCCGCTTGATTTGCCACCCAAGGCCAAGCAGTGCTGCAAGCAATCGCTTGGCCTTGATGGATGGCCAGTGAGTCATGCGGCGATAGGAAGGGAGATATTGATTTCGACGGGAGGCGATTCGCTGTGTTCAAGGCGCTCGGCCATGGCGCGAAGAGCGAGAACCTCGGCCTTGGCCATAGCTTCGTCGGCCGTAGTGCCGTAGCAAAGGACGCCGGGAAGCTGTGGAACCTCAGCAATCCAGCGACCATCAACTTCTTCCTCGCACTCGATGCTGAAATTCATGATCGATCTCCGGTAAGGAACTGAAGGAATTGTGGCGCGCCATGGTTGGTGCCGCCCAACGTCAAAAAACACCGGGCTGCGCGGCCTTTCGCGCAGGTCCGGTGCATTGCAGGGTTGGGCCTCGGTGCAACGACGAGCTTGCGCGGACCAGACAATCAAGGTTTGCGGGTACGGCTAGCAAGACGCAAGAGAACTGAGAAGCGCGACGACTGCGCCTCCGAGAAAAGCAGCAAGTGGGTAAGCCAACGGAAGGAAGGCCACCCAGAGAAGAGGTAACCCGAGAGCGAAAAACGGAGACTGCCATGTACCAGAGCGCACCTTCTTCCACGAGTCGGCCAGCTCTGCGCGACAGGCCGAAGCATGAGCAGACGGCTTGCCAGGAAGAAGCAAAGCGCCAATTGCAAAGAAGGCTGCGAGGCCAAGATAAGTAAACGCGACGACAATGACTGGCTTGGCGAGTTCGCAGGCACTCATAGCGACTGAGAGGCCCAACGTTCGAAGTCAGGGACGCTGCGCGGTTTTGTCGCGCAGCGTCCCCTGCACCGTTGGGTTGGGCGTTTCGATGATCACGCATGCTCCCGATTAGCTTTCCGACTGCTGCAATGCAGTCGGTATAGGTTAATTGCGAGAAACGGTAAGAAGACGACCAGAGCAACCACAGCGGCCTGAGTAGCTCCACTGCGCGCTTGTAGCGCGGGAATATGATACGCGGCGAATGCCGCTAGGAAAATGGAGAGGAGGCCAAGGAGCGGCGTAAATGCGATAAGCCATGTGGCTGACAAAAACTTCTTCTCAAGAAATAATCTGAACGAAACCGGCAATGCAACGGAGACAACAAAACCATAGAAAGGGGCAAGCTCTAGACCTGATGGGTCCCGACCAAATATACCAAGCAAGCGATTGAGAACATAGGTGCCTACCCAAAGGCACACAAACGCGATTGTGGTAATAGCCCAGGCGAAACGGTTCATTTAAACGCCCAACGTTTGAATTCACCGGCCTTGCGCGGTTTGATGCGCAACATGGTCAAATGGGGTCAGAGTAAATTGGATTTTTCAATTCACTCTGACCTCATTGGTTCTCTGGATCGTAGTGCTCGGCGTCCGGTTAATGATGAACC
>JBPOHD010000076.1:0-2310 GCA_052035955.1 Pseudomonadota bacterium
TACTTGACCTTCTTTGCCCCGTTCTGTTCGAGGTAGGTCTTGGCGCGGAGGCCGAGGTCGGCGGCCTTGACCTGGTACTGCCAGACCTGCTCGGCCCAGAGGTTGGCCTGTTCCCAGTCCTTCTTGGCGGCGGCGGCTTCATGCTTGGCCTTGGCGTCCTTGATCTTGTTCAGCTGATCGACCGCGTCGTCCATCATGTTGACCACGTCCGGGAAGTCCTTGTAATTGACGGAGGTGATCCAGCCCACCACGGAGTCGATGATGGCCTGCGTATCGGCCACCTTCTTCACCGTCGCCTTGTAGTCGGTCTCGGTGTAGCCCTGGGTGGCGAGGCCGGTCTTGGTCGGCTTCCAGCCCTTCGGCTTGACCAGCAGGTAGCCCATCATCTCCAGGTGCAGGGCGGAGCAGAACTCCGTGCAGTAGTAGGGATAGACACCTTCCTTGTCGGCCTTGAACTTGACCGTCACCGTCTTGCCCGGTTCGATCGAGGCATGGACGTTGTAGGTCGACACCGTGAAGCCGTGGGTCTCGTCCTGGGCTCGCTCGAGGTTGGTCAGGTGGATGGTGACTTCGTCGCCGACGTCGGCTTCGATGGTCTCAGGCGTGATGTGGGAGCGGATCAGGGTGCCGAAGACCTCGATCTTGTTGCCCTTCTTGACCGTCTTCTCCTCGCCCGCGCGGACGGCACCCGGGTGGGGCTTGTCGGTGCGGCTGTCGGTGCCCACCTTGTAGCGGACGCCCGGCTTCAGCTTGGTCGCCTCGATGGCGACGGCGTAGTGGGGCTCGCCCAGGGGCAGCGGCATGTCGTAGAGGAGCTGCATCTTGTCGTTGCTGATGTCGATCAGCTGGTGGTTCTGCGGATGCAGCGGGCCGACGGGCACGAAGCGGTCGATGGCCAGCTTGTTCAGCGCGACCAGGTAACGACCCTTGGGATCGGCGGAGTCGCCTTCCATGGTCATCAGGTGGCCGATGTTGTAATGCACGCTGATCTTGTCCAGCACCTTGCCGGCACAGTAGTCCCACTTGGCGACCTGCGAATCGACGTACATGGAGGTGTAGGCGACGCAGGGCTTGGAGTCGTACTGGGTGTGCAGCGGCCCGAGGCCGAGCTGGACCTGGGTGTGCAGGGCGTCCTTCATGCCGATCACCGGGATGCCGTAGGGGTCCTTGGACTCGAACTTGCCGGCCTGGATGGCGGCCTGGATCTTCTCGAAGCTATACACCGAGGCGTGGGTGTCCAGCTTGCCGCCGACCACGATGTACTTGCCGTCGGGAGAGACGTCCACGCCGTGCGGGCTCTTCGGCTCGGGGATCAGGAAGAGGACGCCTTCCTTGACCGCCACCTCGATCGGCAGCACGTTGTGGCCGTTGATCTTCTTCGCCTTGCCGGCGGCCACCAGTTCGGCGGCCTTCTTCCAGTTCATCACGTGCAGGTAGTCGGTGTCCTTGGCGGAGCAGCCGGCTTCATACGGCGGACGGCCCTTCTCGATGCCGCCGACGTAGCGCTCGGCGCAGAAGCTGTTGGTGAAGGCCCAGCCCTCGGACGGCCCCTTGCCGGCGTCGGACAGGTCCTGCCAGTAGGGCGGCGCCTCGATGGTGAAGGAGTCCTTCGGGACGATGCGGCCTTCCTTGCGGTCGAACTTCCAGTAGGTGATGCCGCCCCGGTACTTCTCGTTCATGTCCTCGAGCGGGTAGAACTTCTTGTTCTCCAGCGGCGCCGGATACTGGGCCGCCTCGACCACGTACTCGGTGTTGGTGGTGACGAAGGCCCCGCCGTGCTCGCTCTTGAACACCGGGTTCACGACGATCTGCTTGGTCTCGAAGTCGCGCAGGTCGATTACCGCCAGGCGCGGGTTGGCCTTGTCGTTGATGAACAGGAACTGGCCGTCGTACTTGCCCTGGGTCTCGGAAATCGCCGGGTGGTGCGTGTCGCCCCAGTTGATCTCCTTGCCGTCGATGTTGCCCTGCCGGAGCACGGCCTTGGAGTTCTCGTCGAACCCGTAGCCCTGCCAGGGCTCCGGCGTGAACACCGCCAGGTACTTCAGGATCCGCATCGACGGAATGCCATAGACGATCACCTGTCCCGACTGGCCGCCGGAACTGAAGGCAACGAACTCGTCCCGCTTGCCCGTCGGCACATACGTCTTCGCCGCCGCCAGCAGGTCCTGCTGCGACAGGTTCCGACGCTTCATGACGTCCTGCAGGGTCTCCGCCGACCATACCCCGGCCGCCCCAAGACCCAAACCGGCCGCCACCAACATCGTGGTCGCCCTCATCGGGATTCTCTTCATGGTTTCGCTCCCAGTAATT
>JBPOHD010000029.1:0-84491 GCA_052035955.1 Pseudomonadota bacterium
CGGTCGACCTTGGACGGGTCCTTGCCGGAGAAGGCGCCGCCGCCGTGGGGCGCCGCGCCGCCGTAGGTGTCGACGATGATCTTGCGCCCGGTGAGGCCGCAGTCGCCCTGCGGGCCGCCGACGACGAAGCGGCCGGTGGGATTGACCAGATACTTGATCTCGCCCTTGATCAGCTCCTTGGGCAGCACTGGCTTGATGATGTCCTCGATCACCGCCTCGATCGCGGCGGCCTTCATCTTCGGGCCATCGGACATCTCGGGCGAATGCTGGGTGGAAAGCACCACGGTATCGATGGCAAAGGGCTTGCCATCGACATAGCGCACGGTGACCTGCGACTTGGCGTCGGGGCGCAGCCAGGGCAGGCGGCCGTCGCGGCGCAGCATCGACTGGCGCTCGACCAGGCGGTGCGCGAGGTGGATCGGCAGCGGCATCAGCACCGGCGTTTCGTCGCAGGCGTAGCCGAACATCAGGCCCTGGTCGCCGGCGCCCTGGTTGAGGTAGTCGTCCGAGGCGCGGTCAACGCCCTGGGCGATGTCCGGGCTCTGCTTGTCGTAGGCGACCAGCACCGCGCAGCCCTTGTAGTCGATGCCGTCGTCGGGGGTGTCGTAGCCGATGCGCTTGATCGTGTCGCGCGCGATCTGGATGTAATCGACGTTGGCGGCGGTGGTGATTTCGCCGGCCAGCACCACCAGGCCGGTGTTGCACAAGGTCTCGGCGGCGACGCGCGAGTACGGGTCCTGCGCCAGGATGGCGTCGAGGATTGCGTCGGAAACCTGGTCGGACACCTTGTCCGGGTGGCCTTCCGAGACCGACTCGGAAGTAAAGAAGTATTCCTGTGCCATGTCTGCTCCGTGAAAAGGAAACGCCCCACAGTCGGCGAGGCCAGCTATGGGGCGAAGCAGGCGACGCTTTAGCGAGATTTGTTTTCCGGTCGGCGGCCCGTGGGTTGCGCCCCGTCTCCGCCTCGCAAGTTGTCATTTAACTCGGCGGATCGGCATGCATTCTAGGCGAAACGGCCGGCGGCCGTCAATCCGGCCGCCGGCGCGCTAAAGTGCGCCGATGGTCTGGCTGCTCGAATTCTGCGCCGCGCGCGCCGCCTTCGCGACGATGTTCACCGCCTGGTCGGCGGTGCTGCCGCTGTTGCGCAACGACTGGCAACTGTCGGCCTGGCAGGCCGGGATGGTACAGTCGGGCTACCATGTCGGCTTCCTCGTGTCGCTGTTCGCGGTTGGTTTCCTCTCCGACCGGTACGGCGCGCGCCGCATCTACCTCGTCAGCGGAATAGCGGCCGTGGCCAGCGGCCTGCTGTTCGCCTTGGTCGCCGACGGCTTCGCCTCCGCGCTGGTGCTGTACGCCCTCACCGGCCTGTGCTCCGGCGGGTCCTATACGCCGGGACTCGCCATCGTCGCCCAGCGCATGCGCGAGCGCCAGGGCCTGGCTCTCGGCTACTACCTCGCCGCCGCGTCGCTCGGGTATGCGATCGGCCTGCTGATCGCCAGCGCCGTGCTGCCGCTCGGTGGCTGGCGCGCCGGCTTCGTCGTCACCGCCTGCTTTCCGGCGCTGGGGATGTTGCTCGGCTGGCATGCGTTGCGCGACGTGCCCAACGTCGTCCATTCGCTGCCCGACGGCCACGGCACGCGCAGCCGCCTCGGCGAAGTGGTCAGGAACAAGCCGGCGATGCTGTCGATCTGGGGCTACACCTTCCATGCCTGGGAGCTGCTCGGCCTGTGGGCCTGGCTGCCGGCCTTCCTCGCCGCCGCGTCGCTGGCCGGCGGGACGGGCGGGACGCAGGCGGTCAGCCTCGGCGCCACGCTGACCGCGCTCACCTACCTCGCGGCGATGGTCGGCAGCGTGCTCGGCGGATCGCTGTCGGACCGCCACGGCCGCACCGCGATCACGCTGGCGATGGCGCTGTCCAGCCTCGCCTGTTCGTTCAGCTTCGGCTGGATGATCGGCGCGCCGATGTTTCTGCTGGTGGCGGTCGCGGTGTTCTACAACGTCACCGGGGTCGGCGACTCCTCGATCCACTCGACGACGCTGACCGAGCTGACCGATCCACGCTACCTCGGCGCCGCCTACTCGCTGCGCTCCCTGCTCGGCTTCGGCGCTGGCGCGGTCTCACCCTGGGTCTTCGGGCTGGTGCTTGACTGGGGGCGTGCCGGCAGCCTGCCGGACCACGTCGTCTGGGGCCTCGCCTGGTCGACGCTGGGCGTCGGCGGACTGCTCGGCCCGCTGGCGGTCTGGCGCCTGCGGCGGATGCCCGACGCGGCGAAGCTGGCGAACGGAAAGCGCTAGCGCGTCGGGTGGGCGAAGCCGCGCTTCGAGCCGGCGATGAACCCGGCGACCTCGCCGACCGCCGCGCTGCCCATGGCCTGCATCGCCGCCAGCGCCTGGTCCAGCGGCACGCGCGCGTAGAGCATCCGGTAGGCTTCCTTCAGTGCGGCGATCTCCTCGCGCGGGAAGCCGTTGCGCTTCAGGCCGACCAGGTTCAACCCGCGCGCGCGGCCCGGGTTGCCGTCGGTGATGCAGAAGGGCAGCGCGTCCTGCACCACCTTCGCCGACAGCCCGACCATCGCGTTGCGGCCGATGCGGCAGAACTGGTGCACGGTGACCGCCGCGGAGATGAAGGCCTTGTCGAATACCACCACCTCGCCGGCGATCCCGGCCGTGTTGGCCATCACCACGTGGTTGCCGACGACGCAGTCGTGGGCGACGTGGGCGTAGGCCATCAGGACGCAGCCGTTGCCGATGCGCGTCGCCGCATCGGGGCGCGAGCCGCGGTGGATGGTGACGCCCTCGCGGAACGTGTTGTCGTCGCCGATCTCGGTGAAGGAGAGCGTGTCCGGCTTGAACTTGACGTCCTGCGGGTCGCCGCCGATCACCGCGTGTTCCGCGATGCGGTTGCGCGCGCCGAGCCGCGCGTGGCGCTTGACCACCGCGTGGGCAGCGACCTGGCAGCCGTCGCCGAGCACGACGTCCTCCTCGATCACGGCATAGGGTCCGATGCGCACGCCGGCGCCGAGGCGCGCATCGGCGGCGACCGCCGCGCTGGGATGGATGTTCACGGGCGCTTCCCGGCGTCGCTCAGGTCAGCGCCTGGCGCACCGCGCCGACGATGCGCTTGATCTGCTCGTCGCGCAGCATCGGCGAGATCGGCAGCGACAGGCAGCGCCCGGCCGTACGCTCGGCCACCGGCAGGCGCACCTGGCCGTGGGTCGCGGCGAACATCTCCTGCCGGTGCAGCGGCACCGGGTAGTACACCGCGCAGGCGATGCCGTTGTCGGTCAGCACGCGCTGGATCGCGTCGCGGCGGTCGGAGAGGATCGTGTACTGGTGATACACGTGGCGTCCGTGGCCGTCGGCGAAGGGCGTTTCGACCAGCCCGTCGAGCTGCTTGCCGTAAGAGTCGGCGATGGCGATGCGGCGCGCGTTGAAGGCGTCGAGGCGCTTCAGCTTGATGCGCAGGATCACGGCCTGGATCTCGTCGAGCCGCGAGTTGTAGCCGAGGACATGGTGGTGGTAGCGCTGGCGCGAGCCGTGGCTGGCCAGCACCCGCAGTTCCCCGGCGAGCGCGTCGTCGTCGGTGACGATCAGGCCGCCGTCGCCGAAGGCGGAGAGGTTCTTCGAGGGATAGAACGAGGTGCAGCCGATGTCGCCGTAGGCCCCGGACTTGCGTCCGGCGTAATCGGCGCCGAACGACTGCGCCGCGTCCTCGATCAGACGGAGCCCGTGCTTTTCGCACAACGCCTTCAGCGGCGCGAGATGCACCGGCTGGCCGAAGAGATGCACCGGCACCAACGCCTTCGTCCGCGGCGTGACCGCCGCGGCGACCTGGTCGAGGTCGAGGTTGAAGGTCTTCGGGTCGATGTCGACGAACACCGGCGCGGCGCCGCACATCACGATGGTCGAGGCCGTGGCGACGAAGGTGAAGGGCGTGGTGATCACTTCGTCGCCGGGCCCGACGCCGGCCGCGCGCAGCGCGATCAGCAGCGCGTCGGTGCCCGAGGCGCAGGAGATCGCGTGCCTGACGCCGGCGTAGGCGGCGGCTTCGGCCTCGAAGGCCTTGACGTTGGGACCGCCGATGTACTGGCAGGCGGCCAGCGCCTCGGCCACGGCGGGTTCGATTTCGTCCTTCAGCAGCGCGTATTCGGCCTTGAGGTCCAGCATCGGAATATTCATCGGGCTTGCCTTCTCATCAGTCGTTCGATGTCCAGGGCCACCGCCAGCGCCTCGCGGCCGTCGCGCCCGCTGCACGCGCCCGGGGTCGCCTCGCCGCGCACCGCGGCGACGAAGGCCTGGATCTCGCTCAGCAGCGCGTCGCCCGGCGGCTCGACGCGGGTTTCGCTGTCGATCGGCAGCTCGCCTTCGATCAGCGCGTCGCGCTTCTTCGCCAGCCCGATCTTGCGCTCGCCGAAGTCGATCGACAGGTATTCGTGGTGCTGGAAGATCCGCATCCGCCGCAGGGATGCCGTCGAGGCGCGGCTGGCGGTGATGTTGGCGACGCAGCCATTGGCGAACTCGATGCGCGCGTTGGCGATGTCGATGCCCTCGGTCAGCACCGCGACGCCCGAGGCGCGCAGGTCGGCGACGGGGCTGCCGACCAGCGGCAGGATCAGGTCGAGGTCGTGGATCATCAGGTCCAGCACCACCGAGACGTCGGTGCCGCGCGGCTTGAACGGCGCCATGCGGTGGGCCTCGATGAACAGCGGCGTGGCGATCTTGCCGCGCACCGCGAGCCAGGCCGGGTTGTAGCGTTCGAGGTGGCCGACATGGAGCACGCGACCCGCTTCGTCGGCCCGTGCGATCAGTTCGTCGGCCTCGGCGACGGTGACCGTGACGGGCTTTTCCACCAGCACGTGCAGGCCGGCGGCGAGGCAGTCGCGGGCGATGCGGAAATGGCTCTCGGTGGTGCTCGCCACCGACACCAGGTCGACCTGGCCGGCCAGCCCGGCGTGGTCGGCGAAGGCGGCCGTGCCGAGCTCCTTCGCCACGGCGCCGGCCCGCGCGGGATCGGGATCGACGACGCCGACCAGTTCGACGCCGGGCAGGGCGGCATATTTCTGCGCGTGGAAGCGGCCGAGGTAGCCGACGCCGATGACGGCGGCACGGAGCGGTTTGGACATGGGCGATAATTCTACTTTCTCCGCCTGCCGCCGACCATCGTGCTGCCCGCCCTGTTCCGCCTGCTCGCCAACCTGCCCCTGCCGCTGCTGCACAACCTCGGCGCCGCGGCAGGCTGGCTGGCCTGGCTGGCGTCGCCGACCTACCGCCGCAATTTCGCCGTGCACATCGGCCAGGCCGGGCTTGGCGCGGCGCGCACCGCGGCGATCGCCGAGGCCGGCAAGGCGCTGCTGGAACTGCCCAAGATCTGGCTGCGGCCGCAGGACGAGGTCGTCGCGCGGGTCGCGCGTGTCAGCGGCTGGGAACGGGTCGAGGAGGCCTGGGCCGCCGGGCGCGGCATCCTGTTCCTGACGCCGCACCTGGGCTGCTTCGAGATCACCGCGCAGTACTACGCGGCGCGCCGGCCGATCACCGTGCTCTACCGCCGGCCGAAGCAGGACTGGCTGGCGCCGCTGATCGAGGAAGGGCGCGGCGCCAAGCTCAAGCTTGCGCCGGCCGACCTGTCCGGCGTGCGCCGCCTGCTCAAGGCGCTGAAGAACGGCGAGGCGGTCGGCATGCTGCCCGACCAGGTGCCGGGCGAGGGCGAGGGCGCCTGGGTGCCGTTCTTCGGCCGGCCGGCCTACACCATGACGCTTGCGGCGCGACTTGCCGGGACCGGCGCGACGGTGCTGCTGGCCTATGCCGAACGCCTGCACTACGGGGCCGGCTACCACCTGCGGCTGTTCCCGCTCGCGGCCCCGCTCGCGGGCGATGCCGCGCAGCGGGCGGCGCAGATCAACGGCGAGATCGAGGCGCTGGTCCGGCGCTGCCCCGAGCAGTACCTCTGGGGCTACAACCGCTACAAGGTGCCCGCCGGGGCCGAGCCGCCGCCGTGACCCGGCTCCTGCTGGCCGTGATGTGGCTGGTGCACTGGCTGCCGCTGCCGGCGCTGGCGCTCGTCGGACGCGGCCTCGGACTGCTGCTCTACGCGCTGGTCGGCGAGCGCCGGCGCGTGACGCTGACCAACCTCGGGCTGTGCTTCCCGCAACTGGCCGCCGCGCAAAGGTCGGCGCTGGCAAGACGCCACTTCATGGCCTTCGGCCGCAGCATCGTCGAGCTCGGGCTGTGGTGGTGGGCGTCGCCGGCGCGCATCCGCCGCCTGGTGCGCCTCGAAGGCGGCGAACGGCTGGCGCAATTCCGCGACAAGCCGGTGATCCTGCTGGTGCCCCATTTCGTCGGCATCGACGCCGGCTGGATCCGGATGGCGCTCGACCACGGCCTGGTCGCGATCTACACGCGGCAGAAGAACCGCCGCTTCGAGGCGGCGATGAACGGCGGCCGGCTGCGCTTCGGCAACTGCGAACTGGCCTCGCGCCAGGAAGGCACGCGCAAGGCGCTGAAGGCGATGAAGGCCGGGCGCTTCTTCCACTACTCGCCCGACATGGACTACGGCCCCAAGGAGTCGGTCTTCGTGCCCTTCTTCGGCGTGCCGACCGCCACCATCACCGGCCTGTCGCGGCTGGCGCGCATCACCGGCGCGACGGTGATCCCGGTCGTCACGCGGATGGAAGGCAGCGGCTATGTCGCGCGCGTCGGCGAGCCCTGGGCCGATTACCCGGGAGCCGACGAGGAAGCCGACGCGCGCCGGCTCAACGCCTTCATCGAGTCCCGGGTCGAGCTCGCGCCGGAGCAGTACTACTGGCTGCACAAGCGCTTCAAGACGCGGCCGCCCGGACAGCCCCGGGTGTATTGAACGCGGCCGCGCGCCCCGGCGCCGGCAACCATTCGCGGGTCGGGGATGTGCCATTTTTGGCACGTTTCGTGCCGTTTCTGTTTCACAAACCGTCGATCGACACGATTTTTCTTGCCATCCCGGACGGCGACTGGCGATAGTCCGGGCCAGCGTTTTTGAAACGCAGCGTTCCAGAAAATGGCCCGCCATGACCGGCGGCAAAACGACGACAGGGGGAGATGGCGGATGTCCATCGCATTCGACTACATCGTGGTCGGGGCCGGATCGGCCGGATGCGTGCTGGCGAACCGCCTGTCGGAAGACCCCGGAACGCGGGTCCTGCTGCTCGAAGCCGGCGGCGAGGACCGCAATCCCTGGATCCACATCCCGGTCGGCTACTTCAAGACCATGCACGACCCGGCGCTGGACTGGTGCTACCTGACCGAACCCGACCCCGGCATCGCCAACCGCCGCCTGCAATGGCCGCGCGGCAAGGTGCTCGGCGGCTCCAGTTCGCTCAACGGACTGCTCTACATCCGCGGCCATCGCGAGGACTACGACCGCTGGGTCGAACTCGGCAACCCGGGCTGGAGCTACGACGAGGTGTTGCCCTACTTCCTCAAGTCGGAGGACCAGCAGCGCGGGGCCGGTCCCTACCATGGCGTCGGCGGGCCGCAGAAAGTTTCCGACCTTCGCCTGAACCGCCCCATCGCCGACCATTTCGTCAGGGCCGCGCAGGAAGTCGGGATTCCCTTCAACGAGGATGCCAACGGCGCCACGCAGGAAGGCGTCAGCTACTTCCAGCAGACGGCGCACCGGGGATTCCGCTGGAGCACCGCGCGCGGCTTCCTCAAGCCGGTCCGCAAGCGGCCGAACCTGAGCGTGGAAACCGGCGCCCACACCGCCCGGCTGCTGTTCGACGGGCGGCGCGCCGCCGGCGTCGAGTTCCACCAGGGCGGCCAGTCGCGCCAGGCCACCGCGAAGGCCGAGGTGATCCTCGCCGCCGGCGCCATCGGCTCGCCGCAGATCCTGCAATGCTCGGGCATCGGCGCGGCCGGCCTGCTGGGAGGTCTCGGCATCCCCGTGGTGCAGAACCTCCCCGGCGTCGGCGAGAACCTGCAGGACCACCTCCAGGTGCGGCTGGTGTTCAAGACCCGGGAGCGCACCCTCAACGACGAGGTCAACAGCCCGCTGAACAAGCTCTGGATCGGCCTGCAATACCTGCTGTGGCGCACCGGGCCGCTGACCCTGGCGGCCAGCCAGGTCGCCATTTTCACCCGCTCCGGCCCTGAGGCGGCGCGGCCCGACATCCAGTTCCACATGCAGCCGCTCTCCGCCGACAAGCCCGGCGAGGGAGCGCACCGTTTTTCCGCCTTTACCTCGTCGGTCTGCCAGTTGCGGCCCTTCAGCCGTGGCCGCATCGCGATCCGCTCGGCGGACACGCGCGAGCACCCGGCGATCCATCCGAATTACCTGTCCGACGAGCGCGACCATCCGGTGGTGATCGGCGGCATCAAGGTCGCGCGCCGCATCGCCGCGGCGCCGGCGCTGGCGCCGCGCATCGTCGGCGAGCACGTGCCCGGCGAGCGCTTCCGGACCGATGCCGAACTGCTCGATGCGGCGCGGCAGTACAGCCAGACCATCTACCATCCGGCCGGCACCTGCAAGATGGGCGACGACGCGGGCGCGGTGGTCGATGCGCGGCTGCGGGTACACGGCGTTGCGGGGCTGCGCGTGGTCGATGCGTCGATCATGCCGGAGATCGTCTCCGGCAACACCAACGCGCCGACCATCATGATTGCGGAAAAGGCGGCGGACATGATTCGCGCGGACGCGCGCTGACTTTCATGATGCGTGAAACATTACCCCGCATCATGAAAGTCAGCCCCTTTCAAACGCCCGCCCCCCTCCGCTGCGCGGCCCACGGCTGGCTTTGCACAGCCAGCCGGCTGCGGCGGCGCGACGCAGGCGTCGCGAATTCCCGCCTCGCCCCCTCGCGGGGGGTTACTGGTCGGCTCGCTGCGCTCGACAACAGGTTTCATGCAGAACGGATGGTTTTCACTATAAGGAATTGCCCGAGAGGCAATAGGGGGGCGGTCGGCTCGACCCGCCCCGGTTGTTCACAAGACGAGGAGGCAACAACAATGATGGCGACAACGATACGGAAGCTCCTGGGGGTCGCCGCGGCGACCGTGCTGGTCACGGCGGGCGGCCTGGCGCAGGCGCAGCAGGTGACGAAGATGAAGATCCAGACCGCGGTGCCCACCGCCAGCATCTACTTCGACCTGATGAAGCGCTTCGGCGACCGCGTGGACAAGATGTCCAACGGCCGCATCAAGATGGAGATCCTGCCCGACGGCGCGGTGGTCAACGCCTTCGAGATCCTCGACGCGGTGGACAAGGGCGTGGTCGACGGCGGCTTCGCCTGGACCCACTACTGGTCCGGCAAGAACAGCGCCGCGGCCCTGTTCTCCAACCCCGCGGCCGGCGCCGGCACCGGCATGGACCAGATCTCGCACATGGCCTGGCTCTCGCAGGGCGGCGGCAACGCGCTTTACGAGAAGCTCTACGAGCAGGGCCTGAAGGTCAACATCAAGCCCTTCATGATGCAGCCGATGGGCCCCGACCCCTTTGGCTGGTTCAAGGTGCCGATCAACTCGATCGCCGACATGAAGAAGATGAAGTACCGCTCGCCCCCCGGCCTGACCGGCGAGATCTTCAAGGAAATGGGCATCACCGCGGTCGCCATGCCCGGCGGCGAGATCGTCCCCGCGGCGCAGCGCGGGGTGATCGACGCGGCCGAGTGGATCGGCCCGGCCGACGACATGATTCTCGGCTTCCACAACGTCTTCAAGCACTACTACCTGCAGGGCCTGCACCAATCGTCCGACGTGGGCGAAGTGCTGTTCAACAAGACGGTGTGGAACAAGCTGCCGGCCGACCTCAAGGCGGTGATCGAGGGCGCTGTGATGGCCACCATCACCGAGACCTACGCCTTCAACGTGCATCGCAACGCCCAGGCCCTGGAGAAGTTGCAGAAGGACCACAAGGTCGCCGTGCACGACACGCCGAAGGAGTTCTTCTCCGCCTTCCTCAAGGCCACCAACGTCGTGTACGACCGCGAAGCCGGGCGCAACCCGCTGTTCAAGGAAGTGCTCGACTCGCAGCGCGCCTTCGCCAAGGTCGTGGTGCCCTACTGGACCAAGATCAACGGCCTCTACTACGGCCTCGGCGCCGAGGCGGTCGCCGGCAAGTAGCCCCACCCGGTTCCCGCGCCGTTCCGCCTCCTCCCGGTGCGGCGCGGGGACCGGCCCCCGGGGCGGGGCGCGGCAGCGGCCGCGTTCCGTCCCGGATTTCACAGGATTCGTCAGGACAGGACGACCATGGTCGGACAACCCTCAAGATTGCTGCGCATCGCTCATGCGCTGGACCCCGTCGCCATCTGGACGGGCAAGCTGGTCGCCTGGCTGATCATCCCCATGGTGCTGGCCCTGTGCTACGAGGTCGTCGCGCGCTACGCGTTCGACGCGCCGACCCTGTGGGCCTACGACATGACCTTCATGCTCTACGGCAGCTTCTTCATGCTCGGCGCGGCCTACACCCTGCAATGCAAGGGCCACATCCGCACCGACTCGCTGTATTCCGGCTGGTCGCCGCGCACCCAGGGCATCGTCGATGCCGTCTGCTACCTGGTGATGTTCCTGCCCTTCGCCGCGGTCTTCTTCTGGTTCGGCTGGGGTTATTTCTACAAGGCCTTCAGCACCGGCGAGCGCTTCGTCAGCAGCCCCTGGATGCCGATCACCTGGCCCTTCAAGTCGACCATGCCGCTGGCCGGGCTGCTGCTGCTGATCCAGGGCATCGCCGAATTCTGCAAGAGCCTCGACGCCGCGATCGAAGGTCGGTGGCCGGAAGGCGGCGAGCAGACCGGCATGGTCAGGGAACTGACATGAGCGCCGCGCACGGCCGCCCCGAAGCGGCGCCAGCCAGAACCCGGAGCCGCGCAGCGGCGAACCGTCGTCACCCCCTCCCGCGGGGAGGGGGCCGGGGGGAGGGGAGCCCTATGAACCCCGTGCTGCTGGAAGCCTCGGGCATCGGCAAGCGTTTCGGCGGCGTGCAGGCCCTGAAGGATGTTTCCCTGACCATCCGGTCGGGGGAGATCTATGGCCTCATCGGCCCGAACGGCGCCGGCAAGACCACCTTCTTCAACGTGCTTACCGGGCTCTATCCCAAGGACGGCGGCGAGATCCGGCTGGCCGGACAATCCCTACCCCTGGGCAATCCCGCCGACGTGGCCCGGGCCGGCATCGCCCGCACCTTCCAGAACATCCGCCTCTTCGCCAACATGACGGCCCTGGAGAACGTCATGGTGGGCCGCCATGCCCGGACCCGCGGCGGCGTCCTCGGCGCAGTCCTGCGCGACCGGCGCACGCGGGAGGAGGAAGCCGCGATCCGGCGCCGGGCCGAGGAACTTCTCCATTACGCCGGCATCGAGGACCGGGCGGACGAACTGGCCCGCAACCTCCCCTACGGCGACCAGCGCCGGCTGGAGATCGCCCGGGCCATGGCCACCGACCCGAAGCTGCTGGCCCTGGACGAACCCGCCGCCGGCATGAATGCCACGGAGACGGCGGAACTGCGCACGCTGATCGAGGGCATCCGCGACGACGGCATCACGGTGCTGCTGATCGAGCACGACGTGAAGCTGGTCATGGGCCTCTGCGACCGGGTCGCCGTCCTGGATTACGGCGAGAAGATCGCCGAGGACGTGCCCGAGAAGGTGCAGCGGGACCCCAAGGTCATCGAGGCCTACCTGGGCGGATGATCCGTCGCCCGACGCAAAGATGAGCCACGACAACGCCGCCACCCGCCCCCTGCTGGACGTCCTCAACCTGGAAGTCCATTACGGTGGCATCGCCGCCGTCAAGGGCATCTCCCTGGCCATCGAGCAGGGAGAGACGGTCTGCATCATCGGCGCCAACGGAGCCGGCAAGACCACGACCCTGAAGGCCCTCGCCCGGCTGTTGCCGGCCCGGGGCGAGATTCATTACCGGGGTCGCCGCATCGACGGCGAGCCGCCCCATGCCCTGATCGGCCACGGCCTGGCCCTGGTCCCGGAGGGTCGCGGCGTCTTCGCCCGCCTGAGCGTGGCCGAGAACCTGGCCATGGGCGCCTACCACCGCCGCGACGGGGAAGTCGCCGCCGACCTGGAGAAGATATTCGAACTGCTTCCCCGCCTGCGCGAACGGCGCGACCAGCTGGCCGGCACCCTCTCCGGCGGCGAGCAGCAGATGCTCGCCATCGGCCGCGCCCTGATGGGCAGGCCCAGCCTGCTGCTGCTCGACGAGCCCTCCATGGGCCTCGCCCCGCTCATGGTGCAGAAGGTCTTCGAAGTGATCCGCGACGTGGCCAGCCGCGGCGTCACCGTGCTGCTGGTGGAACAGAACGCCCGCCTGGCCCTGGAGACCTGCAGCCGGGGCTATGTGATGGAGAGCGGCCGCGTCGTGCTGGCCGACAAGGCCGAGGTCCTGCTCGCCGACCCGCGAGTCCGGGCGGCGTACCTGGGCGAGGCCTAGCCCGGATATTTCATGAGGAGGTATCGGCGGAACAGCCGAAAGGCGCTCTAATTCAGGTGTCGAGACTGAAGATAGAGGAGTTCCGCCGATGCCAAATTGTACCGGTCAGCAGATGTTGTTTGGGCGCCTCGGACGGCGGCAGATTGAGGCGAATTTTCGTGGGGGTGCAATCAGCTCCGACGGCGGCGTCATGCTGGTGCGTCAGGTCGATCGCAAGATCGGATTGTCGGCAGCGGTGGCCGCTGCGCTTTTCGACCCGCGCGAGCCGGAACGGATCAAACATCCGTTGCGCGACCTGGTTGCCCAGCGTCTGTACGGACTGTGCTGCGGGTACGAAGATCTGAACGACCACGACGTTCTGCGCCACGACCCGCTGATGCAGACCGCGGTGGGCAAGATCGAGGAGCTGGCGAGCAGCCCGACCTTTTCCCGCCTGGAAACGCGTGCCAGGCGCGCCGATGTGATGGCGCTCAATCGCGTGCTGGTCGAGCAATTTATCGCCGCCCAGGGGCGGGCGCCGCGCGAACTGATCCTCGATGTCGACGCGTCCGACGTGCCGCTGCATGGGGAGCAGGAACGCGGGCAGTTTCACGGCTACTACGATCACTACTGCTACCTGCCGCTCTACGTCTTCTGCGGGCAATCGATGCTCGCTTGCGTGTTGCGGCCGTCGCGCATCGACGGCGCCCAGCATGCCGCCGCCGTCATTCGCCTGATCGTGACTCGCTTGCGCCAGGCATGGCCGCGCGTGCGTATCGTCGTGCGCGGCGATTCCGGCTTCTGCCGCCAGCGGCTGATCCGCTGGTGCGAACGGCGCAGTGTCGGCTACGTCATCGGTGTCGCGCGCAACTCCCGCCTGCATGCGCACGTTGCCCGGTGGGAGGAAGAACTCGAGGCCGCCTTCGCCAGGGACGGCACCAAGCAGCGCGTGGTCCGTGAGTTTCGCTACGCCGCCGAGTCCTGGGACATCGAGCGCCGCCTCATCACCCGCCTCGAGTACGGTACCCAGGGCACCAACCCGCGCTTCGTCGTCACCAACCTGGGTCTGCCGGCGGCCGAACTGTACGACAAGCTCTACTGCCAGCGCGGCGAAGCCGAGAACCGCATCAAGGAAGCCCAGCTTGATCTCTTCGGCACCCGCGCCAGTTGCCACAAATTCCTCGCCAACTGGCTGCGCCTGATGTTCGCCGCGCTCGCCTACACGTTGATGCAGCGCCTGCGCGAGATCGCCCTTGCCGGCACGGAGTTGGCCCAGGCGACCGCCAGCACGATCCGCGTCAAGTTGCTCAAGATCGGCGCCGCCATCCTGCGCAACACCCGCCGGGTGCGCATCCTGCTCGCCTCGCACCATCCGCTGCGCGCAGTGTTCCTCCACGCCGCCGGCGCACTGTCACCGTAGAACCTCGCCAGTGCTGCCCCGGCACGATGACAAACATCGGGGGTAAGGGGGCGGTCCGCCCGAAAACCGCCTGCCTGCCTATTTCTTAAGCAGCCTCAGCCGATCTCCCTTCCCGCTGACCCAATTCGCACCAATACTGCCGCATCCCTGGAGCACTGATGAAATTTCCGGGCTAGCCTCGCCAGGGCTGAAAGAAGGCCCGCCCCTCCCGGCCTCCCCTCGCGGGGAGGTGACTGCTTGATCGCTGCGCTCACAGATCACGGGGTGCGCCTGGTCGAGGTCCCGGCGGATTGCGCCTGCGGCGCGTTCCGCGTTGCCTTGGGGCGGCCCGGCGGCAACGCTGCGCTGATGGAACGCTTCCCGATTTCCGCCCTGGCCGCCTCGCCGCCGGCCCCGGAGGACGACTGGCGCCCCAGGAATTTACCTGCCCTTGCCCTTCAGGCCCTGCGGCGGCGGATCGCGCCCAGGGCACCAAGGCCCGCCAGCATCAGGGCGTAGGTCTCGGGTTCGGGCACCGGGGCCGGGGAGGTCAGGGTCGTCGTGTAGAAGGTGTACCGACCGTAGGCGTTCTGGTCGTATGAGGTGGCCGGGGAGGTGAAGGCCCAATAGGTGGCCGGCGCGCCGGTGTTTTCCATCGGCTTCACGTGATCGAGGGTGACGCTGAAGCTGGCGCCGGCGCCGCTCGGGTAGACCGAGGCGGGATCGGCGCCCCACCAGGCCATCCAGTGGAAGCCGGACGGCGGCGTCACGCCTAGGGTGGCGTAGGCGCTGAAGTCCCCGCCCTCGCCGATCGACCAGTAGCCCGGCGCGCCATAGAAGGAGGCCGGCACCGTGTGGCTGACCAGGGTGGCGCTGTCGGGGACGAGGATCAGGAAGCCGTCCCAGCCGGTCCGGCCGCCGTTGTACTGGTTGATGTTGCTGACCGTGTAGTCGAAGCGCCAGGTGTCGCCGACGAGATGGGTCGCCGAGGAGGTGACGGCATACTGGCCGGCGAGCGGATTGGCCTGGGCATTGCCGAAGGCGAACAGCAGCGCGGCAGCGGCGCAGGCGACTGGGATCTTTTTCATGGGGACGCTCGGGGAATCCGAAAAAATGGACGATGGCGGGATTTTCGCCACCCCGTGCCGGCGGCGCAATAGCCCGTTCGGACTAGGCGGGTCCGCTGCCCAAGTGGGCATTGATGACGTGTCCCCGCGTCCGCTCCAGGACATCCATGGCGCGGCTCAAGGCGGCCTCGTCGAAGCCGGGCATCCTCGGGTCGCCGACCAGGGAACCGCACATGTTGGCGGCCCCCAGCGGATGGCCGCAGGCCATGGCGTAGGTGGCGCAGAGGGGTCCGCCGCCGCGGCCGATCTCGGCGGCCAGCAGGGGGCTGACCATGCCGACGCAGTCGATGACCGGCAGGGGCATCAGGTGCGACAACTGGGTCAGCAGGACGGGACCGAAGTCGAAGGTGCCGATGCTTCCCGGTGCCCGGTGGACGGCGATGTTCAGGCAGGCATGGATGAGGAAATCCAGCATGGGATTGCCGGCCGCGAACACCAGGGCGACATTGTTGACCTTCGGCGTCACGGTGACGCATCCGTCGCCGCCGCGGTCGAGCCAGGCCTCCCGGCAGAAGGCATAGCCGCCGTCGCCCGCCAGGCGGAGGTGTTCCGGCGCGAAGACGAAGACGTCGGCGTCCAGCCAGACGACTCGGCGGGCGCCGCCGGCCAGGCGGTCACGGATGAGCAGCAGCCGCGCCAGGTCGGTCTGGGGCAGCAGGCGGTCGCCGCAGCGTTCCCGGAACCAGTCGGGCAGCGCGTCGAACAGTTGGTCGTCCACGAACTCGTAGGCGTGGCCGGCTCCCCTCGCCCAGGCTTCGACGCTGGCGAGGCTGCGCCGCAGCCACGGCGCCACCCCCTCCCGCCGGTAGGACTGGACGACCAGCGTATCCACCGCGCCGCTCAGTTGAACTGCAGGCTGTCGGCGAAGGCCAGGGCTTCCGCCTGGGCGTGGTTGAGGCGGTCGGCCGTCAGCTGCAGGGCCTCGGCCCTGATCGCAATGTCATCGATGTCGTCGGTCTCGCAGGCCAGGGCCAGCTCGAGGAAGGGCCCGTAGATGCCCTCCCGGCGCAGCAGGGCGTCGGCGATGGGCTCGGGCAGGTGCATCTGTTCGAGCACCGCCTCCAGGCGGGCGCCGAGCAGGATGTCGAGCAGCGAAAAGGCACCGGTGATGAAGAGGTTGTCGAGTTGCCCCTTGTCGAAGAGGTCCTGGCCGACGAGTTCCATCAGCCGTCCGCGGGCGATGGCGGCCTGGGTCAGGGCGGGCGCCGTCGGATCCTTGCTGGCCGTCACCAGGAGCAGGGACAGCCACTTGTTGAGCTTCTCGTAGCCGAGGATGGTGACCGCGTGCTTGAAGGACTGGATCTCGCAGGACAGCCCGAAGCCGGCGGAGTTGATGTAGCGCAGCAGCTTGAAGGAGAGGGTCACGTCCTGCTTCAGGGCGGCCTCGATCTCCTTGACCTCCGCGTTGCGCCGGACCAGGTTGAGGACGCGGACGATCTGGGCATGGCCGGGATTCAGCTTGTCCTTGACCGGCATGCCGTGCAGGAAGAACCAGCCGGCGGCACCCGCGTATCCATGTTCCACCGCCGCCGCGAAGGCGGCATGGTCGGCCAGCCCCTTGGCCAGCAGCAGGCCCGGCGCGTTCCTGACCTGCGGGTGCAGCCGGGCATCGCACAACAGGAAGCGGAACTGCGGGCCGGCCGGCAACTCCATGCCGGGCACATAGCCGTCGAGGCAGACCGGGATGCCGCGGGCATCGAGGGCATCGAGCAAAGCCCGGGTCGGCGAGGCCCCCAGGTCGGCGGCCGGAATCTCGATCATGGCGTTTTCCGGCGGCGTCCAGGCCAGCAGGCCCTCGTCCGGCAGGCAGCCGGCCAGGCTCACGAACAGGCTGCGGGCGCCCGGCCAGACGTCGGCCAGCCCGTTCAGGGCGGCGGCGGCCTCGGCGGCGGAATCGGCCTGGACGACGAGACGCGAGGCGGTGATGGCCTTCTGGCGGTTCACCACCGGTTCGCGGCGCAACAAGGCGGTCATGGGGGGCTCCCGGAATCCGAGGAAAAGGTGAAGGAATCGGCGAAGAACTCGTCGGCCGGCAGGCCGGCCGCCGTGAAGTCGGCGCGCGCCGCGTCGATCATCGCCGGGGCGCCGCAAGCATAGACCTGAAAGGCGGAAAGGTCCGGGAAATCGGCCAGCACGGCCTTGTGCACCAGGCCGGTCCGGCCCGGCCAGGCGTCGGCATCGGTCGGATCGGAGAGCACCGGCACGTATTCGATGTGGGCGTGGGCGGCGGCCCACTGGTCGCCGAGGGACGGCAGGTAGAGCCCGGCCCTGTCGCGGGCGCCCCAATAGACGTGCATCGGGCGCGCAAGGTGGTTGTGGATGGCGTGCTCGACGAGGGCCTTGATCGGTGCGAAGCCGGTGCCGCCGGCGAGCAGGATGGCCGGCTTCGCCGACTCCTCCCGCAGGTAGAAGCTGCCGTGGGGCCCCTCGATGCGCAGGATGTCCCTTTCCTTCATTTCCGAGAACACGTGGCCCGTGAATCGTCCGCCGGGAACGAGGCGCACGTGCAGCTCCAGCATCTCGTCGTCATGGGGCGCATTGGCCACCGAGAAGGCGCGGCGCTTGCCGTCCTTGAGCAGGAACTCCAGGTACTGGCCGGCCATGTACTGGAGGCGCTCGTTGGCTGGCAGCTTCAGGTAGAGGACCATGACGTCGGATGCCAGTCGCTCCATGCGCTGCACCCGGCAGGGCAGGGTCCGTACGGGAATGTCCTGCAGGCTGCGGACTTCACGGCATTCCACCACCACGTCGGTGAGGGGCCGTGCGCAGCAGAACAGGACCACGCCCTCGTCCCGCTCGGCCGGGCCGAGGGCCGAATCCTGGGCGCCCCCCAGATCCACCCGTCCTTCGATCACCTTGCCCTTGCAGGCGCCGCAGGCGCCGTTGCGGCAGCCGTAGGGCACGGCGAGCCCGGCATCGAGGGCCGCCTGGAGCAGGGTTTCCCCCTCGGGCACCTCGTAGGTGTGACCGCTGGGGCGGAGGGTGGCGTTGAAGGCCATGCGATAATCTTCCGGTGAAAAACGCGTCGAAACGTCGTCTGTTGATCGTCGGCTGCGGCGACGTGGTCCGCCGGGCGCTGCCGGCCCTGCGCCGCCGCTGGCGGGTCTATGCCCTGGTGCGGCAACGCGAGACGGCACTCCGGGAAAGCGGCGTCGTGCAGCTGCGGGGCGACCTGGACCGCCCCGACTCCCTGGCCCGCCTGGCCGGCATCGCCGACGCCGTTCTCTACAGCGCGCCGCCCCCCGAAACGGGTTCCGGCGACCCCCGCATGAAGCGATTCCTGGCCGTGATCGGGCAGGGAAAAAGTCTACCACGCCGCCTCGTCTACATCAGCACCAGCGGCGTCTATGGCGATTGCATGGGAGCCCGGATCGCCGAGACGCGCCGGCGGGCCCCGGCGACCGCGCGGGCCGGCAGACGGGTGGACGCGGAGGACCGCCTGCGGGCCTTCGGGAAGGGGCGGCAGTGCCGCGTGTCCATCCTTCGCGCGCCGGGCATCTATGCCGCCGACCGCCTGCCGCTCGAGCGCATCCGCCGCGGCACGCCGGCCTTCCTGGCCGCCGAGGACTCCTACACCAACCACATCCACGCAGAGGACCTGGCCGGCGCCTGCGTGGCCGCCCTGGAACGCGGCGGCGCCAGCCGCGCCTACAACGCCAGCGACGATTCCGGACTGGCCATGGGCGAGTGGTTCGACCTGCTGGCCGATGCCTTCGGCCTGCCGCGGCCGCCGCGCATCGGGCGGGCGCAGGCCCGGGAACGGCTTTCGCCACTGCTGCTCTCGTTCATGAACGAGTCGCGCCGCCTGGATAACCGCCGCCTCAAGGAGGAATTGGGGCTGCGCCTGCGCTATCCCACCGTCGAGGTCGGCATCGCCGAAGCCGTCTCGGCCGCGAAAGGAGATCCATGCTCTGGGTGAAGGCCTTTCACATCGTCTTCGTCGTCAGCTGGTTCGCCGGCCTCTTCTACCTGCCGCGCATCTTCGTCAACCTCGCGATGGTGCCGGCCGGGAGCACCGCCGAGCGGGACCGGCTGCTGCTGATGGCGAGGAAGCTCTACCGCTTCGTGACCCCGATCGCCGCATTGGCCGTCGGCCTCGGCCTCTGGCTCTGGTTCGGTTTCGGCTTCGCCGGCGGCTGGCTGCACGCCAAGACGGCCCTGGTGGTCGGCCTGCTGGCCTACCACGGATATTGCGGGCGCCTGCTGGCGGACTTCGCCGCCGGCCGCAACCTTCGTTCCCACACCTGGTTCCGGTTCTTCAATGAAGTCCCCGTCCTGGCCCTCGTGGCTGTCTGCATCCTCGTCGTGGTGAAACCGTTTTGAACGCCCAACACTTCTTTTCCCCCTGCCCCCGCGGCCTCGAGGAACTGCTCGCCGAAGACCTGGCGGCGGCCGGCGCCCGGGAAATCTCGCCCGTGCCCGGCGGCGTCGGATTCGCCGGCAACTGGGAATGCTGCTACCGGGTGAACCTCGAGTCGCGCATCGCCACCCGCGTGCTCTGGCGGGTCGCCGCCGGCGGCTACCGCAACGAGAACGACGTCTACCGCCTGGCCCGCGAGATCGACTGGAGCCGGCTCTTCGATCCGGCGCGCAGCATCCGCGTCTATGTCACGGCCATACGCTCGCCGCTGAAGAGCCTAGACTTCATCACCCTGCGGGTGAAGGACGCGGTGTGCGACCGTTTCCGCGCCGACACCGGCCGCCGGCCGAACGTCGACACGGCGGCCCCGGACGTGCGCATCCACCTCTTCCTGACCGCCGAGGCGGCCACCCTCTACCTGGACACCTCGGGCGAACCGCTCTACCTGCGCGGCCAGAAGGCGGCCAAGGTGGCGGCCCCCCTGAAGGAAAACCTGGCGGCCGGCATCCTGCGCCTTTCCGGCTGGAAGCCGGGGGTACCCCTGCTCGATCCCATGTGCGGCAGCGGCACCTTCCTGCTCGAGGCGGCGTCGATGGCCCTCGGGGATGCCCCGGGCCTGTCCCGTGACGAGGAGGAATTCGGCTTCACCCGCTTGCGCCACTACGAGGAAAAGGTCTGGCGGCGCCTGCGCAGTGAAGCCGCCGAGCGGCGCGAGGCGGCGCCAAGCCTCGCCATCTACGGCAGCGACATCGCCGCCGACGCGGTGGCCCGGTCCCGCCAGAACCTGGCCTTCGCCGGCATCGACGACCTGGTGTCGGTGGAACGGGCCGACCTGCTGCTGCGCCCGGCGCCGGCCGCCGCCGGCGTGATGGTGGCCAATCCGCCCTATGGCGAACGGCTCGGCGACGACGACGAGCTGGCCGCCTTCTACCCGCGCCTGGGCGAGGCGCTGAAGCGCCGCTTCGCCGGCTGGGACTGCTGGTTCCTCTCGGCCGACACCCGCCTGCCGGGCTTGATCGGACTGAAGCCGAAGCGCAAGATACCTTTGTTCAATGGCCCCCTGGAATGCCGGTTATACGGATTCCCCATCGTCGCCGGCTCCATGCGGGACAAGCAGGGGAGGCAAGAAGATGAAAGCGAAGATCGCGCCCAACGGGCGGGAAAAGGTGATGCGGGAGGATGACTTCATCGTCTCCAAGACCGACCTGACCGGCCGGATCACTTACGGCAACCGCATCTTCATCGAGTTCTCGGGATACAGCGAGGCGGAGCTCCTGGGAACCCAGCACAACATCATCCGCCATCCCGACATGCCGCGCGGGGTCTTCAAGTTCCTCTGGGACACCATCCAGGGCGGACACGAGTGCTTCGCCTACGTGAAGAACCTGGCCAAGGACGGCAGCCATTACTGGGTGTTCGCCAACGTGACGCCGGATTACGACCAGGGCGGGCGGCCGGTCGGCTATTTTTCCGTGCGCCGCAAGCCGCGACGCGAGGCCATCGACGTGATGGCCGACGTCTATCGGACGATGCTGGCCGAGGAACAGCGCGCCGGACCCAAGGAGGCGATGGCGGCATCCCTCGGCTGGCTGACCGGAGTTCTGCAACAGAAGGGAGCGAGCTATGAAGAATTCATCCTTTCTCTCTAAGGCCTTCGCCGAGGTCGCCTTCCTGAACGGCCTGGTCCTGGCCGCCGGCATCCTCAACCTGGCCATGCATGGCTGGCAGGCCCAGGACCTGGTCTGGGTGGGATTGCTGGCCGGCATCGGCCTGGCCAGCGGCTTCCTCTACCTGCGCAATCTCGGCATAGCCCTGACGCCGCTGCACGAGATGTCCCGGGTGTCGCGGGAGGTGGCCCAGGGCCGGGTGGGCAGCCGCATCACCGGCATCCGCCGCCTCGACGAGCTCGGCGAGGTCTGCTGGAACTTCAACGACATGCTAGACCAGATGGAAACCTGCTTCCGCGAGCAGCGGACCGCCTTGAAGGCGGCCAGCGAGGGCCGCTTCTTCCGCCGCATGCAGCCGACCGGCTTGCACGGCGTCTTCCGCGAGGCGCTGGAGCGGGGGAACCAGTCCCTGGGCGGCCTGGCCGAGAATCATCGGCACGAGATGCGCAACGAACTGCTGTCGCGCCTGGGCCAGCTGAATGCCACCAACCTGCTGCGTAACATGAGCACCAGCCAGGCCGACATGCTGGGCATCGTGGCGGCCACCGAGAAGCTGGAGCAGGTGTCGGCGCGCAACGCCGAAGATGCCGAAACCAGCGGCGCGGCGGTCGCCGAGGTCGTCCTCTCCCTGAACCGCTTCGTCGGCGGCATCGAGGAGACGAGTGCCGCCATCGATGCCTTCGACGCCCACCGGGACGAGATCTCCCGTTCCGTGGACCTGATCACTTCGATCGCCGACCAGACCAATCTGCTGGCCCTCAACGCCGCCATCGAGGCGGCGCGGGCGGGAGAACACGGGCGCGGATTCGCCGTGGTGGCCGACGAGGTGCGCAAGCTGGCCGAGCATTCGAAGAAGGCGTCGTCGGAAATCACCGCCGTCATGGACAGCCTGCGCAACGACGGGGCCCAGATGCTGCAAAACTCGCGCGGCATGGAAGGGATTGCCCGCTCCGCCCGCGCGACCGTCGCCGATTTCGAGGCCCGGTTCGCCGCCGTGGCGGCCTCATCGCGGGCGGCCCTCGAGAACATCCGTTTCGTCCATGACGTCAGCTTCGCATCCCTGGCGAAGGCCGAGCACTTCATCCTGAAGCAGCAGGGCTACACGGCGCTGACCTTCGGCAGCGACTCGGAAGGCGCCAGCGCGGCCCGCAGCCAGGCGGGAGAATGCCGCCTGAATGCCTGGCTGGACAGCGAGCGGGCGCGGGAGGGGTTCGGTCATCTCGCCGCCTTCGCCCGCATCGGCGTCCCGCACGCGGCAATCCACCGCGGCATGCAGGCGGCCCTGGACGGGATGGCGGGCGGCTGGGATCAGGACCGCGACGCCCAGCAGCGCCTGTTCGAAGCCTTCGAGGCGGTGGAGCGGGCCAGCGACGACACCATCGGCGCGCTGGACGACATGATCCGCGAGAAGCACGGCGGCCGGGCCCTCGCCGCGGCCTGAGGGGGGAGATGGGCCGCGGGCTCCCGGAAGGCCGGGGTCGTTCTGGCCGCGGCCACGCGGCGCTTCAGCGAACTCCCTGCCCTTCAAGGGGAGCCTGGGGTGGGAGCGGGGTTCAGCCTACCCCGTACAACGCGTCCTGCACCTCCTTGCCATTCCGAGCCCTGCCGGGACTCGCCCCGGCGGGCGACCTCCTTTCTCGTTGCGCGACGAGAGGCAAAGGGGAAGGAAGACCGACCGGTCCTCGCCCGCTCGCGCCTTCCCGCAACGGAAAAACCGAGGGCGGCTTCCGCCGCCCTCCGGGGTCTTGTAGGAGCGGCGCTCGCGCCGCGATGGGTTTCCGACCCGCAGAAATCGCGGCGTGGCCGCCGCTCCTACAATTGCGCGTCTCAGCCGGCCTTGCCGGCCCGCCGTCGCAAGGCACCGCCCATCACCGCCAGCCCGGCCAGAAACGTGGCGTAGGTTTCGGGTTCCGGCACGGCGGCGACATCGCCGTCGCGCACGGCCCAGGCATTCCACTCGTCGTCACTGTAGTGGTCGTACCAGCCCTGGAATCCCCTGAGGGTAGAGAACTGCCAAGCGTAGGATATGGTGGTGAGCATGTAAGCCGAAACGGACCAGTACTGATAGGACTGGAGGTTTTTCACCAGGCCCACATCTGCTTGGCCCCACCGGGGATTACAGTCGATGCCATTGCACGTGCCGTTCCGAAAAATTCCCCAGTCTGGTTGGTACGTACCGAACTGCGAGTAGTCGCCCTTCAGCCCTAAATTGACGTAGTACATGTAGGCCAGTTCCGAGTTTGGGCTTGTGATGTTAAACCCATAATCGGTTGTGCCGTCGTAGGAAAAAGTACTGTTCCAATCGCTTCCCACCGGGCTATTGCGGGCCAGACGCCAGTCAGTGTAGCCACGGTAGCTGAGGCTCGCCGCCCATGCTTTGGACTCGGACCAGTTCATCCGTCCATCAGCGTCGTACCCGCTGGTCTTGGCGTAGTTTGCATCTTGAAGCCAGGTGACGTTCAGCACGTCGTCGTAGAGCAGCCCGCCGCCCCGATCGAACAGCGCCGCCTGGGCGGCGCCGCTGACCATGAAACCCGCTGCCGCCAGCAGCGCGGAAAGCCCTCTTGCATTGCCCATCGTCATCCCCTTTTTTCAAAAGTATGACGGGATTCTGGTAGCCCCCCCCCCGCATGTCAATAGCCCGATCGGACCATGCCGGAGTGCTGCGCCGGCATGCGGAGGATGCAGCCTGGGAAACGTCTCGGGAATGTCTGTCCTGCCGGGCAACCGGGGGCCGAGGAACGAAGCGCAAGCCTCCGAGTCCGCACCCTCCCCCTTTGCGCCGCCGAGCGGAGGATCGCCGGCCCGGGAATTCCGGCCGCGTTGTCCGAGCCGCAGGCGAGTTCAGCGGCCGGCCGGGCCGACGGTCCGGAGGGAGGGCAGCCCGCAGGGCCGGGGCAACGGGGCGCGTTTTCTTCCCCCCTTCTTTTCCGCGCAGAAAAGAAGGGGGTCGCCCGCCGGGGCGAGACCCGGCATCGTGCAGGGTGGTACCGCGATTCAGGAAACGCTCGTTACCGCGGGATGAAGACCCATCCCCACCCCAGCCCTCCCCTCGAAGGGTAGGGAGCAGTCAGCGGCGCTTCGCGCCGGTGACTGATACGCCGGTTCAGACGATATCCAGGTGCTGGATGCCGGCCGTCAGATCCCGGTCCTTCGACTCCTTGCCGTGCAGCTTGATCTGCAGCCGCAGGTCGTTCACCGAGTCGGCATTGCGCAGGGCGTCCTCGTAGCTGATCTTGCCGCCCTCGTAGAGGTCGAAGAGGGCCTGGTCGAAGGTCTGCATGCCCAGTTCCCGGGACTTCTTCATGATCTCCTTGATCTCGTGCACCTCGCCCTTGAAGATCAGGTCGGAGATCAGCGGGGAGTTCAGCATGATCTCCACCGCGGCGCAGCGGCCCTTGCCGTCCTTCATGGGGATCAGGCGTTGGGACACCAGGGCCCGCATGTTCAGGGACAGGTCCATCAGGAGTTGTTGCCGGCGCTCCTCGGGGAAGAAGTTGATCACCCGGTCCAGGGCCTGGTTGGCGCTATTGGCGTGCAGGGTGCCCATGCACAGGTGGCCCGTTTCGGCGAAGGCGATGGCATGCTCCATGGTCTCGCGATCGCGGATCTCGCCGATCAGGATCACGTCGGGTGCCTGGCGCAGGGTGTTCTTCAGGGCCGCTTCCCAGGACTCGGTATCGACCCCCACTTCCCGCTGGGTGACGATGCAGTTCCGGTGCTCATGGACGTATTCCACCGGGTCCTCGATGGTGATGATGTGGCCGTAGGAACTCTCGTTGCGATAGCCGATCATCGCCGCCAGCGACGTGGACTTTCCCGAACCGGTGCCGCCGACGAAGAGCACGAGGCCGCGCTTGGTCATGGCCACGTCCTTGAGCACGGCCGGCAGGTTCACGTCCTCGAACTTGGGAATCTTGGTGTTGATGGTCCGCAACACCAGGCCGGCACGCCCCTGCTGCACGAAGGCATTGACCCGGAACCGGCCGATGCCGGAGGGATTGATGGCGAAGTTGCATTCCTTGCTCGACTCGAAGTCGGCGGCCTGGCGATCGTTCATGATTGCCCGGGCCAGCTCGAGGGTGTGCTGCGGCGTCAGCACCTGGGTCGTCGCCGGCGTCACCTTGCCATCGACCTTGATTGCCGGCGGAAAGCCGGCGGTGATGAACAGGTCGGAACCCTTCTTCTGGACCATCATGGTCAGAAGCTGGTACATGAACTTCAGGCCTTCGTCTCTCTCCATGGAGTCACCTCTTCAGTGGCGGCGCGCCGCCCTTGGCCGATGCCTCGGCGGGCGGGCCGGCTCAGCCGGCAAAGCTGTCCTTGTTCTGCGCCTTGGTGCGCGCCTCGGCGGGAGCGACGATGTTGCGCCGGACCAGGTCGGCGAGGTTCTGGTCCAGGGTCTGCATGCCGAAGTTCTGGCCGGTCTGGATCGCCGAATACATCTGGGCGATCTTGTTTTCCCGGATCAGGTTGCGAATGGCAGGCGTGCCGATCATGATCTCGTGGGCCGCCACGCGACCCTGTCCGTCCTTGGTCTTCAGCAGGGTCTGGGAGATGACCGCCCGCAGGGATTCCGAAAGCATCGCACGCACCATCTCCTTTTCCGCCGCGGGGAACACGTCCACGATCCGGTCCACCGTCTTGGCCGCCGACGAGGTATGCAGGGTGCCGAACACCAGGTGGCCGGTTTCGGCGGCGGTCAGGGCCAGGCGTATGGTTTCCAGGTCGCGCATTTCGCCGACCAGGATGACATCCGGGTCCTCCCGGAGGGCGCTGCGCAGCGCATTGTTGAAGGACAGCGTGTGGGGACCGACTTCGCGCTGGTTGATCAGGCACTTCTTCGACTCGTGCACGAACTCGATCGGATCCTCGACGGTGAGGATGTGGCCGTACTCGTTCTCGTTGACGTCGTCCACCATCGCTGCCAGCGTGGTGGACTTGCCGGAGCCCGTCGGCCCGGTGACGAGGACGATGCCGCGCGGCGTCTGGGCGATTTCCTTGAAGATCTTCGGGCAGTTCAGTTGCTCGAGGGTCAGCACCTTGGAGGGAATGGTCCGGAAGACGGCGCCGGCGCCGCGCTGCTGCACGAAAGCGTTGACCCGGAAGCGGGCCAGGTTGGGCACGGCGAAGGAGAAGTCGCACTCCAGGTTCTCCTCGTACACCTTGCGCTGGCCGTCGTTCATGATGTCGTACACCATGGCGTGCACGTCCTTGTGCTCCATGGCCGGCAGGTTGATGCGGCGCACATCGCCGTGGACGCGGATCATCGGCGGCAGGCCGGCCGAGAGGTGCAGGTCGGAAGCCTTGTTCTTGACCACGAAGGCAAGCAGTTCGGTGATGTCCATGGGGGTGTCCGTGCGGCGGTGGAAAGGTGTGGTAGCCGGGATTGCTATACTTCCGGAGCCATATATGACACCAATTCCCGCCAACCTGCAAGCCGTGCGCGGCCGCATCGCCGCCGCCTGTGCCGCCTGCGGCAGGGATCCGCGGGAAGTCGCGCTGCTGGCGGTCTCGAAGACCTGGCCGGCACCGGCGTTGCGCGAGGCCGCCGCGGCCGGACAGTCGGCCTTCGGCGAGAACTACGTGCAGGAGGCCGTGGGCAAGATCGACGCCCTTGCCGACCTCGGCCTCGAATGGCATTTCATCGGCCCCCTGCAGAGCAACAAGACGCGCACCGTCGCCGAACGCTTCGCCTGGGTTCATTCCGTCGAGCGCCTGAAGATCGCCGAACGCCTCTCGGCCCAGCGCCCGCCGGCCCTGCCGCCGCTGCAGGTTTGCCTGCAGGTGAACGTGTCTGGCGAGGCCTCGAAGAGCGGCTGCCCGCCCGACGAGGCGGCAAACCTGGCGCCAGCCATCGCGGCGCTGCCGGGCCTGCGACTGCGCGGCTTGATGGCGATCCCCGAGCCGACGACGGATGTCGGCCTGCTGCGCGCGCGCTTCGCCTCCCTGCGCCACCTGCGCGACCGGATCGCCGCTTCCGGCACCCGGCTCGACACCTTGTCCATGGGCATGTCGGACGACCTGGAGATCGCCATCGCCGAAGGGGCGACCCTCGTCCGGGTGGGAACGGCGATATTCGGCGAACGATCATGACCCGACCGTCCACCGAGGGCGGAGCCCCGGCTCGCATCACATGTCCTTCGCCGCCGGTGCCATGGCATCATCGCGGCCGATGCGCCAGCCTGGCGTCGACCGTTCCGGCGGCGGGGCGGCCCTGACCCCTGACTTCTGGAGAGATCATGAGAATCACCTTCCTCGGCGGCGGCAACATGGCCAACGCCCTCATCGGCGGCCTCAAGAAGCAGGGCTTTTCGGCCGCCGGCATCCAGGTTGTCGAACCCCAGGCGGACAACCGGGAACGGCTCACCGCCACCTACGGGGTCCGCTGCACCGGCAGCGTCGACGCGGCCGCCCTGGCCTGCGACGCCCTGGTCCTGGCCGTCAAGCCCCAGCAGATGCGGGAGGCCCTGGCGGCCGTCCCGGGCCACCTGTCCGGGCAGTTGCTGGTCAGCATCGCCGCCGGCCTGCGCCTTGACGACATCGCCCGCTGGCTCGGCGGATACCGGCGCCTCGTGCGCACCATGCCCAACACGCCGGCCCTGATCGGCGCCGGGATCACCGGCCTCTACGCCGATCCGAGCGTGGACCGGGAGGGACGGGAGACGGCGGACCGCATCCTGCGCGCCGTCGGCAACACGGTCTGGATCGAGGAAGAGGGCCAGATGGACGCAGTGACGGCCATCTCGGGCAGCGGCCCGGCCTATGTCTTCTATTTCATCGAAGCCCTCGAGGCGGCAGGGCGGGAACTGGGCCTGGCGGGCGAAACCGCCCGCCAACTGGCGATCGAGACCTTCGTCGGCGCCTCCCGGCTCGCCGAGGCCAGCGCCGATGCGGTGGACGTGCTGCGCCAGCGGGTCACCTCCAAGGGCGGCACCACCGAGGCCGCCCTTCGCTCCTTCGATGCGGATGGCATCCATGCCGCCATCCGTCGGGGCGCCGGGGCCGCGGAAGCCCGGGGCCGGGAGTTGGGCGAGATGATGGGGCGCGACTGATGCTGGCGCGCATCCTGCTGCTGATCGTCGAGACTATCGCCGGCTTCCTCACCTTCGCCTTCCTGGCACGCTTCGCGCTGCAATGGGCACGGGGCTCCTTTCGCAACCCCCTGGGCCAGTTCCTGGTGGCCGTCACCGACTGGGCCGTGCGGCCGGCGCGACGCCTCATCCCGGGCGCCTTCGGCCTGGACCTGCCCAGCCTCACCCTGGCCTGGCTGACGCAGTTGCTGGCGTCCCTGGTCCTGATCCTGCTGATCGGCGGGCCGGCGGGAGCCCTGTCGCCGGCCACCTTGCTGGCCGCGGCGCTGGGCGCCGTCATCGCGGTGCTGCGCTTCGCCATCTGGTTGGCCATGGCCGCCATCTTCGTCAGCGCCCTGTTCTCCTGGGTCAATCCCCATGCCCCCCTGGCCGGCCCGGTCGATGCCCTGTCGCGGCCCCTGCTGCGCCCCTTCCGGCGCCTGCTGCCGCCGATCGGCGGCGTGGACCTGACGCCCCTGCTCGCCCTGCTTGCCTTGCAGATCGCGCAGATCGTCCTCGACCAGCTCCAGTCTGTCGTCATGTTCGGGGGCCGGGGGCCTTTCTGATGCGGCGGCGACGGTGAGCCTCCCGCCCTGGCTGCGGGCCGGGGAAGGGGGGGTCGTCCTTTCCCTGCATGTGCAGCCCGGCGCCAGGAAGACCGAGGTCGCCGGCCGGTACGGCGATACCCTGAAGATCCGCCTGGCCGCGCCGCCTGTGGACGGGAAGGCCAACGAGGCCCTGATCGGATTCCTCGCCGCGTCCCTCGACGTGCCCCGGAAATCGGTGACGCTGCTGTCCGGTGCCTCGGCACGGACCAAGCGGCTGCGGGTGAGCGGTGTGGAGGCAGCGGGGGTCGCCACGCGACTGGACCCGGACGGCCAGGCCTAGCCGCGTTCCCGATCGGGCGCCGCGCGCGCCCGCGGGGCAAGGGCTAGCCGCCCTCGACGGCTTCCCCGATGCGCGCCCGCAGGGATTCGAGGGCCTTGCCCGTATCGAGGCAGACGATGACCAGGAGACTACCCGCCGCCAATCCGGCCAGGGCCTGTCCGAGGGCCGCCGCCTGGTCGGGCCGGCATTCGACGCGGGTGTCCGGCATGCCGCCCGCCACCAGACCGGCCCGCAAAAGCGCAGGCACTTCGTCGTCGGCGCGACCCCGCCGGTCGTTCCAGGAATAGGCGATGGCCCGGTCGAAGGCGCCGGCGGCTGCGGCGCCCATGGCTTCGATGTGGGCGTCGCGCCGATTGCCCGGCGCCGTCAGGACCAGGGTACGTCCGCCGGCCGCCGGAATGCGGCGGACGGCCTCGGCCAGGAGGCGGACGTCCGCCGGCGAATCGGCCCGGTCCAGGAGCACCGTGCCACGGGGTCCGCGCCACAGGTTGTAGCGGCCGGGATTGTCGGTGAAGTCGCCGCGGAAACCGTAAAGACCCGCTCGAATCGCCTCCTCCGGGACGTCCAGGGCGAGGGCGAGGGCAGCCGCCGCCGCCGCGTTGAAGGCATTCGCCGGCAGGGCGCCATCACGAAATGCCGGGATACGGGCCGCGACGCACAGTTCGGCCGGCCGGGGTTCCCGGCGCAGGATGCGCGTGGCTTCCCCATCCCCTTCGAGGGCAACCAGCCAGTCGTCGCCCGCCATGGCCGCCGGGCGCCCTTCGCGGGCCGTGACCCAGCAGACCGGGAGCGGCCTCAAAGCGTCGGCCATGGCCAGGCAGCGGGGATCGTCGGCAGTGAGCACCGCCCGCCGACGGGCCGTCTTCAGGGGCAGAGCCTTGATGGCCGCCAGCGCGTCCAGGGTCTCGATGCCCTCCTGGCCCAGATGGTCGCCATGGACGGCGAGGACGGCGGCCACCTCGCAGGCATCGACGGGGACGCCCGAGCGCAGCAGGCCGCCACGCCCGAGTTCCATCACGGCGACATCGATCTCCGGGTGCAGCAGCAGCTGCCGGGCCGGTCGCCCTCCGGCACAGTCGCCCCGGCGCAGGGCAGCCCCGCCGGCAAAGACGCCGTCCGTGCAGGCAAGGCCCGGGCGACGTCCGGCGGCCTCAAGGATCCTCGCCAGCATGCGGGCGGTGGTGGTCTTCCCGGACGAACCGGTGATCAGGGCGATGGGAATGCGGCCGTCCGTCGCTGCCGGGAAATGCAGGTCCAGCAGGGCATTCTCGATCCGTCCGTCGCGCCCGCCGGCCAGCCAGTGGACGCGCAGCCCGGGGAAGGGATTGATCTCGCAGAAGGCGCCGGCGGATTCCGTCGGCGCCGCCGCCACATCCTCGCCGATGAAGTCGAGGCCGGCCATGTCGAGGTGGAAGGCGCGGGCCGCGGTCTCGGCCATGCGCCGCAGGTCCGGATGAACCCGGTCCGTGACCTCCTGGGCGGAACCGCCGACAGCGATGTTGGCGGCGCCGCGCAGGAAGACCATCCGTCCGGTCTCCGGTACCGAGGCGAAGTCGAGCCCCTGGCGCACCAGCTGGCGGTCCGCCTCGGCATCGCGGGCGACCTGCTGCAACAGGCCCCGGGGATCGGCGCGCCGGCTGCGGTTGAGGGCCAGCAGCAGTTCGTCCACCGTCTGGACACCGTCGCCGATGACATGGGCCGGGGTACGGCGGACGACGGACACCAGGCGGCCGCCCACGACGAGCAGGCGGAAATCGTGACCGGCGACGTGTTTCTCCACGCGCAGGGACCCCATGTTCAGGGCCAGGGCGGCCCGGCCGGCCGCCTCCACCTCGTCGCCGTTGCGCAGGCCGACGGCGACGCCCTTGCCGCTCATGCCGTGGGTGGGCTTGACGACCACCGGGTAGCCCAGACGATCGGCCAGGCGGCAGGCCTCCTCGGCCGAGCCGGCCAGACCGCCTTCGGGAACCGGCAGGCCCAGGGCATCCAGGAGTTCCAGGGCCGCCGGCTTGTTGGCCGCCAGCTTGACCCCGACGGCGGAACCCGCGTCGGACGTGGTCTCCAGGAAGTGCCGCTGCCGGCACCCCTGGCCCAACTGGAAGAACCGTCCCGTGGCGGCCAGGCGGTAGGCGGGAATGCCCCGCCGCGCCGCCGCGTCCACCAGGGAGGCGGCATAGGGGTCCAGGTGCAGGGCCGCCGCCGCCTGCACGAAATCGGCGATCTCGGTCCGCAGCCCGGCTGATTCCGCCGGCATGGGCCCGAGGAGGCGATCGACGACGGAAACGGCGAAGCGGAGGAGCTCGATGCCGGATTCCCGCAGGTCGCAGGCGAAGACGGCCAGGGCCCGGTCCGCCGCGACGGCGCGGCCGAAGGCGGGATAGCCGCGCCCCCCGGCCATCTGCTCCAGGTAGCCGGCCAGGGCGGCGATGCAGCGTGCAATACCCGTCGCGGGGTCGTCGCGCGCCAGCACCGCCGCGTCCGCCGCGGCGCCGACGTGGTCGCCGGCGTTGGCGCCGAAGGGTGCCAGCAATTCGCGCAGGCGCCCGGCAAGACGCAGGGGGTCGGGCCTGGCGCCCCCTCCCAGGGCCACCAGCCCGGCCACGGAGGGAAAGTCGCAATGCAGGCCGGGGCCCAGGTAGGCCCGGACCTCGAGCAGGCCGCAGGCCGCGCCTGGCGGCGCGGCGGTGGGAAGGGTCACCCGAAGACCGGGACGCCGTCCACCAGGGTCCAGCGCACGCGCCCCGGCAGCGTCGCGCCCAGGAATGGCGTGTTCTTGCCCTGGCTTCTCAGGTGGTCGCGGCTGACCGCGACCTGGGCTGCGGGATCGAAGACGCAGACGTCGGCAGCGGCGCCGACGGACAGGGTCCCTGCCGGGATGCCGAGGATTGCGGCCGGGTCGCTGGTGACCCGGGCGAGGGCCCGGGGCAGCGGAACATCCATCTCGGCGGCCCAGCGCAGCGTCAGGGGCAGCAGCAGCTCGAGGCCGGTGGCGCCGGGAGCGGCCTCGGCGAAGGGCACCAGCTTCTCGTCGTCGTCCACCGGCGTGTGGTCCGAACAGAGGGCATCGACGGCGCCGGAGGCCAGGCCCTGGCGCAGTGCATCCCGGTCGGCCAGGCTGCGCAGGGGCGGATCGAGGCGGGTGTGGGGGTCGAACCAGCCGATGTCGCCTTCGGCCAGGTGCAGGTGGTGGATCGCCACGTCGCAGGTGACCTGGATGCCGGCGGCCCGGGCGGCCGTCACCATCTCGAGGCCGGCCGCCGAGGAGATGCGGGTCAGGTGGACGCGAGCCCCCGTCGCCTGGGCGAGGTGAAGGATGCCGGCCAGGGCGATGGTCTCGGCGACCACCGGGATGCCGCCCAGGCCGAGGCGCGACGCCACCTCGCCGTCGTGGGCGACACCGTTCCTGGCCAGGTACGGGTCCTGCGCCTGGAGCCATACGGGAAAACCGAAGGTCGATGCGTATTGCATCGCCCGCTGCAAGACCTGGGTGTCGACGACGGGGACGTTGGCCTGCCCGAAGGCGACGCAGCCGGCCTCGGCCAGTTCCGCCATCTCCGTGAGACGCTTGCCCTCGAGCTTCTCGGTCAGGGCGCCGATGGGGTAGACCTTGGCGAACTCGGGCAGGCGGGCCCGGTGCTTGAGCATCTCGACCAGTCCCGGCTCGTCCAGGGGCGGGTCGGTGTCCGGCGGGCAGGCCAGGCTGGTGACGCCGCCCGCCGCGGCGGCGGCCATCTCCGATTCCAGGGTGGCCCGGTATTCGAAGCCGGGCTCCCGCAGGCGGGCCGAGAGGTCCACCAGGCCGGGGCAGACGACGCAGCCGGCGGCTTCCAGGGTGCGGGTCGCCGTGAAGCCGGCGGGCGTCTCGCCGATGCCGGCGATTCGGCCCTGGGCGATGAAGACGTCGGCCTTGCGGTCGATGCCGTTGGCCGGGTCGACCAGGCGGCCGTTCTTGATGCGGATGTTCATGCTCAGGCTCCCGCCAGCATGGCCATCACGGCCATGCGCACCGCAATGCCGAAGGTGACCTGGGGCAGGATCACCGCCTGCCCGCCGTCGGCCACCGAGGAATCGATCTCGACGCCCCGGTTCATCGGCCCGGGGTGCAGGACGATGGCGTCGTCCTTGGCCATCGCGAGCTTCTCCGGCGTCAGGCCGTAGGACTTGAAGTATTCCTGGGGGCTGGGCAGCAGGGCACCCTGCATGCGCTCGTTCTGCAGGCGCAGCATCATCACCACGTCCACGTCGCGCAGGCCCTCGCGCATGTCGTGGAAGACCCGCAGGCCCTTCGGCCCGGCGATCCGGTCGACCATGGTCGGCAGCAGGGTCTTGGGGCCGATGACGCGGATCTCCGGTACCCCGAGGGTGGCCAGGGCATGGAGCTGGGAGCGGGCGACGCGGGAGTGCAGCACGTCGCCCACCACCGCCACCGTCAGGTTCTCGAAGTCCTGCTTGTAGTGGCGGATCGTGTACATGTCCAGCAGGCCCTGGGTCGGATGGGCATGCCGGCCGTCGCCGGCGTTGACCACGTGGATGTGGTCGCCGCCGGTGGCGGCCAGGTGGCGGGCGATCAGATAGGGGGCGCCGCTGGAGGCATGGCGGACGACGAACATGTCGGCCTGCATGGCCGCCAGGTTGTCCACCGTGTCGAGCAGGGTCTCGCCCTTGGCCGTGGAGGAGGTGCTGATGTTGAGGTTGATGACGTCGGCGGAGAGCCGCTTGGCGGCGATCTCGAAGGTCGTCCGGGTGCGCGTCGAGTTCTCGAAGAAGAGGTTGAAGACGCTCTTGCCGCGCATCAGCGGCACCTTCTTCACCTCCCGCTCGGCCACCTCGGTGAAGGGCGCGGCGAGGTCGAGGATGCGGGTCAGGATGTCTCGCGGCAGGCCGTCGAGGGACAGCAGGTGCTGCAGTTCCCCGTGACGATTCAGTTGCGGATGGATCGCGGTCATTTTTCGCTCAGGCTGAAGGCCAACGTGCCATCCGCCTCCTTCTCGAGGACCAGCATCCGGGACGCCGGCAGGTTCATGCCATGGGGACACCAGGTGGCGGCCACGGGCAGTTCGCGGCCGCCCCGGTCCACCAGGACGGCCAGGTCCACCCGGGCCGGCCGGCCGTAGTCGAAGAGTTCGTTCATGGCGGCACGGATGGTGCGCCCGGTGTAGAGCACGTCGTCGACGATCACCAGGTGGGCGCCCTCGACGTCGAAGGGGAGGTGGGAAGGGCGTCCACCGGCCTTGAGGCTGCCGCCCAGGCGGTGGTCGTCCCGGTGGTAGCCGGTGTCCACGCTGCCCAGGGGAGTGACCAGGCCGAGCATGCCGTGCAGGCATTCGGCGACCCACACGCCGCCGGTATGGATGCCGACGAGGACGGTGTCCGGCGTCACCTGGGGCCGCATGGCCTCGGCCAGCAGTTTGCAGAGGTCTTTCGGGTCAGGCAGTTTCATGGTCGAACCAGTCCTGGAGGAAAAGGGCCGCCGCATGGGCGTCCACGGCCGAACGGCGGCGGCGCCAGTCGAGGCCGGCCTCGGCCAGGCCCTGCTCGGCGGCGACGGAGGAATAGCGTTCGTCCACCAGACTCACGGGCAGGCCGTAGCGGCCTTCGAGCTGGCGGGCGAAACGCCGGCAGCGGGCGGTCATGTCGTGGTCGCCGCCCTCGGGTGTCAGGGGGAGTCCGACCACCAGCCGGGCGGGCTGCCATTCGGCGATCAGGCCGGCGATGGCGGCGAAGCGGGCTTCGTTGGCCTCGCCGTCGATCACCCGCAGGGGCCGGGCCCGGCGCAGCATCATCTCGCCGATGGCGACGCCGATGCGCCGGGTGCCGAAATCGAAGGCCAGCACCGTCCCATCAGGCATGCCCGGCGACTTCGGAGAGGTTGGCGAAATCGACCCCCAGAATCTGCATCGCGGCCGGCAGGCGCTCCTCCGGCGGCAGGCCGAAGATGATCTCGGGATCGGCCTCGACGGTCAGCCACGCGTTCTGGGAAATTTCCCACTCGAGCTGCCCGGCCGACCAGCCGGCGTAGCCCAGGCTGATGAGGACTTCCGTCGGCTCCCCCGCGCTGGCCATGGACTGGAGGATGTCCCGGGAACTGGTGAGGCCGATGTCCCCCCGCACCTTGAGCGTCGATTGCCACTGGCCCAGGGGCCGGTGCAGCACGAAACCCCGGTCGGTCTGCACGGGACCGCCGAAATAGACGGGAAGGGCGCCGAAATCGGCGGCCGCGCCAGCCTCCTCGATGGGGATGCTCACCCGCTCGAAGAGGGTCGCCAGGTCCATGTCGGTGGGGCGGTTGACGATGATCCCGAGGGCGCCCTGTTCGTTGTGTTCGCAGAGGTAGGTGAGCGTGCGGGAAAAATTCGGGTCCGTCATCGCCGGCATGGCGATCAGGAAATGGTGCGTAAGATTGATGGCGGTCTTGCTCACGCCGCCATTCTATCCCGATCCCGCCCCCGCCCAAGCCGCCACGCTGCCCGCGCCCGCCCCATGTCCGCCGCCCTCGTCTGGTTCCGCCGCGACCTCCGCTTCGACGATCACGCCGCCCTCTTCCAGGCCCTGCGCGACCACGACCGGGTCCATTGCGCCTTCGTCTTCGACAGGGAAATCCTCGATCCGCTGCTGGCCCGGGGACTGGTGGCCGACCGTCGGGTGGAGTTCATCCTGCGTTCGGTGGAGGAACTGGACGGTGAGTTGCGCCGGCGGGGTGGCGCGCTGATCGTCCGCCACGGCAGCGCCCGCGCGGAGATCCCACGACTGGCGGCAGAGTTGGAGGTCGCCGAGGTGACGGTGAACCGGGACTACGAGCCGGCCGCCCGGGACCGGGACCGGGAAGTGTCCCGGCGGCTGGCCGCGGCCGAGATCGGCTTCCGGGAATTCAAGGACCAGGTGGTCTTCGACACCGACGAGGTGCTGACCCGCGAAGGCCGGCCCTATGCGGTATTCACGCCCTATCGCAGCGCCTGGCTGGCGCGGGCCGAGGATCCCCTTTTCCTCTCCGCCTATCCGGTCGAGAGATATGCGGAACGCCTGGCCCCGCCGCATGGCGGGGCGCCCCTGCCGACCCTGGCCGGCCTGGGCTTCGAAGCCACCGACCTGGCATCCCTGCCGCTGCCCACGGGGGTGGCCGGCGCCAGGGCCTTGTTCGAGGACTTCGCGGAACGCATCGATGCCTATGCCGAACGGCGGGATTTCCCCTCCGTGAAGGGGCCGTCCTACCTGGCGGCGCACCTGCGCTTCGGCACGATCTCCATACGCCGGCTGGCGGCCTTCGCCCATGGCCGCGGCGGGAAGGGTGCCGCCACCTGGCTGTCGGAACTGATCTGGCGGGAGTTCTACCAGGCCGTGCTCTGGCACCGGCCCGACGTGGTGGATCACTGCTTCCGCCGCGAATTCGACGCCCTGGAATGGGACGATGCCCCGGCGCTCCTCGCCGCCTGGCGCGACGGACGCACGGGCTATCCGCTGGTGGATGCCGCCATGCGGCAGTTGGCGACCAGTGGCTACATGCACAACCGGCTGCGCATGGTGGCGGCCTCCTTCCTGTGCAAGGACCTGGGGCTCGACTGGCGGCTGGGGGAGCGGCACTTCGCCGACCTGCTGCTCGACTTCGACCTGGCCTCCAACAACGGCGGCTGGCAGTGGGCCGCTTCCACCGGCTGCGACGCCCAGCCCTGGTTCCGCATCTTCAATCCGGTGACCCAGTCGGAGAAGTTCGATCCGCAGGGCAGCTTCATCAGGCGCTATGTCCCCGAGCTGGCGCGGGTGCCGGGCAGGCATATCCATGCGCCCTGGAGGATGGACCCGGCGGAACAGAAGGCCTGCGGGGCGGTGATCGGGCGGGACTATCCGGGGCCGATCGTGGACCACGCGGTGGCCCGGGCCAGGACGCTGGAACGATACGGCCGGATCAGGAAGCCGGCTTGACGTAGCCGGCGATCAGGCGCAGCAGCTCGTCCTCGTCGTAGGGCTTGCCGAGGTAATGGTCGACGCCGATTTCCCTGGCATAGTTGCGATGCTTGTCGGCGATCCGCGACGTGATCATGATGATGGGGACGCCCTTCAGCCGGGCGTCGGCGCGCACGTTGCGGGTCAGGTCGAAACCGTCCATGCGCGGCATCTCGATGTCCACCAGCATGACGGCGGGAACGATGTCCATGGTCTGCTCCAGGGCATCCACGCCATCCTTGGCGGTGATCACCTGGTAGCCCTCGCGGGCCAGCAGGCGGCCGGTGATCTTGCGCACGGTGAGGGAATCGTCGACCACCATGACGACCGGCACGGCCGCGGGTTCGGACACCGCCGTCGGCGCCGGCAGGGCAGGGGCGGCGGCGTCTCCCGTGGTCGGCGTCCGCGATGCGCGGCCGGCCAGGGCCACCGGATTGATGATGAGGGCCACCTCCCCGTCGCCGAGGACCGTTGCGCCGACGATGCCGACGACCCGGGCAAGCTGGGGCCCGATGTTCTTGACCACCACTTCCTGGTTGCCGGTGAGGGCATCCACCTCCATCGCCACCCGCTGGCCGCCGGCACGCACCAGCAGCAGCCAGTGGCGGCGCAGGGGCTGGGGGTGCGCCGCGGCATCACCGAGGAGCTGCGGCAGGTAGTGGTAGGCGTAGTGGTTGCCGAGCCACTCGGCGAATCCGGCGGCGCGGATCTTCTCGATCGCCTCCGGCTTCAACTCCTGGACCTGCTCGACCATGGTCGAGGACAGGGCGTAGGTGCGGTTGCCGGAACGGACCAGCACGGCCTGGGTGACGGCCAGGGTGAGGGGCAGGTAGATGCGGAAGCGCGTGCCGCGGCCGGCCTCGCTCTGGGTTTCGATCCGGCCGCCGAGGGCCGCCGTTTCGCTGCGCACCACGTCCATGCCGACGCCGCGGCCGGCGGTGGCGGTCAGCGCCTCGGCGGTGGAGAATCCGGGCAGGAAGATGACCTGGGTCAGCCGCGCCTCTTCCTCCGCCTCCGCCTCGGTCAGCAGTCCCCTTTCGATGGCCCGCTGGCGGATGCGCGCAAAGTCCAGGCCGCGGCCGTCGTCACCCAGTTCGATGCTGATCTCGTTGCCGGCCTGGGAAACCTGGAGAACGATCTCGCCGATCTCGGGCTTGCCTGCGGCCTGGCGATCGGACGGCGCTTCGAGGCCGTGGGCGATGGCGTTGCGCAGCAGGTGCTCCAGAGGCCCGGTGATCTTTTCCAGCACGGAGCGGTCGAGTTCGGTCTGGCCGCCGCGCACGTCCAGGTTGGCGCGCCGTCGCATCTCCTTGGCCGTCTGCCGGACCACCCGGTGCAGGCGGTCGGCCAGGGAATTGAAGGGCACCATGCGCACGCCCATCAGTCCCTGGGAGAGTTCCCTGTTCAGGCGGGCCTGGGCGGCGATGGCGGCATCGGCATGATCGAGGTTGCGCAGCAGGTTGTGCTGGACCGTGGTGACGTCGTTCACCGATTCGGCCATCATCCGCGTCAGTTCCTGGAAGCGCGTGAAACGGTCGAACTCCAGGGGGTCGAACTCGCGGGACTGTTCGGCCGCGGCGGCTTGCCGCGACTGCATCTGGGATTCCGCCTGGATTTCGATCTCGCGCAACTGGCCGCGCAGGCGGAAGACGTTCTCGGTCAGTTCCAGCAGGGACCCCTTGAGGGCGCGCATCTCGCCTTCGATGCGGGCCCGGGCGATGGCCATTTCACCGGCCTCGTTGGCCAGGCGGTCCACCAGATCGGCCCGCACGCGCAGGACCGCCCGGGCGGCCGCCTGCTCGGCCTCCGCGGCATCCACCGCCGCCTCCGGTGCGAAGGCCGCGAAACCGGCGGCCAGCGCGGGCGGGACCGCCGGCGCCGGCGCGGGTGGCGCAGGTTCGACGGCGGCCACGGGGAGCATTTCGGCAACCGGTTCCGGCGCGGCCGGGACGGGAGTCGGCCGCTCGTCCGACGCGACGGAGGGGGGCGGCGGCTCGTCGGCAGCGGTGCTGTCTCCCTGCCTGATCCGGTCCACGAGGAAGCTTGCCCGGTCGAAGGAAGCCTCCAGTTCGTCCAAGAAGGCATCGGCGATGGGACCGGTGGCCTGGGCCTGTTCGATCCGGGTCTCCATGCTGTGAATCAACTCGCCGATGCCCATGGCACCGGCCATGCGGGCGCTTCCCTTGAGGGTGTGCAGCAGGCGCTTGAGCCTGTTCGGCACCTCCAGGGCGTCGAGTCCGCCATGCCAATCGCGAAGGCCGCCGGAAATCTCCACCATCAGATCCTGGGCTTCCTCGAGGAACAGCGGGACGAGCTGCGGATCGAGATCGTCCTTGAGCCGCAGGTGCCGCCTGTCCTCGGCCGGAGCGGAAACCGGGGGCGATTCGACGGCGACCGGCGCCGGAGGCTCGATGGGGAGCTCGGCCACCGGCTCCGCGCCGCACTCCGCGAACCCGGGAAGCGCAGACCCGTCGTCCGATGGCAAACCGGGCACCGCCTCTTCCGGCGCGGCCGCAAGATCCAATACCCATTCCGGCTCTGCCACGGGTTCCCCGGGACCGCCGGCCTCGTCGGGCACCGGCTCCGCCTGGACGGCGATCGCATCTGTCGCTGCCGGCTCGACCGGTTCGGCGAAATCGATGGTCAGCGCATCCTCGCCTGGCGGCCCGGCCAGGTCCATGTCCATGTCCAGGCCGGACGATCCGTCCGGAAGGGCAATGTCGATGGTTTCGGTTTCACCGGCAGGCACCGGTGCGGGGGAGGGCGTCCCGGTCGCCGGCTCGTCCAGGACAATGGCCTCGAATTCCGGGACGGGCTCGGGCGGCGGCGTCGTGGGCTCTACCGCGACAGCGACCCGGGCCAGCGACTCGACCAGGGATGGATTGGGCGTCGGCACTTCCAGGGCCGTCAATTCGGCGGCCATCCCGGTCAGGGCTTCCCGGGCATCGGCCAGGACTTGTGCGTCGGCGGCCTCCGGCGCCGCACCTCCGCCGGCCAGGCGCACCAGGGCCAGTTCCAGGGCATGGGCAAGGGTATGCAGGGGTTCGAAGCCGACGGTCGCCGAGGTACTGGCGAGGGTATGGGCGGCGCGAATCCTTTCCTGCGTCGGAACGGCCGTGCCTTCCTCACGCTCGAGGACGGCCAGGTGTCCCTGGGCTTCGTCCAGGTACATCTGGAACAAGGGCGCGGAAAGGACCGTCGCGCCGATCGCCACTTCGGCGGGCGGAGCGACCGGAGCCGGCGCCTCCACCGTCACTTCCGGGGCTACCGCAGCCGCGTCGGGAATCTCCTCGACCTGGTCGCCCTTCTTGAGTTGTTCGCACAGGGCCACCAGTTCCGTCGAGTCCCGGTGGGTACCGCCGCCGGCTTCCATCTGGGCGACCCACTCGACGAACAGGTCGTGGGCGCGCTGGACCATGTCGTGCAGGGGCGGCGTCGCATCCAGCTCCATCTGCAGCCATCGGTTGAGGACCTGCTCGACGGACCAGGCGGTCTCCCCGAGTTCGCCGAGGCCGACCATGCGGCCGCTGCCCTTGAGGGTGTGGAAGCCGCGCCGGATCACCGTCAGGGTTTCCCGGTCGTGGGGCGCCGCCCGGGACTCGGGCAGGGCCGCGGCAATGTTGCCCAGGACCTCGTGGGCCTCCTCGATGAAGATGGCCAGCAGTTCCGCGTCGATCTCGGCGCTGCTGGCATCCACCAGCCGCGCCGCCTCCGGCGAAGGGGCGACGGCGGCCGGCATCCCGGCGGCCACCGAGGCAAGCGTTTCCATCGCCGCCTCGATGCGTCCGGCGGCCGCTTCGGCCGGTGCGGTCTCCAGGGAAGCCACCGCCTGCAGGGCGACAGCGGCCTGGCGCTCCAGGTCCGCATCCGCCACCAGGCTGGCATCCTCGCGCAGGGTCTCCAGGTTCTGCTTCAGCTCGTCCCGGAGGGCCTCGTCCTCGGGCGCCTCGCGCAGCGCCTCGGCCAGCGCCTGGGTCTCCTTGGCCGTCTGCGCCATCTGGGTTTCGACGCTGGGCGCAGCTTCCTCTTCCTCGGCCGGGGGCTTGGGCGCCGGATTCAGGATCGAATCCAGGTCGGCCGGACCGTGCTGCAGGGCCTCGATGAAGAAACCCAGGGCGGAGAGCTTGTCCGCCACCTCCTCGAAATCGGCCTGCCGGGCTTCGTAGCTCGGTCGCGCGAACTCGGCGATCTTCGCGCCGCATTCGCGCAACACGTCGCCCGCCCGTGCCTCGCCGAGGATGGCCAGGGCGCCATCCACCTGTTTGAGGGGCTTGGCCAGGACCTCGAGTTCTGGTGCCCGGGCCGGGTTGCGGAAGAAACCGTCCAGGGTCTGTTCGATCTGCGCCAGGTTGGTGAGGATCTCCCGCGCCACCTGGCTCATCAGCAGCCGTTCCTGGGCCCGCTGGGCGATCTCGTCCAGGTGCGGCACCGCCATCGCGGCAAGGGTTTCCCCCTTCAGCAGCGCGTTCAGGCGTCCGGTCACCACATCGACCTGGCGCGCGAACTCGACGCCCAGCTTGTTCGGGTTGTCCAGCGCATGCTCGACCAGCAGGAGGGCCGTCGCCACCTCCAGGGCCACGGACTCGTTGTGCGCCAGGGGGTCCTTGCGCAGCATGTTGGCGACGGAGGAGACGCCGGCCACCAGGCGGGAGAGGTCCACCTGCCCCAGTTTCTGCGCCTGCTCGGCCAGGGCCGCGCTGCGTTCGTGGAATTGGGGCAGCGCAATCGCCGTGCCTGCGGAGAATCGATTCCAATCCTCCTTGGTCTGGGCCAGGAGCTCGCGCAGGGGCCGCAGGGAGGCGATGGCGAGGTCCGGCTCGCCGACCGAGGGCATGAGGTCCCCCAGGCGATAGGCCGCACGCACGCAATCGATCTGATCGCCGGCCGCCGTGGATACCGCGACCTGATAGAGGACATCGCGCATCAGTCGTTCGGCGACGCTGCGGGAGCCCTCGATCAGCTTGCGCATCTGGATGTCGATGCGGGCGCAAAGGCGCCGCGTCGATGCCTCGGTCGCGACGCCTCCGCTGGTCAGTGCGTCGATGAATGCGAGGGTCGCCCACCAGAAGGCCCGCGCCGCGGGCAGGCTTTGGGTCGCCTCGATGGCACCGACGGCCCGGCGCATCGCCGGCAGCCCGGCCGGGTCGCCGCGCAGCCATTGCAGCAACCCGCGCTCGAAGTCGAAGCGATAGGCGCGCAACTTGACGGCCAGCGCCTCGCCGCCGGGGCTTTCCGGTTCGCGTTCGCGCTTCGGCGGCCGCAGGCTCAGGTCGGGGAAGAAAAGGTCGGTGGCGGCAGCCTTGCCGTCGCCGCGGGCTTCGACGAGCCTGGCATAAGAAGGGTAGAGCCGCAGGGCCTGGTCCGGATCGCCGGCCAGCAGGTCGTCCAGGTAACGCCGCACGGCCTGCAGGCCTTCCTGGGCGGCGGCGCCCAGCTCCGGGGAATAGCCGACCGCCCCGCGCTCGACCGCGCCGAGGAGTTGCTCCAGGGCTTCGGAGAAATGGGTGATGCCTTCCAGGCCGACGATGGCCAGCGCCCCGTGGGCCTGGTGCAGGTGGGTCTGGGCAAACTTGAGTTGGGACTCCTCGGCCGGATTCGCCTCGTAGGACCGCAGGGCCTCGGCCGCCCGTTCGAGCGCGAGGTCGATCTCTCCCTTGACCCAGGTCAGGGGACCGATGTCGAGTTCGGCGGCGGCGCTCATGGCTGCTCTGCGGTCGGCAAGGGACGGTTCAGACCTTGAAGCCGGCAACCGAACCCTTCAGTTCGACGGCGAGTTCGGCCAGCTCGCCGATCGATACCGCGGTCTGTTGCGTACCGCGGGTCGTCTGCTCGGTGACCTGCAGGATGCCCTGCATGTTCTCCGCCACCTGGGTGGCGACCTGGGCCTGGCTCTGGGTATCGGTGGCGATCGATTCGATCAGCTGGGCGAGGTTCGTCGTCACCGCGGAGATCTCGGTCAGGGCCTGGCCGGCGGCATCCGACAGCTTGGCCCCCTCGACCACGCCCTGGGTCGAGTATTCCATGGCCGAAACGGCATCCTGGGTGTCGGTCTGAATCGTCTTCACGATCGCCGCGATCTGCTTCGTCGCCTCGGCCGAACGCTCGGCCAGGCGCTGCACTTCCTCGGCCACCACCGTGAAGCCGCGGCCCGCCTCGCCGGCCGAAGCGGCCTGGATCGCGGCGTTGAGGGCCAGCACGTTGGTCTGCTCGGTAATGTCGGAAATCAGTTCGACGATCTCGCCGATCTCCTGGGAGGATTCGCCCAGGCGCTTGATCCGTTTCGATGTCTCCTGGATCTGGCCACGAATCTCGTTCATGCCCTTGATCGAGTTCTCCACCGCGTCGGTACCCTTGCGCGCCGCATCGAGGGACTGGCGGGCAACGCGGGCGGACTCGGAGGCGTTGTTCGAGACGCCGTTCATGGATTGCGCCATGGAGAGGACGGCCGTGCCCGCCGCCTGGATTTCGCGGGATTGCTTCTGGGTCGCGTCGAGGAGCTCGTTCGAGGTCTTCTGCGCCTCGTTGGAGGCGTGGGCCACGCGGCCGGCGGCATCGTTGATCCGCCGCACAAGCACGCCCAGTTCCTCGATCGTGTAATTCACGGAGTCGGCGATGGCTCCCGTCACGTCCTCGGTCACGGTGGCACGCACCGTCAAGTCGCCGTCGGCCAGGTCGCCCATCTCGTTCATGAGGCGGAGAATCGCTTCCTGGGTCGCATCCTTCGACGCTTCCGCTTCACGGCGCTGGTGTTCCGCCTCTTCGCGCCGCAGCGCGGCATCGTCGTTGAAGACCTTGATCATGAGGGCCAGCGTGGCAACGGCCAGCAAGGCGAAGAAGGTGATGGCAAGGGCGCCGACGCCGGTTCCCGAAACCTCCTCGTTGTAGGCCGCACCGAGTTTTTCGGCCGCATCCACCAGCGCCTTGTTGCCCTTGAGCAACTGCACCCCACCCTGGCGGGCGAGGGCAAGCGCCTTCGCCTGGGCGGCGTCGGCAGGCACCGTCGCCTGGATCGCCTGCAGCGCTTTCAGGCCCTCTGCCAGGCCATTGTCGTTTTTCGGGGCCAGTTCGACCGCGGCGGCCAGGTCCCTCGACAACTGGGCCAGGGAGGCCTCCTCGAGGACCGGTACCGCGTTCATCTGGGCTGCGACCCGCAGGATGCGCTCGACGAGGATCGGCATCCGCCCGCCGGCGGCGTCCGCCAGCTCGGTCAGCTTGCCGCCCCGGCTCGCCGCCTCCTGGGCCAGCCGGCCGATGGCGGCGAGCCCCTTCTCCTGGGTCACCAGCTGAACCACCAGCTTGTCCTGCCGATCCCATTCGGCGCGCAGTGGATCGAGAACCGGACGCAAGGCATCGGGAGTCGGCCGCAACTTGAGATCCTCGAAATCGCCGCCGTCGCTGACCCGCTCGAGCAGGATGGTCATCCGGTTCCGGGTCTCCCGCAGTTCCACGAACGAGGCCGCATTGCCGACCATGGCCCCCTGGACCACCTTGCCCACCTGCTGGGCCAGGGTTCGCATCTGGCCCGAGGCATTGAGCAGGCCCGCATTCTGCGCCGCCTGGCGGCTATCCACGAACAGCACGAAACCGGCGATGGCGATGGACAACAGGAACAGGGCGCCGAGGATCTGCAGCTGCAGGTCGAGGGAATAGCGCCCGAGCAGCGGCAAGGGCGTGCGGCCTCGCATCGCGGACCCGGCGGCCGATTCCATGATGGTCGTCGAACCCTGGGTGGGCATGAAACCGCCGCCACTACCGCCCTTTCCGAAGGGAAGCTTGAAGGGAAGCTTGAAGGCCATTTGCATTACTCCCGTCTAGGTGGCGTCACAGGCCAATGTCGAGAAACTCGGTGTGGGTCAGCAGCGGACGCAGGCGCAGATGGCTCCAGCGTCGACCCTGGGGGTCCAGGTAGCGGCCGGCGATCCAGGGCCGGCCCTGGGGCAGTTCGCCCGGCTCGACCTCCAGTCCGATCGGCGAACGCAGGCCGAGGGTGCGGGTGACCAGCAGGGCGCTGTTGATGCCGTGGCGGGCATGGGCCAGCACCAACCGGGCATCGGTGTTGCGCGGGGTCAGCTCGCCCCCCTGGAAGGCCGAAAAATCGACCACGCTGTAGAGGGTTCCGCGAATGTTGGCAACGCCCGCGAACCAGTGCCGGGTGAGGGGGACCGAGACCAGCGGCGGCAGGGGCACGACCTCGCTGGAATCGGCCAGGTCGAGAAGCCAGAGCTCGTGGCCCGATTCGACACCCAGCAGCGCCTGGGACACCTCGCCCCGGGCCGCGGAGGTGAGGCGCGCCGCCAGGCTCTCCTGGAATTCCCGCAGGCTGATCCGTTTGGCCATCTAGGTCGGGTCCGGCGATCAGCCGAAGGCCTTTATCTTGGCGAGCAGCACTTCGTGATCCAGCGGCTTGACCAGGTAGTCGTGGGCGCCCTGGCGCATACCCCAGATCTTGTCCGTTTCCTGGTTCTTGCTGGTGCACATGATGATCGGGATGTCCCGCGTCGCCTCGTCCCGGGTCAGGGTTCGCGTCGCCTGGTAGCCGTTCATGCCGGGCATCACGACATCCATGAGGATGAGGTCCGGATGCTCCTGTTTGGCCAGTGCGATGCCCTGCTCCCCCGAATCGGCGGAGAGGACGTGGAAGCCGCTCTTGGCCAGGAGATCGGTGAGCACGTGGCGCTCGGTGGGCGAGTCGTCGACGACGAGGATTTTCTTGATGGGCATGGCGCGATTCCCGTAATCAGCCGCCGCGCCTGGCCATGTGCGCGGCCACGGTCTTCAGCAGGCTGTCCTTGGTGAAAGGCTTGGTCAGGTATTCGTCGGAGCCGACCATGCGCCCCCTGGCGCGGTCGAACAGGCCGTCCTTGGAGGAAAGCATGATCACGGGGGTGGAGGCGAAGCGACTGTTCTTCTTGATCAGCGCGCAGGTCGGGTAACCGTCGAGCCGCGGCATCATGATGTCCACGAATATGATGTCGGGCTGGTGGTCGGCGATCTTGGCCAGGGCATCGAAGCCATCCTCGGCAAGCACCACCGTGCATCCGGATTGCATGAGGAAGATCTCCGCGCTCTTGCGGATGGTGTTCGAATCATCGATCACCATCACCTTGACGCCCGCAAGACTGGCCGCTTCCGTCACCCCGGAATTCCCCCACTATTGATCATTTCATCCGTACTATACCCCAAATTGTTTTGGGGACAATATGTTGCGACTGCTTGCTGAGGCGCTTTCGAGATGAATTCCGCAGGCCGCGATCAAAGCACGACCATCTCGAAATCCTCCTTCCGGGCACCGCACTCGGGGCAGGTCCAGTTCGGCGGGACATCCTCCCACCGGGTTCCCGGCGCGATGCCCTCGTCGGGAATTCCGGCGCTCTCGTCATAGATGAAGCCGCAGATGAGGCACATCCAGGTCCGGGTGGCGAGGGCGGCGGCGACGGTCATGGCAGGCGGTCTGGGATAGAATCGGCGCATCTTACCGCTTCGCGCAGGCCTCCGCGCAGCCCCCCAGCCCATGGCCCAGGCCGATCCCGTTCCGCCCATCGTCCTCTGTTTCGCCGCCTCGGACCCGACGGGCGGGGCCGGAATCCAGGCCGACATCCTGACCCTCGCCAGCCTCGGCTGTCATCCCCTGTCGGTCATCACGGCCATCACCGTCCAGGACACCGTCGGTGTCGAGGGCGTGCTGCCCATCGACGCCGGATGGATCGCCGACCAGGCGCGGGCAGTACTGGAGGACATGCCGGTGGCTGCCTTCAAGCTCGGGCTGGCCGGCAGCCCTGAAGCCATCGCGGCGATCGCCGAAATCGTGTCCGACTACCCTGACATTCCCCTCGTCGTGGACCCGGTCCTCGCCTCGGGGCGCGGCGACAGCCTGGCCAACGACGAGGTCATCGACGCCCTCGTCCAGATGCTCCTTCCCCAGACCACCCTGTTGACGCCCAACAGCCTGGAGGCGCGTCGCCTCGCGCAGAACGACGAGGACGACGATGCCGACGACCTGCCCCTCGCCGAATGCGCCCGTCGCCTGATCGACGCCGGCTGCGCCCACGTCCTGGTCACCGGCACCCACGAGAACACTCCCCAGGTGGTCAATACCCTGTACGGGCCACGGGGGCCCATGCGCTCGGATCGCTGGGACAGGCTTCCGGGCAGCTACCATGGTTCCGGTTGCACCCTGGCCTCGGCCGTCGCCGCCCACCTGGCGTGGGGAATGGAACTCCCCGAGGCGGTTCGCCAGGCCCAGGAATTCACCTGGCACGCCCTGGCCGGCGGCTTCCGGGCCGGCATGGGACAGCACATTCCGGACCGGTTCTTCTGGGCCCGCGAAGGGGACGAGGATGCGGAGGACCGGCAGGAGGATGGCAGCGACGGCCAGGAGCCAGGTCCGTGACGGCGGCGGAGGGCTTGCGTGGCCTCTACGCCATCACACCGCCGGACAACCTGCTTCCCCGCCTGTCGGCCATGGTGAGCATGGCGCTGGACGGCGGCGTCCGCCTGGTCCAGTACCGCAACGATTTCGCCCCTCCCCCCCTGCGCCGCGCCCAGGCCGCCGAGATGGTGAGGATCTGCCGCGCCGCCGGCGCCCGGCTGATCGTCGCCGATGACGTGGGTTTGACCCTGGAGGTCGGCGCCGACGGCGTCCACCTTGGCCGCGGCGACGGCGATCCGGCGGCCGCCCGGCAGGTCCTGGGTCCGGGACGGATCCTGGGCGTTTCCTGTTACGACGACCTGGCCCGGGCGGCGAGCGCCACCGCCGCCGGCGCCGATTACCTGGCCGTCGGCAGCGTCTTCGCCTCGGCCACCAAACCCGATGCCACCCGCGCCTCCCTGCAGACCGTGGCCGAGGCCAAACGCCGATTCGCCGTTCCCGTCGCGGCCGCCGGCGGCATCACCCTGCAGAATGTGCAGCAGGTCCTGGCAGCCGGCGCCGACATGGTCGCCGTGGTCACGGACCTGTTCGACACCATGGACATCCGCGGCCGTGCGGCTGCCTACGGCAAACTCTTCGAGGAACCCCAGTGAGCCAGAACGAAGCCCTCTTCCAGCGCGCCCAGCGCACCATTCCGGGCGGGGTCAATTCCCCGGTCCGGGCCTTCCGTTCCGTCGGCGGCACGCCGCGCTTCTTCAGCCGCGGCGAGGGCGCCTGGGTCTGGGATGCCGACGGCAAACGCTACATCGACTACGTGGGATCCTGGGGCCCGCTGATCCTCGGCCATGCCGACCCGGACGTGGTCCGCGCAGTCCAGGAGGCCGCCGCCCGGGGCCTGTCCTTCGGTGCCCCGACGGAGGCCGAGGTCGAACTGGCGGAACTGCTGGTCCGCCTGGTGCCGAGCATGGAGATGGTCCGCCTGGTGTCCTCGGGGACCGAGGCGACCATGAGCGCCATCCGGCTGGCCCGGGGCTACACGGGCCGCGACGCCATCGTCAAGTTCGAGGGCTGCTATCACGGCCACGCCGACAGCCTGCTGGTCAAGGCCGGCTCCGGCGCCCTGACCTTCGGCAACCCGTCCTCGGGCGGCGTCCCCGACGACTTCGCCAAGCACACCCTGGTCCTCGACTACAACGACGCCCAGCAACTGGCCGACACCTTCGCCGCCCACGGCGACCGCATCGCCTGCGTGATCGTCGAGCCGGTGGCCGGCAACATGAACCTCATCGCACCGAAGGCGGAATTCCTGGCGGCCATGCGGGAACTCTGCACGCAGCACGGTGCCGTCCTGATCTTCGACGAAGTGATGACCGGCTTCCGGGTCGGGCCGGGCTCGGCCCAGGGTCTCTATGGCATCCGTCCCGACCTGTCCACCTTCGGCAAGGTGATCGGCGGCGGCATGCCCCTGGGGGCCTTCGGCGGCCGGCGCGACATCATGGAGAAGATCGCCCCCCTCGGCCCCGTTTACCAGGCCGGCACGCTGTCGGGCAATCCCCTGTCCGTGGCCGCCGGCCTGGTCACCCTGGCCAAGGTCCAGGTCCCCGGCTTCCACGAGGCCCTGGCGGCCAAGACCACCCGCCTGGTCGATGGCCTGGCCGCCGCCGCCAAGGCGCGCGGCGTCGCCTTCTCCGCCCAGTCCGTCGGCGGCATGTTCGGCGTCTATTTTGCCGCCACGGCGCCGGCCTCCTACGCGGAAGTCATGAAGTGCGACAAGGAGGCCTTCAACCGCTTCTTCCACGCCATGCTGGAAAAGGGCGTCTACCTCGCGCCGTCGGCCTTCGAGGCCGGCTTCGTCTCGGCCGCCCACTCGGACGCCGACATTGCCGCCACGGTGGCCGCCGCCGAGGCTTGCCTGGGCTGCCCGTGAGCGTCCTGCCGGCCGGCGCGGCCTGGCTGGTCCTGCTCCTGGCCGGCCTCTGCGAGGTCGGCTGGGCGATCGGCCTGAAATACACCGAGGGCTTCTCGCGCCTGCTGCCCAGCGTCCTGACCCTGGCGGCGATGGTGGCCTCGGTCCTGCTCCTGGCCTGGTCCCTGAAGACCCTCCCGGTGGGAACGGCCTATGCGGTATGGACCGGCATAGGCGCGGTGGGCACGGCGATGCTCGGCATCTGGCTGTTCGATGAATCGAGGGAGGTGGCCCGCCTGGTCTGCATCGGGCTCATCGTGGCCGGCATCCTGGGGCTCAAGCTGGCGACCCCGGACTGACCAGGCTCAGAGCAGGAACAGGGTGGCGAGCCCGAGGAAGATGAAGAAACCGCCCGAATCGGTGACGGCCGTGATCATCACGGACGCGCCCATGGCCGGGTCGCGCCCCAGCCGCTGCAGCGTCATGGGGATCGCGACGCCGACCGCCGCCGCCACCAGCAGGTTGAGGGTCATGGCGGCCGTCATCACGGCCCCCAGGCGGACGTCCTTGTAAAGCCACCAGGCGATCAGCCCCAGAAGCCCGCCCCAAAGGAGGCCGTTGACGACGGCAACGGCGGCCTCCTTCCGGTAAAGGCGGCGTTCCGAGTCGGTGCCCACCTGACCCAGCGCGATGGCGCGCACGATCATGGTGATGGTCTGGTTGCCCGAGTTGCCCCCGATGCCGGCCACGATGGGCATCAGGGCGGCCAGGGCGACCAGCTTCTCGATGGAGTTCTCGAAGGCGCCGATCACCCGGGAGGCGATGAAGGCCGTCACCAGGTTGATGGCCAGCCATTGCCAGCGGTTCTTCACCGAATCCCAGACCGAGGCGAAGATGTCCTCCTCTTCCCGCAGGCCGGCCTGGGCCAGCTGCTCGGCCTCCGCCTCCTCGCGGATGTAGTCGAGCACGGCATTCACCGTCACCCGCCCGACCAGCCTGCCCTCCGGGTCCGCCACCGGCGCCGAGACCAGGTCGTAGCGTTCGAAGGCCTGGGCGGCGTGGTCGGCATCGTCCTCCGGCTGGAGGCTCAGGGCATCGGTCTGCATCAGCGCCGAGACCTCGATCTCGGGGTCGTTCACCAGCAGCACGTCCAGGGGCAGGACGCCGCGCAGCTTCTCGTCCCGGTCCACGACGAAGAGCTGGTCGGTCTGGTCGGGCAGTTCGTCGAAACGGCGCAGGTAACGAAGCACCACCTCCAGGCTGACGTCCTCGCGCACCGACACCAGGTCGAAGTCCATCAGGGCGCCGACCGAACCTTCCGGATAGGACATGGCCGCCCGCAGCTGTTCCCGATCCTCGGAGTCCAGGGAGCGGAACACGTCGTCGATGACCTCGGAGGGCAGGTCCGGGGCCAGGTCGGCCAGTTCGTCGGCGTCGAGCTGTTCGGCCGCCGCCACCAGTTCCGCCGGCGCCATGGTCTCGATGAGCGATTCCCGGACCGCATCGGAGACTTCCAGAAGGATCTCGCCGTCCCGGTCGGCCTTCACCAGGTCCCAGACCAGCAGGCGTTCGTCCAGGGGCAGGGCCTCGAGGATGTAGGCGATGTCCGCCGGGTGGAGATCCTCGAGCTTCTTCTGCAGTTCGACCAGGTGCTGCTTGTGCACCAGTCCCTCGACCAGGTCGTGGCGCGGCATGTCCTGGCGATGGACCAGGTTTTCCACCAGCTTGTGCCGAGACAGCACCTGCTGCACCTCCTTCAGGTGCTGCATCAGCTCGTCCTGGTCCTGGTGGCGGGCCTCTTCGCGGAGGTCCGGGTTCTCGTTCATGGCGGGTCCCGGCGGAATCCGGCATTCTAGGGGAATCGCCGGGCCCGGCGGCCGGCTTGCAGACCGAAATTCCCGCCTTTCGACGCCTCAGGGAACGTCCGAGAAATGCATCCGGCCCAGCACGGCCGCGGTCCGCCCGTTGAGGTAGGGCGAATGGGGGTTGCGTTCGTAACGGCGCGGCGCCGGCAGCATCACGGCGAGGCGGGCCGCCTGCTCCGGGCCGAGTCCGGCGGCCGTCGTGCCGAAGTAGCGCCGGGCGGCCGCCTCGGCCCCGAACACGCCCTCGCCCCATTCCACGACGTTGAGATAGACCTCGAGGATGCGGCGCTTGTCCCAGAGCAGTTCCAGCCAGACGGTGATGACCGCCTCCTGGGCCTTGCGCCAGGGGGTCTTGGAGGCGGACAGGAAGAGATTCTTGGCCAGTTGCTGCGAAATGGTGGAGCCACCGGCCACGACCTTGCCCTTCTTCTGGTTCTTCTCCAGGGCCTTCTGGATCCCTTCCCAGTCGAAGCCCTCGTGGTCCACGAACTTGTCGTCCTCGGCCGCCACGGCGGCCCGCTTGAGATGGACGGAAATGCGCTCGTAGGGCACCCACTCGCGCTTCAGTTCGGCCTTCGGGTTCTTCTCCCGCAATTCGTCGAGCCGCTGGGCCATGAAGGCCGTGGTGCCGGGATTGAACCACTTCCACCAGGCCACCCAGCCGAGGTACCAGCCCTGCCAGAGCAGGAAGGCGAGGACGAGGAAGGCCAGCAGCCGCTTCAGCAGGCGCGGCAGGCGCCCTCCCTCCATCCGGCGAGCGGCGGCGGCCAAGGGCTCAGGCCCGGCGCAATTCGGCGATCACCGGCCCGGTCTCTGGCCGTCGCCCGCGCCAGACCAGGAAGGCCTCGGCCGCCTGCTCCACCAGCATTCCGAGACCGTCGCACACCCTGGCCCCGGCCCGCTGCGCCTGGTCCATGAAGGGCGTCCGCCGGCCATAGAGCATCTCGTAGGCCAGGCAGGAGGACGCGAAGATGCCCATCGGCAACGGCAACCGGGCATCCTGCAGGCCGGCGGAGGTGGCATTGATGACCAGGTCGTAGCGCTGTCCGGCCAGTTCCTGGAATCCGCCGCCCTGGGGCTTCACCGGCAGGGCGCAACCCGGCAGGCGGGCGAACTCGACGGCCAGGCGGGCGGCCCTTTCCGCCGAACGATTGGCGATGAAGAGTTCCTCGGGGCCTTCCAGCAGGAGCGGCAGGATCGCCCCGCGCGCCGCACCGCCGGCGCCGAGGAGCAGGATGCGGCGGCCGGCGATGTCGCAGCCCAGGTTCGACTTCAGGTCGCGGACCAGGCCGGCGCCGTCCGTGTTGTCGCCGAAGACGTCCTCGCCGTCGAAGGCGACGGTATTCACCGCGCCTGCCACTTCCGCCCTGGGAGTGCGGCGGGTCGCCAGGCGCCAGGCCTCTTCCTTGAAAGGCACGGTCACGTTGGCGCCCCGGCCGCCGGCAGCGGCGAAGGCCCGCAGGGTGGCTGCGAAGCCGTCCGGCGGCGCCAGGATGGCCTCGTAGCTGAGGTCCTCCCCGGTCTGCCGGGCGAACAGCGTATGGATGCGCGGCGACTTGCTGTGCGAGATCGGGTTGCCAAACACGGCGTAGCGGTCGGTCATGGCGGCGGAACGGATGGACTGGAAAGGGGAACTTCGCGCCGGGCGCGAAGGACGTTCAATTGGCCTGGAGCCTGTCGGAGGTGGTGAAGGTCCAGGTCCGGGTAATCTCGATGATGTCCGTATCACGGGCGATGTCGGGGGGGAAGGGGGCATAGGGGGACGCCATCCGGACGATGCGTCGGGCGGCCTCGTCGAGCACCTTGTGTCCGGAACTGCGATCCACCAGCACCTCCTGCACGTTGCCGTCGGCGCGGATGATCACCGACAGCAGCAGGCTGCCGTAGGCACGACCCTTGGCCGCCTCCGGATAGTTGAGGTTGCCGATGCGCTCCACCTTGAGGCGCCAGTCCTCGACATACTGGGCGAAGCGGTATTCCTCGACCCGAGCGCCGATGTTCTTCTTCCGCGGCCGCTTGTTGTACTCGTCCACGCTACGGGCGATCTCGCCCTCGAGGCGGGCGATCATGCGGGCGCTGTTGGCCAGGTCGACCCCGGAGAGGTGGGGGGCCGCCGCCGGGCTAGGCTCGACCCGGTTGGCATCGGCGGCCACCTGCCGCTCGCTCTTCGCCTGGGTCATCACCTGCTGCTGCTGGCGTTCCAGTTCGGCCAGCCGTCGCTGGGCATCCACCAGTTCGTTCCCGTCCCGGGTCTGGGCCGAGACCGGCAGGGGCGTCTTCGCCCGCCGGTTCTCGTCGGTATTGCCGCCGCCGTCCAGGTTGGTCTGGGCCTTGGCCTGGGCCTGGCCTTTGGGCGGCTTGCGGGCGCTCTTGCTGTTGACCAGGATCACGTCCAGGGCCTGCTCCTTGACCCTGGACAGGGCATCCGGGAACCGGAACTGGATGGAAAGGAGCAATACGTGCAGGGCGACGGAAATCGCCAGCGCGATGGTCAGATTGCGTTGGGAGACGGAGAATTCGGCGGGGCCGGGGTTCGGCACGCCGGGGAACGCCAGGCGGGGCATGGGCCCCGATTTTACTCTCCGGCCCCCTCGTCCCCTAAAGCCCCATCAGGACCATCCGGGGCCAGCAATTCGAGGAATCGGGCCCGTCCCTCGGCGGCCAGGAGATCGATGGCATCGATGGCCAGGCGGATGCGGGCGCCGCGATCCGCCACCGGCAGGGAGTGGATCTTCAGCACCAGCGGCACCGGATCCAGGCGCACCAGTTCCTCGCGCAGCACATGGGCCACGGTTTCCCCGATGCCCTCCTGGGCCAGCCAGCGCAGGCACCAGTAACGCTCCATGCCGCGCTGGAATTCGGCGTAGGCGGCGTAGGTCAGCTCGAAATCCCTCAGGACGGCGAGGAAATCCGCCGACTTGGCCGTGTAAGGGGCCGTCCGTCCTTCCAGGTGGGCGAGCAGCTGCCATTGATTCACCAGGTCCACATGCCGGCGCAGGGGCGAGGAGGCCCAGGCGTAACACTCGACGCCGAGTCCCTCGTGGGGGGCGGCCACCGTGGTCATCCGGGTCTTGCCGGTCGTCTGGGACCGGTAGAGGGCGGCCACGCCGGCATCCCGCAACTGGGCGCCCCAGGTGGCGTTGGCGACGATCATCAGTTCCGCCACCAGGGTGTCGAGGGGCGATCCGCGGGGCCGCTCCTCGATGGCGATGCGGCCGGCGCCACAGGCCGTCGTCTGCTCCCAGTCCACCCGGTAGGCGTAGTCCTTGCGGTTCTGCTGGCCGGTGGCGCCCCGGCCTGCCTCGAGCACGGTGGCCAGTTCCCACAGGCGCTTCAGTTCGTCGCGGAAAGGGAAATCGGCCAGGCCCGCGGCCAGGGTTTCGGCGTTGAACAGGGGCTCCACGTCGTGGTGGCGCAGGTTGGCGACGATGGGCACCCGCTCGATCCGGGTCTCCCGGGAGAGGATGCGCAGGTCGGGCGCCACCTCCAGGTAAAGCGAAACGGCCGGCACTTCCCGGCCGGCCGCCAGGGTGAAGCGCTCCACCACCGCCTCCGGCAGCATGGTGATCTTGCGGCCGGGCATATAGACGGTGGACAGCCGGTCGCGGGCAATCCGGCCGAGGTCGCTCTCCGGCCCGAAGGCGAGGCCGGGGGCGGCGATGTGGATGCCCACCCGCATGCCGCCGTCGTCGCGAAAACGGACCGAGAAGGCGTCGTCGATCTCCGTGGTCTGGGCATCGTCGATGGAAAAGGCGCCGGTGTCCGCGAGGGCAAGGCCGGCGGGCTCGGCGGGCTCCCCGTGGGCCGGAAAATCCGTCCCCTTCGGGAAGAACTCGAACAGGAAGCGGCCCAGGTGGTATTGGTGGGTGTCGGGCAAGGCCCCGCAGCGGGCAAGCAGTTGCGGCGCGGCCAGGCCGGTCTCGGCGCAGGCGGCTTCCAGGGCCTTGGTCTCGATGCGGTTGCGATCTGGCTTGTAGAGCAGTTCGCGCAGCAGGGGCTGGAACTCCGGCGGCAGGGTGCCGGCCGCCAGTTCCCCGGCCATCCGTTCCATGGCCGCCGCCTGCAGGCGCTTCTTCTCCAGGCCGGCCAGGGCCGCCTTGAGGATGTCCGGCGGCGCCTTGCGGAAGCGGCCGCGTCCCTTGCGATGGAAGTACATGGGCGCCGAATGCAGGCGCAACAGGACCGCCGCCGCCTCCACCGGAGTCGGCGCGCGGCCCGCGTATTCCCGGGCCAGATCCTCGAAGGCGAACTCCTCGTCGCCGCTGACCTCCCAGAGGAAGTCCGTGTCCATGCCCTCGGCATCCGACTCGGCGCGCTCGATCAGTTCGCCCGGCGCCGGAGCCTCGAAGCGCAGCAGCACGTTGGCGGCCTTCACCTTGGAGCGCTTGCCCGACGGCAGTTCCACCTGCAGCGAGGCGTTGTTGTCGGCGAGGACGACGCCGGCCTTGAAGGCACCGTCTTCCTCGAAGAGGACGTTCATGGGAGCGAGGGGAGCGAGGGAAAGGGGCGCGGATTATAGCGCGCGACCCGGAACGCCCCGGCCCGGTGCGGGGCCGGGCGCACCAAGGGAGTGCAGCCCCGACTTGGGGCGCACCAAAGGGTGCCGCGAAAGCTCCTCCGAACGCCGGACCCCGGCCGGAACCGGCCTTTTTCGCGGCAATTGCCCTGGCCCGGTTGTTGCTGAATGGGTTCTGCGAAGGTCTGCGGCGCCCTGCCCGTCGGCCCCGACCCCATCAGCCCAAGGAGAACGGCATGTCCGACTTCGACAGCAAGGTTTTCGATTCCGAACGCCCGCTCGGCGGCTGCGCCTGCGGCCGTCACCATGACCAGGCCAGCCACGATGCCGACCCGGCGACCGGCGCCGAGGCCATCAACCGGGAGGTCCTCCAGTCGTCCGTCATGCGGGCCCTCTTCCCGCACGACGGTGAACGTCGGCGCTTCCTGAGGGCCGTCGGCGCCTCCACGGCCTGGGCGGCCATTTCCAGCCTGGTGCCCTTCGGCGCCCTGGAGGCGATGGCACAGGACAAGGGGAGCCTGGAGAAGAAGGACCTGAAGGTCGGCTTCATCCCCATCACCTGCGCCAGTCCCCTGATCATGGCCGATCCCCTGGGCTTCTACCAGAAGCAGGGACTCAACGTCTCCGTGGTGAAGACCGCCGGCTGGGCGCTGATCCGGGACAAGGTGCTGAACAGGGAATACGACGCCTCCCACATGCTGGCCCCGATGCCCATCGCCATGTCCATGGGCATCGGCTCCAACCCGATGGCGCTCAACGTCGCGACCATCCAGAACATCAACGGCCAGGCCATCACCCTGCACGTCAAGCACAAGGACAAGCGCGACCCCAAGCAGTGGAAGGGCTTCAAGTTCGCCGTGCCCTTCGAATACTCGATGCACAACTTCCTGCTCCGCTACTACGTGGCCGAGCACGGGCTCGACCCGGACAAGGACATCCAGATCCGCGTCGTGCCGCCGCCGGAGATGGTGGCCAACCTGCGGGCCGGCAACCTGGACGGCTACCTGGGCCCAGACCCCTTCAACCAGCGCGCCGTCTTCGACGAGGTGGGCTTCATCCACATCCTGTCGAAGGAGATCTGGGACGGCCACCCCTGCTGCTCCTTCGGCGTGCCGGCCCAGTTCGTCAAGGAGAACCCGAACACCTTCGCCGCCCTCTACCGGGCGGTCCTGACGGCCGCGGCCATGGCCAGGGATCCGAAGAACCGGCCCATCATGGCCGAGGTGCTGTCGCCGGCCAATTACCTGAACCAGCCGAAGACCGTGCTGGAGCAGGTGCTGACCGGCAAGTTCGCCGACGGCCTGGGCCAGGTGAAGACCGTGCCCGACCGGGCCGACTTCGATCCCTTCCCCTGGTATTCGATGGCCGTCTGGATCCTCACCCAGATGAAGCGTTGGGGCTACGTCAAGGGCGAGGTCCGCTACAAGGACATCGCCGAGCAGGTCTATCTCCTCACCGACGCCAGGAAGCGCATGGCCGAGGTGGGCCTGGTGGCGCCGAAGGAGAGCTACCGCAAGTTCAAGGTCATGGGCAAGGAGTTCGACCCGGCGAAGCCCGAGGAATACATCGCCGGCTTCGCCATGAAACGGACCTGAGGACCCGGCCGTGCCGCGCAAGGAAGCCCTCAAGGCCGCCCTCCTTTCCCTGATCCTGCTCGCCGTCTTCCTGGGCGCCTGGCACATCGCCACGCTGCCCAAGGAAGGGCCGGCGTCGGCGGCGGCCGCCCAGGACGCCGAATATGCGGCCTTGATGGGGAAGGGAGCGGAATCCAAGGGGGGCTTCCCGCCGCCGGCCCAGGTCGGCAAGGCCTTCGTCACCTACCTTTCCGACCCGTTCTACGACCGCGGCCCCAACGACAAGGGCATTGGCATACAGCTCGCCCATTCCCTGGGCCGGGTCGGCCTCGGCTTTCTTCTCGCCGTGCTGGCGGCCGTGCCGCTGGGCTTCACCATCGGCATGTCGCCCCTGCTCTTCCGGGCGCTCAATCCCTTCATCCAGGTGCTGAAGCCCATCTCGCCCCTGGCCTGGATGCCGCTGGCCCTCTACACCCTGAAGGACTCCTCCGTCTCCGGCATCTTCGTCATCTTCATCTGCTCCATCTGGCCGATGCTGATCAACACCGCCTTCGGGGTCGCCTCGGTACGCCGGGACTGGCTCAACGTGGCCCGCACCCTGGAGGTGCGCCCGCTGCGCAAGGCCTTCCTGGTCATCCTGCCGGCCGCGGCGCCGACCATCGTCACCGGCATGCGCATCTCCATGGGCATCGCCTGGCTGGTCATCGTCGCCGCCGAGATGCTGGTGGGCGGCACCGGCATCGGCTACTTCGTCTGGAACGAATGGAACAACCTCGCCCTGCCCAACGTCATCTTCGCCATCACCATGATCGGCGTCGTCGGCATGGCCCTGGACTTCATCTTCGCCCGGCTGCAGAAATGGGTGACCTATGTTGACTGATCGCCGCCATCGCCTGACCGGGTCTCCACGGGCATCCGGCAACGGCAGGCCGGGGTCCGCCGTCACCGCATCCCCTGGCGACGGGACCGTGGGAAGGAAGCATCCGTGAGCCAGCACTTCCTGACCGTCGAAGGCCTGGCCAAGGCCTACCCGCCCGTCGGCGGCCGCGCGGGACCACCCGTCTTCCAGGACGTCCATTTCCACATCGATGCGGGCGAGTTCATCTGCATCATCGGGCACTCGGGTTGCGGCAAGACCACCATCCTGAACGTCATGGCGGGACTCGAACGGCCGACGGCCGGCAACGTGATCATGGATGGCCGCGAGGTGGTCGCCCCCAGCCTGGACCGGGGCGTGGTCTTCCAGGGCCACACGCTGATGCCCTGGCTCTCCGTCCTCGGCAACGTCGCCTTTGCCGTCAAGTCCCGCTGGCCGGACTGGAGGAAGGCCGAGGTGGACGCCCATTGCGCCCGCTACCTGGAAATGGTGGGCCTGGGCCAGGCGCTGCACAAGAAGCCCTCCGAGCTTTCCGGCGGCATGAAGCAGCGCGTCGGCATCGCCCGCGCCTTCGCCATCCAGCCCCGCATGCTGCTCCTCGACGAGCCCTTCGGGGCCCTGGACGCCCTGACCCGCGGCACCATCCAGGACGAGTTGCTGCACATCGTCCAGGCCACCCGGCAGACCGTCTTCATGATCACCCACGACGTGGACGAGGCGATCCTGCTGGCCGACAAGATCCTGCTGATGAGCAACGGGCCCCTGGCCCGGATCGCCGAGATCGTCGAGGTGACCATGCCGCGCAACCGGACGCGGCACACCATGCACCACGATCCCCAGTACTACCGTACCCGCAACCACCTGGTGGATTTCCTGGTGAACCGCTCCCGCGGGTTCGCCGGCGGAGGGGCGCCCTTCGATGCCCGCCGTCCGCCGGTGGTGCGGCCCGGCCTCGAGGAGGCGCCGGAGTACGCCAGTCCCCCATCCGCGACCGAAGCCCCGGCCGCCCGCATCGACCATTCCTGAGCGAGGAGAAGCGCATGAACCGCAATGACGTGACCGAGATGATCGTCGCCGCCAAGATCCAGAAAGGCATCAAGTGGGCCGACGTGGCGAAGAAGGTGGGCCTGTCGAAGGAGTGGGTCACCGCCGGCTGCCTGGGCCAGATGACCTTCGACAAGAAGCAGGCGACCACCATCGGCAGGATCTTCGGCCTGCCGGCCGAGGCCGTCGCGCTATTGCAGGTGGTGCCCTACAAGGGCTCCCTGCCCACCGCCGTGCCCACCGACCCGCTGATCTACCGCTTCTACGAACTGGTCAGCGTGTACGGCATGACCTTCAAGGAGCTGATCCACGAGGAATTCGGCGACGGCATCATGTCGGCCATCGACTTCAAGATGGACCTGACACGCGAACCGGACCCGAAGGGCGACCGGGTCAACATCGTCATGAGCGGCAAGTTCCTGCCCTACAAGACCTACTGACCCGGCCGACGGTCGGCCGCCGCCACCAGCACCTCGCTCTCCAGGCGGTAGCCGGACGGGACGGCGTAAGGGGCCAACTCCCTCGCCACCTCGTCGGCCAGTGCCGCCTGACGGTCGGCCGGCAGGCGGGCCAGGCTGCCGGCGGCGCCGCCGGCCAGGTCCAGAAAAGCCTGCCAGTAGGTGGCGGCGTCGGGGAACTCGAGGACCAGCGCGATCCTGCGGAACTCCGGAGGTTCGAAGCCGGCGAGGGTCTGCGCCAGCGCCGCCTCTTCGCCGAAGCGGAAGATCGAGGGCCGCGCCACCTTGGCGGGCGGCAGCACCCGGGCCAGGCAGTCCAGGGCACAGGCTACCAGCGGCGTCCGTTCCCGGACACCCCAGACCGACAGGGCCAACCGCCCGCCGGGCGCCAGAACCCGGCGGATCTCCGCCGCGGCCTTCCCGGGGTCCGGGAAGAACATCAGGCCGAGCCCGCAGAGCACCCGGTCGAAGCTGCCATCGGCGAAGGGCAGGTGCTCGCCGTCGGCGGCCACCCGCGGCAAACCGGGGCAACAGGCCAGTTGGCCCTCGGCGAGGTCGCTGGCCACCACCCAGCCGCCGACGATCCGCCGCGCCGCCGCCGTCGCCAGAAGGCCCGGACCGGCGGCGAGGTCCAGCACCCGCTGGCCGGCTCCCAGTTTCGCCGCATCGAGCAGGGCCTCGGCGATGGCCTGCCGGGAGGGCGCGCCGGTGCCGTAGCGGCCGGCGATCATGTTGTAGCCGTCACGCTCGACCCGCTTCATGCGACTTCCATCGAATCCGCTCATGTCCTGCCCCGCAACATGTCGATGCTGTACAGGGCGAGTCCGGCCCAGATCACCGCGAAACTGGCCGCCCGGGCGAGGTCCATCGGCTCGCCGTACATGAGGATGGCAAGGACGAAGGTCATCGACGGCGCCAGGTATTGCAGCATGCCGACGGTGGCCAGACGCAGGCGCCGGGCGCCGATGGCGAAGAGCAGCAGGGGAATGGCCGTCAGGGGACCGGAGAGGACCAGCAGCAGGTCGGTGGCCGGGTCGCCGGGAACGAAGGCGCCGCGACCTGCAAGAGCCAGCCAGAGCAGCCAGGCGGCGGCGAAGGGCGTCGCCAGGGCGGTCTCCAGGAACAGGCCCTCGGCCGCGCCCATGGCCAGCTGTTTGCGCAGCAGGCCGTAGACGCCGAAGCTGCCGGCCAGGACCAGGGATACCCAGGGCAGGCCGCCGGTGCGCAGCATCTCGTTGCCGACGCCGGCGGCGGCCAGGGCCAGCGCTCCCCATTGCAGGGGCCGCAGGCGCTCGCCGAGGAAGGCCATGCCCAGGGCGACGCTGACCAGCGGGTTGATGAAGTAGCCGAGGCTGGTCTCCAGGATGCGATTGGCATTGATCGCCCAGACGAAGGTCAGCCAGTTGCCCATGATCATCGCCGAGCCGAGGGCCACCCTGGCCAGGCGCCGCGGTTCCCGGGCCACCCCGGCGACCTGGTCGAAGCCGCCACGCCAGGCCAGCACGCCGCCGATCAGCAGTACCGACCAGACCACCCGGTGGGCGATGATCTCCAGGGCGGGCACGTGGCCCAGCCACTTGAAGAAGATGGGGACCAGGCCCCAGATCAGGTAGGCGCCGAGGGCCGCCGCGACGCCGGCCGCCGTGCCCCCCGACGGGCCGGCGGGAGTCGTCAATCGAACCCCGCAAAGGCGATGATCGCGTCCAGGTAGTCCGGCCAGCGGGTGAAGCCGTGGTCGCCGCCGGGCAGGACGGTCTGCCTCGCGCCCCGGTACTTCTCCACTGCCTGCCGGTAGTCGAGCAGTTCGTCCCCCTCCTCGACCAGCAGCCAGAAGCGCTCCGGCCTTTCGATGCGCGGGACCTCGATGGCCCGCAGTTCCTCCACGTATCCGAGGGTGAAGTCGAAGCGCTCGCCCGTGTAGAGGTTGGTCTGGGGACCGACGAAATCCTGCAGGGACAGGTGGGCCACCACGGCCGGATTCACCAGGACGGCCCGCAGGTCGTGCCGTTCCGCCAGCCAGGTCGCGTAGTAGCCGCCCAGCGAGGAACCGACCAGGGTCACCGGTCCCGGCGCCCGGGCGATCAGGCCCTCGGCGAGGGCGATGGCCTGCCGCGGCGATGGCGGCAGTTGCGGGCAGACGAAACGGTCGCCGCAACCCCGCGCCGCCATGCGCCCCCGCAGGGCCTGGGCCTTGCGGGACTGGGGAGCGCTGGTGAAGCCATGCAGGTAGAGCAGCATGGGCTGAGGCTTCAGGGGTGCGTCCACTCCACCAGCCCGAACTGCCAGGTGGCGATGACGACGATGCCGAAGGCGATCCGGTACCAGGCGAAGGGAATGAAATCGTGGCTGCTGATGTAGCGCAGCAGCCAGCGGACGCACAGGAAGGCCGAGACGAAGGAGGCAACGAAGCCGACCGCCCACATGCCGATGTCGTCGGCGCTGAGCAGGGCCCGCTCCTTGTAGAGCTGGTAGGCCGTGGCGGCGATCAGGGTCGGGATGGCGAGGAAGAAGGAGAACTCGGTGGCGGCCTTGCGCGACAGGCCGAAGAGCAGGCCGCCGATGATGGTGGCGCCCGAGCGCGAGGTGCCGGGGATCAGGGCGAAGGCCTGGGCGATGCCCAGCTTCAAGGCGTCCAGCGCCGACATGTCGTCCACCTCCCGGATGCGGATCACGTGCTGGCGCCGCTCCGCCCAGATGATGACGAAGGCGCCGACGATGAAGGCGATGGCCACCGGCACGGGCTGGAACAGGTGGGCCTTGATGACCTTGCCGACCAGCAGGCCGAGGACCGCCAGGGGCATGAAGGCGATGGCCAGGTTGACCACGAACCGGCGGGCCGCCGGGTCGCCGGGCAGGCCGGACACCACCCGGGCGATGCGCGCCCGGTACTCCCAGCAGACGGCCAGGATGGCCCCCGACTGGATGACGATCTCGAACAGCTTGCCCCGGTCGTCGTTGAATTTCAGCAGGTCGCCTGCGAGAATCAGGTGCCCCGTGCTGGAGACGGGGAGGAATTCGGTCAGGCCCTCGACGATGCCGAGGATGAGGGCGTGGAGGAGTAGCGTGGGATCCATGGCAGTGTTGGCGCGCAGGGTCGCCGCGGACGGCGGGTGCGACGGCGGGATGGGCGGGAGACCGGCTGGCGCCGGCGGCGTGCAAGGCGGCGGATTTTAACATGCGCAAAAAGGTGTCCGTTTCCGACCTGCGGCCCGGCATGTACATCGCCGACCTGGGCAGCGACTGGATGTCCCACCCCTTCCTGCTCGGCAGCTTCCCGGTCAAGGACGAGGCGACGGTGGCCAGGATCGTGGCCGCCGGCATCCGGGAGGTCTACATCGATCCCCAGCGGGGCGACGACGTGGCCGACGCGCCCACCCACGAGGAGGTCCAGCAGGAGCTCCATGCCGAGATGCTGCGCGCCGCCGCCGAGCCGGCGCCGGCCCGGCGGGTCAGCGCGGGCGAGGAGATGGGGCGCGCGAAACGCATCCACGCCGAGGCCCACGGCATCGTCCACGAGGTCATGAACGACGTCCGCCTGGGCCGCCAGGTGCAGCTCGAGCAGGTGGACCCGGTGGTGGAGAAGATGACCGATTCCATCCTCAGGAACGGCAGCGCCCTGCTCTCCCTGACCCGGGTAAAGAACAAGGACGACTACACCTTCCTGCATTCGGTCTCGGTCTGCGCCCTGCTCGTCGCCTTCTGCCGCGCCGTCGGCCTCGATGCCCGCACCCTCCACCTGGCCGGCGTCGGCGGCCTGCTCCATGACATTGGCAAGGTCCGGGTGCCCGATTCCATCCTCAACAAGCCGGGACGCCTGACCGAGGAGGAGTTCGAGGTCATGAAGTCCCACGTCGTGGAGGGCCGCCGCATCCTGCTCGAGACCGAGGGCGTGCACGAAATCTCAGTCCAGGTCGCCCACCAGCACCACGAGCGGCACGACGGCTCCGGCTATGCCGAGGGGCTCAAGGGCGAGGCGATCTCCCAGATGGGGCAGATGGCGGCGATCTGCGACGTCTATGACGCCATCACCTCGGACCGCGTCTACCACAAGGGGCTGCAGCCCCACGAGGCCCTGCGCAAGATCTTCGAGTGGAGCAAGTTCCACTTCAACCCGGCCCTCGTCCAGCAGTTCCTGCGCACCATCGGCATCTACCCGGTCGGCACCCTGGTCATGCTCGAGTCCGGCCGCATCGCCGTCGTGCTGGAACAGGCGGAAGGCAACCTGCTGCTGCCGACGGTCCGGGTCTTCTACGACAGCCGGCGGCGCCAGTACATACCGCCGACGGAAGTCGATCTGGCCAGGCCCATGGGGCAGGGCGGCGCCGACCGGATCCTCGGGCACGAGTCGGCGGAGAAATGGGGCATCCGCCTCCCGTGATCGCGGCGCCTCAGCTCGCCTGCCGGCAATGGCTCTCGCGGGCGAAGAGGATCAGCACCATGCCGGCGCAGAGGGCCGCGAAGATCAGCGAGAAGCCGGCCCGATAGGCCGCCGCATCGTAGACGCGGGCGCCGGCCGCCAGGGCCCCGGACCAGTGGCGGTCGAGCAGCCAGCCGACGCCGGGCTGGAGCAGCATGCCACCCATCAGGGGCCCCATGTTGCAGACGCCCGAGGCCGTCCCCGTGAGGGCCAGCGGCAGCGACTCCTTGGCCCAGGCGAAGCCGATGATGATGTTGGCGGAACCCAGGCCGGCGACGACCAGCAGCGCCACCAGGACGGGCAGCGGCGCCCCGGCGTAGAAGACCGCCGCCCAGGCGGCCAGGGCGACGGCGGCGGAGGCGACGTAGAGGGGCTTGCGGCGCCCCCGGCGGGTGGACCAGTTGCCGAGCAGCGGACCGCCCACGGCCCAGGACACCAGCAGCACGGAAGTGACGAGGGCCGCCGCCTTGGCATCCAGCCCATGCACCTGGCGCAGGTAGGGCACGCCCCAGAGGCCGCCGAAGGTCAGGACGGCGCCGGAGAAGCCCACCGGCACCAGGGTCAGGATCCACACGTTGCGATAGGAGAGGACGCGGGCCAGCCCCTCGAGGACCGGTGGCCGGCCGCCGCCGTGGCTTTCCGGCGGCGCGTGGCTGGCCAGCCCGCGGTCGGCCGGGTCGTCGCGCACGTGCCACCAGGTCGCCAGGCAGAGCAGGCCGGTGAGGGCGGCGCTGACGCCCATCACCGGGCGCCAGCCGAAAGCCTCCACGAGGGCGCGCAGCGGCACGCCGGCGATGACGCCGCCGACCACGCCCATGGCCAGGGCCATTCCGGAGACCAGGGCATAGCGGCCGGGGGGAAACCAGTGGCTGGCCAGCTTGAGCATGGAGACGAAGGCCACCGCCACCGAAGCGCCGATGAGCAGTCGGCCGGCCGAGGCCCAGGCCAGGGTCGGCGCGTAGGCGAAGAGGGCCGTGCCCATGGCCGCCACGCCGCCGCCCAGGGTCAGCAGGCGGCGCGGTCCCCAGCGGTCGGCAATGACGCCGGTCGGCACCTGCATCACCACGTATGCATAGAAATAGAAGGCCGAGAGGTTGCCGAGGCCTGCGGCGCCGATGGCGAAGTCGGCCATCAGCCGGTCGGTGATCACCGCCGGCGCGACCCGCTGGTAGAAGGCGATCAGGTAGAGCAGGGCCCCGAGGCCCCAGACCGACCAGGCGAGGGCCGCCGATGGCGCCCTCCCGGAGCCGGCCGCCGGCTGCCCCGTGGTCATCGTCCGCTCAGTCCGGGAAGCGCTGCGCCCACCAGAGGCGGGCCCGCAGGCCGAATTCGGTGGCGTAGCCGACGACGCGGAAACGGACCCGGCCCGAGGGATCGACGACGAAATGGGTGGGCACGCCGCGCACGCGCCAGTTCTCCGTCATGCGGCCATCCGCGTCCACCAGGGTCGGGAAGAATCGGCCGCTCTCCCGCTGGTGGCCGGCGACCGCCGCCGCGTCGCCGGACTGCATCGCCACCGCCAGCATCGGCCAATCGCCGGCGACGGCGGCCAGGTTGCCGGCCTCGGCCTTGCACACCGGGCACCAGGTGGCCCAGAAGGCGACCAGCACCGGGCGGCCGCCCGAAACCCTCAGGCTCTCGGGGAGGGTGACCGGCCGGCCATCGAGCAGAAGGCCCTCCAGGGGCGGCGCGAGGCCGTCCGGCAGGTCCCGGGTCTGGAAGAGCATGACCGCCGCCACCAGGGCGAAGACGAGCAATGCCTCCAGCATCCAGCGCCGCCAGCCGCGCAGCGTCGGGCGAACCGCGGTCAGCACTGCTCCCAGGGCAGCCGGTCGCAGCGCCAGCCGCTGACCGAGCCCCGGTGGTGGTCGTCGTCCAGCTCGCCCTCGAAGCCGTGCAGCACGTTGAAGACCTGGGTGAACCCGGACGCTTCCAGGGCATTGCCGGCGTCGACCGAGCGATTGCCGCTGCGGCAGATGAGGACCACCGGCCGGTCGTGGGTATGGCCGGCCAGCTTCTTCACCTCGCCGACGAAGTGCGGGTTGATCTCCCAGTCGGGGCCGTCGTTCCAGGACACGTGCAGCGCCCCCACCGGATGGCCGACGAAGAGGAATTCCATTTCGCTGCGGCAGTCGATGAACAGGGCTTTCGGATTGTGGTGCAGGAAGTCGAAGGCTTCCTTGGGCGTCAGGTGGTTCATGGTCCCCTCCAAAACGGCGAGTATAACCAGCGCCGCGGCGCCGGCTCAGCCGGCGGCGGCCTTCAGCCGCCGGTAGAGCGTCCGTTCGCTGACGCCCAGGCAACGGGCCAGGGCGCCGCGGTCGGCGGGCCCGGCCAGGACGGCCCAGCGCAGGTAGGCCCGCTCCAGTTCGTCGAGGGCCATCGGCGCCCGCACGGCGAAGACCTCGCCGCCCGGTCCGGCCGCCGCCGGCGGCGGCGGGGGACCGTCGTCCTCCAGGTCGGCGGCGTCGATGCGGTCGCCGTCGGCGAGCAGGGTGGCGCGCTCGATCAGGTTTCGCAATTCGCGGATGTTGCCGGCGTAGGCACGGCCGGCCAGGGCCTCCAGGGCGGCCGGCGCGAAGGCGCGCCCCGGCCGGTGGTCCACCCGGGCCAGCAGGGATTCGGCGAGAAGCGGGATGTCCTCCCGACGTTCGGCAAGGGCCGGGATGCGGACAGGAAAGGTGTTGATCCGGTAGTAGAGATCCCGCCGGAAGCTGCCCTCCGTGACCATCGCGGCCAGATCCCGATGGGTGGCGCTGACGAGGCGGAAATCGGCCGGCAGCACCTCGACGCCGCCGACCCGCCGATAGGCGCCCGTTTCCAGCAGGCGCAGCAGCTTGACCTGCATGGCCAGCGGCACGTCGCCGATCTCGTCGAGGAACAGGGTACCGCCCGCCGCCGCCTCGACGAGCCCCGTCTTGCGGTTGCCGGCGCCGGTGAAGGCGCCCTTCTCGTGGCCGAAGAGTTCGCTCTCGAACAGGGTTTCGGTGAGCCCCGAGCAATCCACCGGCACGAAGGGTCCGGCCGCCCGGCCGCTGGCCTCGTGCAGGGCGCGCGCCGCCACCTCCTTGCCGGTCCCCGTTTCGCCGAGCAGCAGCACGTTGGCCATGGAGGGCGCCGCCCGCAGCAGGCGGTCCAGCATGCGCCGGAAAGCCGGCGCCTTGCCGACCAGGCCCTGGGCCGCCGGTTTCGGACTGGCATGCCGAACCACCGTCAGGGTCTCCACGTAGTAGGTCTCCCCGCCCTCGCCGTCCGCCACCGGCGCCGTCTCCACCATCACGTGCTCCTCGCCGCGGGGCGTGTGATGCAGGTGGAGCACCCGCTGGGGCGTATGGCTGCGCCGGGCATTGGCCAGCGGACAGGATTCGCCGGCCTGGTCGCAGGGCACCTCGAAGCGATGGGAGACCTCGTAACAGGTGCGGCCGAGGATCTGCCGGCCGGTGCCGTAGGTGTCCAGGTAGGCCCGGTTGGCGGCGACGATCCGGTAGCGGGCATCCATCACGATGCGGGGATCGGGCAGATGGTCGAGGAAGTCGGTCAGGGCCTGCAGGCTGGCACCGGCCGGGGGGCGTTGCTTGACTGTCATTATTGGCAGAATTTCCGATGATGTCTGCCGATTATGGCGCATTTTCCCTTCCACGCACCCGGACCGACGGCCTGGAGGGGCCAAAATGGCGGCAAATGCTGGCACCGGCATCCATCGCCGGCCCAGGCACGAAAATTGATTCACCCCCCGTGAAGCCGACACACCGGAGTCCTCCTCATCCGTGTCCAGACGTCGGTTCCGCACCCACCGCCGGCCCGTCCGGCGGCACCCTGCCGGAGGGTACCTCTCTCTCCTCGCCGGCTCGGGTGGCAACAGGCCCCAACCCCTTGGGCGCGGAACCACCGGTCGTCGGCTTCTTTTTTTTGCCCGTTGCGGCGAGAATCCGCGACCCCGCCCATCCCGGACGCGGAACACCGACCCGAGAATCCCATGACCCAGACCGCCGCCGGCGAACCCCGCCTCCCCCACCTGCCCGTCTCCATCTTCGCCATGGTCATGGGCCTTTCCGGTCTGGCCCTGGCCTGGCAGAAGGCGGCCGACACCCTGGGGACTCCCGCCGCCGTTCCCCTGGTCCTGTTCCTCCTGGCGGCCCTGGTCTTCGCCCTCCTGGTGGCCATCTACGGCCTCAAGCTGTTGCGCCATCCGGAAGCGGTGGCCGCGGAACTGCGCCATCCCGTGCGCCTCTCCTTCTTCCCGACCATCTCCATCGGGCTCATCCTGCTGGCGACGGCCGCCCGGCCCCACGACGCCGGCCTGTCCCTGGCCCTCTGGTGGCCGGGCATCGCCATCCACCTGGCCTTCACGCTCTACGTGATCAACGCCTGGATCTTCCATGACCGCTTCCAGATCCAGCACAGCAATCCGGCCTGGTTCATCCCCGTGGTCGGCAACATCCTGGTGCCCCTGGCCGGCGTCCCCCACGGCCATCCGGAGATCTCCTGGTTCTTCTTCAGCCTCGGCCTGGTCTTCTGGCCCGTGCTGATGACCGTCATCGTCTACCGGCTGGTCTTCCATCCGGCCCTGCCGGCCAAGCTGCTGCCCACCCTGTTCATCCTCGTCGCGCCGCCGGCCGTCGGCTTCCTGTCCTACGTGAGGCTCGCCGGCGGCATCGACGCCTTCGCCCGCGTCCTGTTCCATTTCGGGCTCTTCCTGACCCTCTTCCTGACCGTCCAGGCGCCGCGCTTCCTCCGCCTCAAGTTCTTCCTGTCCTGGTGGGCCTACTCCTTCCCCGTGGCCGCCATGACCACGGCAACCCTGGTCATGGCCGAAGCCACGGGCGAGCCTTTCCTGCACGGCCTCGCCGTGCTGCTCCTCGCCCTGCTGAGCCTGCTGCTGGCCATACTGACCGGACGCACCGCCCTGGCCGTCCGCCGCGGCGAGATCTGCGTCCCCGAGGAGTAGCGCAGGCCGCCGCCGGCCGAGGCGGGCCGGGGTCGGACGCCCGTCTGCTGGTATGCTCCCCGGTTCCAGCCGGCCTGGGGGAGGGAGCGGCCCGATGTCCATCAAGATCGACCTGAAGAGCGCCGTCCTGGCCCTGTCCGACGCCCTGGACCTGGTCGGCGTCAATGATTTCCAGCACGGCAAGCGGGTCGCCGTCATGGCACGGGAAGTGGGGCAGCTGCTCGGCCTGCCGGCGCGCCGCCTCGACGACCTCTTCTGCGCCGGCCTGCTGCACGACCTGGGAGTCTCCTGCACCACGGAACAGCAGCGCCTGGCCTGGGAATGGGACTGGGCCGGCCGCGACGCCCACTGCCGCCGCGGCCACGACCTGCTGCGCCCCTTCGCCCACCTGTCGCGGCTCGCCGAGATCATCCGCTACCACCACACGCCGTGGCCGGACCTGCCCGACTTCCTGTCCCCCGAGGATGCCCTGGCCACCAACCTGATCCTCCTCGCCGACCGGGTGGATGCCCTGCTGCTGCAACGCGGCCTGGAGAACCCCCTGGTGCTGCGCGAAGGCATCTGCGCCGAAGTCGGCGCCATGGCCGGGCGCGAACTCGATGCCGAGGTGGTCCGGGCCTTCCGGGGCGCCGCCACCCGGGAAGCCTTCTGGATCGGCCTGGCGCCGCGCCATGTGTTGCGCTACCTCGCGGACATGGCCCTTCCCGAATGGCGCATTACCATCGAGTTCCCCCAGTTCCGCCACGTGGCCCGGCTGGTGTCGAGCATCGTCGATGCCAAGAGCCCCTTCACGGCCTCCCATTCCATGGGCGTGGCCCAGCTCGCCCGGCACCTCGGCGAACGTGCCGGGCTGGACCCGGATGCCGTCTTCCAGGTCGAGGTCGCCGGACTGATGCATGACGTCGGCAAGCTCTGCGTGCCGGACGAGATCGTCGAAAAGCCGGCGCGGCTCACCGCCATGGAGTTCTCGGTCATGGAAAGGCACAGCTTCGAGACCTACCAGATCCTGCGCCACATCCCGGGCATGGAAACCATCGCCGAGTGGGCGGCCTTCCACCACGAGGCCCTGAACGGCCGCGGCTACCCCTTCCGCCACGGCGCCGACCGGCTCCACGCCGAAGCGCGCATCGTCGCCGTCGCCGACGTCTTCCAGGCCCTGTCCCAGACCCGGCCCTACCGGGGCGCCCATCCGCCCGAGGAGATCCCGCGGGTCTTGGACGATTTCGTCGCCCGGGGCGTCCTCGACCCCGACCTGGTGGACCTGGCCTGCGGCGACCTGGATGCCTGCTGGCGGGCGGCGACGCTGACCCCCTGAGCCGGCGCCGCCCGGGGGCGGCGGTCAGAACAGCTCGATGTCGCCGGAGACGGGCTTCTCGGCGATGCTCTCCACGTACTTGCGTTCCTGGCTGGCGATCAGGTTGGCGTGCAGCGAACGCAGGCGCTTGACGCGGACCTTCCCGGTGGCCGGGAAGTAGAGGACGATGCGGGGGAAGATCTCGCCCACGTCCTCGGCCGCGACCTTGAGGCCCTCGGCCTTCAGGTAGTCGCGGACGAAGGCGATGTTGCGCCGCCCCACGTCGGTCATGTTCTCCAGGATGCGGCCGCCGCCGAACACCTTCACCTCCAGGTTCTCCCGCCGGCCGCCGTTCTTCATGATGGCGTTGATCAGGTGTTCCATCGCGAAATTGCCGTAACGGGTGGCGGCGCCCAGCCCCGTGGCCTTCCAGTCGTCGGGATCGGCATTGGCGTTCTGGGGCAACATGAAGTGGTTCATGCCCCCGATGCCGGTCAGGCGGTCGCGGATGCAGGCGGAGATGCAGGACCCGAGCGTCGTGTATATGCCTTCCTCGGAGCGCGTCACGTAATACTCCCCCGGAAGGATGCGGGCGGCATAGGCGCCGTAGCTGTTGTGCCAGCCCCGCTTGACGTGCTCGAAGCCGGACAGGACGGGCGGCAGGGGCGGGCGCCCGCCGGGGCCGCAGTCGGCGGCGAGGGCGTTCATTTCCCGCCTCCGAAGAGCTGCTCGACGGCCTCGATGCCCTCCCGCGCCTCGGTCACCGCCGGTTCGATGCAATCCGGTTCGAGGCCGGTGATCTCCCAGGCGGCCGGATCGATGGGCGCCACCTCGGACGGGTCCAGGCTGCCGATCTCCGCCATCAGGGCGAGGCTGTTGGCCAGGTGGACCAGGGCCGCCTCCCTCGGATGACGGCGGGCGGACGCCAGATCGTGGTGATGGGCGATGCATTCCTCCAGCAGGGGCGGCAGTTTCCAGGCCCGGGCCAGCTCGCCGCCCACGGCGGAATGGTCGTAGCCGAGGACCTGCCTTTCCGCCTCGGGGATGGGGATCTCGTCGCCGCTGTCGAGGACCAGCGTCAGGGCCTCGGTGGCCTGGGCCGGCAGGCGGTTGAAGACGATCAGCTCGCCGATGTCGTGGAGCAGGCCGGCGGTGAACAGGGCGTCCGGGTCGGCCCGCCTGGCGATGCGGGCCAGGTGGCGGGCGATCAGGGCGCAGAACAGGCTGTGGCGCCAGAAGTTCTTCATGGACACCAGCTCGTTGGGCAACCGCTCGAAGCTGCTCGCCACCGACATGGCCAGGGCCAGGTGGCGGATCTGTGCGGTGCCGATGACCGTCACCGCCCGGGCGACGGTGGCGACCTGGCCGCTGAAGCCGTAGAGGGCGCTGTTGGCCACCTGGAGCAGGCGGGCCGAGAAGGACGGATCCTGGCTGGCGGCGCGGGCGATGTCGGTGGCGGAACTGTCCGGGTCGTCCACCAGCCGGGTGATGCGCAGATAGACATCCGGCAGGGTCACCAGGCCGCTGATGTCCTTCACCAGTTCGGCGGGGGTCGGGGTCGGGGGCATGGGCCCTACTTTACTCGCCTGGCGGGCCGGAGACCGCTCGCAGCGACCAGGGATTGACGCCGCCGGCCGGTGGTAAGCTCGGCGCTCTCCGATCCGAGGGCAGTCCCGCCATGAACAGCGAACAACCCGTCTTCACGGACGCCGGCCTGGAAAGGCTTTGCGGCAAGGTGCAGGCCGACGTCGATGCCGGACGCATCCCCGGCGCCGTGTTCCTGGTTGCCGACCGGCGGCGCACGGTGGTCGAGCGCGCCATCGGCCGCCAGGCGCCCGGCGAAGCGCGGCCCATGGGCCTGGACAGCATCTTCCGCATCTACTCGATGACCAAGCCCCTGGTCTCCGTCGGCATCATGATGCTGGTCGAGGAGGGGCGCCTGCTGATCGGCGATCCGGTGGCGAAGTACCTGCCCGAGCTGGCCGGCCTGCGGGTGGGGATGGAAGAGGCGGGGGACGACGGCCCCGGGCTGCGCCTCGAACCGGTCCGGCAGGAGATCACGGTGCAGGACCTGTTGCGCCACACCTCGGGGATCACCTACGGCTTCTTCGGCGACTCCCTGGTCAAGCGGGCTTACGTCGCGGCCGGGGTCGAGTCCCGGCACCTGGACAACGACGAACTGCTGCGCCGCCTGGGCGACCTGCCCCTGGCCTACCAGCCGGGCACGGTCTGGGAGTACGGCCGCTCCACCGACGTCCTCGGGGCCCTCCTCGAGCGTCTCTCCGGCGAGGACCTGGAAGCCTTCCTGCGCCGGCGCATCCTGGCTCCGCTGGGCATGGACGACACCGCCTTCTCGGTGCCGGCCCCGGAGCTGCACCGGATCGCCGAAGCCTTCGCCACGGACCCGGTGAACGGGGTTCCGGTCTCGCTCATCGACGTTCGCCAGCGGCCGAGCTTCCTGTCCGGCGGCGGCGGCCTGGTCTCCACCGTCCATGACTACCTGCGCTTCGCCCGCCTGCTGCTCGCCGGCGGCAGCCTGGACGGCGTGCGACTGCTCGCCCCCCGTACCCTCGCCTTCATGGCCAGCGACCACCTGGGCGGCCTCCCCCTGGCCCGCAGCGGGGCCAGCTACCTGCCCGGCCCGGGCTACGGCTTCGGCCTCGGCTTCTCCGTGCGCCTGGCCGCCGGCGAGGCATTGACGCCGGGCAATGTCGGCGATTTCAACTGGAGCGGCCTGGGCGGCACCTACTTCTGGGTGGACCCGGTGGCCGGCTTCACCGCCCTGTGGATGATGCAGGCACCGGAGCAGCGGGCCCACTACCGGCAGTTGTTCCGGAACCTGGTTTACGGGGCCCTGGACTGACCGGCTCCACCCCTGTCGGGGCGACCCGCCGGGCGCGGGAGAGGGAGTGGAACCGCCCTTCCGGCCAAAGCGTGCGGGATCGGGCCGGCGGGGGACATGAACGGCGGCGCTCGTCCGTCACGCTCGGCGAGCGCAGGCCGCGAGCAAAGCCGTCGTCATTCCTCGAAGCCCCAGACTTCCCGCAGCAGGCGCGGCAACTGGATGGCGGCGCCGCCGACCAGGGTGGCGGCGGCCCGGTCGGAAAGCGTCGTCGGCGAGGGATTGATCTCTATCACCGCGGCACCCCGGTGCAACGCCCGGCGCGGCAGACTGGCGGCGGGCTCCACTTCGAGGGAACTGCCGATGCAGAGCAGGACGTCGCAGTCATCGGCCGCATCGACGGCGGCGCCGAGCACCGCCGGATCGAGCATCTCGCCGAACCAGACGACGGCGGGCCGCAGCAGGGCTCCGCAGCCGGGGCATCGGGGAACGGGACCCTCGCGCACGGTGATGCCGGTGACGTCGTCCCGGGCCGCATAGGGGTCCCGGGCGTCGGGCCGCGCATACCCGTCGCAGACGTGGCAGACCACCGGATCGCCGGCCCCGAAGACCTCCTCCTCGTCCACGAAGGGCTTCAGCCGGAACAGGTTGCCGTGCAGTTCCAGCACGTCCCGGCTGCCCGCCTCCTGGTGGAGGTTGTCGATGTTCTGGGTGATGACGGTGACTTTCGGTACCGCCTCCTGGAGGCGCGCGACCGCCTTGTGGCCCGCGTTGGGGGCGGCCCGGCGCACCTTGTCGGCCAGATGGACGTGCCAGTCCCAGACGAACTGCGGGTTCTGCCGGAAGGCCCAGGGGTTGGCCACGTCCATCGGATCGTACTTGGCCCAGAGGCCCTCGAAGCGGTCGCGGAACGTGGGGATGCCGCTTTCGGCCGACATGCCGGCACCGGTGAACACGGCGAGATGCCGCGCGTGGCGCAGGCGGCGCAACAGGGATTCCGGCAACATGGTTTCCGATTCATCGGCACCGGGGGACGGTGCCGCTCCTCCCTGCCAGCATAGACCGGGACGGGGGGCATTTCCAGGATTCCCCGACAGGCCAAAGGCGGCCGGGTCGCGCCATTGGCGCTTCCCCATGCGGATTGCCGGTAAGCTTGCCGCTTCGGCATCCAGCGGAGTCTTTCATGGGCATTCTCGTGCTCGGCCTCGTTCTCTTCCTCGGCGTCCATTCCATTCGCATTTTCGCCGGGGCTTGGCGAGATGCCCGGGTGGCGAGGCTGGGCGAGCAGCGCTGGAAGGGGGTCCATTCCATCGCCTCCCTGGCCGGTTTCGCGCTGCTGGTCTGGGGCTTCGGCCTCGCCCGCACCGAACCGGTGGTGCTCTACGCGCCGCCCGCCTGGGCCCGCCATGCCTCCGCACTGCTGATCCTGCCGGCCTTCGTGCTGCTGGCGGCGGCCTACGTGCCAGGCACCCGGATCAAGGCGGCGGTCGGGCACCCGATGGTGGCCGGCACCGTGCTCTGGGCCATTGGCCACCTGCTGGCCAACGGCCGGCTGGCCGACCTGCTGCTCTTCGGCGGCTTCGGCCTCTGGGCGGCGCTGTCCTTCCTGGCCGCCCGGGGCCGCGACCGGGCGGCCGGCCGCGCCTATCCGCCCGGTCCGGCGAGCCGGGACGCGGTCGCCCTGGCCGTCGGCGTCGCCGCCTGGGCGGCCTTCGCCTTCGTCGCCCACGGCTGGCTGTTCGGGGTGCGGCCCTTCGGCTGAATCGGTTGCCGGCGCCGGAAGCTCAGCGCGGCGCACTCCCCGGGGTTCCGGCGAGCTGGCGCCGGCGTTCTTCCCGCGGCATTCCGGCCAGTTCGCGCACCGCCGCGTAGAAGCGCGGCAGGTCGCCCCCGCCGCCGGCCAGCAGGGCGCGGAACTGGGGCACCAGGGTCTGGTAGAGGCCGATGGAGGCCAGGGTGGCATTGTTGACGCCCGCCCCCAGCCAGCGGTCGTAGCCGGCGAAGCCTCCCCAGGGTCCATCGCGCAGGGCGCGGTAATCCGCCAGGAGGTCGGCGAGGATTCGGGCCTTGGCCGACCGCTTATCCCCTTCCGTTCCCCCGGCGTAGGCCCGGGCCAGGGCCGCCCGGTGGCGGCCGACCAGGGCCTGGAAATCCGCCCGCAGCCCCTGCATGCGGGCGAAGGACGCCTTATCGGCGGCGCTGCCGTGGGCCGCCAGCCACCGCTCGACGCCGGCTTCCTCGACGGCCACCGCGAAGGACTCGTTGAATTCGCTGTCGTCCTTCGCATAGGCCACCTGATGGGCCAGTTCGTGGAAGATCAGGCGGGCCAGCTCCGCGTCGGGATAGCGGACGAAGGTGTTGAGCACCGGGTCGTCGAACCAGCCCAGGGTCGAGTAGGCGGGCACGCCGGCCACGAAGACATCGTGGCCCCCGGCCTCCAGGCCGGCGGCGAATTCCCGCGCCGCCGCCTCGGCGAAGTAGCCCCGGTAGGCAACGCAGCCGGCGAAGGGGAAACACCAGGTCTCCGGCTCCAGCGAGACGGTACCGGTGGCCACGACGGTCCAGACGACATAGGGACGCCCCACGTCGGCGTAGCGGCGGTAGCTGCCGTTGTCAGGCAGCCCCAGCGTCCGGCTGGCGAAGTCGCGGATGCGCTCCGCGGCGGCGAGGCGCTCGCGAACCGCGACGGACAATTCGGGATCGGCCCGGGCCTCGGCGATGGGGCGGCTCGCCCGCCAGATCTCCAGGTGCCCGCCGACCGCCTGCGCATAGTAGCCGGGGGTCGCGCAGCCGCCGAGGAAGGCGCCGAGGGCGGCGGCGATCCCCAGGCGACCGGGCCGGCCCTTCATCGCGGCGGGTCCCCCTCCCCGAAGCGGCCGGTCAGCAGGAACTGGGCGGCATGGCGGGCGACACGGGCGGAAAGGAGCATCCCCGAATGGCTGACCGGGAGCACCAGGTGTTCCCGGGCGCCGGGCAGGCGCGTCTCCTCGACACTTACGGCGCCGTCGTTGGGCTGCGCCAGCCCGGGTGCGACCAGGCGGCCCATGCCGACGCCGCCGGTGCCGGCGATGATGCCCAGCTCCTGGGCCAGCGGCCAGCGCCGTTGCGGCCGGGCCAGCCAGTCGCGCAGGCTGCGGCCGACCATGGCGCGGCCGACGGCATGGGCCGACAGGCGTGCCGCGGCGGCGCTGCCGGCCAGGGGCGAACCGAGCATGACGACCCGGCCGGGCATCGCGGCAGCGCCTTCGCCGAGGGCCTGGAGGATCAGGATGCCGCCCAGGCTGTGGCCGAGCCAATGGATGCGGGGCGCCTCGACCGCGGCGGCAAATCGGCGCAGGGCCGCGGCGTTGCCGCCGAGGCCGTCGCGCACCGAGGGATAGCCGAAGCGGTAGGGCCGGAGACCGCGGGCCGCCAGTTGCCGGCCCAGCCAGGCCATGGCCCAGGGGCCTGTCCACAAGCCGTGGACCAGGATCACCGCGTCGGCGTCGGCTGGAAGGGCATCAGGCATGGGGAGCGCCGGCGGCGGGCCGGCATTTCGGTGGCTGGCATCGTTGGCCGGAACGGGACATTCCGGCCATTCTGCCATCAGCGCGCCGGCGCCACGGTCACCCGGTTGCGGCCACCGGCCTTGGCGGCATAGAGGGCCAGGTCGGCGCGGCGGACGAATTCCTCCGCCGCCTCGCCGCGCCGGTAGCAGGCAACCCCCACCGAGACGGTGACGGATTCGAGCATCGCGTTGTCGTCGGTGCGCCGGATGCGGCTTCCGGCCACCAGGCCGCGCAGCTTCTCGGCGAGGACGCGGGCACCCTCCAGCGGCGTGTCGGGCAACAGGATGGCGAACTCCTCGCCGCCATAGCGGGCGGCCACGTCGCGGCCCTTGACGTTGTCCTTGAGGACGCTGCCGATGGCGCGGATCACCTTGTCCCCGAACAGGTGGCCGAAGCGGTCGTTGATGTGCTTGAAACGGTCGATGTCGGTGAACAGCAGGCTCGGTCCCTCGCCGCGATGGAACTCCCCGAGGGCGGCCGCCAGGGAGAGGTCGAAGCCCCGCCGGTTCACCAGCCCGGTCAGGGAATCCCGCTGGGCGTCCTCCCGCGCCCGCACCACCTCCTCCTTCAGGCGCTCGATCTCCTGCCGGCTGTCGTCCAGGCGGCGGGACAGCTCGCCGATCGCCCGCTGCATGCGCCGGGTGTCCTGGAGCAGGGTCTCGGCGCCGGTGTCGAAGCCCAGGTCGGGCAGGCTGGCCGCCAGGCCCTCGCTCCATTGCTCGAGGGCATCGCCGAACAGGTTGGCCTGCTCGCCGGCCCGGGAGGTGCTGTGGGAGATGTCGGCCAGGACGCGCTGGACGCCTTCGCCCACCTTGCGCGCGGTTTCCTCGCTCAGTTCCGCCACATGGCGCCGGAAGAGGGCTTCCGTGGTCGCCTCGTCCAGCGGAACCCCGTCCGTCAGGCGACGGTCGAGCTCCTGCCGCAGCGCGGAATTGGCGCCGGAGACGTAGTCGTACCAGACCGCATAGGAGATCGGGTGCAGCCCGGCCGCCTGGCGGCTCATGAGGGGCAGGGCCATGCGCAGGTACTCGGCGCTCTTTTCGATGCTATCGGTGTAACGGAGCATTTTCCGGGCTCCTCCTCTGATCTTGTTGGTTTTCCCGGTGCTGACCCAGCCGGCCGGACGCGCGGCCGCGCCGGCGATTCTATATGACCATGGGCATAACGCGGGAACCTTCGCGGCCGATCGGACCGATGGGCGGCGGCCGGTGTTGCGTAGAATCGACGGCATGACAAGACGGCAGCCGGTTCCGTTACGAAGCCGCAACGATCCGCCCGCGGCGCCGACCACCTATCAACTGATCGTCGAGGTCGCCCGGGCGCTCACCGTCTCGGTGGGGCGACTCGGCATCTTCCGCTTCCCGGCCGGCACCTACGTCTATACCGGTTCCGCCAAGCGGAACATCGAGGCCCGAATCGCCCGCCACCTGTCGTCCGCCAAACGGCTGCACTGGCACATCGACTACCTGCTGGCGGCGCCGGGCGTCTCGGTCCTGCGAGTCCGCCGGTCCCGCCGGCCGGAATGCGAGCTGAATCTGGCCACCCGGGGGGAGACCCCCGTGCCGGGTTTCGGCGCCTCGGATTGCCGCGCGGGCTGCGGGAGCCACCTGAAGCGCCGGGGCAGCAGCCCCGCCAGACCGGAAAATCCTTCGGCCTCGGACCCCAAGTCCCCGCGGAAAGCCGCGCGCTGATCTTTGTCATGCCCTGCCGGCGTCCGCTGTGTTATCACTTCCTCCGGACCGGAACACGGCAGCGGCCACGCGGCGGCAGGTTCCGCATCGACGGCAAGAAACACGACATCAACGTCAACGTCAAGCCGACGGTCCGCCTGGACGATGGAAGCAATCGTCCCCGCTCGAAAGCCGAAATGGCGGCGGCCATCGCCGAGGCGATCCGGACACAACTCGAGGGGAAGCTGTCGGCGAAGGATCTGGAGGCCATCAAGGTCGGGCGCGAGAAGGACCCGCGCATCAAAAACCCGAAGCCGGACGATGAAAAGCTCTGGGTGGTACAACTGGGTACGGACAGCCGGCTCCTTGACCTGACGGACAAGAAGCACCTTGGAATATTCCGGCCCGATCTTGAAGGGGACAAGAAGCTCAAGGTCGTCGCGAGCATCGCCTTCCCGTCCTTGCCCGGCGGACTGGCGGGCATCGACGAGCTCGGCACGGAGTCGATCTTTGCCTCATCGCTCGCCACCGACAGCTTCATCGCCCTGGCAACGGTGCCCTTCGGCGAAATTCCCGGCGGCACCCTGGACGGCCTGGTCGCGACCATGTATGAACGCCTGCGGGAGAGCCTCCCGGAGGGCTTGCGACCGATCCTGCGGCTGGATCGGCCGGGGCAACGCATCCTGTTCGACTTCCCCTTCGAAGACACGACCGTCCGCTGGATAAGCACCACGGGGTCCGATACGGGCGTGGAGGCCTACGCGAGCCTGGCAGCCGTGCCCGAAGCCGAGACCTGCGCCATGTTCCTCGCCGGCCTGGGCCTGATGGCTGCCGCCGCCCGGCGGCGCCGGGCCGGCTGAGCGGGGCTAACCGCCGGGGGCCCGGGCCCAGGGAGCGGGCAGCACCAGCACCCGCTCCGCGTCCGACAGGGGCTCCACCCATCCGGCCTGCAGGTCCACGACGGCCGCGGTGGCCTCCGAGGCGTCGCCGGTGCGCTGCGCCGTCCGCCGGCGAAGTTCCTCCATGGGGGCATCGCAGGCGAGGATGCCGAAGGGAAGGCTCCGCCCTTCGGCCAGGTGCCGGAAGGCGTCCCGCTCCGCCCGCCTGAGGAAGGCCGCGTCGACGACCACGGACCAGCCGGCGCCGAGGGCCTCGCCCGCCAGTTCCAGCAGCCGGCCATAGGTGCGGTCGTTGGCCTCCGGCGCGTAGATGGCGCCGCCGCTGTCGGCGTCCGGCGCCAGGCCGAAGAGGCGCTTGCGCTCCACGTCCGAGCGCAAGCGAATCGTGGAAGCCGCCGGGTCGGCCATCAGCAGCCGGCCGGACTCCGTGGTCTTGCCCGAACCGGAAAGCCCGAAGGTGACGACGAGCCGCGGCGGCGGCGGCCGGACCAGGCTTTCGCCCAGGGCCAGGTAGTCGGCGACCTCGCCCGCATCGCCCCGCAGCCCCGCCACCTTGGCCCGCACCAGGGCCCGATAGACCGCGTACCAGCGCAGCACGGCCAGGGCCGCGAAGTCGCCGCTCCAGGCCAGCCACTCGTTCAGGAACCAGCCGGCCAGGTCCGGACGGCCGTGGTCCAGCAGGTCCACCCAGGTGAAGGCGATCTCGTTGGCCACGTCTATCCAGCGCAGGTCCTCGCTGAACTCGATGCCGTCGAAGGGGACCACCTCGTCGCCCATCAGCACCAGGTTGCCCAGGTGCAGGTCGCCGTGGCATTCGCGGATGCGGCCCGCCGCCATTCGCCCGGCGAGCAGCGGCGCGATGCGGGCGAACTCGGCCCGCGTCCAGGCCTCCAGGGTCGCCAGGCGCGGCCGTTCGCCGGGCGCCAGGTCGTGGAGCTCGGCGAAATTCTCCAGGGCGGGTGCGAGCACGCGCGCCGGCTCGCCATGGCCCGAACCGGGCGGCGCTACGGCGGCAGCCTCATGGAAGCGGACCACGGCCCGGGCCAGGCGGGTCAGCTGGGCCGGCCTCAGTTCCCCGCGCCGGGCCAGGTGGTCCAGTCGCATGGCCTCCGGGAAGCGGGCCATCCTTACGGCATACTCGATCGCCTCCCCCTCGCCTCCGATCACAGGCGCTTCGGGCGACCCGGCGATCCCTACGACATCCTGGTAGAGGTCCGGCGCCAGCCGCCGGTTGAGGCGCAACTCCTCGAGGCAGGCCGCCCGGCGCTTCTCCAGGCTACCGTAATCGAGGAAGGGCAGGGTGACGGGCTTCTTGATCTTGTAGGCGAAGCCGCCGGCCAGCAGCACCCAGGAGGCATGGGTCTCGGCCACCTGGACCTCGGACGCCGGATGCGGATAGCGGCGGCCGTCCCGCAGGGCCTCGATCAGGGGTGGACAGGCCATGGCCTCAGGGACGGGCAGGGCATGGCCTCAGGGGCCGCCGGATGGCGGCCCGACCCGCAGGGGCAGCCTGGACGCCAGTTCGCGGATGGCCGAGCGGACGCTGACGGCGCCCCACAGCCGCCAGATGACGGCCAGCAGGACGGGGACGACCAGGAAGGGCAGGTAGCGGGGCAGGATCAGCAGCAGCACCAGGGCGCCGAAACCGAGGCCGCGCAGCAGGTGGTCGTTGCGCCACAGGGCGTTGAGGCGCGCCGCGTGCTCCCACTCGTCCACCCGCTCCTGCATCCGCAGGACGACCGGCTCGGCCCGGCCGGCGGCGCGGAACAGGGGCTCGAAGGCCGGATCGCCGCGGGGCAGGCCCCGCAGCTCGGCGGCGATGCCGAGGAAATGGCCGATGGCGGCCGACAGGGCCTGCCGTTCCATGGCGCCGGCAAAGCTGCCGAGTTCGGCGGCGTCGCGCAGGACATCGACGGCGGTATTGAAGCGGCGGCCGATCTCGGCCGCCCGCTCGGCCTGGGCCTGCTCCTCCCGGGTCAGGCGCTGTCGCTCCTCCTCGGCGGAGGCTTCGGCATGGGGCAGCAGGAAGAGGCAGGCGGCCAGGGCGGGTATCGCCTCGTCGGCCCGCTCCCCGTCGGCCGCCGTCCCGGCGACGATGCCGCCCATCCACGGGCTCCCCGCCAGGTGCGACGCGCCGCCCGCCAGGGCCCGTTCGCGCAGGGCCCGGGCATAGTCGTCCCGGGCCAGGGCGAGGAGGAGGATGGTGTGCAGCTGCCAGGCCGGCGGCCGGCGCAGCGTATCCGGCAGTCCGAAGACCATGGCATCGAAGTCGGCGACGCCGTCCCGCGACCGGGCCTCCTTCTTCCACTGCTCCCGGGCCGCCTCGGCCTGCTTCCACAGCCGCTCGAAGTCCCCGGCCGCCGTCCGCCAGCGACGGCCCAGGTCCGCCAGTTCGGGGGGCGGCGCGGGCAGCCGGCCGATGATGCCGGAGTCATGGACGGAGGCCAGCCACTCGCCGGCCGCCCGGTCCTCGCCCTCGGCCCGGGCAGCCATGGCCAGGACATGGGCGGCGGAAAGGCTTTCGCCGCGCCAGATCGGCGGCAGTTCCGGCACCAGCCGTTCGATCAGGCGGTGGAGGCGCAGGTCCTCGTCCACGTCCCGTTCGTCCAGCAGGTCCTGGACGAAGCGCAGCAGGTTGCGGTCGCGCAGGCCGTCGCGCACCCAGGCGGTGACCTGGCCGCGCATTAGGTCCTTGCGGCCTGATTCCCAGTGCAGGGCCAGGGCGGCGCCCAGCTCGGCCGCCGTATGGCAGGTGCTGCTTTCCAGTTCGTAGGGCTCGCGGGCCACCGGGCCGTTGGCGGCACGGCGGTCGTCGGCCGGCTCGGGGAGGGTCTCGTCCCCGGCCAGCCAGCGGGCCACTTCAGCCTGGCCCCAGCGCCGCTTCGGGTCGCGCAGCAGCAGGCCCCGGCAAAGCTTGCGCCAGGCCGGATCGGCGATGCCGTCCAGGTCCACCGGCGCCGTCGCCAGGCGATGGGTGACCACGGGTTCCGAGAGGCCGGCGAAGGGATGCCGGCCGGATACCGCCTCGGCGACGATCATGCCCAGGGACCACCAGTCCGCCGCCTTGTCGAGGACGCCCGAGAGGGCCTCGGGCGCCCCGTACTTCACCGTCCGCGCCAGGCCGGTGAAGAGCTGGGTGGCCTCCTGCACCGAGGCGATGCCGAAGTCGGTCAGCACCAGGTCCAGGGGCTCCTTGCGCCGGATCAGCACGTTCTCGGGCTTCAGGTCCCGGTGGATCACCTGGCAGGCGTGCAGGGCCTCCAGGGCCCCGGCCAGTTCCTCCACCACCCGGCGCAGCACGGCGTCCGGCAACGGCCCGCCGCGCATGAATTCGCGCAGGGAGCCCTCGCCGCAGTATTCCATCAGCTCGTAGCCGACCCCGTCGGAAAAACCGTGGGAGACCAGGTGCACCACGTGCCTGAAGGCCACCTTGCTGACCCGCTCCAGCACCTCCGTCTTCGGCACGATGCCGGGGCGATAGATCTTGGCCACCACGCGCACGCCGGTGCCGATGCCCTCGAGGATCATGATCTCGGCCTCGGCGCCGCCGGCCGGCAGGACGCGGACGATGCGGAACTTGTCGCGCAGGGCGGAGGGCAGGTTGTAGAGGGCGGTGCCCGGCGGCGGCGCGAACGCAGCGTCCGGCAGCGTGCCTTCCCCGGCGTCGGGCCGGGAGTCGGCGCGGTCGAGGCGGGTGGCACCGGGGTCGGCCGGACGCCTGTCGGCGGGCCGGTCGAGCCGGGTCGCGCCCGGGTCGCCCGGCCCGCCATCCTTGTCCGCGTCTTGCCCGGCGGGACGGTCCAGGCGGGTTTCGTCGGTCATGTGTCGGCCTCGATCCGCACGGTGGCGGTGAGGTCCGCCGCGAAGCGCAGGCGCGAACCGGCCTTGACCGGCGCCGGCTCGCAGGGCGCCAGGCGGACGCCGTCGAGGAAGGTGCCGTTGCGCGACCCCAGGTCCTCGACGGTGAGGATTCCCTCTGCATGGCGCAGCATGGCGTGTCGCCGCGAGACGTTGTCGTAGTCCTTCTCCAGCCGGTCGTGGAGGTCCCGCGGCAGGTCGGCGCCGCGGCCGACCAGGACCTGGCCGACGATCTCCAGGCTGCCGCCCCAGGGCCAATCGAGGAAGGCCCGCGCCGCCGCGGCCAGGGGCCGGTCGCAATAGACGCAGCGGGTCGCGCCCGGCAGGTTCGCCGCGCCGCAGTCCGGGTGGGGGCAACGGGGACCGGCGACCCGGGCGAAGCCGGCCGCGGCGGGCGGAGCGGATTCCCCCTGAGCCGGCGGCGGTACGGGGTCAACGGCCGCGGCCGCGTCGCCGCTTCCGGCCGGCGCTGGGCTCAGGTCCACGCCGGTCAGCAGCGTGCCGCAGCCGCACAGGACCGTGTCCGCGGCATTGACGGCGCCGCAGACCGGGCAGACGCGCACGTAGCGGGGAACGTCGCTCATCGCCAGGATGCCGACCGGATGTCCAGGCCGCGATCGCGGCACAGGGTCTCCAGGGCCGCCATGTCGCCCCGGTGGGGAATGCCGATGAAGAAAAGCCGGCCGCCCTCCCGGGCCACCTGCATGCGCTTGTCCTGGCCCGCGGCGGGCGCCCGCACCGCCTCCCGGTAGCGTTCCTCGCCCAGGGGCGACAGCGACACCAGGGGCTGGTTGTCGGAGCCCCGCCAGAGCCCGCCCAGCGGCCGGCCGTCCGAATAGGGCTCGGGGATCAGGGCGTCGAGCCGGGCCAGGAGGTCGGCGTGATCCCGCTGAAGGGCCTTCAGCGGATGGCCGCTGTAGCAAAGCAGGTCGAAGGGCCGCGCCAGTTCCCTGCGCCAGCGGTGCAGGCCGTCGAGCAGCGCCCCCAGGGCCGCCGGCTGGTCGAAGGGCTCGCCGCCGGAGATGGTCACCCCGTCGAGGACGCCGCCGGTGGTGCCGCGGCACCAGGCGAGCAGGCTCGCCACCGTCATCTCCTTCGCCGGGTCCGGGTCCCAGGTGTCCCGGGACACGCAGCCCCTGCAGCGGATCGAGCAGCCCTGCAGCCAGAGGCCGACGCGCCGCCCCGGTCCGAGGACGGTGACGGGGAAATGGGCCTTGTTGAGGGCTATCTTCATGGGAAGACGGGTTCGAAAAGCCGATTGAACCACAGAGGACGCGGAGGGCACAGAGGGAAGGCATTCCCGGATCGGGTTGCCGGCCGGATGGTGCGCCGGACACGAAGGGTGAAACCCCGCCGCTCCCCGCTACTCCCCGCTACTCCCCAATGCGCCCCTCCGACCTGGAACGGCTCGTCGCCGGCCAGTGGCGGGGAATGCCTGCTACCCGGGCGAGTCTATTCAGGCCCTACGACCGATGCAGTCCTCGGCAGCCCGGAGGAAGTCGCCTGCCATGGCCAATGCTTCGGCCACGTCCGCGTCGTCCGGCTCCATGACCGCGTCGGGATGGCGATA